>NZ_JBFAZJ010000001.1:0-672788 GCF_040681715.1 Streptomyces sp. NPDC051582
ACGATGCCCGGCCCTTCAAGTGGACCAAGACCGCCGACCAGATCCTCGACCGCATCTGCCGCTACTGCGACAGGATCTCCGAACCAGGTCACTAGGCCGAGTCCTCCCCGGGCTTCCGGGCGGAGTCCTCCCCCGGCGGGGTCGGCTTCGTCTTCGTCCAGGGCCAACGGAGCCCCGGCTTCCGGCCGGAGGGGGTGTACGTGTACTTCCAGCCCTTCTGGAGGTGCAGCCGCTTCGAATGGCCCGCCGGGACCCGCTCGTACACCAGGACCGTCGGGGGGCCGCCGTCGGCCGCCGGGACCGGGATCTCGTACCACTTCGGCGGGTGGCCGGTCGGGCCGAGGAGGATCGGCAGGACCCGCCCGTCCATCGGACCGCCCTCGAAGGGCGTGCGTTCGCTTCTCACCCCACCAGTGTCACAGCAGGTGGGCGGCCTCGGAGACCACCGGGATGACGCGGCGGGCCAGCACCCCGACCGGGCCGTCCGCCGATTCCAGGGCCAGCGCGGCGCGCGCCGCGGCGGCCGTCTGCGGGTCGGTGGCCGCGGTCGCCGTCAGGAGGGCTATGAACTGGTCGACCAGCCAGTCGCGCAGGGCCGAGACCTCCGGCTCCTTGCCCTCGTCGATCCAGATCAGGGAGGCCCCCTCGACGGCGGTGATCCAGGTGCGGACCATCATCCGCAGCCGCGGGCCGGGGGCCGGTACGGCCAGGTGGTAGAGGATCTGCTGGGCCGCGGCCCGGCGGATGCCGTCCACCGTGGCCGTCGTACGGGAGGTCTCGACGACGCTTCCGCCCTGGAGGAGGGCCGAGAAGCCGGCGTCGTGCTCGTCGACGAAGGCCAGGTAGCGGTCCAGCGCGCGGGAGAGGCGCTGGGTGAGCGGTCCGGCCTGGGGTTCGGCGAAGCACTGCTCCAGCAGGTCGGCCGCCGAGCGCAGGGCGGCCTCGTACAACTGCTGCTTGCCGCCCGGGAAGTAGCGGTAGACCAGGGGCCGCGAGACGCCCGC
This sequence comes from Streptomyces sp. NPDC051582, assembly GCF_040681715.1. NCBI lineage: Bacteria > Bacillati > Actinomycetota > Actinomycetes > Kitasatosporales > Streptomycetaceae > Streptomyces > Streptomyces sp. NPDC051582. The sequence continues at coordinate 1,005 of NZ_JBFAZJ010000001.1, forward strand.
CGCCTCGGCGACGTCGTCGAGCGAGACCTCCTCCGGGGCCCGGTGCGCGAACAGCGACAGGGCGGCGTCGAGGAGCTGGGCCCGCCGCTCCTCGACGCTCAGCCTGCGGTACGCGCGTACGGTCGTCATGCCCGCAGGGTAGCCCCGAAACAGCCGGTTCAGGCGAGGAGTCCCGAGCTCTTCCAGAGCCTGCGGCCGACTCCGCGCAGGACGCCGATGTCGTCGAGGAAGTCCGTGAGCCGCTTGGCGCCCGTCTGCATGACCTCGCGCCGGTGGCCGCTCGCCTGGACCTGGGCGAGGGCTTCGCGCCGGTCGAGGCCGACGTTCTCGTAGACCTTCGGGTTGACGAAGGCCGTCGAGAAGACGCGGGCGGCCTGGCCGCAGCTGACTCGGGTGAGCTCCTGTTCCCAGCGCGGGGCGGTCAGCATCTGCCGGCGCAGTTCCTCGCGGGCGTAGCGGACGTGCCGGGCCTCCTCGATGACGTGGATGCGGGTGACTCCGCGCACGAGGGGCTGGATGCGCTCGTCGGGGAAGGTGAGGCGCTGCATCCAGTCGAGGATCTCCTCGCCGAGGAGGGTGCAGGCGAAGGAACCGGGGGTGGTGGAGACGGTCTTGAGGATGCGGGCGAGGTTGTGGTTGGTGCGGGAGACCGGGTAGGCGGGGGCGCCGGCCTTCTGGATCATGCGGGCGAACATCATGGAGTGGCGGCACTCGTCGGCTATCTCGGTGAGCGCGTACCGGACGTGGTTGCTGGTCAGGGACTTGTCGTAGACGTGCCGGACCATCAGCTGCATCAGGATGATCTCGAACCAGATGCCGAGCGAGCCGAGGGCCGCCGCCTCGTGGCGGGAGAGGTCGATGCGCTGCTCCTCGCCCATCTTCTTCCACAGCGGTGTGTCGTAGAGGGACAGCAGCTCGGGCGGCCAGTAGTACGTGCCGTCGACGGGCGGGGCGTCCCAGTCGAGTTCCTTGTCGGGGTCGAAGGAGTGCTTGGCCGAGGATTCGAGCAGGCGCGCGGCGATCTCTTCTCGGTCCTTGAGGAGGCCGAGCGCGTCCTGCAGCCCGCCTCGATCGGTCACGGTGGTCATGGCTTCGGATACCTCGCTCATCGGGTTACCGGCGGTCAGTAGTTATGAGACTGCTTGTCAGCAAGGCCGTCAATCCCCTGCGCGCGACTTGTTGACCCCGCGTCTACCAACGTGTGACGCTGCCAACCATCCAGTCCTGTACGGAAGTACACGAGCCGAGGGGGCGTCAGTGTCGACGCACGAGCTCTACACCAAGGACCCGGGCGCGGACGTCTGGCAGGTCCCGGCATCCGGCGCGGCCCGCTTCAGCTGGGAGTATGCCGAGGGTCGCGAGCGGCTCCTCGCCCTCTACCAGAAGGGCAAGGACAAGCAGTGGGACGGCGCCAAGCGCATCGACTGGGAGCTGGAGGTGGACCCGTACAACCCGCTCGGCACCCCGGACGAGGCGCTGACGCTGTACGGCACCCGGCACTGGTCCAAGCTCACCGAGAAGGACAAGGGCGAGCTGCGCCGGCACTACACCGCCTGGAACTTCAGCCAGTTCCTCCACGGCGAGCAGGGCGCGATGGTGTGCGCGGCGCGGATCGTGGAATCGGTGCCGGACCTGGACGCGAAGTTCTACTCCGCGACCCAGACGATGGACGAGGCCCGGCACGCCGAGATCTTCGGCCGCTTCCTTCACGAGAAGGTCGGGATGCTCTACCCGATCAACGACAACCTCCAGGCACTGCTCGGCGACACCCTGCGCGACTCCCGCTGGGACATGCCCTACCTGGGCATGCAGGTGCTCATCGAGGGGCTGGCCCTGGCGGCCTTCGGGATGATCCGCGACACGACCGACAAGCCGCTGCCCAAGCAGATCCTGGCGTACGTGATGCAGGACGAGGCCCGGCACGTGGCCTTCGGGCGGATGGCGCTGCGGGACTACTACAAGCAGTTGACGGACGCCGAGCTGCGCGAGCGCGAGGAGTTCGTGATCGAGGGCTGCTACCTGATGCGCGACCGGCTGCGCGGGGTGGAGGTGCTGGAGAACTTCGGCATCTCGCGGAAGGAGGCCGACGAGTTCACCGAGCAGTCGGAGTTCCTGCACCTGTTCCGGAAGCTGCTGTTCAGCCGGATCGTGCCGTGCGTGAAGGACATCGGGCTGTGGGGCGAGCGGCTGCAGAAGGCGTACCTGGACATGGGCGTCTTCGAGATGGGCGACTCGAACCTGGACCTGCTGATGAGCCAGGACGAGGAGATCGCCGAGGCACTGGACCGCGAACGCTTCGCGGCGGAGGAGGCGGACCGGGTGGCGGAGGTGGAGGCGGCGATCGCCGAGGGAGCGGATCCCGCGTAGGAGGAGGTCCCGCAGGAGGGGGCCCCGCGCAGGAGGGCCCCGCAGGACGGGTCCGTCAGCGCTTCGCCGGCGCGGCGAGCGCGGCCTCCATCACCGCCCGGGCGATCGGGGCCGCCGCGCCGTTTCCGCTGATGTCCCCGCGGCGCGCCTCGGCGTCCTCGACGACCACCGCCACCGCCACCCCCGGCTGCGCCGCGTCCTGCGCCTTGGCCCAGCCGATGAACCACGCGTACGGGGTCCCCGCGTTCCCCACCCCGTGCTGGGCCGTGCCGGTCTTGCCGCCCACCACCGCGCCCGGGATCGCGGCATTGCGCCCGGTCCCGTTCTCCACCACGGCCACCATCATCTCCTGCAACCGCAGCGCCGTCGCCGGGCTCATCGCCCGGCCCAGGCCGTGCTGCTGCCCGCGCCGGACCTGGTCCCCGTCGTCCTGGGTGGTCCGCTCGACCAGGTACGGGGAGTCGAGCTCACCGCCGTTGGCGACCGCCGCCGCCACCATCGCCATCTGCAGGGGCGTGGCCCGCGTGTTGAACTGCCCGATCGAGGAGAGCGCCAGCTGGTCCGGGCTCATGTCGGTGTCGAAGTTCGACCGGGACACCCAGGCCGGCACCCGCAGCCCCTCCTCGTTGAAGCCGAACCGGCGGGCCGCGTCCACCATCGCGCGCAGCCCGACCCGCACCCCGATCTTCGCCATCACCGTGTTGCAGGACCACTGCACCGCCTCGGCCATCGAGGCGTCCTGGCAGCCGCTGCCCGCGTTCGGCAGCAGGGTGCTGGTACCGGGCAGCGGGTAGGGGTCGGGGGTCTGCGTGGGCGCGTCCACGTCGTCGACCACGCCCGCGTCCAGGGCCGCGGCCGCCGTCACGATCTTGAAGGTGGAGCCGGGCGGGTACGTCTCGCGCAGCGCCCGGTTCAGCATCGGCCGGGCGGGGTCCGCGTTCAGCCGGGCCCAGGCCGCCTTGACGGGCCCGCCGGTGCCGGAGAGCGCCGCCGGATCGTACGAGGGGCTGCTGACCAGGGCGAGGATCCGCCCGGTGGCGGGCTCCAGGGCGACCGCGGCGCCGCGCCGGCCCGCGAGCCCGGTGTACGCGGCCCGCTGCGCGCCGGCCCGCACGGTCGTCTCCGCGTTCCCGCCGGACGGGCGGCCGCGGGCCAGGTCGTACCAGAGCGGGAAGGCGGAGAGCCCCGGATCGGTGCCGGCGAGGAGCGCGTCCTCGGCGCGCTCCAGCAGGCTGGTCCCGTACGTCTGCGAGGAGAAGCCGGTGACCGGCGCGTAGAGCGGGCCGTTCGCGTACGTCCGCTCGAAGCGCAGCAGTTGCCCGCTGTCCCGGGATCCGGTGACGGGCCGGCCGTCGACCAGGATGTCCCCGCGGGGCTCGGCGTAGCGCTCGATGGCGGGCCGCTTGTTGGCCGGGTTGGCCCCGTACGCGGCGGCCTCCCAGACCTGCACGCGGGCCACGTTGACCAGCAGGGCGACGAGCAGCAGGGCGCAGAAGCAGGCGCACCAGCGGATGTAGCGGATCACGCGGCGGCCTCCTCGGGGGGACGCGGCCTGCGCGCACTGTCGCCGAGCCGGACGAGCAGCGCGACGATGACCCAGTTGGTGACGACGGAGGAGCCGCCCTGGGCGAGGAAGGGCATGGCCATGCCGGTGAGCGGGATCAGCCCCGTGACTCCCCCGGCGATGACGAACACCTGGAGCGCGACGATCGAGGCGAGCCCGGTGGCGAGCAGGCGTCCGAAGGGGTCGCGCAGCGCGAGCCCGGCGCGAAAACCCCGGTGGACCAGGAGTCCGTAGAGCAGCAGGATCGCGGTGATCCCGACGAGGCCGAGCTCCTCGCCGGCGGTGGCGAGGATGAAGTCCGACTTGGCGGCGAAGCCGATGAGGAAGGACTGGCCGTGGCCGAGCCCGGAGCCGAGGAGTCCGCCCGCGGCGAAGGCGAAGAGGGACTGGGCGAGCTGGCCGGGGCCCTCGCCCCTCTCGATGGAAGCGAAAGGATTCAGCCAGTCCTCGACCCGGCTGTGCACGTGCGGTTCGAACGTCCCGACCGCGTACGCGCCGACGGCGGCGAGCAGCAGACCGATCGCGATCCACCCGATCCGGCCGGTCGCGGTGAACAACATGATCACGAACAGCCCGAAGAACAGCAGCGAGGTCCCCAGATCCCTCTCCAGGACCAGCAGTCCGACGCTGAGCAGCCAGATCGCGAGGATCGGTCCGAGCACCCGGCCGGGCAGGAGGCGCAGCTTCCAGAACAGCCGCCGCCCGGTGAGGGCGAGGGCGGTGCGGTTGGCGGCCAGGTAGGCGGCGAAGAAGACGGCGAGCAGGATCTTGGCGAACTCGCCTGGCTGGAAGGAGAGTCCGGCGAACCGGATCCAGATGTGGGCGCCGTTGACGGCCGGGAAGAACACGGGGACGAGCATCAGCGCGAGGGCGGCGGCCACGGAGAGGTACGCGTACTTCTGCAGCACGCGGTGGTCTCGCAGCAGCACGACGACGAGGACGAAGAGCACCACCCCGAGCGCCGACCAGCGCAGTTGGTCACCGGCCGTGAGGTGGGCGGGGGTCGTCGCGTCGAGGCGCTGGATCAGCACCAGGCCGAGGCCGTTGAGCAGCACGGCGATGGGGAGGACGACCGGATCGGCGTACGGGGCACGCAAGCGGACGGCGAGGTGCGCGAGCAGGGCCGCTCCGGCGAGTTCGGCGGCGTAGCGGCCGGCCGGCTCGGGGGTGCGGCCGGTGGTGGCGAGGCCGACGTAGTGGTGGCCGAGGACGCAGATGAGGACGGCTCCGGCGAGGAGCGTCAGCTCGACGCCTCTGCGCGTGGACGCGGAGCCGTCGGGGGGCGGGGGCGGTACGGGCTCCGCCACCTCTGCCGTCAGAGCGGTCATATCGGAAACGTAGCAAGCGGACGGATGGTATGTCCGCTTATGTCATAGAGTGCCGAGGAGTAGTCAGAATCGGTCACGAGTGGGAGCGGCGAGACATGGGACCAGTGGAATTCATCGTCCTGGCCTTCCCGGAGGAGCAGCTGCGGGTACCGGCGGTCGAGGCCGTGATGGGGCTGCGCAAGGCGGGTGTCGTACGGCTGATCGACGGGCTCGTGGTCACGAAGACGGCGGGGGGCGAGGTGCTGGCGGCGGAGTTCGACGCGTTCCTGGAGCTTCAGGGGCTGCTGCGGCACCGGGAGGCGGCACAGCTGATCGGAGCGGAGGACGTCGAGGAGTCGGCGGGGCTGCTGGAACGGGGCAGCTGCGCGCTGCTGCTGCTCGTGGAACACGTATGGGCCGAGGACGCGGCGATCGCCGTACGGGCGGCGGGCGGCAGGATCGCGGGCTCGGTCCGGATCCCGCCGGAGCGGACGGAGGCGGCCTGATGTTCGTCCGCCCGATCGGCACGCGCGTGGAGCCGGCCGACCGCCCCACGGGGCGTCCCCTCCTGCGGGGTCTCCTGGCCCGCGCGGCGGGGGCCGGGGCCGCCGGCTCCGAAACGCCCGCACCGGAGTCCGGTACGGCCGGGGCGCCGACTCCGGAGCCCCGGACGAGCACCGCTCCCGCGGGCACCCCGCACCAGGGCCTGGCCGCGGAGCTGGCGCAGCTGGCGAACCTGGCCCGGGAGGGCCTCCTCACCCCGCAGGAGTTCAAGGAGGCCAAGACCCGCCTCCTCCACTCCTGACGCCCCGACAGGACCGGCCCGGCCGGGGCCCGCCCCGAGGCACCGAGGCTCCGAGGCTCCGAGGCTCCGAGGCTCCGAGGCTCCGAGGACGGCACGCGGACGCCGGCGGGGCGGGGTGCCGGCCGGGGCCGGCGACGGGGACGGCCGGGGCCAAGGACGGGAACGGGACGGGGACGGGACCGGGGACGGGGACGGCGCGAGCCAAGGACGGAACGACACCCCACCCCGTCCCAAGTCCGGCCCCCGCGCAGCCACCCCCACCACGCACCGGCCCAACTCCGCAGCCACCGCGTGGGGGGCTGGGCCGGACGGGTGGGCGTGCGGAACCGGCCGTCCCGGGTGGGGGATTTGTCATACCGGGCGTGGCAGCATCGGCCGCCTGGAGGTGATCACATGTCACGCCGCGTGCTCCGTGCCGCCTGCATCGCCGCCCTGTTCGTGTCGGCCGGGCCGCTCCCCGTCACCCACGCCGGGTCCCTGCCCGACTTCCTGCCGCACCCGACCGCTGCCACGACCCCGCAGGCCCGCGCCACGGCGGAGGCCGCCGCCCGGCAGGCGGCCACCCCGCGCCGGAGCCCGGCCGCCCCGAAGGCCACCACCGGCAGCGCCACCACCCGGCAGGAGCTCCGCTCGGCCGGCGCCGAAGCCCGCCGGGGTCTCACCCCGGCGGACGGCGCCACCGCCGCGGCGGACGCCACCACCGCCCGAGCGGCCGACGTGCACGCCGCCGGGCCGGCCAACACCACCGTCCGGCAGGGCGAGCGCACCGCGGGCGCCACCTCGCCTCGGCCCGGCTCCGAGGGCGCCGCCGCCGACCAGGGCACCGACCGCGTGGGCGACCTCGCCACGCGAAGCCCCGGCGCCGCAGGCCCCGCAGACCCCGCAGGCACCCCCGCCACGCGTGCTCCCGGCCCCGCCATGCGGATCCCCGGGGCCACCGCCGCGCAGGAACCCGCCGCCGAGACGGCAGGCGCGGCAGGCGCCGCAGGCGCCGCCGACGCGCTCCAGGGGCTCGGAGTCGGGGAGTTGCTCGCGCGGCTGCAGGGGCTCTACCGGGAGGCCGAAGCCGCCGCCGAGGATTACAAGGCCACCGAAGTCGCGCTCAAGGAAGGGCAGGACGAGGAGCGCCGGCTCAGCGCCGAGCTCGCGAAGGCCCGTACCGCCCTCGGCGCCGAGAAGGCCGCCGCCGGCCGGGTGGCCCGGGCCCAGTACCAGGGCGCCGGCGGCATCTCCCCGTACGCCCGCATGCTGCTCACCGGCGACCCCCAGGCCGCCCAGGACCAGCGGCGGCTCGCCGCCCGCGAGGGCGCCCGCCGGGCCGGGGTGCTGACCCGCCTCACCCGCACCGAGCACCGCGCCGACCTCCTCGCCGCCGCCGCCCGCACGTCCCTCGACGCCCGGCAGACCCTGACCGCTCAGCGCAAGCGGAACAAGCAGCAGGTCGACCTCAAGCTCAAGCAGGTCGAGCGGGTCCTCGCCTCGCTCACCCCCGACCAGCTCACCCGGCTCGGCACCCGCGAGGCCGCGAACACCGCCACCGCGCAGCGCGAGCTGCTGGCCTCGGGCCGGCTCGCCGCCACCCCCCGTACGCCCACGGCCGCCGGCGGCGCCGCCCTGACCTACGCCACCGAGCAGCTCGGCAAACCGTACGTCTGGGGCGCCGAGGGCCCCGGGTCCTTCGACTGCTCCGGGCTCACCTCACAGGCGTGGGCGCACGCCGGCCGCTCCATCCCGCGGACCAGCCAGGAGCAGTGGGCACGGCTCCCCAAGGTGCCCCTGGACGAGCTGCGCCCCGGCGACCTGGTGGTCTACTTCCCCGCCGCCACGCACGTGGCCCTGTACGTCGGCGACGGCAAGGTGATCCAGGCCCCGCGCCCCGGCGCGAAGGTCAAGGTGTCCCCGATCGCCGCGAACCCGCTGCTCGGCGCCGTGCGGCCGGACCCCGACGCGGCCCCGCTGACCGAGTTCAGCCCGCCGCCGCTGCCGGACGCCGCGGAGGGCGACGACGCCGGCTACTCCGCCGCGGAGGCGCCCGAACCGGCCGACGAGGACGCGACCTCGTCCAAGTAGTCCTGCGCGTCCTCGGGGTCGTAGAAGTACGCGTCGAAGTCGGCCGGGTTGTCGAAGCCGTTGGCGAAACGATCCGCCACCGGCTGGAGCTGCCCGGCCGCCCCGATCAGGTTCAGCACGTGCTCCGGCGGGACGCCCAGCATGGCGTTCGTCCACTGGGTCACCGGCTTGCCCGTCGTGAACCAGAACTTGTCGAAGGTGGCCTTCATCCACGCCTCGTCGAACGGCTTGTCCCCGTGCATCAGGATCGACGACAGGTAGGAGGCCGCGCACTTGGACGCCGAGTTCGATCCCTGGCCGGTGATCGGGTCGTTCGCCACGACCACGTCGGCGACGCCCAGTACCAGCCCGCCGCCCGGCAGCCGCCCGATCGGGTTGCGGACGACCGGCGCGTACCGGCCGGCCAGCGTGCCGCCCGCGTCCGTCAGTTCCACGTTCCTCGCCCGCGCGTACTCCCACGGCGTGAACTTCTCCATCAGCTCCAGCGTGAGCGCGAGGTGTGCCGCCGGGTCCTCGACCCCGCGGAACACGTCGAGCGGGCCGCCCGGGAGCCCCTCCCAGAACAGGATGTCCGCGCGCCCCGAAGCCGTCAGCGTCGGCATCACGAACAGTTCACCCACGCCCGGGACCAGGTTGCAGCGCACCGCTTCCGTCTCGGGGTGCTCGGGGCGCGGTGCGAGCCCGTGCACGTACGAGACGGCCAGCGCGCGCTGCGGCGCGTCGTAGGGGGAGCGCGCCGCGTCCCGGCCGAACATCGACACCAGCTCGCCCTTGCCCGCCGCGACGAGCACCAGGTCGTACGTACGCGAGAAGTAGTCCAGGTCGGCGACGGACGCGCCGTGGATGACCAGCTGTCCGCCGCGCTGCACGAAGGTGTCGAGCCAGCCGGCCATCTTCAGGCGCTGGTCGACGGACTGCGCGTACCCCTTGAGGCGGCCGAGCCAGTCGACGGGGCGCGAAGCGTCCGGGGCGGCGACGGAGACGCCGATGCCCTCGATCCGCGGGGCGTGCCGCTCCCAGAAGTTCAGTTCGAGGTCGCGCTCGTGCCGGAGCGCCGTGTCGAACATGACCTGTGTGGACATGATCCGCCCGGTGCGGATCTCGTCCGCCGTCCGGTTGGACATGAGGGTGATCTCGTACCCCTTCGACTGGAGGCCGAGGGCGAGCTGGAGACCGGACTGGCCGGCCCCCACGACGAGTATCTTGCGCATCTCACGTTCTCGATTCGGGTGAGGGGTCCGGAAGTACGGCGGTCCGGTAGTACGGGCGGTTCAGCGGCTCGGCGGGCGGCACCGGGCTTCGGCGGCACCGCGCTTGCGGTCTGCCGGGAACCTATGCAGGGGTCGCGTCCAGGGCGTGGCCCACCAGCGTCAGCAGGGACTCGACGACCGTGTCCCGGCGCCGCGCATCCATGACCACCACCGGCACGTGCGGCGCGATGGTCAGTGCCTCCCGCACGTCCTGCGCTTCGTACGCCTGCGAGCCCTCGAAGTGGTTCACGGCGACGGCGTACGGGAGCCCGCAGCTCTCGAAGTAGTCGAGTGCCGGGAAGCAGTCGCGCAGCCTGCGCGTGTCGGCCAGGACGATGCCGCCGATGGCGCCGCGCACCAGGTCGTCCCACATGAACCAGAACCGCTCCTGGCCCGGGGTCCCGTACACGTACAGCACGAGGTCGTCGTCGAGGGTGATGCGGCCGAAGTCCATGGCGACGGTGGTGGTGCTCTTGTCCGGCGTGCCGGACAGGTCGTCCGTCGGGGCGCCGGCCTGGGTCATCACCGCCTCGGTGCGCAGCGGGGTGATCTCGGAGACGGAGGACACGAAGGTGGTCTTGCCGACCCCGAAGCCGCCCGCGACCAGCACCTTGACGGCGACGGGCGCGCGGGAGCGGTCGTACTGCCAGGGCTGGACCGGCTCGGCGGCCAGGGCTTCGGCGTAGGCGGGCGGGGCGCCGGCGGGCGGGTCAGAGACGGCGAAGACCACTGAGCACCCTTTCCAGCAGTGCGCGTTCGGGGCGGCCGGGGCCGTGCCCGGTCCCGTAGACGCGTATCCGTCCCTGGTCGGCGAGGTCGCTGACGAGGACGCGGACCACCCCGAGCGGCAGCTTCAGCAGCGCGGATATCTCGGCGATGGTGCGCATGCGACGGCAGACCTCGACTATGGCCGGCATCTCGGGCATGCGGTCCTCGGGCTCGGGCCGCTGCGGCTCCGAGGCCCGGGTGTCGCAGGCGGCGACGAACGTCTCCACGTGCAGGATCTGCGCGAAGCGGGTGCGGCCGCCCGTGAGGGAGTACGGGCGGACGCGGGCGGGCCGGCGGCCGGCTCCGCGTATCGGCAGGCGGTCGGACGCGGGAGCCTCACCCGAAACCGGAGCCGCAGCCGCAGCCGCAGCTGGAGCCGGAGCCGCAGCGGACGCCGAAACCGCAGCCGCCGCCGAGGCCGAGGCCGAGGCCGAAGCGGACGCCGCCGCCGGCTCCCCTGACGCCGAGGCCGTACTCCTCACGGGGTCTTCTCCATCGACTGGCGCAGCTCGCTGCGGACTTCGGGGGTCAGCACGTGGCCGGCCCGGCCCACGAACAGGGCCATGTGGTACGCCACCACGCTCATGTCGCAGTCGGGGGTGGCGTGCACCCCGAGCAGTGAGCCGTCGCTGATGGCCATGACGAAGACGGAGCCGTGCTCCATCGCCACCATCGTCTGCTTGACCGCCCCGCCCTCCATGAGCTCGGCGGCGCCCGTGGTGAGGCTGCCGAGGCCGGAGACGATGGTGGCCAGGTCGGCGGAGGCGCCGCGCGGGCCCTTGGTGCGCGCGGGGCCCTCGCCGGAGGCGGCGGCCGCGCCGGCGGCAGCTCCCCCGGGGTCGGAGGACAGCAGCAGGAGCCCGTCGGAGGACACGACGGCGACGGAGTTGACGCCGGGCACCTCCTCGACCAGGTCCGTCAGCAGCCACTGCAGGTTGCGGGCCTGGGTGCTCAGTCCGTACGTACTGGGCGCGGTCATGTGCGTGCCTCCTGTGCGGTGTCCCCCTGGTCGGTGTCCTGTGCGAGCTCGGCGGCCACGACGCGCCGTCCGTCCCGCGTCCCCTGGTAGAAGCCGCCGAGGCGGCGGCGCAGCTCCTCCGCGTCGACCCGGCGCGGCGGCTGGGGCCGTACCGCCTCGGGGCGGGGCGCGGCCACCGTGCGCGGGGTCCGCTTGGGCAGCCCCTTGCCGGTGACGGCCGCCGCCTCCGGTCCGGCGTCGGGGTGGCTCCCCTGGCGGGGGACCCAGTCGGCCTCGTCGGGCGCGTGCCGGTGGGTCTCCGCCGGGCCGTCGGGGGCGACGGCGGTGGCGGACCGGCCGGGCAGCGGCAGGCCTGCTTCCGGTACGTCGGCCCGCGGGCCGGCGTCAGGCAGCGGTTCGGGGGACGCCGGGTCGGGGTCGGGCGCCGCGAAGGCCTCCGGTCCCGCGTCGGGGACGACGCGCGCGAGGAGCTCTTCACCGGGATCGGTCTCGCCCGGGGCCTGCTCGGTGCTGCCTGCCGCGGTGCTGCCTGCCGCGGTGAACACCTGGTCGGCGGGCGGCAGCTCCGGCTCGGCCGGCGCGGCGGCGTCCGGGACCACCCGGGCCAGCAGCTCCTCGGCGGGCTCCCCGTAGCCGTGTCCGGCGGTGAACACCTGCTCGGCGGACGGCAGCGGCCCGTCCCCGGCCGGGCCGTTCCCGTGCCCGTGCCACGCGTCGGAGCCGTGCTCCAGCCCTCCGGCGAGATCCGGCCCGAAGCCCGGCGCCAGGGCCGCACCGGCGTCGGCCGTCGCGTCGTGCGGGCCGGAGGGCGGCGCCTCCACCGGGGCGGCGGCGCCATCGTCGGCCGCGTCGGCGGCGAAGTCCGCGGCGTCGCCCGCGAAGTGCACGTCGGGCACGTCAGCGGCGTGAGCGGCGTCGGCGTCGTCAGCGGCGTCGGCGTCGTCAGCGGCGTCGGCCGCGAAGTCCGCCTCCGGCAGCTCCGGGTCCCACTCCATGCCCCGCAGGAGCTCCGCGTCCGCCTCCGGGCCCGGGTCCTGGAAGGGCTCGGCGGGGGCTGCCGGGGCGGCCTGCGCCGAAGCCTCGGCTTCCCGTTCCACCACCGGGGGCTCCGGCAGTCTCCGGCCCGGGATCGTGTTCTCGTTCGCCTCCGCGATCACACCTGGCAGCCGCAGCTCCGGCACGCCCGGCGCCGGCTTCGCGTACGTGTGCACCGGCGAGCTCGGCGGCGTCGTCGGCAGCAGCGTGGCCGGGACGACCACGAGGGCCTCCGTGCCCGCGTGCCGCCCGGGCCGCAGCTCGGCCGTGACCCCGTGCCGGGCCGCGAGGCGGCCCGCGACGTACAGGCCGAGGCCCAGGCCGTGTTCGGCCTCCGGTTCCTCGTCGTAGGCCTCCGGCGTGGCCAGGCGGGCGTTCAGCGCCTCCAGCCGGTCGCCGGTGATCCCGATGCCCTCGTCCACGACGGACAGCACCACGTCACCCGAGTCGAGCAGCCATCCGGAGACCCGGACCTTGGCCTCCGGCGGCGAGAACGTCGTCGCGTTCTCCAGCAGTTCGGCGAGCACGTGCGAGATGTCGTCGGCCGCGTGCCCCGCGACCTGCGTGAACGGCGGCAGCGCCGCCAGGTCGACGCGCTCGTAGCGCTCGATCTCGCTGACCGCGGCCCGTGCCACGTCCACCAGCGGGACCGGCGCGGCCCCGGCGGCGTGGCCGTGTTCCTGGCCGGCCAGGACCAGCAGGTTCTCGTTGTGGCGGCGCATGACCGTCGCCAGGTGGTCGAGCTTGAAGAGGGTCGCCAGCCGGTCCGGGTCCTGCTCCCTGGACTCCAGCTCCTCGATGACCTGGAGCTGGCGCTCCACCAGGCCCAGCGTGCGCAGCGAGAGCGAGACCGAGGTCGTGGACATGATGCGGCGGTGCTCCTCCAGCCCCGCCCGGAGCTCCGTCAGTTCCCGCTCCAGCGCCTCGCGGCTCGCGGCCAGTTCCCGCTCCAGCGCCTCGCGGGCCGCGGAGAGCGCCTCGTTGCGGCCGATGAGCCGGCGCCCGTCGGCGTCGAGGCCGGCGATGCGGGTGTGCAGGGAGACGGTCTGGTCACGGACCGCGTTGAGGTGGCGCACGACCTCGGCGAACTCGTCGTTGCGGCCGGTGAAGCGGACCGGCTCCACCGAGCCCTCCGGGGTCGCCAGCCGGGCCGCGCCGCGGCGCAGTACGGACAGCGGCCGGGTCAGCGAGCGCGCGACGGCCGTCGCGAAGCCGATGGCGACCAGGAACAGCAGGCCGAGGGCCGCGACCAGCATTTCCAGCCGGGTCACGTCGTCGTCGCGCAGGGTGGCGAGCGCGGTGGCCCGCTGCCCGGCGAGGGTGGCCTCGACGGAGCGCATGCGGTCGATGCGGGCGGTGAGCGAGGGGGCGACGGCCGCGCCGTCGAGGCGGCGGTCGGCCGTGGACAGCGTGGGCCGCTCGGTGAGCCGTTTGAGGTAGTCGTCGGCCGTCTTGACGTCGGGTCCGGTGACGGTGGCGGCGAGGGTCTGGCGTACGTCGGGGCGCGCGACCCGGTTGAAGTCGTCGAGCGCGGCCTGTTCCCGTACGCGGGCCCGCTGGGCGGCGGTGGTCAGCTCGTCCACGGCGGCCGTGTTGGAGGACTGCTCGCCGCGGGGGACGGCCAGCGCGGCGAGCAGCAGTCCACGGGTCGCGGAGGCCTGTTCGACGGCCTGGCCGAGGGGGGCCAGCGGGCGGGTGGTGGCGAGGGCGGCGACGGCGCGCGGCGGGGTCCGCTCGGCGAGCCGGTCGCCGGGCGCGAGGAGTTCCGCGATGACGCCCGCGTAGGCCTGGTGGGCGGCGAGGGCGGTGCCCTTGCCGTCGACGGCCTCGGTGCGCACGGCCTGGACGCGGCCCAGGGCGCGGGCGAGCGGCTCGTCGGCCTCGTTCTGGACCTCGGCGAGCTGGCGGTCGGTGAGCGCGGTGCGCTCCTGGACGGGGCCCTTGGCCTGGGCGCCGGGGCGGCCCTTGGCCACGTACTCGACGACGGTGTCGCGCTCGTCGCCGAGGAGGTGCGCGAGGGTGAGGGTGTGCTGGGTCTGCTCGGCGAGCGTGACCAGCTGCTGGGAGTCGTTCAGCTCCCGTGTCGCGGAGACCACGGCCGGGGCACCGGCCGCGAGGACGGTGAGGCCGGCGACGGCGACGCCGATGACGAGCCTGCTGCGCACGCGGACGGGGCGTCCTGCGGGGGCGGGTCCGTCGGTGGCGGTGCCGTTCTTCCGAGACCGCTTCTTCTGCACCGGTGCTCGCAATCCTGTACGTGTGCTCGTGCTCGTCTACTCGTGTGGCCGAGGTAACGGCCGGTCAACAAGTAAACGCCCCCTGCCCCCTCGTACCGCCTCAGACCTTTGCAGTGTGTTGGGGAGAGAGCCTGACATCGCCCACCCGGCCACTCGAACGAGTGAACATCACGGATGAGTTGGCAACCAACTCGGCGGTGCCCCTTCAGAGCGCCGCCGTGGACGGGTGGTTGAAAGATCGGTGAGGGCTTTGGCACTATGCCCGCCCACATCCCCCGCGGGGCGGCCCCGGGCCGTTCCGGTCGGGTGGACGGGACGCTCGCGGCGAACCGCCGATTGGTACGGACTTTTCGGATCGGTGCGACCGGCCCACCGATGCGGGGCGGGCAGAATGTCCGCATGCGCATCGACCTCGCCTCGGCCCCCGGCCACCCGGAACGCCCCAACGAGGACTGGCTATCGGCGGCGATGCCCGCCACGGGCGGCGGAGTCCTGATCGCCCTGGACGGGGTCACTCCGCCGAGCGGCGAGGTGGGGTGTTCGCACGGCGTGCCCTGGTTCGCGGCCCGGCTCGGGGGCCGATTGACCGAACTGTCCGGATCGCGGCGGGACATGCCGCTGGGCCGGATCCTGGCGGAGTCCATCCGCGACACCGCCGACGCGCACCGCGAAACCTGTGACCTTTCTCACGTGCGGACCCCGCAGGCCACCGTGGTGATGGCCCGGTGGGACGAGGCGTACGTGGAGCACCTCGTGCTCTCGGATTCCGTACTGCTCCTCGAAGCGCCGGGCGGCGAGGTGACGGCGGTGCTCGACGACCGGCTGGACCGGATCCCGCGCGAGCTGCTGCGGACGGCCGCCTCGGCGGACGCGCTGCGCAACGCGGAGGGCGGTTTCTTCACGGCTGCGGCCGATCCGGAGGTCGCGGCGCTGGCGGTGACGGGCCGGACCCCGCGCGAGCGGGTCCGGGCGCTGGCGGCGCTCACCGACGGGGCGAGCCGGTGGACGGACACGTTCGGGGAGGGCGACTGGGCGCAGTGCCTGGCGGTGCTCCGCAAGGAGGGCGCGCAGTCCCTGATCGCCCGGGTGCGCGCCCTGGAGTCGGACCCGGCCCGCGCGCACGGGCGCGGCAAGCGCCACGACGACGCCTCGGCGGCGTACGCGGAGCTCTAGCGGGCGCCCGCAGCGCGGCGGCGGCCGCCGGCGGTTACTCCGCTCCCTGGTTCAGCTGGTGCAGGAGACGGGCGAGTTCGGCCACTTCCCCGCGGTCCCAGTCGGCGAGCTTGCGCATGTACTGCTCGCGCCTGGCCCCCCGTACGCGCAGGAACCGCTCACGGCCCTCGTCCGTGAGGCCGACCAGGAAGGCCCGGCCGTCGGCCGGGTCCGGTTCGCGCGCCACCAGCCCCAGCAGCTCCAGGGCCCGCAGCTGGCGGCTCATGGTGGCCTTGCCGACGCCGAAGTAGGCGGCGAGCTCGGTGGCCCGCTGCCGGCCCGCCGCCTCCAGCCGCACGAGCAGCCCGTACGCGGCCGGCTCCAGCTCGGGGTGGAGCGCGCGGGCCATCTCCCCGGACGAGGCCCTGGCGCGCCGGAGGAAGACGGACAGCTCCCGCTCCAGGGCAAGGAACTCCTGGTCTTCGCTTCCGTGCACGTCCGCTCCCATCGGTGGTGTCCTGAGCCACCAGTATTTCGCAGCCCCCCGCCGGCCACCCCGGGACCCCGCCGCACCGGCCCTGCGGGGAAGAACGGCGAAGCCGGCCTCCGGACCCGATGGGGGTCCCGGGGGCCGGCTTCGCCGCGAGGCGGACCGGTCAGGCGGCCGCGGTCACCGCGACGGCGTCCGCGTGGCTGAGGGCCAGTTCCAGGACCTGGCGCACGTCCGTGACCGGGTGGACTTCCAGTCCCTCCAGCACCTCGGACGGGACGTCGTCCAGGTCGGCCTCGTTCCGCTTCGGGATGATCACGGTGGTCAGTCCGGCCCGGTGCGCGGCCAGCAGCTTCTGCTTGACCCCGCCGATGGGCAGGACGCGCCCGGTGAGGGAGACCTCACCGGTCATGGCCACGTCCGTGCGCACCTGCCGCCCGGAGAGCAGCGAGGCGAGCGCCGTGGTCATCGTGATGCCCGCGCTCGGGCCGTCCTTCGGCACCGCGCCGGCCGGGAAGTGGATGTGCACGCCCCGGTCCTTCAGGTCGGCGACCGGAAGCTCCAGCTCCGCGCCGTGCGAGCGCAGGAAGCTGAGCGCGATCTGCGCCGACTCCTTCATCACGTCGCCGAGCTGTCCGGTGAGGGTGAGTCCGGCGGCCCCGGTCTCGGGGTCGGCCAGCGAGGCCTCGACGAACAGGACGTCGCCGCCCGCGCCGGTGACGGCGAGTCCGGTGGCCACGCCGGGGACGGCGGTGCGCCGCTCGGCGGGGTCCTGCGCGGACTCCGGGACGTGGTGCGGGCGTCCGATGAGCCCGCGCAGGTCGTCGGCGCCGATGCGCAGCGGCAGCGCCCGCTCCCCCAGCTCGTGCTGGGAGGCCACCTTGCGCAGCAGCCGCGCGATGGACCGCTCCAGGGTGCGCACGCCCGCCTCGCGGGTGTACTCCCCCGCCAGCCTGCGCAGGGCGTCCTCCTCCAGCACCACCTCGTCGGCGCCGAGTCCGGCGCGCTCCAGCTGGCGGGGCAGCAGGTGGTCGCGGGCGATGACGACCTTCTCGTCCTCGGTGTAGCCGTCGAGGCGCACGAGCTCCATGCGGTCGGCGAGCGCCTCGGGGATGGCCTCCAGGACGTTGGCGGTGGCCAGGAACACCACGTCGCTGAGGTCCAGCTCCACCTCCAGGTAGTGGTCTCGGAAGGTGTGGTTCTGGGCGGGGTCCAGGACCTCCAGCAGTGCGGCCGCCGGGTCCCCGCGGAAGTCCGACCCGACCTTGTCGATCTCGTCGAGCAGGACGACGGGGTTCATGGACCCGGCTTCCTTGATGGCCCGTACGATCCGGCCGGGCAGCGCGCCGACGTACGTGCGGCGGTGGCCGCGGATCTCCGCCTCGTCGCGGACGCCGCCGAGGGCGACGCGGACGAACTTGCGGCCCATGGCGTGCGCGACGGACTCCCCGAGGGAGGTCTTGCCGACGCCGGGCGGGCCGACGAGGGCCAGGACGGCGCCGCCGCGGCGGCCGCCGATGACGCCCATGCCGCGCTCGCTGCGCCGCTTGCGCACGGCGAGGTACTCGGTGATGCGGTCCTTGACGTCGCTCAGCCCGGCGTGCTCGGCGTCGAGGACGGCGCGGGCGCCGCGGATGTCGTACTCGTCCTCGGTCCGCTCGTTCCAGGGCAGTTCCAGGACGGTGTCGAGCCAGGTGCGGATCCAGGAGCCCTCGGGGGACTGGTCGCTGGAGCGCTCCAGCTTGTCGACCTCCTTGAGCGCGGCCTCCCGTACGTTCTCGGGCAGGTCGGCGCCCTCGACGCGGGCCCGGTAGTCGTCGGACTCCTCGCCGTCCTTCTCGCCGTTCAGCTCGCGCAGTTCCTTGCGTACGGCTTCCAGCTGGCGGCGCAGCAGGAACTCGCGCTGCTGCTTCTCGACGCCGTCCTGGACGTCCTTGGCGATGGACTCGGCCACGTCCTGCTCGGCGAGGTGGTCGCGCAGCCAGCCGATGGCCAGCTTGAGGCGGGCGACGGGGTCGGCGGTCTCCAGCAGCTCGACCTTCTGGGCGACGGTCAGGAACGGCGAGTACCCGGAGTTGTCGGCGAGCGCCGACACCCCTTCGATCTGCTGGACCCGGTCCACGACCTGCCAGGCGCCGCGCTTCTTGAGCCAGCTGGTGGCGAGTGCCTTGTACTCCTTGACGAGCTCGGTGACCGACCCGGGCAGCGGGTCGGGCAGTCGCTCGTCGACGCTCTCGCCCTCGACCCAGAGCGCGGCCCCGGGCCCGGTGGTCCCGGCCCCGATCCTGACGCGGCCGACACCGCGGATGAGCGCGCCGGGGTCCCCGTCGGAGAGCCGCCCCACCTGCTCGACGGTCCCGAGCACACCGGTGCCGGCGTACTTCCCGTCGACGCGCGGCACGAGCAGCACCCGGGGCTTCCCGCTGCGCACCGCCGCCTGGGCGGCCTCGACGGCCCCCCGCACCTCGGCGTCGGACAGGTCCAGCGGAACCACCATCCCAGGCAGCACGACCTCGTCGTCGAGCGGCAGCACGGGCAGGGTGAGCGTTACGGACGTCGAAGCCATGATCTTCCCTCCGGCAGTGAAGTTGAGCTATGCCGACTCAATGCATGTGCGCCCCCCAATGTTCCCCAACCCCCGTTCGCCCCCGGCGAACACCGGGAGCGCCCCCGCCACCACACCCGGTGCACATCACCGCTTCCAGGCCCGAGCCCTGCGTCGACCTCGCGCGATGCCGGCGGGCGTCGGCGGCGGGGCCTGCGGGATCAGCGGCGGCGGGGCCTGCGGGATCAGCCGGCGGGCCGGATGCGGATGTCGCCCGAGGAGGTCCGGATCGAGAGGCGGGACGGGGCACCGGGAGTGGCGGGGAGGATGTCGCGGGTGCCCGAGGTGGTGGCCGCGGTGATGTCGTACGGGGCGCGGGGGACGCTCAGGGTGACGTCACCCGAACCGGATTGCGCCGTCACCCCGGTCGGCGCGCTCGCGAACGCCAGGCGGGCATCGCCCGAGGAGGTACGGAGGTCCGCCGTGGGGGCGGTCAGGGCGGTGGCGGTGACCGACCCCGACGACGTGCGGACCTTCAGGGGGCCGCCGATGCGCTCGGCCCTGACGTCACCGGAGGAGGACGAGAGGTCCGCACCCGCCACCCCGCTCACCGAGATGCGGCCGCTGCTGCTCGCCAGCGTGACCGTGGCCGAGGCGGGGACCTCCAGGCGGTAGTCGACGCGACAGGATTCCGCGCATCCGTCCGTGAAGGTGAGCACGCCCCCCGACACCCGCCGGCCCGGCTTCGGCTCGGCGCCGCCGCGGTAGTGGACGGTCCGGCGGACCGTGACCCCGGGGCCCGCGCCGGGGGTCACCTCGACGGAGCCGCTTCCGGCGTCCTTCACCTCGACCGCCCTGACGGCCTCGGCCACCGTTTCGTCGGCCGTGGCCGTCCGCTGCTCGGCGTCCTCGAAGGAGCAGCCGTAGAGCAGCAGTCCGGCGGCCATGAGGACAACCACCGTCCGGCTGAAGCGGAATGACGTGATGTGGGAGGGCATGCGTTCGAGTCTGGTGTCCGACCCGCCCGGATTCGATGGGGGTCGTACCCCGGCTCGGGGTGGGGTTAGCCCCCGGTCGGAGCCCTCAGCCCGTGACCGCCGGGAGCTCCGGACGGCCGGCCCAGTCCGTCCAGGAGCCGTCGTAGACCGCCAGGCAGGAGTAGCCGGCGAGGGTGGCGCCCAGAGCGAGGACGCAGGCCGTCACGCCCGAACCGCAGCTGAAATACAGCCGCTCCCGCTCCCGCTCACCGGTCAACGCCGCGAACACCTCGCGGAGTTCCCCTGCCGGCCGCATCAGGCCGCCGTCCTGCTGGAGGTCCCCGAACGGCAGGTTCACCGCGCCCGGCATGTGGCCCCCGCGCAGCCCCGGCCGCGGCTCCGGGGCCGCGCCGGTGAAGCGTTCGCGCGTACGGGCGTCCAGTACGAGCGCTCCCGGATCGGCCAGGGCCTCCCCGACGGCGGCGGAGTCCACCAGCAGCCCCGGCCGCGGCCGGGCGGTGAAGGAGCCGCGCGGGCCCTCGTACGCGGGTCCGCCCGCCGCGACGGGCAGTTGGGCGGCGGTCCAGGCGGGCAGCCCGCCGTCCAGGACGGCCGCCCGGTCGAAGCCCATGGCGCGCAGCATCCACCAGGCCCGTGCGCTGGAGTAGACGCCGGCGCCGTCGTAGACGACGACCGTGCTCGTGTCGTCGACGCCGAGCGCGCGCAGGGCCTCCTCGAACGCGGCGGCTGCGGGCATGGTGTGCGGAGCGGGGGCCTCGTGGTCGGACAGGGCGCCGTCGAGGTCGAAGGGCCGCGCCCCCGGGATCCGCCGATCGGCGCCGCGGTGGGCGCCGACGGAGGCGTCGAACACGACGAGCCCCGGCTCGCCGAGCCGCCGGGCCAGCCAGTCCGCCCTGACCAACGGCCCGGGCAGCCCCTCCGGCAGCGGCTCGGGCCGGGCGGCAGCCTCTGCGGCAGGGCGGGTCGTGGTCATGCGGCACCTCCGGGTGGTCGGCGGGCCGAAGAGGTGGCGGCCCGTCGCGCACATCCTCCTACGAAGCGACGACACTGCAGCAAAGCTGCTTGCTGACAAGGGAGTTGGCGAGGATGCTGTGCCCTACATCAGAACATGGGGGGGGGAGCCGCATGGCCAAGAGTGTCGTGACCGACGTGGCCGTCAGCCGAAGAGTGCTCTGGATCGGCGCGGAGGCGTATCCGCTGAGCAACATCGCCCGGGCGACCACGGTCAGGGTCGATCCTCTGCGCGGACGGGCGATCGCACGTTTCGTGAAGTCCTTCCTGACGGTGGTCGTCCTCGCGTTCATCGCCCTCGTCGTGCTCCCGAACGGGTACCAGGACGCGGCGGCCGTCGTCGCGCTCGTGGTGATCGGCCTGCTCGTGGTG
Organism: Streptomyces sp. NPDC051582; assembly: GCF_040681715.1. Taxonomy (NCBI): domain Bacteria; kingdom Bacillati; phylum Actinomycetota; class Actinomycetes; order Kitasatosporales; family Streptomycetaceae; genus Streptomyces; species Streptomyces sp. NPDC051582. Next base: position 21,955 of record NZ_JBFAZJ010000001.1, read on the forward strand.
CAGTTGGGCGGCGTCATCCTGGCCAAGACGTACTACGCGCTGGTGATCGAGACCGCGGGCACGCCGAACACCGCGCTCGTCACCAACGACCTGGAGCTCGTCCAGGACCTCGTGCGCGTGATCATGGAGGCCATCGACAACCCGCAGGCCAGCTTCCACCAGCAGGTCACGAACTACATCGGCCAGATCGGCGACAACTTCCAGGTGTTCGGCAGGGACAACGTCGGAAAGGTGGGGAATTGAGCGGCACCGAGGACTTCCGGATCGGGCAGGTCGGCGACAACTTCCAGGTCTACGGGACGAACAACATCGGCAAGATCGGCACGCAGAACAACGCGCCTCAGGACCCGCAGGCGGCCCTCCAGGACCTGATCGGCCTGATCGAGGTGTTGCGGGGACGGGTCCAGGAGGACGACCGGGCGGTCCTGGAGGCGTCGCTGGACACCCTGACCGAGGACCAGGTGGAGCGCGGCGCGTTCCGCCGGGCCCTGGGGAGCGTCTCCGGGGTGGCCCAACTGGTCGGCGAGATGGGCCTCCCGGTGGCCGAGGCGGTCCGCCGGGTCATGGCTCTCTTCGGCATCTAGGGGGTGTCCGCGAAGCGGCGGCGTCCGCCTGCAGGGCGGGCGGGACTTCGCGGACACCCCTGGGGATCCGCTCTCAGAACGGCTGTTTTTCGACTCTGCTCCGGGCCCCGGGTGCCGCACCATGGCGGTCCCCGGGAGGCCGGGGCCAAGGCTTGGGGGAGCCGTGACGGAGACGACCAGCGAACAGCACGAACCGGCGGGGGAACCCGGGAGCGTCGTCGGGCCCGAGCACACGGACGGGCGGGGCGAGCGGAACGGCCGGACGGGGCCGGACGCGCGGGACGACCCCGATACCGCCACCGAGCCCGACCCCGACGCGGAGCCCGACGCGGAGCCCGAAACCGAGACCGCAACCGAACCAGCCGCGGAAGCCGAAGAGCCGGCCACGGAACCCGAACCGGACCCCGACCCCGAACCGGACCCCGAGGCCGGCCGTCTCCGGAGACGGGTCCGCGGACAGCTGCGGACGTTCGCGCTCGCCGCCGCCGGAGTGGCCCTCAGCGCCGTCGTGGCGGCGGTGGTCTCGGCGTACCTCGACATCTGGTCCGTACGCCGGCCTCCGCCCGGCGCCCCGCGCATCACGGCCGCCTCCGAGGTCTGGTGGGACCTGGTGCACGACCACCACCTCGTGAGGTCCGCGCCGGGCTCGGCGTACGAGAAGGAGGCGGGGGCCTTCGGCAGTGCCGAGGACACGCTCGCCCGCATGGTCACCGAAGGCGGGGCCGACTCGGGCATGATGCGGATCCGGCTGATCCTCACGAACTTCACCCGGACCCCCGCCACCATCACCTCCGTCCGGGCCCGCATCGAAAGCACCCGCCCCGCGCCCGCGGGGACGCTCTTCCAGTGCGGGGGACCCCAGGGAAGCTCCGAGCTCAGCCGCGTGACCCTCGATCTGTCCGCTCCGCAACAGCCCGCCGTGGAGCGGGACGCCGAAGGACGCCCGACGGGGCAGTACCCGACCACCGCGGTCCAGGTGGCGGCCCAGGGGGATCCGGCCTACTTCGACATCGAGGTCAAGGCGGCTGCGGCGGCGGGGCCGGCCGTCGCCTACGAGTTCGTACTCGACGTCGGCTACACGCAGGGGGACCGGCAGGAGCGCCTGCGCGTGGACCAGGCGGGGCGCCCGTTCGTGCTGGCCCAGGGGACCGAGGACTTGAAGCAGGGCTTCCGCTGCTCCAACGCCGGTTGGGCGCAGGCGTGAAGGGCGCCGGGCCGCGGGCTCGGCGCCGGACCGCCGTCACCGCGGCCGCCGCCGTCCTGGTCTTCGCCCTCTCCTCCGCCCTCACCGTCGCCCTGCTGCGCGGTCTGTTCCCCGGCCCGGACGGCCCCGGCCGCCATCGCATGTACGCGACCGGCGCCGTCCTCATGCAGGGCGACAGCCCCTGGACCGCCACCCTCCCGCAGCCCGGCCGAAAGCCGCCCGCCGAGCTGATGCGCGGCGCGCTCGGCTGCGTCCCCCTGTTCCGCTGGGCCACCGGGGCCCGCGCCGTCCCCCGCGGCCAGGTGACCCTGGCGTACTCCGTCGGGGCGTCCCCCTCCCGGGCCGCCGTGGTCCGCGGGGTGCGCGTGGTCAAGGGGCCCGCGATAGCCGTGCCGCGCGGCGACGACGTCGGCTGCGCGGGACCGACGGGCGACGAGCGGTGGGCGGCGGTGGGGGTGGCCCGCGGCAAACCCGTGCAGCCGGTCCGCCTCTCCCTGGACCGCACGGGCGCCCGTCAGGAGGCTCCGCTTGCGGTCCGGGCCGGGGGTACGGCCACCGGGCTGGTCACCGTCGCGACGGCCCACTGCACCTGCGCCTGGTGGCTGGAACTGGACGTGGAGGAGAACGGCAGGCCGGTCACCGTACGGGTGGACGACGACGGCCGCCCCTTCACGCTGGCACCGCCGGCGGCCGCGCTGTCCACCTCCGCCGACCGGGAGTTCCAGGTGTCCCGCCCGCTGTCGCGGGCCTACGGTGATCCGCAGCCGGCCCGGGCCGGGGTCTCCGTCGCCGCCACCCTCGTGCCGCAGCCCGACCGCTGGGAGGCCGAGTCCGACGCCCCGCAGGACCCGGCGGGCGCGGTCGGCGGCGAAGCGCTGCTCGGCGGCGTGGCCTGCCGCCGCATGTACGACTCCGTGCTGCGCGCCGGGGGCGTTCCGGCCGGGGACCAGGAACTCGATCTCCGGATCAGCGGTCCTCCCCTCGTGGAGGGGGCCGTCCTCAACGCGTCGGTGCGCCTGGAAACGGTCCGCCTCGATGCCGCGCGGCGCTACCGCTACTCCTGCGTGCGCGACGGCGAGGAGCCGGTCGCCCTCATCGACATGATCGGCATCCAGCGGCACCTGTTCCCCAACACCCTGCACGCGCTGGGCCCCTTCCCCAGCGGCTCGCTGAAGTACGACCCGAGCTGGAGTCCCGAGCGGGGCGTGGGCCTGGCGATGCCCCTCGCCCGGGACGAGGCGTTCGCCTTCGGCGAGGCGGGCCCGGACGGCCGGGGGACCTACGGCATCACCGCCGTCATCGCGCCCACGCAAGCCACGTACGGCATGACGGTGGAGGTGACGGTCACCCTGCCGACCGGCGAGAGCAGTTCGTTCACACTGACCGACCACGGCGAACCGTTCCTGCTCGGACCCGGCGGGACCGAGCTGAACCCGGTGCACCAGCAGGACCTCCGAGAGCCCTTCGCGGGCCCGCACGCCCGGTTCGACAAGAAGCTGGGCGAGAACACGTCCTGAGGGCCGGGACCCTCACGGGCAGTGGCCCGGCCGCGCGTAGACGGCGATCCGGGCGCCCCGGACCTCGTCCACCGAGCACAGGTCGAAGTGCGAGGCCAGCGTCTGGCGTTTGACCGCCTCGCGGGGGTACGGGTCCAGCGGCTGGTCCGCCGGGTCCAGGAGGGCCACGACCCGGGGGGCGTCCACCAGGCGGGTCCGGATCTCCGCGGTCGGGAGCTCCGTTCCCTGGAGGCTGCGCGAAGCGGCCGGGGTGCGGTCCAGGGCCAGGTCGCGCAGGCTCCCGTACAGCCGCGGCGAGGAGAGCAGCCACTCGCGCCGCCGCGAGGGCAGGAAGAGCACGGCGTCTCCCGGCCGGGCCCGTTCCCCCACCGCGGCGGCCACCGCGAGCACGTCGTCCTTGCGGCTCTCGGGGGTGCGCAGCTCCAGCGACCACCACCCGAACGGCACCAGCAGGGCGGCCACGAGCACCCGGGGCCACCAGCCGCGCGCCGCCGCGAGCCGGGTTCCGGCCAGCAGGGCGAGGCCGGCGAGCGCGTAGAGCACGTACCGGTCCACGTACCAGGGGTGGACGAGGGAGACCGCCATCAGCAGGCCGGGCGCCAGCATGGCCAGCGGCAGGGCGACCCGGACCAGCTCCCGCGGCAGCGCCGGGCTCCGCGCGAGCAGCAGCGAGACCGCCGCCACCACCGCGTACGCCGCCCAGTCCCGCCAGCTCGGCCTTCCGAGCCAGCCCAGCTGCTGCTCCGCCTGCCGGGCGCTCACCGCGGCCAGCGGCAGCAGCAGGGCCACCACCGCGGCGGCGCTCCACCGCCAGCCGCGGGAGCGCCGCGCGGCGACAGCGTGCGCGAGGAGGGCCAGTACGGCGAACTCGTGCAGCCAGCAGCCCAGCAGCAGCACCGCGCTGTACGCGATCCAGCGCTCGCGCAGCATCAGGTACGTGGCCCACACCACGGCGGCCGCGACGAGGGCGTACGAGCGGCCCTCCTGGGCGTACATCTGCACGGGCGGCAGCACCGCGTAGGCCGCGCCGGACCACAGCGCCGCCCGCTCCCCCGCGAGCCGGTGCGCGACGGCGGCCACGCCGGCTGCGGCGAGGGCGGTGGCGGCGACGGAGGGCAGGCGCAGCGCCCACAGGCCGCCCGCACCCGGCCCGCCGCCCGGCCCGGCTCCCCCGCCGTCCCCGACCAGGAACACCGCGTGCATCAGCAGGTAGTACAGCCCGTGGACGGCGTCGACCTGCCCGAGCAGCTCCGCGATCGAGCCGAGGGGCCGGTGAGCGACCTGCCAGGTGACGGACTCGTCGCGCCACATGCTGCCGCGGCCGTCCGCGCCGGCGCGCTCCAGGCCCCAGAGGCCGAGGAGGACGGCGAGCAGCGGCGGCAGCCAGCGCCAGGCGGCGGTGCGGCGGATGTCGTCCTCCTGGTGCTTTCCGTACGGGTGGTGGCGACTCCATACTCGGGGGTCGGCCCGATGACCTCCGGGGGTGGGGTGTGCGCGCGTTCCGAGCGGTGGCGGCGGTGCTGCTGAGTGCGGTGGTCCTGGCGGGGTGCGGTGCGGGGGGCGGCGGGTCGGAGGAACCGTCCGGGAGTCCCCCGGCGGGTGGTGCCGGCAACGGTACGGCGACCGCCTCGGCCCCCGCTTCGGCGCAGCCGCCTTCCGGGTCCGCGCCCCCGGGCGCGACGGACCCCGCGCCGGGGAAGCCGTCCGGCGCCCCGAGCGGCCCCTCCGTGCCCGTCTCCCCCGGTCCCTCCTCGGCCCTGGAGCGCCTGGTCACCGTCACCCGCAGCGGCGGCTACGCCGGGAAGACGACCAGCCTGCTGGTCAAGGGCGACGGCTCGTGGACCCGGCTGGACGGGCAGGCCCGCCCGGCCGGCAGCGGGAGGTTGCCGGCGGACCGGGTGGCGAAGCTGCGCACGGCGCTCGCGCAGGCGGACCTCGCGCACCTGCCGAGGATCCCGACGGGCGGCCCGGCGGTCTTCGACGGGTTCCTGTACGTGTTCGTGGCCGACGGCCACGAGGTGGCCGTCGACCAGCGGTCCCTGACCCCGGGCCTGCACGATGTCCTGGCCGCGCTGCCCCCGTTCGAGGCCGACCCGTCGCGTTGACTTTGCCCGGACCCGGCCGTTGACTGAAAGAGGAGCGACTGCTGCAGCGGAGGTCCGCCGAGGGGGGCACCCCCGAGAAAGGTCGCGGCCCATGTATCGCAGACGTCCGAGCGTGCGGGCGCGCACGTTCCCCGTCCTCGCGGCGCTCGCGTTGTCCCAGTTCCTCGCCGTGGGCGGATTCTCCGCCCAGGCTTCACCGCCGCCGCCGCCGGCCAAGGCCGTGGCGGCGGCTCCGGACTTCACCTGCCTCACCTCTGACGACCCTTACTGGCAAGGCTGCCGCAAGGGGTTCGGGGAGGGCTGGGCCGCGGGCGCGAAGTGCAAGCCGAAGCCCGCGCCGGACTACGGCGACCCGTTCAACCGGTTCCGCCACGGGTACGCGGACGGCTACAGCGAGGGGTACGACGGCGGGCTCCGGGAATCCGGCTGTCCTCCGCTCCACCCGATCCCCGCGGACCCGCCGCCGCCGCAGACGCCGCAGGTGCCGCCGAAGGCGGACCCCGCTCGGGAGCAGAAGCGCGCGCAGGCCGAGGTCGCCTGCGCGGCCAGGATCCCCGCGACCACGACGGGCGAGGACAAGAACCGCGTCATGACGGCGTGCATGGCAGAAGCCGGGTTCCCCGACTACAAGCCCCCCGCCATCGGCGACCCCGCCACCGAACAGAAGCGCGCCCAGGCCGAAGCCGCCTGCGCGGCCAGGATCCCCGCGACCACGACGGGCGAGGACAGGAGCCGGGTCCTGGCGGCGTGCATGGCGGAAGCCGGGTTCCCCGGGCACACCCAGCACACGCGGTGACGCGGCCCGCCCCTAAGGTGCGGCCGCCGGCGGGCCCAGGCCCGTTCCCGATGCCGAGATCCCGCGCAGCTGCCGGTCCAGGTACGCGTGCAGCAGGTTCGGCATGTCCACGGCCCCGGGGGCCAGGACCCACTGGATCTGGAGGCCGTCCATGACGGCGAGGGTCTCGCGGGCGAGGGCCTCGCAGTCGGTGCCGGGCCGCAGTTCGCCCCGCGCCACGCCCGTCTCCAGCAGCCGGACGTTGTGGGCGAGCACCCGGGCGTAGCGCCGGACGAAGTACGCGTGCGCGGGGTGCCCGGGGTTTGCGGACTCGCCGACCAGCGTGTTGTACATCCGTACGAGGCCGGGCCGGCGGGCGTTGTCCGCGGCCAGGGCGACGAGGGTCTCGTAGTACGCGGCGACGGACCGGGCCGGCTCGCCGAACAGCCGCTCCACGTCGTGCTGCTCGCTCTGCGCCAGCACCGACAGCAGCAGCTCCTCCTTGCCGCGGAAGTGGTGGAGCAGACCGCCCTGGGTGATGCCGCAGTCCTGGGCGATGCGGGCGAGCGAGGAGGCGTTGAAGCCCCACTGCGCGAAGTGCTCCACCGCGGTGTCGAGGATCTTGCGGCGGCGGGCGTCGCCCACCGCGTAGGTGCCGCGGCCGGCGGCCTTCGGGGCTTCCGCCTCCTGGTGCTGTGCCATGCGAACCACCCTAGGGGGTGTCCCTTCCCGGCCCCGGGCGTGGTGATCCAGGTCACTTTTCCAAAACCTAGTGGGTACTAGGTTTTCGCGTCTACGGTGGTGCGCACCCTCCCCGGAACCGCACCGCACCGCACCGCACCGCACCGCACCGCACCGCACCCAGGAGCCGTACGCCGATGAACGACGCCACGCCGCCCGCCGCCATCCCCCCGTACAAGGACGCCGCCCTCCCCGTGGACGAGCGCGTGGCGGACCTGCTCTCCCGCATGACGCCGGAGGAGAAGGCCGGCCAGCTCTTCCACTCCATGCTGATGATGAATCCGGACGGCACCCCGGTCACCGAGACCGACGGCTCGATGCTCCCGTTCACCACCCCCGAGCTGATCGGGGACCGGCACATCAGCCACTTCAACCTGCTCGGCACCTACGGCGCCCGCGAGATGGCCCAGTGGCAGAACGCGGTGCAGGAGATGGCCGCGGCCACCCGCCTCGGCATCCCGGTCACCCTCTCGACCGACCCGCGCCACGCCTTCACCGACAACGTCGGCGCCTCCTTCAACGCGGGCGCCTTCTCCGCCTGGCCGGAGGCGCTGGGTCTGGCCGCGATCGGCGACCCGGAGCTGGTCTTCCGCTTCGCGGACACCGTCCGCCGCGAGTACCTGGCCGTCGGGTTCCGTGTCGCCCTGCACCCGCAGATCGACCTGGCCACCGAACCCCGCTGGGCCCGCCAGACCGGCACGTTCGGCTCCGACGCACGGCTCACCTCCGAGCTGGTCCAGGCGTACGTACGGGGCCTCCAGGGGCCCCGGCTGGGCCCCGAGTCCGTCTCGGCGATGGTCAAGCACTTCCCCGGAGGCGGCCCGCAGAAGGACGGCGAGGACCCGCACTTCGCGCACGGCAAGGAGCAGGTCTACCCGGGCGGGATGCGCGAGCACCACCTGGAGCCGTTCAGGGCGGCGATCGCCGCGGGCTGCGCGCAGATGATGCCGTACTACGGCCAGCCGATCGGCACGGACTGGGAGGAGGTCGGCTTCGGATTCAACAAGGGCGTGGTCACGGGGCTGCTCCGGGAGGAGCTGGGCTTCGAGGGGATCGTCTGCACCGACTGGGGGCTGCTCAACGATTCCTCGATCTTCGGCGAGACCCATCCGGCGCGGGCCTGGGGAGTGGAGCACCTGACCGTCGCCGAGCGGGCGGCCCGCGCGCTGGACGCCGGATCGGACCAGTTCGGCGGGGAGCAGTGTCCCCAAGTGATCGTGGAGCTGGTGCGCTCGGGCCGGATCCCGCAGGAGCGGATCGACGCGTCGGTGGCGCGGCTGCTGCGCGAGAAGTTCGTCCTGGGCCTGTTCGAGAACCCGTACGTGGACCCGGACGCGGCGGCGGAGATCGTCGGCCGGGCCGATTTCGCGGCGGCGGGGGCGGCGGCCCAGCGCCGCTCGCTCACGGTGCTGACCAACCCGGGCGGCCTCCTGCCGGCCTCCGGGGCCCCGAAGCTGTACGTGGAGGGCGTGGACGGGGCCGTCGCGGCCGGGTACGGCGAGGTCGTCGCCGACCCGGGGGCCGCGGATCTGGCGGTGCTGCGGCTGCGCACCCCGTACGAGCCGCGGGAGAACGTCTTCGAGTCGTTCTTCCACTCGGGGTCACTGGCCTTCGCCGAGCCGGAGCTCTCCCGGATCCTGGCCCTGCTGTCCCGCGTACCCACCCTGGTCTGCATCAACCTGGAGCGGGCGGCGGTGATCCCGGAGATCGCCGAGCGGGCGGCGGCGCTGATCGCGGACTACGGCGCCGAGGACTCCGCACTGCTGGACGTGGCCTTCGGCCGGGCCGTCCCCGAGGGGCGGCTGCCCTTCGAGCTGCCGCGGTCCATGGCGGCGGTGGAGGCCTCGCGGCCGGACGTGCCGAACGACACGGTCGACCCCGTGTTCCCGTACGGGCACGGCCTGCCCCTGTAGGGGGTCGACAAAAAGGTCGCCACATGCGCGCGGTGGCTGATGATCACCGCGCACCGGGTGGCCGTTCCGTGGGGGGACGGCCACCCGGCATCACCGCCCATATCCGCATTCCCGCCATAATCGGAACCACAGGTTCCGCACGTTTCCCTGTCCGAACCCCGCATAGCCGCAGGCCGGTGCCTCCTCTACGCTGCACCCCTATCACGCGGATCTTCAGGGGCGGGACATGGAACAGACACACACCACCCACGGCGGAGCCGCGGCCACCCCAGGCGCTCAGCGGCGCGTGCTCGTGGTCGAGGACGATCGCACGATCGCCGACGCGATCGCGGCCCGGCTGCGCGCCGAGGGTTTCCAGGTGCAGGCCGCGTTCGACGGGCCGGCCGCCGTGGCGGCGGCCGAGAGCTGGCAGCCCGAGCTGCTGGTCCTCGACGTCATGCTGCCCGGCTTCGACGGCCTTGAGGTCTGCCGCCGGGTCCAGGCACAGCGGCCGGTGCCGGTACTGATGCTGACCGCGCGGGACGACGAGACCGACATGCTGGTCGGGCTCGGGGTCGGCGCGGACGACTACATGACGAAGCCGTTCTCCATGCGCGAGCTCGCGGCGCGGGTGCACGTACTGCTGCGGCGCGTGGAGCGGGCCACCCTGGCCGCCACCGCCCCGCGCGGGGCCACCCTGCGCCTGGGCGACCTGGAGATCGACCACGCGCAGCGGCGGGTCCGGGTGCAGGCCGAGGACGTGCACCTGACGCCGACCGAGTTCGACCTGCTGGTCTGCCTGGCCGGGACCCCGCGGGCGGTGCTCTCCCGAGAGCAGCTGCTCGCCGAGGTGTGGGACTGGGCCGACGCGTCCGGGACCCGTACGGTCGACAGCCACATCAAGGCCCTGCGCCGCAAGATCGGGGCGGAGCGGATCCGTACGGTCCATGGCGTCGGGTACGCCCTGGAGACCCCGGCGCAGGCGTGAGCACCGGACGCGATCGAGAGCGCGGCGTCAGCCGCTCCGGCGGAGCCGGTGCTCGCACCGGAGGGCTGCGGCCCTTCTCCCCGTTCTCGATCAAGACCAAGCTGGGCACGCTCGTCGTGGTCTCGGTCTTCATCACCACGGGCCTGTTGATGGTGGCGGTGCGCACCAGCACGGAGTTCCGGTTCATCACGGTGTTCTCGGTGATCGCCTCGATGCTGATCACGCAGTTCGTGGCGCACGGCCTGACGGCGCCGCTGGACGAGATGACCACGGTGGCCCGGGCCATATCCGACGGGGACTACACCCGCCGGGTGCGGGCCGGGCGCCGCGACGAGCTGGGCGACCTCGCCTCCACGATCAACCTGATGGCGGACGACCTGGAGGCGGTGGACCGGCACCGCAAGGAGCTGGTCGCCAACGTCTCGCACGAGCTGCGCACGCCGATCGCGGCGCTGCGCGCGGTGCTGGAGAACGTGGTGGACGGGGTCTCGGCCGCCGATCCGGAGACCATGCGCACGATGCTCAAGCAGACCGAGCGCCTGGGCCGGCTCGTGGAGACCCTGCTGGACCTGTCGCGGGTGGACAACGGGGTGGTGCCGCTGAAGGCCCGCCGCTTCGAGGTGTGGCCGTACCTGTCGGGGGTCCTGAAGGAATCGGGCCTCGCGGCCGCCGGCCGGCCGGGGCTGCTCTCCGGTTCGGGCGGGCACACGCGCAACGACGTTCACCTGCATCTGGACGTCTTCCCGTCCGGGCTGACGGCGTACGCGGACGCCGAGCGCCTGCACCAGGTCGTGGCGAACCTGATCGACAACGCGGTCAAGCACAGCCCCCCGCACGGCCGGGTCACGGTCCGGGCCCGGGAGGGCGAGGCGCCCGGGAGCCTGGCGCTGGAGGTGCGCGACGAGGGCCCGGGCATCCCGGAGGCCGAGCGGCACCGGGTCTTCGAGCGGTTCAACCGGGGCAGCGCGAACGGCGGCGACGGGGGCACCGGACTGGGGCTGGCGATCGCCCGCTGGGCCGTGGGCCTGCACGGGGGGCATATCGGGGTGGCCGAATCGTCACGCGGCTGCCGCATCCTCGTCACGCTTCCGGGCAGCTCCCCGGCGTCACATTGACGTAGGGTTCGAGTGCGTAGGACATGATCTCGGCCACACGTGCCCGGGGTCCGTCAGGGGTGCGAAGCCATGGGGGCCGCAACCACGCTGCCCCCTACCCGAACCAGGCTGGTTTCCCGCCATTCAGACCGGCGAAACCCGCCGTTCGGTGTGACCTACATGACGTATCTCCCGCCCGGTCTGCATGCACCGGCCGGGGAGGCGTAGCCTTTATTCCCGCTGTCCATACCTTGTGAAGCGGAAGAGGGCGGTTGCCGCCGTGTCGCCACAGTCCCCCAGTAACCCGAGCACCACGACCGAAGCAGCAGAGGGCGGGAAGAACCCTGCCTCAGGCTTCGGTGCCAACGAGTGGCTCGTCGACGAGATCTATCAGCAGTACCTCCAGGACCCGAATTCGGTCGACCGGGCCTGGTGGGACTTCTTCGCCGACTACAACCCGGGGGGCGCTGCGTCTCCGGTGAAGCCGGACGAGCCCAAGAAGTCCCCGACGACGGACGGCGCCTCCGCACAGGCCGCCGCCGCCACTGTCGCCCCGCAGGTCTCCGACGCCGCCGCCACGGGGGCGGCGAGCGCCGCCGCGCCATCTCCTGCCGCCGCGCCCACGCCTGTGTCAGCTCCTGCCCCTGCTCCTGCCACCCCCTCTGGTGCCCCTGCTGTGACTGTCACCTCCCAGGCCCAGGCGGCCACACCGGCCGCCGCCGCCCCTCAGGCCCCGGCTCCGGCCGCCGCGCCCGCCGCCGCCCCCGTCGCCGCCCAGAAGGCCGCGCCCGCCGCCGAGGCCCCCGCGGGCCCCGAGCTGGTGACGCTCCGCGGCCCGGCGGCCGCCGTGGCCAAGAACATGAACGCCTCCCTCGACGTCCCGACGGCCACGTCCGTCCGCGCCGTCCCGGTGAAGCTGCTGTTCGACAACCGCATCGTCATCAACAACCACCTGAAGCGCGCCCGGGGCGGGAAGATCTCCTTCACGCACCTGATCGGCTACGCGATGGTGCAGGCCATCAAGGCCATGCCGTCGATGAACTACTCCTTCGCGGAGAAGGACGGCAAGCCCACCCTGGTCAAGCCGGAGCACGTGAACTTCGGCCTCGCGATCGACCTGGTGAAGCCCAACGGTGACCGCCAGCTCGTCGTCGCCGGCATCAAGAAGGCCGAGACCCTCAACTTCTTCGAGTTCTGGCAGGCGTACGAGGACATCGTCCGCCGCGCCCGCGTCGGCAAGCTGACGATGGACGACTTCACCGGCGTCACCGTCTCGCTGACCAACCCCGGCGGCCTGGGCACCGTCCACTCCGTGCCCCGCCTGATGCCCGGACAGTCGGTCATCATGGGCGTCGGCTCCATGGACTACCCCGCCGAGTTCCAGGGCACCTCGCAGGACACCCTGAACAAGCTGGGCATCTCGAAGGTCATGACCCTGACCTCGACCTACGACCACCGGGTCATCCAGGGCGCGGCCTCCGGCGAGTTCCTGCGCATCGTCGCGAACATGCTGCTCGGCGAGAGCGGCTTCTACGACGACGTCTTCGAGGCGCTGCGCATCCCGTACGAGCCCGTCCGCTGGCTCCGGGACATCGACGCCTCGCACGACGACGACGTCACGAAGGCCGCCCGCGTCTTCGAGCTGATCCACTCCTACCGGGTCCGCGGCCACGTCATGGCCGACACCGACCCGCTGGAGTACAAGCAGCGCAAGCACCCCGACCTCGACATCACCGAGCACGGCCTCACCCTGTGGGACCTGGAGCGCGAGTTCGCGGTCGGCGGCTTCTCCGGCAAGTCGATGATGAAGCTCCGCGACATCCTCGGCGTCCTGCGCGACTCGTACTGCCGCACCACCGGCGTCGAGTTCATGCACATCCAGGACCCGAAGCAGCGCCGCTGGATCCAGGACCGCATCGAGCGCCCGCACACCAAGCCGGAGCGCGAGGAGCAGCTGCGCATCCTGCGCCGCCTGAACGCGGCGGAGGCCTTCGAGACCTTCCTGCAGACGAAGTACGTCGGCCAGAAGCGCTTCTCGCTGGAGGGCGGCGAGTCCGTCATCCCGCTGCTCGACGCCGTCATCGACTCGGCCGCCGAGGCCCGCCTCGACGAGGTCGCGATCGGCATGGCCCACCGCGGCCGCCTGAACGTGCTCGCGAACATCGTCGGCAAGTCGTACGCGCAGATCTTCCGCGAGTTCGAGGGCAACCTCGACCCGAAGTCCATGCACGGCTCCGGCGACGTCAAGTACCACCTGGGCGCCGAGGGCACCTTCACGGGCCTGGACGGGGAGCAGATCAAGGTCTCGCTCGTCGCCAACCCCTCGCACCTGGAGGCGGTGGACCCGGTCCTGGAGGGCGTCGTCCGCGCCAAGCAGGACGTCATCAACAAGGGCGGCACGGACTTCACCGTCCTGCCCGTCGCCCTGCACGGTGACGCGGCCTTCGCCGGCCAGGGTGTCGTCGCCGAGACCCTGAACATGTCGCAGCTGCGCGGCTACCGCACCGGCGGCACCGTCCACGTCGTGATCAACAACCAGGTCGGCTTCACCGCCGCCCCGGAGTCCTCGCGTTCCTCGATGTACGCGACCGACGTGGCCCGCATGATCGAGGCGCCGATCTTCCACGTGAACGGCGACGACCCGGAGGCCGTGGTCCGCATCGCGCGGCTCGCCTTCGAGTTCCGTCAGGCGTTCAACAAGGACGTCGTGATCGACCTCATCTGCTACCGCCGCCGCGGTCACAACGAGTCGGACAACCCGGCGTTCACGCAGCCGCTGATGTACGACCTGATCGACAAGAAGCGCTCGGTGCGCAAGCTCTACACCGAGTCCCTCATCGGTCGCGGCGACATCACCCTGGAAGAGGCGGAGCAGGCGCTCCAGGACTTCCAGGGCCAGCTGGAGAAGGTCTTCGCGGAGGTCCGCGAGGCCGCCACGCAGCCCGCCGGCGCCCCGGTGCCGCCCGCGCAGACCGCGCAGGAGTTCCCGGTCAAGGTGAACACCGCCATCTCGCAGGACGCCGTCAAGCGGATCGCCGAGTCCCAGGTCAACATCCCGGACCACGTCACCGTGCACCCGCGCCTGCTGCCGCAGCTGCAGCGCCGTGCCGCGATGATCGACGACGGCACCATCGACTGGGGCATGGGCGAGACCCTCGCCTTCGGCTCGCTGCTGATGGAGGGCACCCCGGTCCGGCTGTCCGGCCAGGACTCCCGCCGCGGTACCTTCGGCCAGCGCCACGCGGTCCTCATCGACCGGGAGACCGGCGAGGACTACACCCCGCTGCAGTACCTCTCGGACGAGCAGGCCCGCTACAACGTCTACGACTCGCTGCTCTCCGAGTACGCGGCCATGGGCTTCGAGTACGGCTACTCGCTGGCCCGCCCGGACGCGCTGGTCCTCTGGGAGGCCCAGTTCGGTGACTTCGTCAACGGCGCGCAGACCGTCGTCGACGAGTTCATCTCCTCTGCCGAGCAGAAGTGGGGCCAGACGAGCGGTGTGACGCTGCTCCTCCCCCACGGCTACGAGGGCCAGGGCCCGGACCACTCGTCCGCGCGTCCCGAGCGCTTCCTCCAGATGTGCGCGCAGGACAACATGACGGTCGCCATGCCGACCCTGCCGTCGAACTACTTCCACCTGCTGCGCTGGCAGGTCCACAACCCGCACCACAAGCCGCTCATCGTCTTCACCCCGAAGTCGATGCTGCGTCTGAAGGCGGCGGCGTCGAAGGCGGAGGAGTTCACGAACGGTTCGTTCCGTCCGGTCATCGGCGACTCGACGGTGGACCCGAACGCGGTCCGCAAGGTCGTCTTCTGCGCGGGCAAGGTCTACTACGACCTGGAGGCCGAGCGGGAGAAGCGCGGCGTCACGGACACCGCGATCATCCGCATCGAGCGGCTGTACCCGCTGGCGGGTGCCGAGATCCAGGCGGAGATCGCCAAGTTCCCGAACGCGGCGAAGTACATCTGGGCGCAGGAGGAGCCGGCGAACCAGGGCGCGTGGCCCTTCATCGCCCTCAACCTGATCGACCACCTCGACCTGGCGGTCGGCGCGGACGTCCCGGCGGGCGAGCGCCTGCGGCGCATCTCGCGCCCGCACGGCTCCTCCCCGGCGGTGGGCTCGGCGAAGCGCCACCAGGCGGAGCAGCAGCTCCTGCTGAACGAGGTCTTCGAGGCGTAAGCCTCACGGTCCGCCCGGAAGGCCCGGCACCCCGATGGGGGGCGCCGGGCCTTCCGGCGTCTACGGGCGTTCCGGCTGCCGACGGGCGTTCCGGCTGCCTACGGGCGTTCCGGCTGCCTACGGTGCTTCGCTAGCGGCGGCATCCCCTTGGGCGGGGTCGGCCCGCGAAGGCGGTGGCTCCGTGGGCGGCATCCCCGTACCCCGCATCAGGGAGGGCTTGGGGGTTTCCCGTCAGTCCCATCGTCTCTCCGGGCCGAGCCGCCCCGTCAAGGGCGCTCCCTGCGGTCGCGTCGCTGCGCGATGGCCTCCGGCCACCCTGGACAGAGCGCCCCGGCCCGGACATACGAAGACTGCCGGGAACCCCCCAAAAGAACGGCACGGGGCAGAACGCCATGAGCGGGCGGATCAGGGAGCATCTGCCGGGTCCCCGGGGGGGGGGGGGCGGCAGCCGGGCGAGCCGCACCACCAGCCGCACCCCCACCCGGGCGGCGGACCTTCCTGCACGAAACAGCGCCCAGCAGCCCATCAGGGGCCCCGTGACGCGTCAGATCGCCACGAGCTCCCCACCAACGGCGTCCGACGCCCGTCCTGGGCTGGACATAGGCCGCCTCGGATCGCCGGGCGGCTGAGGTGACCTGGCGTCAATCAGCCCGTCACGGGCCGGTCGTGGATCGGGCGCGGAGTTCGGGGTGGTGGCGCATGATCAGGACGTTCATGTCGCTGACGCGCGAGCGGTCACGGTCCACATGGGCCTGGAAGCGGGCCACGACGTGGGCGGCGCACTCGGCGCAGGTCTCCGGAGGGACCGGCAGCCGCGGGAACAGATCGGCCACCTCCATTACACGGCCTCGATGTTGGCCACGGCCGTGGAAATCTCCCGCCCGGACGGCCCCCGCACGTAGGCCAACTGCACCCAGCGCTCACGGACCGGAGTATCGGAAACGTCCTCCCGGACCACCGCCATGAGCACGCCCTCGACACCGGACGCGATGTCGCGCACCCGCTTGCGGAGCAGCTCGTGAGGGAGGTCCTCGAAAGAACGGGGTACTGCTTCATGCATCACGGGGTCTCACTCCCTGCCTCGTCTGCCGGTGGTGAGACGAGTGTGGGAGCAGGACAAGGCCCCGACTATCACGACATATTGATAGCCGGGGCCGATGGTTCACGCAGCGTTACGCGCCGAGCCAGGAGCCGTACGACAGGAAGGAATCGGGGAGTTGCCGGCGGGCTGCTTCCAAACCTGCGTACGTCTCACGGACGGTCTGGTGATATCGAGCCTGCTGCGGTGCGGACTTCCTCGCCCTGAGCAGGTTGTGGAACGAGGCGTCGAGGTCGCCAGTCCACATCTGCGCTCGGGCCAGCTCCGCGTAGTGGTGCGATCTACGGGACTTGGGCCAGTCGGACGGGATCGTCACGGTCCGGCCCGCTTGCGCGGCCTGACCGTACTCGTCGAGCTCGGCAAGCACGCTCACCCTGTGCACGGCAACGTTCGTCGGCCCGAACGCCAGCCAGTACGTGCTGACCGCCTCCCCCGTGCCGGCTGCGATCCGCTCAGCTTCGGAGAGGTGCCCCTCGGCCCGACCGCCGTCCTTCGACCGGCCGGCCATCACCGCCGCGCCGAGGTGCAGCTGCCCCGTCACGACCTCCCGTTCCCGTGACGGGTCCGCCTGCGCCAGGGTCCGCAGTCCGAGGTCTACCAGTCGCTCGCCGGTGCGGTACTCGCCGTCCCTGAGGTAGGTGAGCGCACGCATGTACCGGTACATGCCGCCGAAGACGGCGTCGGATGCCCGCTCCGCCGCCCAGTCCATACGGGCCAGGGCCAGCGCGGCGAGGTCGTAGTAGCCGAGCTTGCTGGCGACGTCGTATGAGGTGCGGTACAGGCTGGCCAGCAGCAGCCACCGTTCCCGACCGGGCAGCGCGTGGGCTGCCGTGGTGGCCTCTTGGATGAGACCGGGGAGCCGGCTGGCAGTCTGCTTGATCTCCCCGGCTCGGACCGCGACGAGGAGTGCCTCGGCATCATCGTTGAGGAGCGGGTGGGCTCGCGGACTGATGTCCGGGTCGGCGCCGAGGTCGTACACATCGAGGGCCTGGCGAATCGGCCGGATCAGGATGTCCAGTTCGTCAGCACGCAGTTCGGTGGCATACGGCTGCCCGGTGATCGTGTCGACAGACACCCGAAGAGCGCGGGCAACGGCGGCGATCAGGTGCGGGCTGGCCGGAATGACGCCCTGTTCGGTCTTGGTGTACGTGCTGTACGGAACCTGGGAGAGGTCCGATACCGCCTGCTGGGTGAGGTGGCGTTCGAGACGCAGGCGTTTCATGCGCGCGCCGGTGTGGTCGTTCGATAGAGAGTGCATGCTGGCTCCCGTTCAGACTCGACATCTGAACGGTACCGGCACATGGCGAAATCCCCTTCTCGGTCTACGTGCCGGGCCGGCTCTCGCGAGTGGCGTGGGGCGATGCGCGAACGGGCGTCGATGCGTTGAGCGACTTGGGCTTGTGGCTCGGTGAGCTGGCGGTCTTCGATGCGACCGTCGCGGCTGTTCCGTTCCTGTGGGATCTCGCCACGGCCGACTCGGTCAACAGCCGGGCCGCAGTGATCGAGCTGCTGCGAGCGATCCTCGAACATGACAATCCTCCGCAGATCGAGGTGCAGCTGGCGGCTCACTGCGCCGTGCTCACCGGCAGGAGCATCGTGGGCGCGCTGGCCACCGGCTCGGATCCGGCGGCACGTGCGGCGGCCCATGCGCTGGGGCAGCGATCGACAGCCATACCTGCGAGGCCTGCCGTCCAGCCTGACGGCGGTCGAATGGACACACCCTTTGGGCGCTCAGCCCCGGACGGGCGTCGGACGCCGGCGATGAGGAGCGCGTAGCGATCTGACGCGTCACCGGGCTCCTGATGGGCTGCTGGGCGCTGTTTCGTGCAGGAAGGTCCGCCGCCCGGGTCGGGGTGCGGCTGGTGGTGCGGCTTGGGTGGGTGCCGCCCCCTGGAGCGGGCCGCCGATCCCTGATCTGCCCGCTCCTTGCGCTCTGACCCGTGCCGTCCTTTGGGGGGTTCCCGGCAGTCCTTGTCTTTCCGGGGTGGGGCGGGCGGTCAAGGGTGGCCGTAGGCCATCGCGGAGCGACGCGACCGCAGGGAGCGCCCTTGACGGGCCGGCCCGCGCCGGAAGGACGATGGGACTGACGGGAAACCCCCAAGCCCTCCCTGATGCGGGGTGAGGGTGTACCCGCCCACGGAACCACCGCCCGGCGGTTAAGACCCCGTGAGCGAAGCCCCGCCAGCGAAGCACCGGCCTCACGACCGGGTGTCCCGGGGCGTTGATGATCTTACCGATTCGTGACGCGCCCCTTGCGGGTCGCTCACAACTCCCCTTCTGCCTCTAGCGTGTTCGTACATCCCCGAGTGCGACCGGTCGGCGCGAGCCGCAGCTGATACCGGTTCGATCCCAGGGAAGCCCGAAATTTCGTGAGAAGGCGGAACAATGACGGTCGAGACGCTTCCCCTCTGCGCCTACCCGGAGTGCACCCACCACCCCGAAGCGCCGACGCCCGGCAACCCCGAGCCCCGGTACTGCGCTCACCCCGACCACAACGCGCTGGGCGCGTTCCGCACGTTCCGGGCCAAGCGGCAGCAGCGCAAGGACGAGAAGCGTCAGGCGGCCGAGGACAGGAAGGCGGCCGGGACGGCGGCCGCCGCGGACGCCCTTGCCGTCGAACCGACGACGGCGGGTGCGGAAGGGTCCGGCCCCCGTGCCGACCTCGTGGCGCTCCTCTCCCGGCTGTCGGCGGACCTGCCGGGCTACATCGAGGAACTGGCCCTCATCACGGACTCGGCCGCCGCCGAGGAGCGCATCCGGGCCGTGACGCAGGCCGCGGCCCAGCGGAGCCTGGACGCCGAGCAGCGCACCGCGCTGGCGGAGGAGGCCGCGGACATGGCCGTTGCCCAACTGGACGTGGCCAAGCACCGGTTCGAGGTGGAGGCGGACCAGATCCGCCAGGAGGCCGCGCAGCAGGTCGCGGACGTGGCGTTCGTACGGGCCGAGCTGGAGCGCTACCGCGAGCGCGTCGCCCGGCTGGAGGAGCGGCTCGACACGGTGCGCGAGGAGGCGGACGCCGCCCGCCGGGAGCGCAGCGAGCTCGCGCAGCAGGCCGAGCAGCACCGGTGCGGGGTCTGAGATCCGGCAACTCCGGCTGGATTGCAGGTCAATGCGACGACTCGCCAGAGGTCCACCCGACCCGACGTGCCTCACGTGTTCTCAGGCCCGTCCCCTCACACCATCACTACAACTGGAGGAAAACATGTCTCGAACCGTCAAGCGGAGCACCCGGCTGGCAACGGTCGCCGGGATGGTGGCAGCCGTCGGCGCCGCAATGATCGTGACCGCCCCCGCGAGCCAGGCGGCACCGGTCGCCGCCTTCCGCCTCAGCAACTTCTCGGCGACCATCGCGAACATCTGCGTCCACACGGACGTCGCGACGAAGTGCTCGGGAAACATAGCGGCGGGAAAGAGCGAGGTTTACAAGGTGGAGTACAAGGGGGCGGGCAACTGGTACTGCACTTCGACCGCGAAGGGACTGACCGGTACCGCCAGCACCCCCTATTTCAGCCGGGCCAACGTCAAGGAATGCGCGGAGGTCGGCAACATCTTCGGCGCCAGCATCATGCTCAAGTGACCGTCGGGGGACGTGGGTCGGACGACGACGGCTGAGAGTCCCCACCACCGCCGCCGGTCTCGTGGTCGGTGCCGCCCCGGGACCGGTCGGCGGGCGGGCGCACCGCGTCCGCCCCCGCCTACGGCTGCGGCTCGAAGTCCCAGTACGGCCGGTTCTGCTGGCGGGCCGAGACCGTGTGGACGTGTTGGGGGCCCAGGGTGCGGGTCAGGGCCTTCAGGCCCGCCTCCTCGTGTTTGCCCGCCTCCGCGTCCTCGCGGGCCGAGCGGAGGTCGGCGGCCAGGGCGATCTGGGCGCTCAGGGTCATCGGGTGGTCCGGGCCCAGGACCTGCTCGCAGCCGCGGAGGGTTTCGCGGCTCAGGGACACCGCGTCCTCGAAGTGCCCCGTGATGTTGCGGTGGCCGGTGGCGTTCAGGGCGCAGCCCAGGGTCCACGGGTGGACGTCCCCGACGGCGCCGCGCATGCCGACCAGGGCCTGCTCCGACAGGTTGAGGGCCTCGACCCGTTCGCCCTGGGCCCGCAGTACCAGGCCGAGGTTGCCGACCGTGCCGATGCTGTACGGGTGGGCGAGCCCCAGCTGCGTCTGGTAGCCCCGTACGACCTCCTCCGAGATCCGGCGGGCCTCGCCGATGTCCCCGTACTCCCGCAGGTACGTGGCGTAGTCCGAGGCGACCATCAGGGTCCAGGGGAACTCCGCGCCGAAGACCCGCGTCGAGCGTTCCAGGACGCTGCGCAGCCGGGCCCCGGCGCCGGGGATGTCGCCGGAGCGGCGCAGGCACATGCCGAGGTTGTGTTCGGCGCGCAGGGTCTGGGGGTGGTTGAGCCCGAGGACCTGGGTGTTGAGCTTGAGCCCCTGTTCCTGGCGGGCGAGGGCTTCGCGGTAGCGGCCCATCAGGCGCAGTCCCATCGCGCAGCCGATGCCCGAGGACAGGGTCGCGATGTGCCGTACGCGCAGCACCCGCTCGCGCCGGCGCAGGGTGTCGAGGTCGGTGTCGTACGCCTCCTGGTAGCGGCCGAGCAGGCGCAGTGCGACGGCGACGTTGTTCTCGGCGTTCAGCGTCGTGGAGTCGTCCTCGCCCAGCAGCTCTTGGTAGCGCGCGAAGGCGTGCTCCAGCAGCTCGCGCGCCTGGTCGAACTTGGCGGTGCCGAGCAGCACCCCGGCGTACGTGCTGGTGGCGCGCAGGGTTTCCAGGTCCCGGTCGCCCCGCTCGGCCAGCAGCCGGTCGGCGACCGATCTGGCGAGGGTCTCGGCGCGCTTGAAGTGCCCGAGCATCCGCAGGGCGCCGCCGTAGTGGTAGCTCAGCTCGCGGACCTGGTCGTGGTCGTCGCCGAGCATGGCGCGCCACGCGGAGTCGGTCTGTTCGGCGAGCCGCAGGCAGGTGCGGTACTCCCCGGCGAGGATCAGGTAGCGCAGGCAGTGCAGCAGGAAGGTCTGGATCCGCGGGTTGCTGCTGGCCAGTACGCCGGAGCTCTCCAGGTGCGGGATCAGCTCGGCGTACCGGGGCCACAGCCGGGAGTCGGAGGGGCGGCCGGGGTCGGCGGCGGCGAGTACCTGCCGTACGGCGCGCGAGAGCGGCTCGGCCTCCTCCTCGGAGAGGTTCTCGCGGACGATCCCGTGCACCATGCGGTGCAGCTGCACGGTCTCCAGCCCGCCGCCGCCCTCCTCCACCGACAGGTCGGAGTATTCGAGGCGGACCACGGAGAACTGCACGAGCTTGTTGAGGGCGGCGTTCCACCGGATCTGGTCGTTGATCAGCCCGGCGAGCTGCTCGGGCACGTCTGCGGCGGGGAACTCGCGCAGCAGCCGCAGCGGCACCGGCCCGGGCGCGAAGAACACGAACAGCCGCAGCAGGGAGAGCGCGTCGGGGAAGTTCTCCCGGACGTTGTTCAGCAGTATCGCGAGGGCGGTGGGGAAGGGCACCGGGTAGTCGTCGGAGACGGTGACGGCCTCCCGGGAATCCAGTCTGCGCTGGAGCAGCGCCAGGTAGTCGCCGACCGTCAGCGGGGAGTCGGCGAGCCAGCCGGCGGTCTGGTCGAGGGCGAGCGGGTAGTCCTCCAGGGCCTCGGCGAGCTGGTCGGCCTCCTCGCCGGTGAGCCGGCGGGCCCGGCGGCGGATGAAGGTGATCGACTCGGGCCGCGCGTACAGCGGGACTTCGAGGAGGCTGGTGTGCCGCGAGGCCCATTCGCGGTTGCGGGAGGTGATGATCACGTCGCCCGCGCCCGAGGGCAGCAGGTCGGTGAGGTCGTCGGGGTTGTCGCAGCCGTCGAAGACCATCAGCCAGCGGCTGTACGGGGAACCGCGGCGCAGCGCCTCCAGGACGGACCGGATCTGCTCGCCGTAGCTGCCGGCGCCGCGCGGCAGGCCCATCTCCGGCGCGAGGTCGGCGAGGCGCTCGCGCAGGGTGGGCCGGTCCTCGGCGGGGACCCACCACACCACGTCGTACTCGGAGGCGAAGCGGTACGCGTACTCGGTGGCGACCTGCGTCTTGCCCACCCCCGACAGCCCGAGCAGGGTGACGGTGGAGGCGCCGGTCGGGGCCTCGGCGAGGGCGGCGCGCAGTCGGCCGATGACGTCGTTGCGGCCGGTGAAGCGCGGGTTGCGGCGCGGGACGCGGCCCCAGATCTCGGGCGGGTCGTTGGGGAAGCGGGGGCCGCGGCGGCCGGTCTCGGCGCCGATCCGGTCGGTGGGCAGTTCGAGCCGGCGCAGCACCCGGTACTCGGCCTCGTACGCGTCCAGGCCCCACAGGTCGGTCTTCTCCAGTACGGCCGCGGCGCTGGGCAGCGGCGCGTCGGTGAGGCAGACGGCCGCGAACCGGTCGGGGTGGGCGTCGGTGACCGCGCGCAGGGCGGTGTTCCACTCCTCGTCGGTGTGGGCCGCGGCGGAGAAGTAGCGCTCGCTGAGGATGAGCAGGACCCGGCTGCCGCTGCGGGCGAGGTCGTCGAGGGCCGGGGCCAGGCCGGGGGTGGACTGCGGGTCCCAGCGCGCGAGGGCGACGCGGTGGCCGTGCTCCTCCAGGCGGTGGGCGATCCACACGGCCCAGGGCCGGTTGAACCCGGCGAAGCTGATGACGAAGCGCTGCGGCTGCGCGGCGGGGTCGCGGTCTCGGTCCTGCCGAAGTCCGGTGGTCATGCGGCCGTCTCCCTGGCATCCGGGCGGTGGACGGGTTTGAAAAGGTACCGCAGCGGACGGCCCGTCAGCCCTCTGCGAACGGGGCGAGTTCGGGGTGGAGCGCGCACCAGGCGCGGCGCTCGCGGTCGACGGCGCGGCGGGCCACGGCGTGCTGGTCGCCGGGCGGCGGCAGGTCGTCCATGGACCGCTCGGCGACGGCCATGGCTTCCGTGAATTCCCGCCCGGCCGGGGTCATTTGGGGATGCCCGTGCAGCGCGGGGAGGACGGCTGCGACCTGGGCGCGGATCCGGGCGTGCTGGGCCCAGGCGCCGCGCGCGCCGTAGAGGGCGGCGCGCTGCCAGTACCCGGCCAGGGCCAGGTGGGCGTACGCGCCGTGCAGGAGCCCCTCCAACGGGCGGGGGTCGCTGCGCCAGGGGGCCCAGTGCCGGGGGGTGCGGTCGGCGGTGTGCAGGGTCAGGACGTCGGCGAGGGCGGTGAGCTTGCCGTGCTGTACCTCGTGGACGAGGGTGGCGGCGAGCGCCGGCGGGGCCTGCGTACGGGCGAGCACGGCCCCGGCGGCCGCGGGCAGGGTGGCGCCGCTGGAGCGGGAGCCGCCGCCCAGCGGGACCACGGAGCGCAGCAGCAGGCCGATCTCCTCGGCGCGGGCGGTGTCGTAGCGGTCGAGCAGGGTGAGCGCCCCGGACCACTGGGTGTCCCAGCGCTTGTGGCCCTTGGGGGTGAGCCGGCGGGCGGGGCGGACGGGCCCGGGGTGGGCGGGTCCGGGGGCCCGGTACGGGTCGAGGTCGTCGAGGGCGGTACGGCCGCCGGGCAGGGCGTGCAGGAGGAGGGCCGCGGGGTCGTCGGGGTCCCAGCAGCCCTCGGTGAGGGCGAGCGGGCCGGGCCGGGCGGGGCGCAGCAGTCCGAGGGTGGGCAGGACGAGGCGGCCGTGGACCGGCCGGAGCGTGGCTTTGAAGGTGATCCCGGAGCGCAGGGCCGCGGCGACGGCGAGGGCCCCGAGGTGGCCGAGGTCGGCGGGGGGCCCGTACGGGGCGTGCAGCCGGCGCAGGGTCTCCTCGGCCCAGACCCCGGTGGCCGGGTAGTGCAGTACGTCGCGGACGGCCTCGGGGTCGTGCCGTTCGGCCTCCTCCAGCAGGGCCCAGTGGTCGGCGGCCTCGCCGCCCCGGCCGCCGGGGGCGGCGTCGAGGACACCGCGCAGCAGGACGAGCCGCTTGGAGCGGCGGATGTCGCGGACCAGGCGGCTGCCGTCCGCGGAGGGTTCGGTGGAGGCGAGGGCGCCCAGGGTGGCCGAGGTGACGGTGAATCCGGTCAGGGAGTCGGTCATGAGGCGGCCGCCCGTAACGGCGCCCTGCCCGGCACGGCCCGGTTCGCGGCCTGGTCCGTGGCCCGCTCGTTCGCGGCCCGCTGGAGGGCGGCCGCGATGTGGCGGATGAGGACCTGGAGGTCGGCGCAGTACACGGAGGGCTGCCGGAAGCCCGCGCCGGCGCGGTAGCGGTGCGGGTAGTGGCCGCCGCCGCAGACCTCGACGAGTTCACAGGTCCGGCAGCCTTCGGCCAGCGCCTCCCGGCCCAGCTGCCGGGCGGCGAGCCCGGGGTGGTCGAGGAAGGCGTCGAAACCGTGGCTCTCCACCGTCATCCCGGTGGCGGCGGCGCCCTCGTAGGCGGATTTGAGCGAGTCGGCCTGCTCGACGCCCCCGTCCGTCTCGATCACGGCGGTGGCGGCGGGGGCGAGGCCGAGGGTCTCGGTGGCGGCGGGCAGTCCGAGCAGCAGGGCGATGATCTCCTCGAAGATCCGGATCCGGGTCCGCAGCGCCGCGTCGTTCCACCAGCGTTCGAAGACGGCGACGAGCCAGTCGGCGTACGGGGTGCGGGGCGGGTCGTGGCCGGGCGGCGGGGTGTTCCAGTTGGCGAGCGGGAGCAGCAGCCCGATCACCGGCGGGGCGAAGGCGAGCAGGGACTCGTACGTCTCCACCGGGTCCTGGGCCAGGTCGACGACGCAGAGCACCCCGGCGTAGCTGTCGGGGTGCCGGGCGAGCAGGCGCAGCCCCCGCGCGGCGGCCCCGAACCCGGGGCGGCCGCTGCGGTCCACCCGGCGCGCGTTGTGGGCGGGCAGCCCGCCGTCGAGGCTCACGCCGATCCGTATCCCGGCGGCGGCGAGCGCGCCGAGCCGGCCGCGGGTGAGCAGGGTGCCGTTGGTCTGGACGGTGGCGGTGACCCGGGTCCGCGGCGCGGTCCGGGCGAGGGCCGCCCGTACGGCGTCGACGGGAGCGGCCAGTTCGGCGGGGGCGGTGAGCAGGGGTTCGCCGCCGTGCAGGACCAGGTCGACGCGGGTGAGGTCGTGTGCGGCGGCATGCTCGGCGATGCGGGCGGCGGTGCGGGCGGTGGTGGCCGGGGACATGGCGGCGGGCTGTCCGCGCCAGCCCTGGTCGGCCATCTCGTACACGTAGCAGTAGGTGCAGGCGAGGTTGCAGCGGCTGCGGGTCTTGAGCACGAACTGCCGTACCGGGTGGGGCCGGTGGCCCGCCGCACGGAGCGCGGGCACGTCGAGCCGGGCGTACGGCCACGGGGCGTGGACCAGGTGGTTCCGCAAGGAGGGCAGCACGGCGTCGCTCGTGTCGGTCTGCCTCATCGCCTGTACCTCCCGCGCCGCGGACGGTCCATCCCTGCCCGGCGGACGGCGCCCGCTAACGGCGGAAACGGGACAACTGTGAGTGCGCTGCGTGGCCTTGGCGCTGCGGTGCGTGAGGGGGCCGCCGCTCCCGCCCCGCGCCCGCGCCCTCAGGCCACTCCGGAGTCGAAGGCGTTGAGGATCTCGGCGGGGTGCGTGACCCGCTCCACCATGCCCTCGATGACCCGGGCCAGCACGGGGTGGTCGATCCCGCGCAGTGCGGCCAGATCGAACCCCGAGAGGTCCGGTAACCGCCCCGGGCAGACGGAGCCCGCCGTTTCCGCTTCCTGCTGCCGAGTCACCATGGGCCGCCCGTCCCCCCGTTGAGTCGCGATGTCCGATGGTCCCTTACCCGGCGGCCGGGCTCACAGCCCCGCCTCCAGGGTGCGGACCCGGGATCCCAGGGCCTCCCGCCGGTCGGCGGCCGGATCCCCCAGCCGGGTCCACAGCTCCAGCGCCGAGCGGTACGCGTCGAGCGCCGCCCGGGGCCGCGCCAGCCGTTCCAGCACCTCCCCCCTCAGCTCCTGGACCCTCGCCCCCAGTTCCACCGCCACGTCGCGCCGCTCCTCCCGGTCCGCGGCCAGCGCGCTGCGCCAGGCCCGCCGGTAGGAGTCCGCCGCCCGGTCGAGCCGGTCCGGCGCCCGCGTGTGCGCGTGGATCTCCTGCTGGACGTCGCCGTGCTCGCGCCAGGCACGGGCCTGCTCCAGGGGGCTGCGGCTCTGCCGGACGGCCAGCTCCAGCAGGTACTCCGCCTCCCGCAGGTCCACCACGTCCCCCTCGTACGCGTGCCGCAACCGCAGCCCCTCCGCCAGCCGCACCAGCCGCTGCGCCGAGCGCGGGTCGGACTGCGGGACCGCCGCCCGGCTGTCGCGCAGCACCCGTACGGCCGCCGAGGTGAACCGGCGCCCGTCCGCGGCCCGCGCCCGGTCCAGCAGTACGTCTCCCCACTCGGGCAGCAGCTCCCCGTACGCCTCCGCGTCGCGCGGGATCAGCCGGCGGGCCCGGCCGTAGGCCTCGGCCGCGTCCTCCAGCGCCGCGGGGTCCGCGTCCCGGGCGGAGCGCGCCCGGTGCACCCGCGCCAGGCACACCAGGGCGGCCAGCCGCAGCTCCGCGTCGCCGGCGGCCTCGGCCAGGGCCAGGCCGAGCTGCCCGGCCGCCTCCTCCAGCCGCCCCGGCAGGTACCGCAGGGCCGTGGCCAGCTCCACCCGTACGCGGGCGGCCGCCGGCCCCGGGGACTCCGGGGCCTGCGCGGCGGCCTGTGCGGCGGCCAGCCCGGCCGCCAGGTGCTCGGCGGCCTGCCCGGCCAGCGCCGTGCGCTCCGCCGGGTCGGGGGTGCGGGGCAGCAGGGCGAGCAGGACCCGGCCGAGGGCGGGCCGCACCGCCGGGTCGAAGGCGGGGGCTCCGGTCACCGCCTCCAGTGCGGAGCGCGCCTCGCGCAGCGCGCCCGTGTCCTCGCGGAGCTCGCCGATGCGGACCAGGGTCTGCGCCCGCCGCACCACGCAGTCCAGGCGCAGCCGCGGGTCCAGCCCGGGGTCGGGGTCGCCGCCGACGGCCGCGAACTCCCGTTCCGCCGCGGCCAGCAGCTCGGGGTCCGGCTCGGCGGCGGCCAGGGCCCGTTCGTACAGGATCCGGCCGAGTACGGCCCGGGCGGGCGGGGCCGCGAGTCCCTCGACCGCCCGCTCGGCCTCCGCCAGCAGTTCGGGGTCCCGCTGGCCCGCCCACAGCCGCAGCAGGACGGTGGCCAGCTCGCACTCCGCCTCGCCGGGCACGTCCCCCGGTCCGGCGGGCGCCGCGACGGCCCGGCGCAGTACGGCGACGGCCTCGTACAGCCCGCGCGGGCCTCCGTCGCCCCCCTGACGGTCGTGGGCGTCGAGCCGGTCGCGTGCCGTGCTCACCGCCCAGGCCCGCCCTGGCGGCGCCGCGACGGGCTCGGGGACGCCGGGGTCCTCGGCGGGCGGTCCGGGCAGGTAGCGGCGTACGACGCGGGCCGAGACCTCGGCGAAGGCCTGCGGGAGCGGTCCGGCCGGGACCCGCTCCTGCGCGCCCTCCTCGGCGACCGGGGCGCCGGTGAGCTGTGAGACGGCCAGCGCGGGGAAGTTGCGCACGCCCCGCCCGAAGTGCGCGAGCACGTACTCGGAGCAGTGCTTGAGCACCAGCGCGGCCTCGTCCCGGCCGAGCGGCCCCAGCAGCACGTCCTGGACCCCGGGCACGAACTCGTACCACTGCCCGGCGGCCCGGCCGCGCCGCAGCAGCCCGCTGAGCAGCACCTCCGCCAGGTCCGAGGGCTCCGAGTCGGGCAGCATCGTGCGCTGTACGAGGGCCATCACGGGCAGGGTCAGCGGCGCGGCCGACAAGTACACGGCGAGCTGGACGGCGCTCGGCGAGGCGGAGGCCCGGAAGCGGCGCACCAGCTCGCGCGGCGGGCGCACGGCGCGCGGCGGCGGCAGGGGCGCGGCCGGGTGGTCGGCGAGGACGCGGCCCACTTCGGCGGGGACGGGCCCGGTGCCCAGCCCGGCGACGAGGCGGGCCCAGGAGCCGAGGGCGATGGCGCTGGGCGGCAGGACGGGGACGCCGAGCCCGCCGGTGTGCCGGCCGGGGCGGGCCGGCCGGTCGGGGCGGAACCTCAGCTTCCCGGAGCCGCCCTCGGCGCGGGTGAGCACGCCCCGCTCGGTCGGCAGCCAGCTGCGGCTCCACAGCCGCTGCGGCAGCGGCTGGACGACGACGCAGGGGGTGCACTCGGCCCAGCGGTGCAGCAGCCGCTGGGCCTCGCCCTCGCGCCAGAGCGGGCCGGCGCAGTCGGAGACGACCATGGTCAGCGCCCGGCCGGTGGGGTCGCGCAGCTGGTCCCCGGAGCGCAGCCGGGTGCCGGGGCCGGCTCCGCGCCCGACGGCGGCGCGGCCGTCGCCGAGCCGGTGCAGGTAGTGCACCTGTACGTCGCGGAAGGCGCCGAGCCGCTCGCAGACGGAGCGCAGTTCCTCGAACATGTCGTGCCAGACGGCCATCGACGGGGAGGCGTCCATGACGAGCCGCACGGTCGCCTCGCGCCGGCTCTCGGGCCGCAGTACGGGGATGACCAGCCCGAAGGCGCGGGCGCTGGCCTCGGCGGTGGCGGGCTCGTCGAGGACCAGGCGGGTGGGCGGGCCGGGCGGGCGGTGCCGCTGGAGGGCGCGCAGGGCCCGCTGGATCTCCAGGATCCGGGGCAGCGCGGCCGCGCCGGGGACCCGTACGGGCACTCCGGCGCCGCCCGGGAACTCGGCCGCCTCCTCCGCGACGGCCCCCAGGACCCGGGAGGCGTAGAGCCGGACCGGATCCTCCGGATCGGGCTCGGGCCTTACGGGCTCCTCCTCGGCCGGGGCCGCCCCGCCCGGGGTCCGCGTCCGCCGGGGCGGGGCGGGGCGCTCCCGTTCGGGGCCGGCGGGGCCGGCCGGGCCGATCCGCCCGGCCAGCCACAGCGCGTCGGCGAGCTCCTCGGCGGTGGGGTCGAGCCCGGCGGCGCGCAGCAGCCCGGCGAGGTCGCGCAGGGCGGCGGGTACGGGCGCCGGGCCGGGGGGCGCGTCGGCCGGCAGGGCCGTCAGGTGTGTCCGGGGCGGTGGCTCGGGGTACACCGGCGCTCACCTCGGGCGGTCGAGGCGCTGGATGAGCAGGTCGGCGAGGTCCTCCCGGGTGGGCGGAGCGGCGTAGTGGGTGAGGTAGATGGCGTTCAGCAGCTGGTCGGCGGCGACGAGTTCGGACTGGGAGCGGCTGAGGAACTCCCGGATCAGGTCGGCCCCGAGCTGGGCGGCCTCCTCGCCGAGGTGCGCGCGGACCATGGTGGCGAGCCGTTTCTCGCCGGGCTGGCCGAGTTTGAGCTGGATGCAGCGGCGCAGCAGGGCGGCGGGGAAGTCCCGTTCGCCGTTGCTGGTCAAGATGATGAACGGGAAGGCCCGGCAGCGCACGCGGCCGCCGCGGACGGTGACCTTCGCCCCGTCGTCGGTGAGCACCTGGACCTCGGGCTCGGTGTCGGCGACGCGTTCGAGCTCGGGGAGGGCGAACTCGCCCTCCTCCAGGACGTTCAGGAGGTCGTTGGGCAGGTCGATGTCGCTCTTGTCGAGCTCGTCGATGAGCAGGACGCGGGGGCGCTCGGTGGGCAGCAGGGCCGTCCCGAGGGGGCCCAGGCGGATGTATTTGCCGATGCCGGGGGCCCGGCCGGGGCCGGGGGGCGTGCCGGGGCCGGGGGGCGTGCCGGGGCCGGGGGGCGTGCCGGGGCCGGTTCCCTCGCCGGGTCCCGCGCCCCTCGTGCCGCCCGGCGGGCCGCCCGACAGGCCGCCGCTCGCGGCGATCTGCACGTCCTGGAGCCGGGCGATGGCGTCGTAGCGGTACAGCCCCTCCTGGAGCACCGTCCGCGAGACCACGGGCCAGCGCAGCACCCGGCCGAGTCTCAGCTCGTGGGCGACGGCGTGCGCGAGGGTGGACT
Source organism: Streptomyces sp. NPDC051582 (assembly GCF_040681715.1). Lineage (NCBI taxonomy): Bacteria > Bacillati > Actinomycetota > Actinomycetes > Kitasatosporales > Streptomycetaceae > Streptomyces > Streptomyces sp. NPDC051582. The sequence continues at coordinate 51,955 of NZ_JBFAZJ010000001.1, forward strand.
TCCCGGTCCCGGGGTAGCCGGTCACCAGCAGCGGCCTGCGCAGGTACAGGGCCGCGTTGATGGCCTCCAGCTCCTCCGGCTCGGGCCGGTGCAGTTCGGCGGCCTGCCGGTGCGCGCCGAGGCGCCGCGTGACGTTGCCGTCGGCCGTGTCCGCCGGTCCGCCGGGCTCGCCGACGGGGCCGCCGTCGAAATCCCGCCACGGCGGCGGATCGGGCAGGGCCTCGATCCCGTCGTGGGGTTCGCCGACCCCCCGGTAGATGAGCCATTCCTCGTTCACGCCTGCTCCTTCCCCCTCCCGCCCGTCACAGGTCGCCCTGCAGCGGCTCGTCCTCGGGCAGCGCGCGGGCCGGGTCGTCCCATACGAGGGCCATCCCGTCCGCCCAGTACGCGTCGGGGTCGGCCCCGTGCGCGCGTGCCCGCAGTGCCTGGAGCCGGACCGGCAGCGGCGCTCCCCGCGCCGCCTCCGTCAGCTCCTCGCGCAGTCCGCGGTGGAACGGCGCGCAGTCGGCCGCCGGGTCGTCCGGGGGCCGCCGGGTGACGGCCACCCCGTATCCGGCGTCGCGGATCCCGTACAGGGAGCCGCGGGTGGGCTCCGCTTCGGCGGCCCGGCAGTGCACGGGCACGGTGTTGTCCGGGAGCGCGTCGAGCCATTCCGGCGCGGGCGTCCTGGGGCGGCCGCGGTCGCAGTCGGCCCGCTCGTCGGCGGGCGGGCCGGCCTGGACGCGGGTCCAGCGGTCGGCCCGGCGGTGGTCGGCCGCGTCGTCGTTCGGGATCGCGCCGCCGGTCCCGGCCGGGTAGCGGAACACGACCGGCCGCTGAACCCCGAGCGGGGTGCGCCCGGCGACCGTCCAGGTGTCCACGGGCAGCCCGAACAGCTCGGGCGCCACCGCGACTTCGAGGAGGGCCGCCGCCTCGTGGGTGTCGCAGCGCCGGAAGGCCTCGGCGAGCGGGGCCCGCAGCGCTTCGGCGAGACCGGCGCGGGTGGCCCGTACGCCCGAGGCCACCGGGGTGACCCGGCCCGGGTGGGCGGGCCCGTAGAGCACCGAGACGCGCCAGTCGTAGACGTCCTCCCAGCCGTGCGCCCAGGCCTCCAGCAGTACGGACGGGCCCTGGGGCAGGGTGCCGGGCGGCCGGGTGTGGCCGTTGGGGTGGCGGTCGGCGCGGGCGCGGCGGCGCCGGTCGCGCTGCGCGAGGCCCCGTTCGTGCCGTTCGCCGAGCTCCCGCCGCAGGGGCCGCCACAGCCGCTCGGCGGTGGCCCGCACCCAGTCCCACAGCTCCTCGTCGGCGCCCGGGGCGGGGGGCTCGCGGTGGTCGGCGACGCTGACGTCGGTCGCGTACCGCAGCATCGCGGCGGCCTCGCCCGCGCCGCCCGGCGGGTCGTGCAGCATGCCGAGCCCGTCGCGCCAGCTGAGCGGGGCGGGCAGTCCGGGTTCGGGCTCCTCGCCGCGGGCCGCCTCGACCAGGGCCCGTACGTCCTCGGAGGAGCGGGGCGGGGGCAGTTCGGCGAGCAGTCCGCACAGGGTGGTGCGTTCGGCGGCGGTGAGCCGCCTGCGGCCCTCGTACGGGTCCTCGCGCGCCGGGAGTTCACCGTGGACGTCGGTCCAGGTGCGGCGGCTGCCCCGATCGCTGAGGTGCTGGTCGTAGTGGTAGAGGTCGTGGGCCTGCATGACGCGGCGGTAGAGCCCGATCTGGCCGGTCGCGGCGAGCGGCAGGGTCCGTAACTGCACGACGGACACGGCGAGCCCGCCGCCGCCGTGGTTGCGGCGGGCCTTCACCACGCCGACGACCTCGCCGCGGGCCAGGTCCACGACCGGGCCGCCGGACATGCCGGGCTCGATCTCGTCGTCGTCGCCGAGGCGCAGGGCGGCGCCGCCGGCGGCCGTGCCGCGCAGCCGGGTGGTGCGGCCGGTGATCTCGGGGGCGCCGAGGTCCTCGGTGCAGCCGAAGTAGGCGACCTCGTCGAGGCGCGGTCTGCCGCGGTCGGTCAGCCGTACGCAGGCGTGCGTGATCGGCGCGAGGATGCGGACCAGTGCCAGGTCGGGCAGGTCCCACAGGGCGCGGCGGGCGGGGCGGCGCTCCTCCAGCCGCTCGGGCAGGACGCATTCGACGCGGCCGGTGACGGTGCCGGTGGCGCTGTCGGCGCCGGAGGAGAAGGTGATGCCGAGCTCACGCCCCACGAGACGCACCGCTGCACCACCCCCTTCACCGACGACGTGCGCGCACGTCAGCACCCAGCCCGGGGCGATGAAGAACCCGCTCCCCCAGGTGGGACCGGTCCCATGAGGTGCATACCCGTCCGGGGCCGCGTGGACGCGCACGGTGGCCGCCTGGACGAGGGGTTCGAGGAGCTCGAAGGCGCGCGCGGTGCCGCCCGTGCGCCCGTCCGGCATCCCCTGCCCCCTCAGGTGTGGAGGCCGTCCAGGCTAGCGCCGGGTTCCGCAAGAGGGGAGGTCTCGCCGGGTATGCGGATTATCCTGGCGGGAAACACCCCCTGCACACCTTCATCACGGCACGGAGCCCGACTTGTACTTCACCGATCGCGGCATCGAGGAGCTGGAGAAGCGGCGCGGCGAGGAGGAGGTCACCTTCGAGTGGCTCGCCGAGCAGCTCCGCACCTTCGTCGACCTGAACCCGGACTTCGAGGTCCCGGTGGAACGCCTGGCCACCTGGCTGGCCCGCCTGGACGACGAGGACGAGGACGAGGACTAGCTCCACCGGCAGCGCAGGCACGCACGGCGAAGGGGCCCGACCGGTGACGGTCGGGCCCCTTCGCCGCGCAAGGGCAAGGCCTGGATCAGGCGGCCTTGGTCTCCCAGAAGATGCGGTCGATCTCGGCGATGAGTTCGAGCGCCTTCTGGCCGGTCGCCGGGTCGTTCGACGCCTTGGCGGCCGAGAGGGCCTTCAGGGTGTCGTTGACCAGGGTGTGCAGCTGCGGGTACTTCTCGAAGTGCGGGGGCTTGAAGTAGTCGCTCCACAGCACCGAGACGTGGTGCTTGGCGAGCTCGGCGCGCTGCTCCTTGATGGTGATGGCGCGCGCGCGGAAGTCGGCGTCCTCGTTGGCCTGGTACTTCTCCTGGACGGCCTTGACGGACTCGGCCTCGATGCGGGCCTGGGCAGGGTCGTACACGCCGCACGGAAGATCGCAGTGGGCGGAGACCTTCGCCTTGGGGGCGAAGAGGCGGGAAAGCATGGAGTTTGTCCTCCTCGTGATCGTCTTCTCAAGGGGGAGATTACTCCGTGGCACAGGGGATTTCGCGAGCGGCCCCGTGGGCTTAGGACAAAAGTCCAGGGTGGCGGCCGGACCGGTGAGCGAATGTACGGGAGGCTGCGGCAGCATGCGCAGTGGGGCGAGAGCGGACGAGGAGGTCCGGCATGGCGCAGAGGAGGCACTCGCGGATGGCGTTCGAGGTACTGGAGGTGGCGGGGCCCTCGATGGTGCCGACGCTGCTGCACGGGGACCGGCTGGTGGTGCGGTACGGGGCCGCCGTGCGCCCGGGTGACGTGGTGGTGCTGCGCCACCCGTTCCAGCAGGACCTGCTGGTGGTCAAGCGGGCGGTGGGGCGGCGGCCGGGCGGCTGGTGGGTGCTCGGGGACAACCCGTACAACGAGACCGGCGACAGCACCGACTACGGGACGGTGCCCGAGGAGCTGGTGCTGGCGACGGCGGTGCTGCGCTTCCGGCCGCGCGCGGCGGATCAGAGTTCGCTGAGAGCGCGGCTGTCCTGGGCGGTGTCGGCGCTGCGGCCGCTGTGGCCGGACGCCTCGGCTTCCAGCCGTTTGCGGGCCCGGTAGGCGGCCACGTTGGCCCGGGTGGCGCAGCGGTCGGAGCAGTAGCGCCGGGAGCGGTTGGTGGAGGTGTCGAGGTAGGCGTTGCGGCAGGGCGCGGCCTGGCACAGGCCGAGGCGGTCGGGGCCGTGCTCGGTGAGGTGGAAGGCCAGGCCGAACGACGCGATCGCGGCGTAGCCGGCGGAGGCGTTCGAGGGGTGGTCGGCGAGGTGGATGTGCCAGTCGGGGCGGCCCTCGCCGTCGAGGTACTGGTGACCGGAGACCTGGGGGCTGACAGGGAACTCCATGAGCAGGGAGTTCAGCAGGTCGACGGCGAGCACGTGGTCGCCGCCGTCGGCGGCCTCGAAGACGGCGCGCAGCCGGCCCCGGACGTTGCGGAAGCGGGTGACGTCGCCGTCGGTGACCCGGCGCGCGGCCTGGACCCCGGTTCCGAAGAGGCCCCGGACGGCGTCCACCGAGGTCAGCGAGTCCTTGTTGCGGGCCGGCTCCTCGGTGTTGACCAAGCGCACGGCATAGTCCGAGTAATGGGCCAGTTCCACTTGTAGTCCTTACGGCTGCGGTTTAGGGTCTCGAAAGTAACGGCCGAGACTTCTTCGAGGGTATTACGACTGGAGGGTGCGCGATGGCGCAGACCACGACCGACTGGCAGGCCTGGCAGGAGAGCTGGGACCGGCAGCAGGAGTGGTACATGCCCGACCGCGAGGAGCGGTTCCGGGTGATGCTGGACATGGTCGAGGCACTGGTGGGACCCACCCCCCGGGTGCTGGATCTGGCGTGCGGTACGGGAAGTATTACGGACCGCGTCTTCAGGCGGTTCCCGGAATCCACCAGTACGGGCGTCGATCTCGACCCGGCGCTGTTGACCATCGCCCGGGGCCACTTCGACGGCGACGACCGCGTCACGTTCGTCACGGCCGACCTCAAGGATCCCGACTGGGCCTCGGCGCTCCCGTACGACACGTACGACGCGGTCCTGACGGCCACCGCCCTGCACTGGCTGCACTCCCCGCAGCTCGCCGTGGTCTACGGGCAGATCGCCCCGCTGCTGCGCGAGGGCGGGGTCTTCATGAACGCCGACCACATGCCCGACCCGGCGACCCCGCGCATCAACGCCGCCGAGCGCGCCCACCGGCACACCGGGATGGACCGGGCCCGCGCGGGCGGCGCGCTGGACTGGGCCGACTGGTGGGCGCTCGCGGCCGCCGACCCGGTGCTCGCCGAGCCGACGAAGCGCCGGTACGAGATCTACGGCGAGCACGCCGACGGGGACACCCCCGACGACGCCTGGCACCTGCGGACCCTGCGCGAGGCGGGCTTCTCGGAGGCCCGGACGGTCTGGCGCTCACCCTCGGACGCGCTGGTCCTGGGCCTGAAGTAGTGCCCTTGTAGGAAAGTGAGAACTTTCCGCCGCCCGCCGCGCGTGCGAGAGGGGCGGTACGGGATTCCCGTACCGCCCCTCTCGCGCGTTCGGCGCGACCGCGACCGTGCGCTTACAGCACCTTGGACAGGAACGCCTTCGTCCGGTCGTGCTGCGGGTTGCCGAGCACCTCGCGCGGGTGGCCGGACTCGACGACGACGCCGCCGTCCATGAAGACGAGGTTGTCTCCGACCTCGCGGGCGAAGCCCATCTCGTGGGTGACCACGATCATGGTCATGCCCGACTCGGCCAGGTCCCGCATGACGTCGAGGACGTCGCCGACGAGCTCGGGGTCGAGGGCCGAGGTGGGCTCGTCGAAGAGCATCAGCTTCGGCTCCATGGCCAGCGCGCGGGCGATCGCCACGCGCTGCTGCTGGCCACCGGAGAGCTGGGAGGGGTAGTTCCCGCCCTTGTCGCCCAGGCCCACGCGGTCCAGGAGGCGCACCGCGCGCTCGCGCGCCACGGCCTTGCTCTCGCCCTTGACCATGACGGGGGCTTCCATGACGTTCTCTATGGCCGTCATGTGCGGGAAGAGGTTGAAGCGCTGGAAGACCATGCCGATCTCGCGGCGCTGGGCCGCGACCTCGCTGTCCTTCAGCTCGTAGAGCTTGTCGCCCTTCTGCCGGTACCCGACCAGCTGGCCGTCCACCGAGAGGCGTCCGGAGTTGATGCGCTCCAGGTGGTTGATGCACCGCAGGAAGGTCGACTTGCCGGAGCCGGACGGGCCGACCAGGCAGAAGACCTCGCGGGGGGCGACTTCGAGGTCGATGCCGCGCAGGATGTGGGCGGCGCCGTACGACTTGTGGACGCCCTCGGCCTTGACCATCGGCTGAGCGGTCATCGCGCGACCTCCGTACGGCGGAACATGTTCAGGTTGGCCTTCAGACGCTGGAACGGCGTCGGCGGCAGGTTCCGCGTGGAACCACGGGCGAAGCGACGCTCCAGGTAGTACTGGCCGACGCTGAACACACTGGTCAGGGCCAGGTACCAGAAGGAGGCCACGAACAGCATCTCCATGATGGCACCGGCCGTGTTGCCGATGTTCGACGAAGCCCGCAGGAGTTCCGTGTACTGCACCGCCGAGACCAGTGAGGAGGTCTTCAGCATGTTGATGAACTCGTTGCCGGTCGGCGGGATGATCACGCGCATCGCCTGCGGGAGCACGATCCGGCGCATGGTCTTCGTCTGCGGCATGCCGAGCGCGTGGGCGGCCTCGGTCTGGCCCTCGTCGACCGACTGGATGCCGGCCCGGACGATCTCCGCCATGTACGCGCCCTCGTTCAGGCCGAGGCCCAGGAGGGCGACCATGAACGGGGTCATGACGTCGACGGTCTCGTTCTTGTAGATCGGCCCCAGGTTGATGTACTGGAAGATCAGCGACAGGTTGAACCACACCAGCAGCTGCACGTACACCGGGGTACCGCGGAAGAACCAGATGTAGAGCCAGGAGACGGCGCCCGTCACCGGGTTCTTCGAGAGGCGCATCACGGCGAAGACGATGCCGAGCACGAGGCCCAGCGCCATGGCCGAGACGCTGATGATCACGGTGTTGCCGAGACCGCTCAGGACCGCCGGGTCGAACAGCTTGTCGCGGACCGTCGCCCAGATGACGTTGCCGTTGGCGAACGCGTAGACGAGCCAGCCGAGCAGCGCGACCACGATCACGCCGCTGACCCAGCGGCCGTAGTGCCGCACCGGGATTGCCTTGATGGCCTCGTACGGGAGGCCCGAGGCGCCGGGTCCGGCCGGCGGGTTCTCGGCCGGACCCTTTTCGATCTTGTCAGTCACAATGACTGCCCTTCAGTGGAGCGTGGAGCGAGGGACTTCGCGGGACTTACTGACCTGCGTTGACCGTCGCGGACTTGACGGCGCTGTCCTGCACGTTCCACTTCTCCAGCGCCTTGGCGTAGGAGCCGTCCTTGATCGCCGCGTCGAGGGCCTGCTTGAGGGCGTCGCGGAGCTGGGTGTTCTCCTTGCTCACGCCGATGCCGAAGAGGCCGACGCCGCTCTGCTGGCCGGCGATCTCGAAGTCGTTGCCGCCACCGGAGGTCTTCACCGTGTAGGCGGCGACCGGGTAGTCGTTCAGGTCGGCGACGGCGCCGCCCGCCTTGACGCGGGTCTGCGCCTCGGCGTCGGTGTCGAAGGCCTGGATGGTGAGCTTCTTGTCACCGCACTTCTCGGCCTGGGCCTTGAAAGCGTCCTCGTACGTGGTGCCGCGCTGGACGGCCACGGTCTTGCCGCAGAGGTCGTCCAGGGACTTGATGCCCTCGGGGTTGCCCTTCTTGACGAGGAGCGAGAGGCCGGAGGAGAAGTAGTCGACGAAGTCGATCCCCTTGCCGATCTTCTGGCCCTTGTCGTCCAGACCCTCCTGGCGCTGCTTGTTGTCGGTGATCGACGACATGATCGCGTCTTCGCGGCCGGTGTAGATCGAGGTGATCAGGCCGTCGAAGGTGCCCGCGGTGAACTGCATCTTCACGCCGAGCTGCTTGGCGAGCGCCTCGGCGATGTCGGGGTCGACACCGACGATCTTTCCGCCCTCGACGAATTCCATCGGGGCGTAGGCGGAGTCCGTGCCGATCTTGATGACACCGGCGTCCTGGATCTTCTTCGGCAGGGCCGAGAAGAGCGGGGCGCTGCTGTCCTTCGAGGTGCCGCCGGAGGGGGTCGCGGAGGAGCCCTTCTCCGTCTGGTCGCCACAACCGGTGAGGATCAGGGCGCCGGCGACCGCGATCGCGCCGACCGCGGCGATCCGGGACCGGGCGGCGGTCGTACGACGGGTGGTGCTTGCGGTCATGAGCTGGTTCCTCCGGCAGGCTGGTGGAGCATCCGAGAACGGGTCGAGCACGCACCTTCGAGTGTCGCGACCTCGTGTGATTACGGCATCTTGCCATTCGGACTGACGCATTCAGGCAGTTCGTCAGGTCAAAATCGGATAACGGGTGGGCGCTCGTACCCAACAGGACTGCGGAATGGGGGGTTCGCGACCGAAGGAACCGCTGTGACCTGGCCCTTTTGACGGAGTATTTGCGGTCCGTCTCGTCCATTGGACAGAGACCTTTGGACCTTTCGCCGAAAACAGGACAAGAGGTCTACAGTCGAGCAGGAATCGACTCGTCTGGGTGAGCGTTCTTCGGGTACAACGGATCCTTACACCCCTCATCCGGGGCTCAGGGCGCGCGTGCGGCGCGCCCGCGCGTACGAACCTCCCCTTCGCGGAGACGGGCCAACCGTCGATGCGGAGTACGGACGCGGTGCCCGCCCACCCCTTAACCAGGTGTGGTCACCCTCAACGATTCAAAGACCTAAGGGGCCAAGAAAGTGGCAGCGGAGATCGTCAATCCTCGCAGCGACAGCGCGACGGACAACAACCCGGACGCGGTGTTCGCGCTGCACCGGGGCGGCAAGATGGCCATCCAGGCCACGGTGCCGGTCCAGAACAAGGACGACCTGTCCCTCGCGTACACGCCGGGCGTGGCGAAGGTCTGCAGCGCCATCGCGGAGCAGCCCGAGCTGGTGAACGAGTACACCTGGAAGTCCAACGTGGTCGCCGTCGTCACCGACGGTACGGCCGTGCTCGGACTCGGTGACATCGGTCCCGAGGCCTCCCTCCCCGTGATGGAGGGCAAGGCCATCCTGTTCAAGCAGTTCGGCGGTGTGGACGCGGTGCCGATCGCGCTCGCGACCAAGGACGCGGACGAGATCGTCGAGACGGTCATCCGTCTGGCGCCGTCCTTCGGCGGGGTGAACCTGGAGGACATCTCCGCCCCCCGCTGCTTCGAGATCGAGCGCCGGCTCCAGGAAGCCCTGGACATCCCGATCTTCCACGACGACCAGCACGGCACGGCGATCGTGACCCTGGCCGCCCTGCGCAACGCCGCGAAGCTGACCGGGCGCACGCTCGGCGACCTGCGCGCCGTGATCTCGGGCGCGGGTGCGGCGGGCATCGCCATCGCCAAGATCCTCGTGGACGCGGGCATCGGCGACGTGTGCGTCACCGACCGCAAGGGCGTCGTCTCCGCGGACCGCTCCGACCTGACGGACGTCAAGGCGGAGATCGCGGGTCTGACGAACAGGACCGGCCAGACCGGCTCCCTGGAAGCCGCCCTGAACGGCGCCGACGTGTTCATCGGCGTCTCCGGCGGCACCGTGCCGGAGGAGGCGGTGGCCTCGATGGCGAAGAACGCCTTCGTCTTCGCCATGGCCAACCCCAACCCGGAGGTCCACCCGGACGTCGCGCACAAGTACGCGGCGGTCGTGGCCACGGGCCGCAGCGACTTCCCGAACCAGATCAACAACGTGCTGGCGTTCCCGGGCATCTTCGCGGGCGCCCTGAAGGTCCGCGCCAGCCGGATCACCGAGGGCATGAAGATCGCCGCCGCCGACGCCATCGCCGGTGTCGTGGGTGACGAGCTCGCCGCCGACTACGTGATCCCGTCGCCGTTCGACGCGCGCGTCGCCGAGGCCGTCGCGGCCGCGGTCGCGGCGGCGGCCAAGGCCGACGGCGTGGCCCGCCTGGCCTGATCGGCAGCGGTACGCCCAGAGGGGCCCGGCCGGATGTGCATCCGGCCGGGCCCCTCTTTTTGTCGGGCACACCCTCCCCACCCCCGAGCCGGGAGGGGATGCTCCGCCCCAGCGCCTCCATGGAGCTGACGCTCCGTCAATGAGAGTGCGGCCACAAGGTGGCAGGCTCATGGCGAGCCGGGCGGCATGGCGTGAATATTACCGCCCCCCGAGGCTTGTTCCTGACGTTCCACTTCCGCCTCCAGGTGACACAAGACCGCACGTCGCAGGGTTAGTTGAGCGGGCAACGAAAGATTCCGTTCGACTACCGGACGGTCTGATACGGACGCCGGAAGGCCCCCGTGCGGTTCCCGCCCGGGGCCACCGATCCGTACGGGCGACGTGCGACGAAAGCCTCACCGCCACGGCCCCGGCGGGTCTGGCCCGAGGCGCTACCGAGCGGTAGCGTCGCGGCATGTTCGCTGCATACGCCGCCCGAATCGACCGTGACCAGCCGCTGAGCGGCCTCGTGCTGGGCGAGCGCCCCGCCCCCGAGACCCGCCCCGGCTGGGTGACCGTGAACGTCAGGGCCGCCTCCCTCAACCACCACGACCTGTGGTCGCTGCGCGGGGTCGGCCTCGGCGAGGACAAACTCCCGATGATCCTCGGCTGCGACGCCGCCGGCACCGACCAGGACGGCAACGAGGTCGTCCTGCACTCCGTGATCGGCCAGAGCGGCCACGGCGTCGGCCCCGAGGAGCCGCGCTCGATCCTGACCGAGCGGTACCAGGGCACCTTCGCCGAACAGGTGACCGTCCCCGCCTGGAACGTCCTGCGCAAGCCCGCCGAGCTGTCGTTCGAGGAGGCCGCCTGCCTGCCGACGGCCTGGCTGACGGCGTACCGGATGCTGTTCACCAACGCGGGCGTGCGCCCCGGAGACTCGGTGCTGGTGCAGGGTGCGGGCGGCGGCGTCGCCACCGCCGCGATCGTCCTCGGCAAGGCGGCGGGCCTGCGGGTCTTCGCCACCAGCAGGGACGAGGCCAAGCGCAAGCGGGCGGTGGAGCTGGGCGCGGTGGAGGCCTACGAGCCCGGCGCGCGGCTCCCGCAGCGGGTGGACGCGGTGATCGAGACGGTCGGCGCCGCCACCTGGTCGCACTCGGTCAAATCGCTGCGCCCCGGCGGCACCCTCGTCATCTCGGGCGCCACCAGCGGGGACCGGCCGGCGCACGCCGAGCTGACGCGGATCTTCTTCCTGGAGCTCAAGGTGGTCGGTTCGACGATGGGGTCGAAGGACGAGCTGGAGGACCTGCTCGCGTTCTGCGCGGCGACCGGGGTGCGGCCGGTGATCGACGAGATCCTGCCGCTGGACCGGGCGCGGGAGGGCTTCGAGAAGCTGGAGGCGGGCGACCTGTTCGGAAAGATCGTCCTGACGGTCCAGACGTCGCCTGTCAACAGAGGTTGACGCACCCATGCCCGTCAACCTACATTGACAGGCATGACAGAAGCGACCGATCTCGCCGAGCGGGCCGGTGACCGCGATCCGCGCGTGGGCCTGCGTGCCGTGGCGGCCCTGCGCAGGCTGCTGGAGCAGCTGGAGGCCGTACAGGTACGCAGCGCCCGTGCGCAGGGGTGGTCCTGGCAGGAAATCGCGGCCGAGCTGGGCGTCAGCCGCCAGGCCGTACACAAGAAGCACGGGAGGGTCTGATGTTCGAGCGCTTCACGCAGGACGCCCGGGACACCGTGGTGGCCGCCGTGGCCGAGGCCCGGCGGACAGGGGCCGCAACCGTCACCGAGGAGCACCTGCTGCTCGCACTGCTGGGCCGGGGAGCGTTGGACCCGCTGGGCGTGGACCGCGCCGCGATGGCGGCCGACCTCGCCGCGGCCCGCCGCCGGGGCGGCATGTCCCGGGCGGACGAGGAGGCCCTCGCGGGCCTCGGCATCGACCTGACCGCGATCGTCTCCCGGGTCGAGGAGGCCCACGGCGAGGGCGTACTGGCCTCCGCTGCCCCGCGGCGGCGGACCCTGGGCTCCTCGCTCCGCTCGGCGCTGGGCCGCGCGGAGCCGGTGAGCCGGCACGTCCCCTTCGCCCAGGGGTCGAAGAAGACCCTGGAGAAGTCCCTGCGCATCTCGCTGGGCCGCCACGACGGCCACATCGCCGCCCTGCACCTGCTGCTGGCCCTGCTCTCGCTCCCGGGCACGGCCGCCGAGGTCCTGGCGGACCACGGCGTCACGTACGCGGCGGCGGAGGCGGCCCTGGCGGCCTGAGAACTCGCGACGTATCGCGAGGGCTACCGGCGGGGCCCGAGCGTCCCGGCGAGGCGGTCCGCGGCCGCCGCGAGGTGGGCGCGGGCCTCGGCCAGCTTGGCCGGGGTGACCCCGTGGTCACGGGCCGCGTCGCGCACGTCGTCGCGGAAGCGGTCCAGCAGCCGGTCCAGGTCGCGCGCCGGGTCGCCGGTGGCGGCGAGGTCCTCGGCCCAGTGCGGGTCGGCGGGGGCCGAGGGGGTGGCGCCGGCCGTGGCGTCCTTGCCGGCCGCGGTGTCCTTGCCGGCCCCGGTGGCGGAGTTCGTACCGGCGCCGGCGCCGGCGCCCGCGAGCCAGCTGCCGGCCAGATTGCCCAGCATCCCGCCGGACTTCGCGAACTGCTCCTGGAACTGGCTCGCGATCCGCATGACCTCCTCGCGCGCCCGCTCCTGCGCCTCCTTCGCCTGGCGGCGGGCCTGCTGGGCCTCCTCGCGGGCCCTGCGGCTCTCGTCCTTCGCCCGGCGCGCCTGCTCCTTCCACTCCTGCTTCGCCTTGCGCAGCTCCTCCTTGGCCGCCGCCCAGGACGCGTCCTCGACCGGGGTCGCCGAGGCCGAGGCCGCGGCCCGCATCTCGCGCCGCAGGGCGCCGGCGGCGCCCCGTACGTCGTCCCGGATCTCGGCTGCCAGCTCGGAGACCGAGTCGCGGATCTCCAGCTCCAGATCGGCGAGTTCACCGCCGCGGTCGGCCAGTTCGGCGCGGCCCGCCTCGGTGATGGAGTACACCTTGCGCCCGCCTTCGGTGGCGTACGTGACCAGCCCCTCGGCCTCCAGCTTGGCCAGCCGGGGGTACACCGTGCCCGCGGAGGGTGCGTAGAGGCCCTGGAAGCGCTCCTCCAGCAGGCGGATCACCTCGTACCCGTGCCGCGGCGCCTCGTCCAGCAGCTTCAGCAGGTAGAGGCGGAGGCGGCCGTGGGCGAAGACGGGCGGCATGTCAGAGCACCTTCTTGTCGAGCACGAGCGGGGCGGCGGAGCCTTCGTCGGTGGCGGCGTCGGCGGCCGGGCGGCGCAGCAGGGCGATGGAACCCGACACGGTGGTGGCCCGCAGCGTGCCGGAGCCGGAGCCGAGGGTGCCGGTGATGTGCTTGGCGGCGAAGTTGCCGGAGACGACCAGGTCCTCGAAGGCGTTGGAGAGGCTGCCGGTGGTGGTGTTGGCCTCCACCCGGGCGTCGGCCGGGTGCGGGAGGCGGATCGCCACCTGCCCGGAAACGGAGTTCAGGGAGATGTCCACCGGCCGCGGGGCGGCCGGATCGGGGGCGAGGTCGACGAGCATGTCGCCGCTGACCGAGTCGGCCCGTACGCTGCCGCCGGCGCCGTCGACGACGGTCAGGCCGCCGGAGACGGAGTGGAAGCCGAGCTTTCCGGTGAGGGACTGGGCCTCGACCCCGCCGGACACGGTGTTCGCACCGACCTTGCCGGACAGGCCGACCAGCGTGACGTCGCCGGAGACCCCGTGGACGTCGGTGTCGGCGGCGATGCCGGAGACGACCGCCGCGGCGCTGACGGCCGCGAGCTGCACACGGGTGGCGGCGGGAACGGTCAGGGTCACGGTGGCGCTGCGCTCCCAGGCCTTGCGGCCGAGACCCGTGCGGGACCAGGACTTCCAGGGCTTGGCCTCAAGCCACTCCTTGAAGCCCTGGGCGCCGTTCCAGGGGAGGTCCTCGTAGGAGACGGTGAGGGTGCCGCCGTCCTGCACGACGTACAGCGGCGGCCCGTCGAGGGCGGCCACCTCCAGCCGGGCCGGACCCTCGTCGGCGACGACGTTCACCGTGCCGCCGACGACACGGACGCGGAGCTCGGTCACCGGCTCCTCGAAGGTGAGCTTCTGCGGTTCGGCGATCGACCACGTCTTCTGCTCTGCCATGGTGCTTGAGCCTCCTCGGCGTACGGGCACGGCACGCAACATATCGCGTCTCTGGAGAACACGATATATCGCGGTTGCCCGAAGTCAAGCCTCTTCCCCGCTCCGGAGCCCGCCGCCGGCCCCGCCGGCCCCGGGGCAGCCGTCGGTGCCCCTCGTCCGGAACGGGCGAGGGGGTGACGCGGCGCGATGTCACGCCGCCAGGAGGGGGCTTTCGTGGTGGTGGAGCCAGGCGCGGTACGGGGGCGTGCGCAGGGCTGCTTCGCGGTAGGCGGCGCGGAGGTCCCCGAAGACCTCGGCGTGCGCGCCCGGGCGGGTGGCCAGCAGCAGCCGGACCGCCAGCGGGTCGCCGGACAGCGGGCGGATCGCCATGTCGTCGCGCGGCCCCGACGTCGGCTGGCAGGGGGCCACCGCCTCGCCGGAGACGATCAGCGAGGTCGCGGTGTGGTAATCGGCGTGCAGGACGGGCGGGTCCAGCCCGGCCCCGGCGAACAACCGCCGCAGGCCGTCCCATTCGCCGTCCACGGAGGGGTCGACCGTCCACCGGTCGGCCGCCAGGTCCTGTAACTCGACCACCGGCCGGCGCGCCGCCGGATGGTCCCGGGACATCGACACGAACTGCGGCTCCCGCTCCATCAGGACCCGCAGCTCCAGCCCGGCGGGCACCCGCAGCGGACTGCCCTCCACCTCGTGGACGAACGCGACGTCCAGTTGGCCCGAAGCCACCATCCGCAGCAGGGCGTTGGCCGAGACGTCCACCACCAGCGAGGTCTCGGTTTCCGGCATCCTGCGGTGGATCCGGCGCAGCCACCCCGGTATCGCGCGGCTGGCGGTGGAGCCGATGTTCAGCCGCGGCCCGCGCGCCATCGCCCTGGCCTCGGCGACGAGCGCGGCCATCTCGTCCAGCAGCGGCCGGGCCCGGCCGAGGACGGTGCGGCCGAACGGGGTGGGCCGGCAGCCGGTGCGCTCGCGCAGGAACAGCTCGCCGTCCAGGGCCCGTTCGATGCGCCGCAGCTGGGTCGTCAGGGAGGGCTGGCTCACGCCGAGCTGCCGCGCGGCTTTGTGCAGACTGCCGGCGTCGGCAATGGCGCACAGTGCGCGCAGGTGCCTCACCTCAAGCTCCATGTCCCGAGAGTAGGCCGGTCACATCAGAGCGCACCAGCCACTGATACCCCATCGAATCCCGCCATTCTCATGGAAGTTGACCTTCCGAAATCTTCCCGATAGGGCGGCGCTATCGGTGGCTGACATCATCCGCCGGCCGCCTCGGCTCCCGCAGACTCCGGTACCGAACGACCCACCCCCCGCACCGGATGAGTAGGAGCCCCCCACATGCGCCACTCCCGTACCTCCCGAAAGGCCGTCCTGGCCGCCACCATCGGCCTCGGCTTCGCAGCCGCGCTCGGCGTCGTCCCCACCGCCAGCGCCGCCCCCGCGCCCGTCGACAACTCCGCGGGCTACGCGGCGTACGAGCGCTCGCAGGAGAACCAGGACGCGAACCGCGCCTTCTTCGAGGCCGTGCAGCGCTCGGTCGCCGAGCAGCGCGCCGCGAACCCGGGCGTCCTCGCGGTGACCGTCACGTACAACACGCGCAACGCGCCCAGCTTCCGCAGCCAGATAGCCAGCTCCACCCAGATATGGAACAGCTCGGTCTCGAACGTGAAGCTCCAGGAGGTCTCCTCCGGCGGGAACTTCTCGTACTACGAGGGCAACGACTCGCGCGGTTCGTACGCGAGCACGGACGGCCACGGCCGGGGCTACATCTTCCTCGACTACCGGCAGAACCAGCAGTACAACTCCACCCGGGTGACCGCGCACGAGACCGGACACGTGCTCGGCCTGCCGGACCACTACTCGGGCCCCTGCTCCGAGCTGATGTCGGGCGGCGGCCCCGGCACCTCCTGCCAGAACCCCTACCCGAACAGCGCGGAGCGCTCGCGCGTGAACCAGCTGTGGGTCAACGGCCTGGCCGCCTCGGGCCTCGGCACGAAGGGCTGAAGCGCCACCGGCGGTAGGGGTGGTGGCTAGAGCTCCGGGAGCTTCCCGACCTCGGCCACGTACTCCGGGCAGTCCGGGTTCTTGCAGGGACCCGGCACCCACTCCGGGATGAAGATCCCGAGCGCCTTGCGCCTCCGTACGACGGTGTCGACGGGGCGCCCGCAGACCGGGCACGTGTGCTGCTCGTGCCCGGCCTGCGGGGCGATCGTGTCGTGCGGATGCGGATGCGGCTCCCGGTGGTGCCGATCCTGCTGTTGGTGCTGTTGGTGCTGTTCACCGGCCATACCTCCACGGTAGGCCGGTTCCGTGCGTTCGGCGGGTTTCGGCGCTCGACGTCGCACGGGGCGACGGCCCGGCCGCCGCCGAGGGCGCGGAAGTCGAAGTACGGCGATTGGAGTGGTCACCCGGGACCCTCTACGCCGTCGTCGTCGCCGCCCCCTGCGGCTTGCGCCACATCGGCCACATCGGCGGCCCCTCCGGGAGCCGCACCACCTCGCCCGTGAGCTCCCAGCCGAGCCGCTCGTACAGCTCCTTGCTGCGCTCGCTGCTCGCCTCCAGGTACGCCGGCACGCCTTCGCGGTCGCAGCGCTCCAGCACCGGACGCATCAGCTCCGTGCCGAGCCCCTCGCCCTGGCGGTCCGGGGCCACCGCGATCATCAGCAGGTACTCGTGCTCCTCGGCGGTCGGGTGGACCTCGCCGGTCAGCCGGCCGACCAGCTCGCACCGCTCGTTGTCCGGGTCGGCGGCCTCCCGCATCCTCGCCGGGACGTCGTCCTCGGCGGCTTCCGCCTCCGGATCCCCCGCCGGGACCCGCAGCCACAGCGCGGCCGCCGAACCGTCCGCCGCGTAGTCGATCCGGCCCTCGGCCAGCGCCACGTCGACGAACACGCCCAGGAACCTGCCGTGGACCGCCGCCCGGTGCTCCGGGTCGGGGAAGACCCAGCCGCTCACCGGGTCGGTGCGGAAGGCCACGTCGAGCAGGCGCGCCACCGCGTCCCGGTCCGACTGATCCGCCTGACGTATCTCCAGCGCCACTGGTCACACCCTTCGCTCGCGTTTCAACTGCCGCGAGCGATCCTAGAGTTGGGCCCCAACGGCGGAAAGCCCTGTTCCGGCACCGTGTGGTGCCGGAACAGGGCTTGCGTCTCGGGTACGAGCGCCCCCGCTCGCTACGGGTCCTGCGCGTGCACCCCCACCGCGTACGCACTCACCTCGTACGCCGCGTCACGAACTCCGCCAGCGCCAGCAGCCCGCCGGCCGCCCCCAGGTCCGGCACCGCCCGGGACAGCAGCTGCACCGCCCGGCCCATCCGGTCCGCGGCATGGGCCTGCGCCCAGTCGCGCCCGCCGGCCCGGTCCACCGCCTCGGCGGCCCTGCGCACGTCGTCCCCGGTCATCGGGCCGGCGTACAGGGCCGCCAGCTCCTCACCGGCCGAGGTGCCCGAGGTGAGGGCGGCCACGACCGGGAGGGACTTCTTGCGGGCGATCAGGTCCGCCCCGGCGGGCTTGCCGGTGTGCCCCGGGTCCCCCCAGATGCCGATCAGGTCGTCGATCAGCTGGAAGGCCAGGCCGGCCTCCCGCCCGAACGCGTCCATCGCGTCGACCTCGTCCGGCCCGGCGCCCGCGTAGAGCGCGCCGAGCGCGCAGGCGCAGCCCAGCAGGGCCCCGGTCTTGGCCGTCGCCATGGTCAGGCACTCGTCGAGGGAGACGCATTGGCGCTGCTCGAACGCGCAGTCCGCCTGCTGGCCGGCGCACAGCTCGATGACACAGGCCGAGAGCCGCGCCGAGGCCGCCGCCGAGGCGGGGTGCGGATCCTGTGCCAGCAACCGCACCGCGAGCGCCATCATCGCGTCGCCGGTGATGATCGCGTCCGGTATCCCGAACACGGTCCAGGCGGTGGGCCGGCCCCGGCGCTTGGTGTCCTTGTCGATGACGTCGTCGTGCAGCAGCGTGAAGTTGTGCGCCAGCTCCACGGCCGTCGCCGCCCGTACGACGCCCTCGGCCTCCTTCTCGTCCCGGCCGCCCAGCAGGGCCCGGGCCGCGGCGAGCACGAGGGCGGGCCGGATGGCCTTGCCCGCGTTGCCGGCGGCCGGGGTGCCGTCCGCCTGCTCCCAGCCGAAGTGGTACATCGCCACGCGCCGCATCGAGCCGGGCAGGCCCTCGACCGTACGGCGCAGCTCCGGGTTGACCGTTTCTCTTGTCCGCTCCAGCAGGGCCGCGGCCTCGTGCCCCTCGCCGGTCGTGATCGCCTCAGTGGTGCCCATGGCGTGTCCCCGATCCCCGATCCCCGGTGGTCCCCCTCGGCCGGCCCCTCAGCGCCAGCGGGCGATCTCGACGTTCTCCAGGATGCCGAGGGCGTCCGGCACCAGTACCGCCGCCGAGAAGTACGCGGTGACCAGGTACGAGATGATCGCCTGCTCGCTGATACCCATGAAGCGCACGGACATGCTCGGCTCGATCTCGTCCGGGATGCCCGGCTGGTGGAGGCCGATGACGCCGGACTGGTCCTCGCCGGTGCGCATGCACAGGATGGACGTCGTCCGGGCGTCGCTGATCGGGATCTTGTTGCACGGGAAGATCGGGACGCCCCGCCAGGTCGTCATCCGGGTGCCGCCGACGTCGATCGTCTCCGGGACCAGTCCGCGCTTGTTGCACTCGCGGCCGAAGGCGGCGATGGCCTTGGGGTGGGCGAGGAACATGTCGGAGCCGCGCCGCATGCTGAGCAGCTGGTCCATGTCGTCGGGGCTGGGCCCGCCGTCGTGCGGCTGGATGCGCTGGTCGTAGTCGGCGTTGTGGAGCAGACCGAACTCCGGGTTGTTGAGCATCTCGTGCTCCTGGCGCTCGCGCAGCGCCTCGACCGTGAGCCGCAACTGCTGCTCGGTCTGGTTCATCGGCTGGTTGTAGAGGTCGGCGACGCGCGTGTGCACCCGCAGGACCGTTTGTGCAATGGAGAGCTCGTACTCGCGCGGCCTGGCCTCGTAGTCCACGAAGGTGCCGGGCAGGACGGCCTCGCCGTGGTGGCCGGCGGAGAGGTCGATGGCGGCCTCGCCGTACTGGTTGGAGCGCTGGGACGGCAGGGAGCGCTGGGCCTCCACGTGCGCGCGCAGCGAGTCGACGCGGTCGGCGAGCAGCCGGAAGTCCTGGCGGGACAGGACGAGCGCGGTGCCGGAGGTGACGGCGCGGGCGGTGTACTCCCAGATCGCCTCCTCGTCGACGAGGGAGTCCTCGCCGAAGTAGGCGCCGTCGGCGACGGTCCGCAGGACGGCGTCGTCGCCGTACGGGCCGGGGCCGATCTGCTCGATGCGGCCGTGCGCCAGCAGGAACACGTTGTCGGAGGCGCTGCCGAAGGAGGTCAGCTCCTGGCCGGCCTCGAAGTCGACCTGCCGGCACCGCTGGGCGAGCTCGGTGAGCACGTCCAGGTCCTCGTAGGTGCGCAGCAGCGGGAGTTCGCCGAGTTCGGCCGGGATGACCTGGACCTGGGTCCCGGTCTTGATGAACTCCACGCGTCCGTCGCCGACCGAGTAGCTCAGCCGCCGGTTGACCCGGTACGTGCCGCCCTGGACGGACACCCACGGGAGCATCTTCAGGAGCCACCGGGAGGTGATCTCCTGCATCTGCGGTGCGGACTTGGTCGTGGTTGCCAAGTTCCGCGCGGCCGCGGTCGCAAGACTCCTCTGCGGTGTCTGGGCCTCGGATTCGGAACCTGCCTGGACCGACATGTGTATCCCTTTCGATCACTCCACGGATCTGCGGGATGCAGCCTTCCAGTACGGAACGTGGTGAGACCATTACACAAAAGGGTGGGACTACTCCGTCCGGGTGTGGGCACCCTTTGGAGTTCACCTCGTGCACGCGAGCCCCCTCCCACCCGCCGGTTCCAGCCAACCGGCGGTCCGGGGCGGGCACGGGCCGCCGGGCCGCCGGGCCGCCGGGCCGGCAATAACTTGCATCTCGGATGCGAGTTTTCTAGGGTGACGGCATGCGGCTGACCCGATTCACCGACCTGGCGCTGCGCGTCCTGATGCGCCTCGCCGTCGCGGACGCGGACCTCCCGACCACGCGCGACGTGGCGGCGACCATGGAGGTGCCGTACACGCACACGGCGAAGGTGGTCGCCCGGCTCCAGCACCTCGGCCTGGTCGAGGCGCGGCGCGGCCGCGGCGGCGGGCTCGCCCTGACCGCCGCCGGGCGGGCCGCCCCGGTGGGCGGGGTGGTGCGCGAACTGGAGGGCGCGGGCGACGTCGTGGACTGCGAGGGGACCACCCCCTGCCCGCTGCGCGGGGCCTGCGTCCTGCGGGGCGCGCTGCGCCGGGCCCAGGAGGCGTTCTTCGCCGCACTGGACCCGCTGACGGTGAACGACCTCGTCGCGGCGCCGACCGGCCCGCTGCTGCTGGGCATCTCGGGCGGGCCGCCGGGTCGGACCCCGGGCACCTGAGCGGCGGGGCCGCTCGACCGACCGGCCCGCCGACCGTCCTGCCGACTGGCCGGTTCCCGCCACCTGACATCAACGGCCCGAACGGGTGTACCCGGGCGGGCCTGCGCCCAAAAATAAGCATCCCAAATACCTATTAGACGATGTGAACGCGAAGAGGAGCCCCCATGCTGTCCGAGAAGTCGACCGAGACCGTACGCGCCACCCTGCCCGCCGTCGGCGCGGCCATCGGCGACATCGCGGACCTCTTCTACACGAAGCTGTTCGAGGCCCACCCGGAGCTGCTGCGGGACCTGTTCAACCGCGGCAACCAGAACGCCGGCCTCCAGAAGCAGGCGCTCGCCGGCTCCATCGCCGCCTTCGCGACCCACCTCGTCACCCACCCGGACACCCGCCCCGACGTGATGCTGGGGCGCATCGCGCACAAGCACGCTTCGCTCGGCGTCACGCGCGAGCAGTACCCCGTGGTCCACCGGCACCTCTTCGCGGCGATCGCCGAGATCCTCGGCGAGGCCGTCACCCCGGAGGTGGCCGAGGCCTGGGACGAGGTCTACTGGCTGATGGCGGGCGCCCTGATCGCCCTTGAGGAGCGGCTCTACGCCGGGCAGCAGGTCCTGGCCGGCGACGTCTGGCGCACCTGGACGGTCGCCGCGCGCGTCGAGGAGACCGCGGACTGCACCACCTTCCACCTGGCCCCGGCCGACGACGCCCCGGCCCCCGCCTCCAAGCCCGGCCAGTACGTCTCGGTCCAGGTGGAACTGGCCGACGGGGCCCGGCAGATACGCCAGTACAGCCTCTGCGGCGCACCCGGCTCCCCGGTCCGCTCGATCACCGTCAAGCGGGTCCGCGGCGAGGGCCCCGACGGCGAGGTCTCGAACCACCTGCACGCCCGGATCGCCACCGGCGACACCCTGCGGGTCTCGGCCCCGTACGGCGACCTCGTCCTGCGGGACTCCGCCGCGCCGGTGCTGCTCGCCTCGGCCGGGATCGGCTGCACCCCGATGCTGTCGATGCTGGAGCACCTCGCCGACACCGGTCACACCGCCCCCGTGACCGTCCTGCACGCCGACCGCTCCCCCGCCGACCACGCGCTGCGGGCCGACCACCGGGCCCTGACCCACAAGCTCGCCGACGCCTCGGCCCGCTTCTGGTACGAGGCCGCCGCCGAGCCGGGCGACGGCGAGGGCCGCCTCGACCTGGCGGACGTGACGGTGGCCCCGGGCACGACGGCGTACCTGTGCGGGCCGCTCCCCTTCATGCGGTCCGTGCGCGCGCAGCTGCTCGCCAAGGGCGTCCCGGCCGCGGACATCCACTACGAGGTGTTCGGCCCGGACCTGTGGCTGGCCTCGGCCGAGGCCTCCGGCCCGGCCCCCGCGTAACCGCCCCCGGCCGGCCCCCGCGCAACTCCCGTGACGGGTGGGCCGGTCGGGACGAGTGTCCGGATCGGCTCGCTCGCTGTACGAATGCACTAGCCCGGAGGGACCGCCTCCACTACACCGGAGAGCAACGAGGTGGACACACAAGGTGACCGCCGCGCATCCGGAGAGGAGGCGGCCATGTCCGCACCCATGTCCGCGGACCGGTTCATCGGCGCACTGCGGAACGAGGGTCTGACCGTCGTCGAGGTCGGCGCCTGGCGCACCCACAACCGCAACCACAAGGGCCCGTGGGGCCCCGTGAACGGGGTGATGATCCACCACACCGTCACGCACGGCACGAAGTTCACCGTGGAGCTGTGCCGCGACGGCGACTCGGCCCTCCCCGGCCCGCTCTGCCACGGCGTGATCACCAAGGACGGCCGGGTCCACCTGGTCGGCTACGGCCGCGCCAACCACGCCGGGGCGGGCGACTCCGACGTCCTGGCGGCGGTGATCGCGGAGAAGCGGCTCCCCCCGGACCGCCACGCGGACACCGACGGCAACCGGCACTTCTACGGCTTCGAGTGCGAGAACCTCGGCGACGGCCACGACCCCTGGCCGGAGGTCCAGCTGGACGCCATGGCCCGCGCGGCGGCGGCCCTGTGCCGGGTGCACGGCTGGACCGAGCGCTCGGTGATCGGCCACCTGGAGTGGCAGCCCGGCAAGATCGACCCGAAGGGCTTCACGATGGACGCCTTCCGCGCCCGGGTGAAGGAACGCCTCAAGTGAAGGAGGTTGACGCCGGGAAGGTCCACCGACTTCCCTGACCCGATGACCGATGATCTCCGAATCGAACGGGTGGCGGCCGAAACCTCCCTCCGGGACTGGCGCCACGTCCACAACCTGATCGTCCCCCCGGACGCCCTCACCCCCGACGAGGTGCGCGAGCGGGCCGGACGCCACCTCCTCGACGTCGCCTACCTCGGCGGTGTGGTCGTCGGCTGCACGACGGTGCGCCGGCCCACGGCCGAAGCCCCGACCGTCGCGACCGTGATCGCCCGGATCCTGCCCGCCCACCGCGGGCAGGGCTTCGGCACCGCGCTCTACACCCACGGCCTCGCCGAGGCCCGCGCCCTCGTCCCGGCCCCCGACACGATCGAGACGATCGTCCTGGCCTCCAACGAGGACGGCCTCCGCTTCGCCCTGTCCCACGGCTTCACCGAGTCCGACCGCTACACCCTCGACGGCGCGACGGTCCCCCACATCCACCTGCGCCTCCCGGCCGGCGGCGCGCGGCGGACAATGGGCGGGTGAACCTCTCCCCCGCCCTCGACGCCCTCCTCCGGCCCCGGCCGGCCTCGCCGCTGGTGGAGGTCGAGGACGAGAGGTTCGATCAGCACGGCGTCCGCTTGCTGCTGAAGCGGGACGATCTGGTCCACCCCGAGCTGCCCGAGAGTAAACCCACTGGTGTTTGCGGGCCTGACCAGCAGAAATAATCGGTTTGGCCCGTGATCACCCCAACCTAGGGTGACTCTCATGGGCATAGCGACCGACCCGGCCAAGTTGTGTGACCTCTACCTGCGCCGCAGCACCTTGCAGGACAACAAGGACACCTTGAAGGCGCACGAACGCGACCTCCGGGAGCGGGCACAGCGGGAGGGTCTGACCGTTCGAGAGGTCTGGACGGACGAGGCTTCGGCCTTCAAGGCCGGCGTCACGCGCGAGAAGTTCGACAAGGCGATTGCCGCCGTGGTCGCCGGAGAGGTCCGTCACCTCCTGGTGTGGAAGCTGACCTCGTGACTCTGGTGGACTCCCTCGCTGCCCGTGGGATCGGCTTCAAGGTGCTGACGGGGGCGATGGCCAGCATCGACCCGAACACCCCGGACGGGCGGCTCATGCTTCAGGTGGTGGGCGCCATGGCGGAGTTTGAGCGCAGCCTGATCAAGGACCGGACCCGGTCCGGTCTGGACGCTGCCAGGGCTCAGGGGCGCGTGGGCGGTCGTCCATCCGTGATGGACGCGGACAAGCTTGCTGCGGCCAAGGCCCGTAAGGACAAGGGTGAGAGCGTCAGAGCCATTGCAAAAGCTCTCGGGGTGTCCCGCGCGACGCTGTACCGGGCACTGAGCGAGGCGGCGTGACGCCCTCAGCAGCGTGAGGTGCGGTGTTGCGGTGATTCTTCGCGCTTTTTGGAATGCATATGGAAACCTATAAGCAATACGAAAAGTGCCCTAGAACCACCGCAACACCGCACGGAGGCGGTAGGGCGCTTCGAAAGTTGAGGGCGGACGCCTGCTGGCGATCCCGGCCACAGCACGAAGTACGCGGGCTGGGTGTAGGCCCGTTTTGGGGCTGACATCTGCAGTCTGGCCAGCAACAACGTGCACCACGCCACCCGAGAACGGCCCCCGTAAGGGCCCCTGAACCCCTGCCAAGTGGCTGTCAGCGCATCGTTAGCCGAGGTATGGCGCGGGACGACGCTCCAAGAAGTGTTGGAGGCGCAGGCGTTGGGTGTGGTGCATCGGCAGTGCGTCTAGGTCCGCCGGTGCCACGAACCGCAGTTCCGTGCTCTCGTCGGAGAGGGCCAGTTCTCCGCCCGTGATGCGGGCTGTGAAGCAGACGTTGAACTGTCGCCTGACCTCGCCATCGCTGTACTCGATGATGTGCCGAGGGTCCGTGTACGTGCCGACCAGTCCCGTAATCTCCACGTCGAGCCCGGTCTCCTCCTTGACCTCGCGGACGGCCGTGCCGGGCAGCGAGTCGCCCAGGTCCATCCCTCCGCCGGGCAGCGCCCACAGGTCGTTGTCCGTCCGCCGTTGCAACAGGATCCGGCCGTCGCCGTCGGTGACCACCGCCGATGCGGCCACCACCATGCTGTTCGGCTCCGGCGCATGGGGATCGTCGTAGTACTCGGTCCGGGCCATCCGGTCATGCCTCCACAGGACGCGCTGTCTCCCACACGGCATTGAAGCTGTCCGCGTAGGTGTCGAACATGCCGCCGGACTCGTGGCGGCGAAGGTGCCACACGGGCGCACCGTACGCGTTCACACCCCAGACATGGGCATTGACCAACACCTGGTCATCAGCCCGGTACAAGCTGTTGTAGAGCGTCGTGCCGTGTGTCCGAAGCTCGATGCCGGGCACGCTCGCCAACGGCCGATAGTGCAAGAGAGCGAGGCGACAGCGGGATTCGATGCCATGCCCGAACTTCTCTTCCAGTCCTCGCTGCTGGACGTTCTCGCTGTCCGCGTCGCCGACTGCGATGCGTACCGCGCACCCGTCGGCAGCACGCTCCCGCAGGAGATCGTTCAGCCGGGGATACGCCTCGTGCAGGAACACCGCCGCGTAGACCAGGACGTCGATGCGCTCGCGCGCTGCCGCTAGGAGATCCACGAACACGGATACGGGAAGGTCTGCCCGCTGGTCGTACAGAGTGACCAGTTCCGGACTGACGGCCCGCGCTGCCCGTGCTTGCCGGAGCGCCGGCCACAGGGCGTGAATGTCCTCGCCCAACGTCTCCGCCGCCTTCAGCGCGGTTGCCCGCCTTGGGGTGCGCCCGAGGTTGACCCAGCGTTCCACGCTCTTCGGGTCCACGCCGGTCACGCTGGCCAATGAGGCATGAGTCCAGCCGCCGGATGCCATGACAGCCCTTAACCGCTCGTTCTGCATGGGGACGTTCTACAGGCTGTGGGACGTCCCCAAGTGCCGAACGTACGAGGTTCCCCCGTCCTGATCACCAGCGCGACGATCGCGACACCAGTGGACGGTAAAGGGGAATCGGAATGGTGCGGGGACTGTGGCAGCAGGTCGAACAGCGTGATCCGTTCCGAGTACCCGACCCCGATCCGGCGGACCCGGACTGCGACGTGTGCAGCGCGCTGGTCGCTCAGCGCACTGAGTGCTACCGGCGCCGGGACCTCTCGGGCGTCGTGGACTGCAACGTAGAGATCCGCCAGCACCCGCACGGAGAGGTGATTCGATGACCCGCGCCGTGCTGCGCTACGTCCCCCACACCATCCGACACGCCCCCGAAGGCGGGGTGACCTACGAGGCGTTCTGCGTCGCCGACGGCTGTGGAGCCGAATCCGGCGCTCTCGACGAACAGGCGGACGCGCAGGACTGGGCGCTCCGGCACGCCGGGCGGACGGGGCACGACCTCTTCCGGCGGGTGTTCACCGATCACGCGCGCGTCACCCGCGAGACGTAGACCCCGGCCCGCTGGACGACGGCGAGCAAGGCAGTCCAGCGCGTCGGCTTCGGCCCCGCTCACACGACCCGAATCGTGTGGGCGGGGCTCTGACGTGCGACGGCGAGGGCGGAAGCGCCCCACAATGGACGGGTGAACCGCCCCGCGAACCTTGACGTGCTCTTGCAGCCGCGCCCGCCGTCCCCGTTGCAGGAGATCCACGACGAGCGGTTCGAGCGGCACGGCGTGCGGCTGCTGCTGAAGCGGGACGACCTGATCCACAGCACCATCCCGTGGGACACAGACGTACTTGGACCAGTGGACCTGTACCCTCCCGGGAACAAGTGGCGCAAGCTGACGCCGAACCTGCGGGCCGCCGCCGAGGGGGGCTTCCCCGGGGTCGTGACCTTCGGCGGGGCGTACTCGAACCATCTGCGGGCCACCGCGGCGGCCGGGCGGCTGCTGGGGATGGAGACCGTGGGCATCGTCCGGGGCGAGGAGCTCGCGGACCGGCCGCTCAACGATCGCCTCGCGCGGTGTGCGGCGGACGGGATGCGGCTGTGCTTCGTCACGCGTTCGGAGTACCGGCGCAAGGCCGAGCCGCGGGAGCGGGCGCGGCTGCTGGCGGACGCCGGGGCGGGGTCCTCCTACCTCGTCCCCGAAGGCGGGAGCAATGCGCTCGCGCTGGAGGGCTGCGCCGAGCTCGGTCGCGAACTGCGGGGCGCGTCGGACGTGGTCGCGGTGGCGTGCGGTACGGGCGGCACGCTGGCCGGGCTGGCGGCGGGGCTGGGCCCGGGGCAGCGGGCGCTGGGGGTTCCCGTACTGGCGGGTGAGTTCCTGGGGGCGGAGATACGTTCCCTCCAGGAGGCGGCGTTCGGGGGGCCGGCCGGGGCGTGGAGCCTGGCCGAGGGTTTCCACCACGGCGGGTACGCACGGGTGCCCGCGCGGCTGGAGGCCTTCGCCGCCGATTTCGAGGACCGGCACGGATTCGCCGTCGAGCGGATCTACGTGGCCAAGCTGCTGTGGGCCCTGGCGGCGCTCACGGAGTCGGGGGCCTTCCCGGCGGGCACGGCCGTGACCGCCGTCGTCACCGGCCGCCCCTGAGCGGTGACGTGCGGCGCCAATACCAGCGGGTGGCCGCCAAGAGGGCCAGGCCGTACCCCGCGAAGGCCGCGTAGCCGGTCCACGCCACCGCCAGGACGTCGCCCCGGGAGGGGAAGTCCCCCTGCCGCAGCGGCACCGCGCCCAGTTGGGCCGGCACCAGGTACGCGAGTCCCAGCAGGCCGTACGGCACCAGCGTGCCCACGCCGATCAGCGCCGCGGTCAGCGGCAGCCACCGCGGCAGGCGCAGCCCCCACGGCCGGATCAGGCAGAACAGGAGCAGGATCCCGGCGAGGGCCAGCAGGACCGTCCCGTCCAGCCCCCACCGCTCCAGGGCGAGCCACAGCCCCGACGCCCCGTTGCGCTCGGAGGCCTCCAGCACCTCCGCCCCGTCGATCCCCGCGAACGACCCGCCCAGCGCCCAGTTGAGCTTCATCGCGACGTACGGCAGGAAGCTCAGCACGCCGACGTACGCGATCCAGCGCCCCGGCGGCCCCTGGGCCTTGGCCGCCCGTCCCCGGCTCGCCGCGGCGGCGAGCAGCACGGCCCCCGCCAGGCCCAGCGCGTGCACCACCGCCCCGGGCGGGCTGTCCACCCCCTGCCCGAACAGCAGCCCGATCACGTCCATCAGCAGCGTGCATCCCGCCGCGGCGGACAGCCCGCAGGCGAGCCACAGCATGCCCCGCCGCCCCCGGAGCCACGCGGGCAGGCCCACCACCGCAGCCGCGGCCAGGCAGCCGACGGCCATCACGTCCGTCGCTTCCATCAGCGTCATGGCCCGAGCCTGGCGCCGGCGCCGTGCCGCGCGCGTCCCTCCACGGGCCCGTCCCGCTCCCCCGCCCGGGGGAGTCAGGCCACGTCCTCGCGGTACGCCGCCGCCTCCTCCAGGTCCAGTCTGCGCAGCAGGCTCCGGAGCATTTCGTCGTCGATGCGGCGCTGGTCGCGGAGGGTCACGAAGACCTCCCGTTCGGAGGCGATCATCTCCCGCGCCAAGCGCCGGTAGACGTCGTCCGCCGATTCGCCGGTGACCGCGTTGACCTCCCCCAGCCGCTCCCAGACCGCGTTGCGCCGCCGCTCCATGACCGTGCGCAGCCGTTCCGCCAGCGGCGGCGCCAGCGCGTTCTCCGGCTCCGCCAGCAGCTCCGCCAGCCGGTCCTCCGCCGCGCGCGAGGCCTCGCTCTGGGCCTGGGCCTCGGCCAGCGTCTCCGCCTGCACGTCCCGCTGCGGCAGCCGCAGCAGCCGGATCAGCGGCGGCAGCGTCAGCCCCTGCACCACCAGCGTGCCGATCACCGTCGTGAAGGTCAGGAAGAGGATCAGGTTGCGGTGCGGCACGCTGATCGGCACCGAGAACGCGATCGCCAGCGAGACCACCCCCCGCATCCCGGCCCAGCCCACGATCACCGGCGACTTCCAGTTGGTGTCCGGTTCCCGCTCGCGGATCCGCTCCGACAGCCGCGGCAGGAAGGTCGCCGGGAACACCCACACGAAGCGGGCCACCACCACCGCCACGAACACCACCAGCGCGTACGTGGCCGCGTGCCAGCCCTCGTACTCCCCGAGCCCCTTCAGCACGACGGGCAGCTGGAGGCCGATCAGCGCGAAGACCACCGACTCCAGGATGAAGGCGATCATCCGCCACACCGCCTCCTCCTGGAGCCGGGTCGCGAAGTCGACCTGCCAGTTCCGGTGCCCGAGGTAGAGGGCGACCACGACCACCGCGAGCACGCCCGAGGCGTGCACGCGCTCGGCCGCCGCGTACGCCACGAACGGGATCAGCAGCGACAGCGTGTTCTGCAGCAACGGCTCCCGCAGCCGCTTGCGCAGGTGGTGGATCGGGACCATCAGCACCAGGCCCACGCCCACGCCGCCCACCGAGGCGAGCAGGAACTCCGCGATGCCGCCCGCCCAGCCAGCGCTCACCCCGACCGCCGCCGCCAGCGCCACCTTGTACGCGGTGATCGCGGTCGCGTCGTTGACCAGGGACTCGCCCTGGAGGATGGTCGTGATCCGGTTCGGCAGCCCCAGCTTGCGGGCGATCGCCGTCGCCGCGACGGCGTCGGGCGGCGCGATCACCGCGCCCAGCACCAGCGCCACCGGCAGCGTCAGCCCCGGCACCGCCAGGTACGCCACGTACCCGACGGCGACCGTCGCGAAGAGCACGTACCCGACCGACAGCATCGCCACGGGCCGCATGTTCGCGCGCAGGTCCAGGTACGAGCTGTCCACCGCGGCCGTGTACAGCAGCGGCGGGAGCAGCAGCGGCAGCACGATGTGCGGGTCGAGGGCGTACGAGGGCACGCCCGGGACGTACGAGGCCATCAGACCGGCGGCGACCAGCAGCAGGGGCGCGGACACCCGCGTCCAGCGGGCGGCCCCGGCCACGACCGCGCTGCCCGCCACCAGCGCCACCAGCGGCAATACCTCCATCGAAAGATCCACCCTCGCTCGTCGTGGCTGATCGCCATGTCGTCCTGCGGCGCCCGTACGTCAGTACGCTGGCCATCATGAGCGAGTGCACCCACGTTCCCGAACTGCCGCGCCCCGAGCCCGTCCCCTCTGCCCTGACATGCTCTGAATGTCTTGCCCTCGGCAGTCATCCGGTGCAGTTGCGCATGTGCCTGGAGTGCGGGTACGTGGCATGCTGCGATTCCTCGCCGCACCGGCACGCCACCGCGCACCACCAGAGCACCGGCCATCCGGTCATGCGGAGCTTCGAGCCGGGAGAGACCTGGCGGTGGTGTTATGTCGACGGTTCGATCGTCTGAGGCGGGGTAGGTCAACCCTCCGCCGGTTCCCCTGATTTGAGCCCGCAGACCCCTAGCCACTGTGCGTACCCAAGGGCATACCATCAGTCACTGGCCGTAGGCGGGGGTGCCTGAAACGGGCGCCATGAGGGGTGCCGCGACACGATCGCCCGGATCGCGATAGCGTCACCGGCGAACAGAGCTCGTACCACCTTGGAGGTGAGGGTGTCCCAGATCGCAGGCGAGCCCGGGACCCAGGACTTCGTGGAAGTCCGGCTGCCCGCTGCGGGTGCCTACCTGTCGGTGCTGCGAACGGCCACGGCCGGTCTCGCCGCACGTTTGGACTTCACCCTCGACGAGATCGAGGACCTCCGCATCGCGGTGGACGAGGCCTGCGCGATCCTGCTCCAACAGGCCGTGCCGGGCTCCGTCCTCAGCTGCGTGTTCCGGTTGGTCGACGACTCGCTGGAGGTGACGGTCTCCGCACCGACCACGGACGGACGTGCGCCCGAACGCGACACGTTCGCCTGGACCGTCCTGTCGGCGCTGGCCGGCAAGGTCGAGTCCACGGTCGAGGAGGACCGGACGGTGAGCATCAGCCTCTACAAACAGCGCGGCGCGGGTCCAGGCCCGGCGTGAACGGCGGGGAGATCCCGGTGCGGGGCGGGGATCGGCCCCGGGTACGGCACGAGGTCGACGGCGG
This sequence comes from Streptomyces sp. NPDC051582, assembly GCF_040681715.1. Classification (NCBI taxonomy): domain Bacteria; kingdom Bacillati; phylum Actinomycetota; class Actinomycetes; order Kitasatosporales; family Streptomycetaceae; genus Streptomyces; species Streptomyces sp. NPDC051582. Next base: position 82,334 of record NZ_JBFAZJ010000001.1, read on the forward strand.
CGTCCCGGAGCAGCAGCACGCCCGGCCGCACCCGGCTGACGCGGATGCGGAAGACGGCTTTTTGGACTCGGCGGAGCGACGGGCGGGCCCTATGAGCGAGAACCAGCACGAAGAACCACACGTTTCACAGCCACCCGGGTCCGCTGCCACGGCCCCGGACACGGAACCGGAACCGGTGGGGGCACAGGTGGAGGCGGGTCCGCCGGTGCTGCCGGTGCCCCCGGTGCTGCCCGATCCGCGCGACCGCAGCGGCGCGCGGGCCCTGTTCATCGAGCTGCGGGCGCTGCCCGACGGCTCGGTGGAGAAGGCGGAGCTGCGCAACCGGCTCGTGCGGATGCACCTGCCGCTGGTCGAGCACCTCGCCCGGCGGTTCCGCAACCGCGGTGAGCCGTTGGACGACCTGACCCAGGTCGCCACCATCGGTCTGATCAAATCGGTGGACCGCTTCGACCCGGACCGCGGGGTGGAGTTCTCCACGTACGCGACACCCACCGTCGTCGGCGAGATCAAACGGCACTTCCGCGACAAGGGCTGGGCCGTGCGCGTGCCGCGGCGCCTGCAGGAGCTGCGGCTCTCGCTGACCACGGCCACCGCCGAACTGTCCCAGCAGCACGGCCGCTCCCCCACCGTCCACGAGCTCGCCGAACGGCTCGGGATCTCCGAGGAGGAGGTGCTGGAGGGGCTGGAATCGGCCAATGCCTACAGCACGCTCTCCCTCGACGTTCCCGACACCGACGACGAGTCGCCGGCGGTGGCGGACACCCTGGGCGCCGAGGACGAGGCCCTGGAAGGGGTCGAGTACCGCGAGTCGCTCAAGCCGCTCCTGGAGGGACTGCCCCCGCGGGAGAAGCGGATCCTGCTGCTGCGCTTCTTCGGCAACATGACCCAGTCGCAGATCGCGCAGGAGGTCGGCATCTCGCAGATGCACGTCTCGCGCCTGCTGGCCCGCACCCTGGCCCAGCTGCGCGAGAAGCTCCTCGTGGAGGAGTAGGAACGACGGCGGGGACGGCGGTACGGATCGCAGTACGGGCTATCGGGTCTGCTCGCCGGGCCCGATTCCCAGCGCCTCGGTCGCCGTCGGGTTCACCAGCAGGGCCACGACGGCCACCGCGGCCACGGCCAGCGCCACGGCGGCGGCGATCATCGCCCCGCCCGTGGAATACAGGGTCCACGCCACCGGCAGCGCCATCAGCTGGGTGATCAGCGCGGGCCCGCGGCTCCAGCGGCGGCCCAGCCGCAGCCCGCGGGCCGCGATCAGCGGCAGCGCCGCGAGCACGAACAGGGTGATCCCGCCGGTCTCCGCCTGCTGCGGGGAGTCGGCGTCGCCGGCGATGCCCACGAACAGCAGGTACGCACCGAGGCCGGCCAGCGCCAGACCCTCCAGGGCGGTCAGCGCGGCGGCGGCGCCGAGCCGCCGGGGCAGGGGGGCGGTCGGCCGGGCGGGGGCGGGGGTGGGCTTCGTACTCACCCCAGCAGGGTAGCCGCGCCCGCCCGGCCCGGTACGGGACGGGCAGTATGGGCGGCATCCGTACGGGTCGGTAGGCTGGCGGTCATGCGTGCACTTCTCGTGGCCAATCCAGCAGCAACGACCACCAGTGCGCGCACGCGCGACGTCCTGACCCACGCCCTGGCCAGCGAGATGAAGCTGGAGGCGGTGACCACCGAGTACCGCGGGCACGCCCGGGATCTCGGCCGCCGGGCGGCCGAGCACGGCATCGACCTCGTCGTGGCGCTCGGCGGCGACGGCACGGTCAACGAGGTGGTCAACGGACTGCTGCACAACGGGCCGGACCCGGAGCGGCTGCCCCGGCTCGCGGTGGTCCCCGGCGGGTCGACCAACGTGTTCGCCCGCGCGCTCGGACTGCCGAACGACGCGGTCGAGGCGACCGGCGCGCTGCTCGACGCACTGCGCGAACAGCGCGAGCGGACGGTGGGGCTGGGACTGGCGGCCGGCACGCCGGGCACGGAGGACGAGTCGGTTCCGGCGCGCTGGTTCACGTTCTGCGCGGGCTTCGGTTTCGACGCGGGAGTGGTGGGCCGGGTCGAGCAGCAGCGGGAACGCGGCAAGCGTTCGACGCACGCCCTGTATGTACGACAGCTCATGCGCCAGTTCTGGGACGAGCCGAACCGGCGCCGTGGCGCGGTGACGCTGGAGCGCCCCGGCGCGGATCCCGTGACGGACCTGGTGCTGTCGATAGTCTGCAACACCTCGCCCTGGACGTATCTGGGGAATCGTCCGATTTACGCCTCGCCGGAGGCGTCGTTCGATACTGCGCTTGACGTATTGGCACTCAATCGTTTGTCAACTCCGGCCGTCGCCCGCTACGCCACACAGCTCCTGACCTCGACTCCTGAGCGGGGCCCGCGCGGCAAGCATGCGGTGTCTCTGCACGATCTGACGGACTTCACCTTGCATTCGAAGGTTCCACTTCCGTTCCAGATGGACGGAGACCACCTCGGCCTGCGCACCAGCGTTCGGTTCACAGGCGTACGCCGTGCACTGCGTGTGATTGTGTGAGTGGAAGGGCCGAAAGTCCTTCTACTCGAACGTTTACACGCCGGTCCACCCTCACGATGTAGGGCTGTGACCTAGTAGACACCGACGAATCAAAAAAAACTTTCCGGAAGGGGTTGTATCCCCGTCCGAGGTTTGCGAATCTCTTCATGGCGATCGGGACAGCCCGCAGAACCCGGCACCCACACAGACCGCCAGAACCCCTCCACGAGTCCCTGACTGACCTTCCAGGAAACTGGGCGGTCGCCCTTCCCTCACGGGGGGATTCGTGAAAGCGTTCACATTCACAAGCAACCTGCCCGCAATACAAGGAGATGGAGCAGCCATGGACTGGCGTCACAACGCCGTTTGCCGCGAGGAAGACCCGGAACTCTTCTTCCCCATCGGCAACACCGGTCCTGCGCTGCTGCAGATCGAGGAAGCCAAGGCCGTCTGCCGCCGCTGCCCCGTCATGGAGCAGTGCCTGCAGTGGGCGCTTGAGTCCGGTCAGGACTCCGGCGTCTGGGGCGGTCTCAGCGAGGACGAGCGCCGCGCGATGAAGCGCCGCGCCGCTCGCAATCGGGCGCGCAACGCCACCGCCTGACATCGACTTTCGAGCCTCGAGCCGCAGCGCGTAGCAATACCACACCAGCGCTCAGCAACGTGCTCTTGAGCCCCGGACCGAGAAGTTTCGGTCCGGGGCTCAGTGCTGTCCGGAGCGGGCCCGCTCGATGACCCCCGGGTCGCGTCACGCTCGGTAACCGAACGATCGTTACTTCTGCGGGCTGGCCGGGATGTCGAGGACGACCTTGGTGCCGCGCGGTTCGGCCCGGAGCATGTCGAACGTGCCGCCGAGCTCACCCTCGACCAGGGTCCGGACGATCTGGAGTCCGAGGTTCCCGGCACGCTGCGGGTCGAAGCCCTCGGGCAGGCCGCAGCCGTCGTCGAGCACCGTGATCAGCAGCCGGCCGTCCGCGCGGCCGGAGCCGGTGCGGGTCGCGGAGACCTCGACCCGGCCGCCCTCCCCCTGGGTGAAGGCGTGCTCCAGGGCGTTCTGGAGGATCTCGGTCAGCACCATCGACAGCGGAGTGGCCACCTCCGCGTCCAGGATTCCGAACCGGCCGGTGCGCCGGCACTCCACCTTGCCGGGCGAGATCTCGGCGACCATCGCGATCACCCGGTCGGCGATCTCGTCGAACTCGACGCGCTCGTCCAGGTTCTGAGAGAGCGTCTCGTGCACGATCGCGATCGATCCCACCCGGCGCACGGCCTCGTTGAGCGCCTCGCGGCCGCCCTCGGAATCCATCCGGCGGGCCTGCAGCCGCAGGAGTGCGGCCACGGTCTGAAGGTTGTTCTTCACCCGGTGGTGGATCTCCCGGATGGTCGCGTCCTTGGTGATCAATTCGCGTTCGCGACGGCGCAGTTCCGTGACGTCCCGGCACAGGACGAGGGAGCCGATGCGGACGCCCTTGGGCTTGAGCGGGATGGCGCGCAGCTGGATGACCCCGCCGTTCCCCTCGACCTCGGTCTCGCGCGGGGCCCAGCCGCTGGCCAGCTTGACGATGGCCTCGTCCACGGGACCGCGGGTGGGGGCGAGTTCGGAGGTGGTCGTGCCCAGGTGCTGGCCGACGAGGTCGGCGGCGAGGCCGAGCCGGTGGTACGCGGACAGCGCGTTCGGGGAGGCGTACGTGACCACGCCGTCGGCGTCGAGGCGCAGCAGGCCGTCGCCGGCGCGGGGCGAGGCGTCCATGTCGACCTGCTGGCCGGGGAACGGGAAGGAGCCGGCCGCGATCATCTGGGCCAGGTCGGAGGCGGACTGGAGGTAGGTGAGCTCCAGTCGGCTCGGTGTACGCACAGTGAGCAGGTTGGTGTTCCGGGCGATCACTCCGAGTACCCGGCCCTCGCGGCGCACCGGGATCGACTCGACGCGCACGGGCACCTCCTCGCGCCATTCCGGGTCCCCCTCGCGCACGATCCGGCCCTCGTCGAGCGCGGCGTCGAGCAGCGGGCGGCGGCCGCGCGGGACCAGGTGGCCGACCATGTCGTCCTGGTACGAGGTGGGGCCGGTGTTGGGGCGCATCTGCGCGACCGAGACGTACCGGGTGCCGTCGAGGGTGGGGACCCACAGCACGAGGTCCGCGAAAGAGAGGTCGGAGAGCAGCTGCCACTCCGAGACCAGCAGGTGGAGCCACTCCAGGTCGGTTTCACTGAGAGCGGTGTGCTGGCGTACGAGGTCGTTCATGGAGGGCACGGGCCGAGCGTACCCCGGGTATGGGCCATGACTTTCCCCACGGCCACTACTCAGGAGTATCCAGGAGGCACTCGGGCCGCGTACTGTTGGATGAAGTGACGGGATCACAGAGCCCGCCATTGGATGGACAGAACAGATTGGTCTAGTCCACAATTGCCTTATGCTTCCGCCCTCCCCGCACAGGAGGACGGATAGAGGTAAGCCGCGCGCTCTGCCCTGACCGCGCAGGCACCTCCCACCGGCCGCCGGGAACCGCACACCCGCCGGCCGTAAGTACTCCGGGCTACGGTGCCGGACGGGTTGAGGGTCCCGACCCGGCACCGTGGCCCAGAGGAATGCGGACTCCGCCGCCGAATTCCGGGGATTCCTTCCCCGTCTACCGCGGCCAGGCCCCCATGGCCAGTTCCGCCACCGCTTCCAGTTCCTCCCGGCCCGCGCCGTCGCGCGACTGCTGGGACATCCCGATGAGCACGGCCAGCGCGTAGCGGGCCAGCGCGTGCGCGTCCGTACCGGCGGGCAGGACTCCGGCGGCCACGTCGGCCCGGATCCTGTGCTCGAACATCTCCAGGTTGGCGTCGCGGCGCTCGCGCAGGGCCTGCGCGACGTCCTGCGAGGTGGTGTTGACGGCCGCGCTGATCACCAGGCAGCCCGGCGGATGGGCCGGGTCGGTGTAGATCCCGGCCGCCTCGCGCAGGACGCGCCGCAGCCCCGCCCCGGCGGTGGGCTCCTCGGACAGGGCCGCGCGCGCGAAATCGGTGTACCGGCCGCCGTAGACCGCCACGACCTCGCCGAAGAGCTTGCGCTTGTCACCGAAGGCCGCGTAGAGGCTGGGCGCGCCGATGCCGAGCGAGGCGGTCAGGTCGGAGATCGAGGTCGCCTCGTAGCCGTGCTCCCAGAAGGCCAGCATGGCCTTGTCGAGGGCCGCGCCGCGGTCGAAGGAGCGGGGCCTGCCGCGCTGTCCGGTCACCATGGGCAGATTCTATAGCGGGCGCTATGGAATCTGGTACGGTCCCTTTCTGTAGCGACCGCTATCGAATGCTGAAGGGGGGCGCGTCATGGGCGTGCTCAAGGGGAAGACGGCACTGGTCACGGGTGGCAGCCGGGGGATCGGACGGGCGGTGGCACGACGCCTCGCCCGGGACGGGGCGCTGGTCGCCGTGCACTACGGACGGAACGGGGCGGCGGCGAAGGAGACGGTCGCGGCGATCGGGGAGGCGGGCGGGCGGGCGTTCGCGATCGGGGCCGAGCTGGGAGTGCCGGGCGACGCGCAGGCGCTGTGGGCGGCGTACGCGGAGCACCCGCTGCACACCGACGGGGTGGACATCCTGGTCAACAACGCGGGCGCGGCCGCCTTCGCCGGGATCGCGGACACCGACGAGGAGACGTACGACCGTGTCCACGCGCTCAACGCGAAGGCGCCCTTCTTCGTGATCAAGCACGGGCTGGCGCGGCTGCGGGACGGGGGCCGGATCGTGAACGTCACCGGCACCCCGGAGATCGCCCTGCCGGCGATCCTGGCCACCATCACGGCCAAGGGCGCCGTGAACGCGCTCACCCGGTCACTGGCCGCCGAGCTGGCCCCGCGCGGGATCACCGTGAACTCCGTGGGACCCGGGGTCACCGACACCGAGCTCAGCGCGGGCTGGCTGGCCGACCCGGCGGCGCGGGCGCACGCGGCCTCCCGCTCGGTGTTCGGGCGGGTGGGCACGACGGAGGAGGTCGCCGACGTGGTGGCCTTCCTGGCCTCGGCGGACGCCCGCTGGGTGACGGGCCAGCACCTGGACGCGACGGGCGGCCTCCGGCTGTCGCTGATCTGAGCCGCGAACCCGCCCCCGCGTTCCGCGATCCCCGGGCGGAGCCGGGCTGCACGTCCCGGCGGGGAGGCCGACGATGGGAGGGGACGGGAGGGAAAGGGAAGCGAACGGGAGTGTGCGGGGACCGGCCGGAGGCGGCCCTCCTCTGCTAGATTGGTCTATACCACACCGTCACACTCCAGATCGGCAGGCCCCGCGTGGAAGTTGTCATCGTCCCGGACGCCAAGGCAGGCGGCGAGCTCATCGCGGAGGCCATGGCCGCCCTGGTCCGCCGCAAGCCCGACGCCCTGCTCGGCGTGGCGACCGGCTCTACCCCGCTGCCCATCTACGAGGCCCTGGCCGCCAAGGTGAAGGCCGGGGAGGTCGACGCCTCCAAGGCGCGGATCTGCCAGCTCGACGAGTACGTCGGCCTGCCGGCCGGGCACCCGGAGTCCTACCGCGCCGTCGTGCTGCGCGAGGTCGTGGAGCCGCTGGGCCTGTCGGAGGCCTCCTTCATGGGGCCGGACGGCTCCGCCGAGGACATCTCGGCCGCGTGCGAGGCGTACGACCGCGCGCTGGCCGGGGCGGGCGGCGTGGACCTCCAGCTGCTCGGCATCGGTACGGACGGGCACATCGGCTTCAACGAGCCGTGCTCGTCGCTGGCGTCGCGCACCCGGATCAAGACGCTGACGGAGCAGACGCGGATCGACAACGCGCGCTTCTTCGACGACGACCTGGACCAGGTCCCGCACCACGTCATCACCCAGGGGATCGGGACGATCCTCGACGCCCGGCACCTGGTGCTGCTCGCAACGGGCGAGGGCAAGGCGGAGGCCGTCGCGCAGACGGTCGAGGGCCCGCTGTCGGCGCTGGTCCCGGCGTCCGCACTCCAGTTGCACCGGCACGCGACCGTCGTCGTGGACGAGGCGGCGGCCTCGAAGCTGAAGCTGGCGGACTACTTCCGCCACACCTACGCCGACAAGCCCGCGTGGCAGGGGCTTTAGGCGGCGCCGCGCCACGCGTGAAGGGCCGGGCCTCCCCTTGCGGGGGCCCGGCCCTTCTTCCGCGCCCGGGGGTCACGCCCCCGCGATGACCTCCGCCGCCGCGGTGCCGCAGACGCGGGAGGCGCCGTGCGTGGCGATGTGGAGGGCGCCCCGGGGGGTGGCCCGGGGGACGCCCATCTCCACCACCACCGTGTCCGGGCGGGAGGCGATCAGGGTGTCCAGGGCCCGCGCCATCCACGGGTGGCGGTGCTCGTCGCGGACCACCGCGACCACCGTGCGCTCGCCCGCCGCCGCCAGGACGTCCCCGGCCGCGGCGCCCTCCGGGTAGACGCCCGAGGCGGTTCCCGGCACCAGCGCGGCCAGCTCCGCCGCCACGCCCCACGGGGTCTCGTCGCCCACCGCGATGTTCGCGACGGGGGCGAGCGTGGCGACGTACGGGGCGGTCACGGGCGCGGCCGTGCCCGTGACGACCAGCGCTCGGCGGGCCGCCGCCAGGCCGATGCCGGGCGCGCTCCCCTCCTGCTGCGCGCCCGGCGCGGCGGCGGCCCGGGCCTGCCGGGTCCATGAGGCCAGCGCCCGTACCCGGGCGGCGGCGTCGGCGAGCCGCTCCGCCGGGAGCGCTCCCTCCCGTACGGCCGCGACCAGGGCGCCCTGCAGCCGCAGCACGGTGGCCTCGTCGGCGAGCCCGCCGCCGACGCAGATCGCGTCGGCGCCGGCCGCGATGGCCAGCACCGAGCCGCGCTCGATGCCGTACGTCCCGGCGATGGCGTTCATCTCCATGCCGTCGGTGACGATCAGGCCCTCGTAGCCGAGCTCCTTGCGCAGCAGCCCGGTCAGGATCTGCGGGCTGAGCGTGGCCGGGCGGGTCGGGTCGAGGGCGGGCACGAGGATGTGCGCGCTCATCACGGCCTTGGTGCCGGCCGCGATGGCCGCCTTGAACGGGACCAGCTCGCGGGCGACCAGCGTGTCCAGGTCCGCGTCGATGCGCGGCAGCGCGTGGTGCGAGTCGACGTTGGTGTCGCCGTGGCCCGGGAAGTGCTTGGTGCAGGCGGCGACGCCGGCGCCCTGGAGGCCCTCGACGTAGGCGGCGGTGTGCCGGGCGGCGAGGTGGGTGTCGGCCCCGAAGGACCGTACGCCGATGACCGGGTTGTCCGGGTTGGAGTTGACGTCGGCGGACGGGGCCCAGTTGAGGTTGACCCCGCACTCGGCGAGGCGGCGGCCCAGCTCGCGGGCGACGTCGCGGGTGAGGCCGGTGTCGTCGACGGCGCCGAGGGCCAGGTTGCCGGGGAAGGACGAACCGCCGCGGACCTCCAGGCGGGTCACGTCGCCGCCCTCCTCGTCGATGGCGACGAGGACGTCGTCGCGTTCGGCCCGCAGCTGCGCGGTGAGCGCGGCGAGCTGCTCGGGCGAGGCGATGTTGCGGCCGAAGAGGCCGACGGCGGTGAGCCCTCGGCCGATCTGGCGGAGCAGCCAGGCGGGGGCGGTGGTGCCCTCGAAGCCGGGCTGGAGGACCGCGAGGGCGTCGCGGGTCAGCTCGTCGTTCGCGTCGGAGTGGGTCACGCCGTGCGCAAGGACGGTCATGTGGCGTTATCCCTTCACGGCGCCGGCGGTCATGCCGCCGACGGCCTTGCGCTGGAGGAAGACGAAGATCACCAGGACCGGGACCGCGAACAGCGAGGACGCGGCCATGGTGGCGCCCCAGTCGTTGCCGAAGGCGGTCTGGAACTGGGTCAGCCACAGGGGCAGGGTCTGGGCGGTCTTGTCCTTGTTGAGGATCAGGACCATCGCGAACTCGTTCCAGGCGGTGATGAAGCCGAAGAGCGAGGTGGACATCAGGCCGGGGGCCAGCAACGGGAAGATCACCTTGCGGAAGGCCTGGCCGCGGGTGCAGCCGTCGATCTGGGCGGCCTCCTCCAGCGTCACCGGGACCGCGGCGATGAAGCCGCGCAGGGTCCAGATGGTGAAGGGCAGGACCATCACGAAGTAGATCGCGGTCAGCAGCGGGAGGCTGTTCAGCATCTCGGCGTCGCGGGCGATCATGTACATCGCGATGACCATGACCTCCCAGGGGGCCATCTGCGCCATCATCACGCCGAGTACGAGGCCCTTGCGGCCCTTGAACTTCATCCGGGCGATCGCGAAGCCGGCGGCGAGGGCGACGACGAGGGCCAGGGCCACGGCGCCGACGGTGACGACCAGGCTGTTCGTCACGTACGTCCAGAACAGCTCGACGCCGGTGGCCTTGGTGAAGTTGTCCAGCGTCGGGGTGAAGACGAAGACGGGGTCCTTGGAGAGGATCTGCCCGGACGGCTTGAGCGCCGAGGAGAACATCCAGTAGACCGGGAAGACGAAGACCACGGCCACGACGAGCGCGCCCAGGTTCTTCGCCACCGCGGCGGGGCGCAGCGGGCGGCGCTTGCGCAGCCGCTGCGCGGGCGCGGCGGAAGTCGGCGCGGCGGGTGCGGGCTTCGGGGCGGTCGTGGTGCTCACTGCTCCTCCTCCTGCTTCAGGATCAGGCGGAAGTAGAAGGACATGACGATCACGAGCATCACGATCGTCAGGACGGAGATCGCTGCCGCGAGCGCGTAGTGGCCCTGGCTCTGGCCCTCGACGAAGGCGAAGACGGGCAGGGTCTCGGAGGCGCGGTCGGGGCCGCCGCGGTTCATCGCGTACACCTGGGTGAAGGCCTTGAAGACCCAGATCACCTCAAGGAACGTGGTGACGGTGAAGAACGGCTTGAGGCTGGGGAAGACGACCTGCCAGAACGTCTGCCAGCCGTTGGCGCCGTCCATCCGCGCGGCCTCGTAGAGCTCGCCGCTGACGGTGGTCAGGCCGGCGTACATGTTGAGGGCGACGAAGGGGACGGAGCCCCAGACCACCAGGACCGTGACGATCGTCAGGGTGGAGAGGCCGGTCTCGAACCAGTTGTGCTGCTCGTAGCCGGAGAAGCCGAGGGTGCGCATGACCCAGTTCATGACGCCGAACTGCTCGTCGAACAGCCACTGGAAGACGGTGACCGACGCGACGATCGGCATCGCCCAGGCCATCACCAGCGCCATCGACAGGACCAGGCGCATCCACGTGCCGAGGCGGTTGAGCAGGATGCCGACGAGACTGCCGATCAGCATGATCAGCGCGACGTTGGCGGCGGTGAAGGCGAAGGTGCGGACGACGACGGTCCAGAAGTGCGTGTCGCCCAGCAGCTGCGTGTAGTTCTCGACCCCGTTGAAGGGGGCCTTCCGCTGGATGAACTCGATCTTGTCGACCTTCTGGAACGACAGGATCACGTTCTTGGCGAGCGGGTACAGCAGCAGTGTGGCCAGGCTGAGGACCGCGGGCCCGATCAGGAGGTACGGCAGCCAGCCCGCGGGAAGCTGCTTTCTGCCCCGGCGCGGAGCCGGCGGACCGGCTCCCTTGGTCGTGGGCGGCGTCTGCTGCCCTCCGGCGGACTTCGGTGGTGCGTCCTGTGGAGCGGTCACCGCTCCCTGGGAGTGCACGGTCATGTCTTGGTTACCTCGGCTGCGGTCGGGCGTCGCACAGGTCTGTCAATGCGCGACCGGGGGTGCGGCGGGCGCGTGGGCGCCGGCCGCACCCCCGGTGCTACGTGCTACTTGTTGATGCGGCTCGCGATTTCCTTGTCCGCGTCCGCGCCCGCCTTGGCGGCGTCCTCACCCTTCAGGACCTTGGTCATGAACTCCTTGAGCGGGTTGGGCTCGGTCTCGACGTTCGCCCAGCCCGGGGTGACCGGGGTGATGCGGCCGTTGACGCCGCCCTTGCCCATGGCCTCGGCGAAGGAGCCCGCGGCGGGGGTGAAGTTCGCGCCGGCCTGATTCGGGAGCAGCGCGCCCTTGGTCTCGGCGGCGTACTTCGTCATCTGGTCCTTGCCGGCGGCCAGCGCCAGCCACTCCTTGGCGAGCTCCTTGTTCTTGGAGCGCTCGGCCACGGCGAGGTTCGAGCCGCCGAGGAAGACGGTGCCCGGCTTGTCGGCCGTCTTGCCCGGGATCGGGAAGTAGCCGAAGTCGGCTTCCTTGCCCGCGTCCTTCAGGGCCTTCTCCGCACCGCCGGCCTCCCAGCCGAGACCGATCCAGGAGGCGACGCCGCCCTTGGGAACGACGTCGGTGGACTGCTGCGGGGTGGCCTCGTCCTTGTCCTTGGGGGCGGTGGAGTACGCCTGGAGCTTCTTGTAGAAGTCCATCGCGGACGCGGCCTGGGGGGTGCCGAGGCCGCCCTTCCACTTGTCGCCGTCCTTGACGGCGAGCTCGCCGCCCTCGTCCCAGATGAAGCCGGCGAGGACGTACCAGCTCTGGCCGGGGAGGTAGATGGGCTGCGAGGCGGGGTCCGCGGCCTTGAGCTTGTCGAGGCCCGCGATCCACTCGTCGCGGGTGGTCGGCGGGGTGACGCCGGCCTTGGCGTAGGCCTTCTTGTCGTACACGACGACGCGGTTGGCCGCGTACCAGGGGGCGGAGTAGAGCTTGCCGTCGTACTCGGCCGAGGCGAGCATGCTCTTCTGCCAGGCGTCGGAACCGAGCTTGGCCTTGTCCTTGGTCAGGTCGGCGAGGCCACCGGTGACGGCGTAGCCCGCGGTCTGGGTGTTGCCGAGCTCAAGGACGTCCGGCGGGGTGTTCTCGGAGAGGGCGGTGGTGACCTTCTCCTGGATGCCCTTCCACTGCTGCTCTTCGACCTTTACGGTGACACCCGGGTGCTTGGCGGAGAACTCCGCGTTGACCGCGTCGATCCATGCCTTGGGCGCGGAGCCGTCCATCACCCAGACGGTGATCTCCTTGGCGCCGCCGGCGTCGGTCTTGCCCTTGTCGTCGCCGTCGTTGCCACCGCACGCCGCGAGGCCGATCACCATGCCCGCGACTCCGACCGCCGCGATGAGCTTGCGCTTCACGCCACCCTCCTCAGGGATGCTCTGCACTTCCCTCGCCCGCCGCGGTTGACGTACCAAGTACTGCCGTGGGGCCGGGATCTGATCCATATTGGTTTAGACCAGTAACCGGAGCTTGGCCTAGACCTTTAGGGGTGTCAAGGGTCTAATGAGCGGGTGATCGGTCCGTTACCGGACCGACACCTGGGGGAGGGAGGAGGCCTGTCCTCCCACCCGTGTCACGATGTGACCGCACATATCGGAGGAGCCGGTGACGGCAGCGAAACTGGAGTCGGGAAGGCGGGCGGCGATGTCCACCGAAGGGGCGACCACCGAGCCGGAGGGCGGGGCGGCCACTCGCACGGCGCGGGTGCCCAAGTACTACCGACTCAAGCGGCACTTGCTCGACATGACCGAGACGCTGCCCCCGGGCACGCCGGTGCCGCCGGAGCGCACGCTCGCGGCCGAATTCGACACCTCCCGCACCACCGTGCGCCAGGCTCTCCAGGAGCTCGTCGTCGAGGGCCGGCTGGAGCGCATCCAGGGCAAAGGCACCTTTGTCGCGAAACCGAAGGTCTCGCAGCCGCTCCAACTGTCCTCGTACACGGAGGACATGCGGGCGCAGGGGCTGGAGCCCACCTCCCAACTCCTGGACATCGGCTACGTGACGGCCGACGACACCCTGGCCGGGCTCCTCAAGATCGCCACGGGCGGCCGGGTCCTGCGCATCGAGCGGCTGCGCCTCGCCAGCGGGGAGCCGATGGCCATCGAGACCACCCACCTCTCGGCCAAGCGCTTCCCGGCGCTGCGCCGGTCGCTGGCGAAGTACACCTCCCTCTACACGGCGCTGGCCGAGGTGTACGACGTACGGCTCGCGGAGGCCGAGGAGACGATCGAGACCTCCCTGGCCACCCCGCGCGAGGCGGGCCTGCTGGGCACCGACGTCGGCCTGCCGATGCTGATGCTCTCCCGGCACTCCCTCGACGCCGACGGCGAGCCGGTGGAGTGGGTCCGCTCGGTGTACCGCGGCGATCGTTACAAGTTCGTCGCCCGACTCCAGCGCCCCGCCGTCTGATTCGTAGTTGACTCTCGTTCCGCTATGCGGACGGGGGCTTACGTTCACCGGGCGGGCCCCCGTAGATTCCCTGCCTTTACGCAGATGATCAACGAGGGGACGAGGATCATGCCGGAACCGGAAGCAACTGGAACAGAACGGAACGCGGCGAGTCCGGGCACGGCGGCGGACTCGCCTTCCGCACCGGACGGTGGCGCGGCAGGGGGCATGAGCCCGAAGTCCGTTGCCGTCTGGGTGCTCGTCGCCCTCGTCGGGGCCCTCGGCTGGGGCATCCTCGCCCTCTCGCGCGGCGAGGAGATCTCGGCCGCCTGGCTGCTCGCCGCCGCGCTGGGCTCGTACGCCATCGGCTACCGCTTCTACGCGCGCTTCATCTCCGACCGGGTCCTGAAGGTCGACAAGACGCGTGCCACTCCCGCCGAACGCCTTGACAACGGTGTCGACTTCCACCCCACCGACCGCCGCGTGCTGTTCGGCCACCACTTCGCCGCCGTCGCCGGCGCCGGCCCGCTGGTCGGCCCCGTGCTCGCCGCGCAGATGGGTTACCTGCCGGGCACCATCTGGATCGTCGCGGGCGTCATCTTCGCCGGCGCCGTCCAGGACATGGTCACCCTCTTCTTCTCCACCCGCCGCGACGGGCGCTCCCTCGGCCAGATGGCCCGCGACGAGATCGGCCCGGTCGGCGGAGCCGCCGCCCTGGTCGCCGTGTTCGCCATCATGATCATCTTGCTGGCCGTGCTCGCGCTGGTCATCGTCAACGCGCTGGCGCACTCCCCCTGGGGCGTGTTCTCCATCGGCATGACCATCCCGATCGCGCTCTTCATGGGCTTCTACCTGCGCGTCCTGCGCCCGGGCCGGGTCACCGAGATCTCCGTCATCGGCGTCGCGCTGCTGCTGCTCGCCATCGTGGCGGGCGGCTGGGTCGCCGACTCCTCGCTGGCGGGCACCTTCACGCTGGAGAAGGAGACGCTGGTCCTGTGGATGGTGGCGTACGGGTTCATCGCCTCGGTGCTGCCGGTGTGGATGCTCCTCGCGCCCCGCGACTACCTCTCCACCTTCATGAAGGTGGGCACCATCGCCCTGCTCGCCATCGGCGTGGTCGTCGCCATGCCGACCCTGAAGATGCCCGCGGTCACCGATTTCGCCGCCCGCGGGGACGGGCCGGTGTTCGCCGGTTCGATGTTCCCGTTCGTCTTCATCACCATCGCCTGCGGGGCCCTTTCCGGCTTCCACGCGCTGGTCTCCTCGGGCACCACTCCCAAGATGATCCAGAAGGAGACCCAGGTCCGGGTCATCGGCTACGGCGCGATGCTGACCGAGTCCTTCGTCGCCGTCATGGCGATCATCGCGGCCTGCATCATCGAGCCCGGCCTCTTCTTCGCGGTCAACTCCCCCGCCGGCGTCATCGGCACGACCGTCGAGACCGCCTCGCAGGCCGTGACGAACTTCGGCTTCGCCATCTCGCCCGAGTTCCTCGCGCAGGCCGCGAAGGACGTCGAGGAAACCAGCCTGCTGTCCCGTACGGGCGGCGCGCCGACGTTCGCACTCGGAATGTCGGAGATCTTCTCCTCCGTGCTCGGCGGCGCCGGACTGAAGGCGTTCTGGTACCACTTCGCCATCATGTTCGAGGCGCTGTTCATCCTGACCACCCTCGACGCGGGCACTCGGGTCGGCCGGTTCATGCTCCAGGACACCCTCGGCAACGTGCACAAGTCCTTCAAGGACGTGAGCTGGAAGCCGGGCGTGTGGCTGGCCAGCGCGGTGGTCGTGGGCGGCTGGGGCTACTTCCTGTGGGTCGGCATCAAGGACCCGCTGGGCGGCATCAACCAGCTGTTCCCGCTGTTCGGGATCGCGAACCAGCTGCTCGCCGCGGTGGCGCTGGCCGTCTGCACCACGCTGCTGGTGAAGTCCGGGCGGCTCAAGTGGGCCTGGGTGACCGGGGTCCCGCTGGCCTGGGACGTGGCGGTCACGCTGACCGCGAGCTGGCAGAAGGTGTTCTCCGAGGACGTGAAGGTCGGCTTCTTCGCTCAGCGCGACAAGTACCAGACCGGGATCGACGCCGGGAAGGTCCTGCCGCCCGCCAAGAACATGGGCGAGATGCACACGATCGTCACGAACGCGACGGTCGACGGCGTGCTGTCGGCGCTGTTCGCGATCCTGATCGTCATCGTGCTGGTGGACGCGGCGCGGACCTGCCTGAAGGCGGCCGGAAACCCGGAGGCCGTCAGGCTGTCCGAGGTCCCGTGGTCCGAGTCGAAGATCATCGCTCCGGCCGGGCTCATCGCCACGCCCGAGGAGCGGGCGGAGCTCGCCGCCGCGGGCCTGGACTCGGGCGGCGGCCGCGTGAAGGAGCCGGTGGCGTGAGCGGGGTCCGCGCGGCGCTGGCGAAGGCGCGGTACTTCGTACGGGAGTTCTCGGGCGAGGCGGCGTACGACCGCTACGTCGCGCACGCCCGTACGCACGACCCGGACGCCGAGGTCCTGACCCGCCGGGCCTTCGAACGCGCCCGCACGGACGCGCGCGAGGCCGACCCCCGGGAGGGGTTCGGCTGCTGCTGAACCCTGACTCGCCGAAGGGCCCCGCCGGACATTCCGGCGGGGCCTTCGTGCGTGTTCAGCGCACCCAGTCCTTCAGAGGCTCGGTCGGGAAGGAGAACCCGACGGGGTCCGGCAGCTCGACGTCCTTGCCGAAGGGGATGGTGCGTACCGTCTCGTACAGCTTCCCGTTGGGCTCGCTGTGGACTTGCACAAGGCAGTTGTCCCGGTCGATGAGGAGGTAGACGGGAATGCCGGTCGCCGCGTACGCGCCGGGCTTCGCCTTGCGGTCGCGTGCGTCGGTGTCCGAGTCGTACGACGTAACCTCGACGACCATCAGGACAGGAGCCGGGTCGGCCCACTCCCCCTGCCCTTCGAATGCGCCATCCGGGGCAAGGGACGCATCCGGGCGTGCCCGACCCGAACGGTACTGCTCGACCTTCAGGCCGCGTTCCACGTGGAGCCAGACCTCGGGCCGGTGCTGCATACAGATGCGGGACAGCCACACGACGATTCGGTCGTGATCTCCGTCAGGCACCGCTTTGACCCCCAGCTTCCCGTCGATGAATTCCAACCGCAGCCCCTCCACCTCTCTGGCGCCTATGCGCGCAAGGGTCTCGAAGTCCTCGGTCAGCATCTGGGGCCGGTCTGTCATCACGGTCATGCCTCGCTCGCCCTTCTCGACGGTGCTGCCTCCGACGATAGTGCCGGGCACCGACACCCGTCCGGCACACTCGACCGCATGGACATCGTGATCAGGGAAGCGCTGGCGGCGGAGTACGGAGCGCTCGGGGACATCACCGCGCAGGCCTACCTCGGCGACGGGCTGCTCACCTTCGGCGAGGACGATCCGTACCTCGCGCGGCTGCGGGACGTGGCCGGGCGGGCGGCCGACGGGGTGATACTCGTCGCCGCCACCGGTGACGGCCGGCTCCTCGGGAGCGTGGCCTTCGCCGCGCCCGGGAGCCCGCTGTGCGACATCGCCGTGGCCGGCGAGGCCGAGTTCCGGATGCTGGCCGTCGCCCGGGAGGGCCGCGGGCGGGGCGCCGGGGAGGCGCTGGTACGGGCCTGCGTCGACCGTGCCCGTGCCATCGAGGGCGTACGGCGGCTCGTGCTGTCGACCACGCAGGACATGGTCGGCGCCCACCGGATCTACCAACGGCTCGGCTTCGTGCGCACGCCCGAACGGGACTGGGAGCCCGTTCCCGACCTCCCTCTGCTCACGTACGGTCTCGAACTGTAGCCACGCCGACACAACGCCGACACAACATCTAGGGGGTCGCACAGGAAGCGGCCCCCACATGTATGCTCGTGCTCGCTGTCGTCGCAGGGGAATCCGGTGCGAATCCGGAACTGTCCCGCAACGGTATGAAGTACACCCATTGGTGTCACCGCAAGTCCGAGGACCTGCCGACAGCGCGCCCGGCTCGACCGAACCGGGTGCCGATACGTCCGGGCCTCGCGGTTGGGCCGGTGGACGCCGCGCGGTGCTGCCCTGCCATGCCCGCGCGCGCCCGCTCGCGCCGACGCCGCAGGTGTCCCGGAGCCGAGCGAGGGAGAGCTCCCCCCGTGACCATCGCGCCTTCCGCACCGCGCGCCGAGTCCGACCCGTCCGACACCGGAATCGAGACCGGGGGACCTGGGGCCGCACTGCTGCGAACCCTCACCGAGCTGACGGCCGACCTCCCCGACACCGACCCGGGCCGGGTCGCCGCCGCCGCCCTGCGCGGCCGCAGCGCCGCGGCCGACGAGGCCGAACTGCGCGGCCTGGCCACGGAGGCCGCCGCCGGTCTCATCTCCGAGGACCCGGCGTACTCCCGGCTCGCCGCCCGGCTGCTGACGCTGGCCGTCGCCGAGGAGGCCGCGGGCCAGGGGGCCACCTCCTTCTCCGCCTCCGTCGCGGTCGGCCACCGCGAGGGCCTGATCGCGGACCGCACCGCCGAGTTCGTGGCGCTGCACGCGAGCCGTCTGAACGCGCTGGTCGAGCACACGCTCGCCGAGGGCGCCGACGACCGCTTCGGCTTCTTCGGCCTGCGCACCCTGCACAGCCGCTACCTGCTGCGCCACCCGATCACCCGCCAGGTCGTCGAGACCCCGCAGCACTTCATGCTGCGCGTGGCCTGCGGCCTCGCCGAGAACGACAGCGTCCAGGCCGTCGAGGAAGTGGCCTCGCTCTACCGGCTGATGAGCCGCCTCGACTACCTGCCGTCCTCCCCCACGCTCTTCAACTCCGGCACCCGGCACCCGCAGATGTCCTCCTGCTACCTGCTGGACTCCCCGCTGGACGAGCTCGACTCGATCTACGACCGCTACCACCAGGTCGCGCGCCTGTCCAAGCACGCCGGCGGCATCGGCCTCTCGTACTCCCGCATCCGCGCCCGCGGTTCGCTGATCCGCGGTACGAACGGCCACTCCAACGGCATCGTGCCGTTCCTGAAGACCCTCGACGCCTCCGTCGCCGCCGTGAACCAGGGCGGCCGCCGCAAGGGCGCCGCCGCCGTCTACCTGGAGACCTGGCACGCGGACATCGAGGAGTTCCTGGAGCTCCGCGACAACACGGGCGAGGACCAGCGCCGTACGCACAACCTGAACCTGGCGCACTGGGTGCCGGACGAGTTCATGCGCCGCGTGAACGCGGACGCCGACTGGTCGCTGTTCTCCCCGGCCGACGTGCCCGAGCTGGTCGACCTGTGGGGCGACGCGTTCGACGCCGCGTACCGCAAGGCCGAGGCGGCGGGCCTCGCCCGCAAGACCATGCCCGCCCGCGACCTGTACGGCCGGATGATGCGCACCCTCGCGCAGACCGGCCAGGGCTGGATGACCTTCAAGGACGCCTCCAACCGCACGGCGAACCAGACCGCCGAGCCGGGCACGGTCGTCCACTCCTCCAACCTGTGCACCGAGATCATCGAGGTCACCGACGACGGCGAGACGGCCGTCTGCAACCTCGGCTCGGTCAACATGGGCGCGTTCGTCATCGACACCGCCGGCGGCCGCGACATCGACTGGGAGCGCCTGGACGAGACCGTCCGCACCGCGGTCACCTTCCTCGACCGCGTCGTGGACATCAACTTCTACCCGACCGAGCAGGCGGGCCGCTCCAACGCCCGCTGGCGTCCGGTGGGCCTGGGCGCGATGGGCCTCCAGGACGTCTTCTTCAAGCTGAAGATGCCCTTCGACTCCCCCGAGGCGAAGGCCCTGTCCACCAAGCTCTCCGAGCGCATCATGCTGGCCGCGTACGAGGCCTCCTGCGACCTCGCCGAGCGCAGCGGCCCGCTCCCGGCCTGGGAGCAGACCCGCACCGCCCGCGGCGTCCTGCACCCCGACCACTTCGACGTGGAGCTGAACTGGCCCGAGCGCTGGGACGCCCTGCGCGCCCGGATCGCGAAGTCCGGCATGCGCAACTCCCTGCTCCTGGCCATCGCCCCGACGGCGACGATCGCCTCGATCGCCGGCGTGTACGAGTGCATCGAGCCGCAGGTCTCCAACCTGTTCAAGCGCGAGACGCTGAGCGGTGAGTTCCTCCAGGTCAACGCCTACCTGGTGGAGGAGCTGAAGAAGCTCGGCGTGTGGGACGCGCAGACCCGCGAGGCGCTGCGCGAGTCCTCCGGCTCCGTGCAGGGGTTCGGGTGGATCCCGGCCGAGGTGCGCGAGCTGTACCGCACGGCGTGGGAGATCCCGCAGCGCGGTCTGATCGACATGGCGGCGGCCCGTACGCCGTTCCTCGACCAGGCCCAGTCGCTCAACCTGTTCCTGGAGACGCCCACCATCGGCAAGCTGTCGTCGATGTACGCGTACGCCTGGAAGCAGGGTCTGAAGACCACGTACTACCTGCGCTCGCGCCCGGCGACGAAGATCGCCCGCGCCGCTTCCGCCAGCGCCGTGCCGGCCGCCGCCGCCCCGCTCCCGCAGGCCGTCGACGCCGATGCCCTGGCCTGCTCCCTTGAGAACCCCGAGTCCTGCGAGGCCTGCCAGTAATGAGCTCCACCGACAAGAACCTCCTGGACCCGGGCTTCGAGCTCACGCTCCGCCCCATGCGCTACCCGGACTTCTACGAGCGCTACCGGGACGCGATCAAGAACACCTGGACCGTCGAGGAGGTCGACCTCCACTCGGACGTCGCCGACCTGGCGAAGCTGACGCCCGCCGAGCAGCACATGATCGGCCGTCTGGTCGCGTTCTTCGCGACGGGCGACTCGATCGTCTCGAACAACCTGGTGCTGACGCTCTACAAGCACATCAACTCCCCGGAGGCGCGCCTGTACCTGTCGCGCCAGCTGTTCGAGGAGGCCGTGCACGTCCAGTTCTACCTGACGCTGCTCGACACCTACCTGCCCGACCCGGACGACCGCGCGGCCGCCTTCGACGCCGTCGAGGAGATCCCCTCGATCCGCGAGAAGGCCCAGTTCTGCTTCAAGTGGATCAACGAGGTCGAGAAGCTGGACCGGCTGGAGACGCAGGCCGACCGCCGTCGCTTCCTGCTGAACCTGATCTGCTTCGCCGCGTGCATCGAGGGCCTGTTCTTCTACGGCGCCTTCGCCTACGTGTACTGGTTCCGTTCGCGCGGTCTGCTGCACGGTCTGGCCACCGGCACCAACTGGGTGTTCCGCGACGAGACCATGCACATGAACTTCGCGTTCGAGGTCGTGGACACCGTCCGCAAGGAGGAGCCGGAGCTCTTCGACGACGCGCTCCAGCAGCAGGTCACGGACATGCTGAAGGAGGCCGTGGAGGCCGAGCTCCAGTTCGGCCGCGACCTGTGCGGTGACGGCCTGCCGGGCATGAACACCGAGTCGATGCGCGAGTACCTGGAGTGCGTCGCGGACCAGCGCCTGGTCCGCCTCGGCTTCCCGGCGGTGTACGGCTCGCAGAACCCGTTCTCCTTCATGGAGCTGCAGGGCGTCCAGGAGCTGACGAACTTCTTCGAGCGCCGCCCGTCGGCCTACCAGGTCGCGGTCGAGGGCACGGTCGACCTGGACGAGGACTTCTAAGTCCGCCGGTCCGGCGGCTTGATAGCGTCCCCGCCCATGGGGAGAACGACTCGGGTGACCGGGGTCCGGGGCGGGGGCGCTTCGTCATGTCCGTGACCGGGTGGGCCGGGCGGGCCCGGCTGCGGCCGGGGGGCCTGGTGTACGGGGGCGCCGTCGGGTCCGCGACCGCGCACGCGCACCACTCCGTACAGGTCATCGCCGCACTGGACGGGTACGGCCTGCTGCTGGCCGGGCCGGACGGGGAGCCCTTCCGGTGCCGGGCGTACGTGGTCCCGGCCGGGGTACGGCACGCCGTGCTGGCCGGCACCGCGCGCGGGGTGGTGCTGCACTACGATCCGCTGTCCTCGGCCGGGCGCCGGCTCACGGCGATGGCGGGCGACGCGGGAGACCTCGTACCGGCCGCCGGATCCCTGCCCGCCGACCCCTTCGAGGCGGCCTGCGCGCTGGACTCCCTGCTCCCCGGCGGTCCGGTGCCGGACGCGGCCCCACATCCGGGGCTGGCACGGGTGCTGGCGTGGCTGCCCGGGCGGGAGGGCGTACGGCTGTCCCAGGCGGCCGAGGTGGCCTGCCTGTCGCAGAGCCGCCTGGCGCACCTGTTCCGGGCGGAGCTGGGCCTGCCGTTCCGGCCGTACGTCCTGTGGCTGCGGCTGATGCGGGCCGCCGAACTCGCCTCCCGGGGGCATTCCCTGACGGACGCGGCACACGGCGCGGGCTTCGCCGACGGGGCGCACTTCAGCCGGGTGTGGCGGCGGATGTTCGGGATCCCGCCGTCGGACTTCACCCGCACCATCCAGTGGATGTAGCAGGTTCGTTCAAGCCCCGGCGGGCCCCGCGGACGCATCGTGGACGCATGAGGAACGTACTGAAGATCTGCATCGCCGCGTGCACCCCGAAGGCCATGCCGGCCCCGGTGCGGGCGGTCTTCGAGGCCGAGCTGCTGCGGGCCCGCGACTGCGCGCCCGACACCGACGCCATGTGGGACGCACTGGAGCGGGCGCACATCGTCTCCCAGGCCTGGGCCTGGCCGCACACCCGTGCCCACTGGCACATGTTCCGGCTCGCGCTGCGCTGCCGGGACCGGGCGGAGACGGTGGGACAGGTGGTGCGGATCCTGGTGGCGGGGGCCGGTTCGATGACCGGTCGCGTGCCGTACGGCAACACCGGCCGTACGGCGGCGGGACTGCTCACGCCGATGCCCCTGCCCGAGGACCTGCGGGTGCTGCTGGGGCGCAGCCGGGATCAGGCGTTGGGGACCGTTTCGTAGCGGGGGGTGCCCTCTTCCATCTGGCGGAGGGCGTCCTTGCGGTCGCGCTTCGAGAGGCGGTCGATGTACAGGTACCCGTACAGGTGGTCCGTCTCGTGCTGGAGGCAGCGCGCGAAGTAGCCCGTGCCGCGCACCTTGATCGGGTTGCCCTGTGCGTCCTGGCCGGTCACCTCGGCGTAGTCCGGGCGGGCCAGCGAGGCGTACGCGGTCGGGACCGACAGGCAGCCCTCGTTGGAGTCGTCGAGCACGCGGGAGCCGGCGGGCAGTTCCACCAGCTTCGGGTTGACCACGACACCGGTGTGGCGCGCGCCGTCGTCGTCCGGGCAGTCGTAGACGAAGACCTTGGCGTCCACGCCGATCTGGTTCGCGGCCAGGCCCACGCCCTCGGCGGCCTTCTGGCTGGCGAACATGTCGTCGATCAGCTGCGCCAGCTCGTCGCCGAACTCGGTGACGTCCTTGCACTCGCGGTGCAGGACGGGGTTGCCGACCACCGTGATCGGGCGGGCGGTGCCGCGCTCGCGGTGGGCGAGCTCGCGCGCCTCACAGTCCTCGGTGTCCACGACGTACCCGTCGTTGACGATCTCGACGACCTCGTTCTCCTGCTGCGCCATGTCCGCCGTACGCCTTCCGTAAGTCCACCCGTTCACAATGTGCCGGTACAGCCTACGGTGCCGGGTCAGCAGACCTCTTCGAGATCCCGCCATTCACGGGTGTCCGGGCTGTCCGCGACCCAGCCGTCGAGCAGTCCGCGCACCAGGCCGGGGGGCGCCGCGATCCCGCACTCCCGCTCCGGAACCCACAGCGGGCCGGACCCGTTCGTACGGTGGCCCAGCGGACCGGGATGCCCCGGTTCGCTGTGGTCGTGCGGGTCCAGGTGCTCCCCGTCGCCCTCGCCGCTCGGCATCACGCTCTCCGAGCAGGTCCGGCACAGCAGCCGCACCGAGGACGACCAGTCCTCGGCGGCGAAGCCCGCGTCCGAGGCCAGCTGCTCCAGCGCGTCCCGGTCCTCCTCGGTGGCCGCCTCCAGCAGCACCACCCAGGTCGGCACCGGTGAGGGGGCCCACAGCTCGATCTCGTCGAAGACGGGATAGGAGGGGCCGGCCGCGGTGACCCGCTCGCCGTGCGGGACCCCGTCGTGCAGGACGACCTCGCCCCAGCGCCGGCCCGAGGACGGCAGCGGGATCGACAGGACCTCCATGCGGGCCGGGTCCAGCCTGCGGCCCCAGACCACTTCGGCCTCCCCCTCGGGGGACAGCCGTACGGCGGCGCTGCCCAGCTCCATGCCGACCGGTTCGCCGCTGCCCTTCGCGGGGTGCGTGCCCGAGCCGTGCGGGTCCCCGGGAACCTTCAGCCCGTACGCCTGCCAGGCCCGGCGGGCCAGCGGCCAGTCCTGGAGCGCGGTCGCGGCGATCCCGACGTTCCACCAGTCCGGGGCGCCGGTCTCGCGGTCCAGCAGGGCCACGGCGCGCAGCCCGGCGGCCCGCGCCTGCTCCCAGTCGTGCCGGAACTTGTGCAGCAGGGCGAGGTTGAACCAGGACTCGGACAGCCAGGGCTCCAGGTCGGCGGCTCTGGTGAGCAGCGCGCCCGCGTCCTCGTACCGCCCGTCGCCGATCAGCGTGAACGCGCGGTCGGTGGCCTGCCGCCACGAGGCGGAGGGCCGATGCCGTACCTTCCCGAAGATCCTCACGATTCCCGCCTGCCGGTCCAACGGTGCAGCCTTGCGGACACTCCTAATGGCATCCAACCATGCCCACTCGGACGGCCGCTCATTACCCATGGGTTACCCAGGTGGGACGGGAACAACTCTGTCACGTCCGCCCCTGGCCAGAACCCTGGCGAGACACTCCACGACCTCTGGCTGGTAGTCGCGCCCGGTACCCAGCCGCAGCTGCTCCAGGGCCGCGAGGGGGCCGCCCGGGTGACGGGTCCCGCCCAGCAGGTCCTCGTAGGCGTTGACCGCCCGGACGATGCGCGCGAGGGCGGGCTGCTCCCGGTACGGGTCGGCCTGCCGCTCCACGATGACGGCCACCTCGGCGGGCACCCCGCTCTGGCGGGCCACTTCCCCGCCGAGCACGGCGATCCGGCGGGCCTCGGCGGGCGGCAGCCCGGCCGTGGCCCCGGCCCGGACCGGGTCGACGAGGGAGAGCTGGCCGATGTCGTGCATGAGGGCCGCGTATTCCAGCACCGTGAGCTCCCGCTCCGACAGGCCCAGCTCCCGGCCCACGGCGCAGCTCAGTGCGGCGACCCGGCGGGAGTGGCCCGGGCGGGTGTGCCCGGCGATCTCGGTGGCCCGGGCCAGGGAGGTGATCGTCTGGCGGTAGGTGGTGCGGATCGCGGCGATCCGGTGGAAGGACAGCTGGGTCAGCAGCAGCGGCACGCAGAAGACGGGCAGCGCCCACAGACCGGCGACGGCCACGCCGAGGGCCATGACGACCCCGGTGGCGCAGATCGCCGCGCCGATGCCGAGCTGGGCGCGCAGCTCGTCGCGGAGCAGGGGCCCGTACGGCCAGCCGGTGCGCGCGGCGGCCAGGGCGGCGGCGAGCACGGCGTCGCACAGGGCGGTGAGGCCGAGCAGGAGGAGCAGGTAGAGGACGAGGTACGGGCCCCGCCCGATCCCCTGTTCCAGCCGGCCGGAGTTGTAGAGCGGCTGGAAGCAGGCGGCGGCGAAGGCGACGGTGAGGACCCGGCGGGCCAGGTGGTCGGCGGTGGGGGCGCGCCCGCGGGCGATGTGCGGGACGCTCCCGGCGAGGGCGGCGGTGACGACGACCGTGACGATCTGGAGCACCCCGTGGTGGGTGGGCGTGGCGGCGTCCGGGCCGAGCAGGGCGTACGCGAGGGCGCCGGCAGAGGCGAGGGGGGCGGGCCGGCGGTCCTCGGGCGCGGCGGTCCGGGTGTCGCCACCGCCTGCCGCCTCCCCGGCGTCCCGCGCATCGCCGGCCTCCCCCCCGCCCCTGGTGTCACGCGCGTCCCGGGTGTCACGGCGGGCGAGCTCCCCGCAGGCGATCAGGGCGCCGAAGGCCAGGGCGGTGCCGGGCTCGACGAGGCCGTTCCACAGGGTGTGCCCGAGCCCGGCCAGCGCGAGCGCCACGGCGGCCCCGCGCACACCCCCGACGACCGCGCCCCGCAAGGCCGCGCCCCTCACGCCCCGGCCCCGCCGTCCGGGTCCTGGCCGCCGGGCGGGTCCACGGTCCGCACGCGGGTCCGGGCGCCCTGCGCCGGCAGCCCGGACAGCGCGGGACCGCCGGGCTCCGGGGCCGCCGCGGCGGGCGGCGTCGCCGCCCGGTCGGGGGCGGATCCGGCCGGGATCACCTGGAGGTCGCCCTCGTCCGCGGTGACCACCGGGTGCCAGCCGTCCCGGCCGATCGCCTCGACCAGCGCGCGCACCATCACCGGATCGAAGTGGGCCCCGGCGCACCGCTCCAGCTCGGCCAGGGCCACCGGCACCGGCCGGGCCCGGCTGTAGGAGCGGGTCGAGGTCATCGCGTCGAAGGCGTCGGCCACCGCCACCACCCGGGCCGGTACCGGGATCTGCTCGCCGGCCAGCCCGTACGGGTACCCGGAGCCGTCGACGCGCTCGTGGTGGTGCAGGATCGCGGACCGCGCCTCTCCCAGGAAGCCGATGCCGCGCACCATCTCGTGCCCGTACTCGGGATGCAGCTCGATGACCCGGCGCTCCTCCGGGGTCAGCGGGCCGTCCTTGCGCAGCAGCCGGGTCGGGACCCCGATCTTGCCGATGTCGTGCAGGATCCCGGCGATGCGGACCACTTCGAGCCGGTCCGCGTCCATGCCCAGCTCGCGGGCGATCATCGCGGACGCCTGGCCGACGCGCTCGCCGTGGCCGCGCGTGTAGCGGTCCTTGAGCTCCACGGCCTGGACGAGCGCCCGGATCGTGGCCTGGTGGGCGGCCCGTTCGCGGTGGTACTGGGCGAAGACCCGGCAGGAGATGTACATCGGCAGCAGGACGAGCAGCGCGGCGGGCAGCCCGTACGGGCTGCGCCACAGGACGGCCATCATCAGCCCGGCGAGGCCGTGGACGCAGTGCGGCACCAGGGACCGGGCGAGCGGCCCGCGCCATGCCGTGCGTAAGGGCCGGCGTTCGGCGGCGGCCAGGACGGCCCCGTCGAGGACGGCCAGTACGAGGCAGAAGGCGGCGGCCGCGGCCGCCGCGGGCAGCAGCGCGTACGGGAAGTCGGCGAGCGGGCCGGGAATCCCCGTCCCGCCGGAGCGGCTTCCCAGCGCGGCCGGACCGCCCAGCAGCCCGAACGTCCGCGCGGCGGCCCAGGCGGCGACGGCCTGCTGCGCCGCGTGCCACACGCGCCGGATCCGGGCGGGCCGCCCGGCCACCGCCTGGGCGAAGGCGCCGGGCAGCGCGACGAGCGCGGCGGCGGCCGGGGGCAGCAGGAAGACGGCGGCGAGGAGCACGGGGAAGAAGGAGCCGATGCCCTCGGGGACTCGGATGCCCGGCAGCGGGCGGATCCGGACCAGTTCGCAGCCGAGGTAGAGGGAGGCGAGCAGCCCGACGGCGGGCCAGGGCGTGCCGGACGCGGCGAACGCCGGGGCGGCCGCGGCGCATGCCGCGAGGGCGGCGCACAGGACGACGGACCACAGGAGGAAGGGCCGCGCCGTCGGCGGACGTACCCGCATGGCGCTCTCCTCCCCTGTGCCGTGCACACCGTTTGGGGAGAATAAGTGGGGCCCCCTTCCGCAGGGGGCCACATTTTCCTATTGCGCCGTACGAGCACCCCCGGATTAGCACCTTCGAGTGAACGATTCGGCTTCCAGGGGCGGTTGTTCGATCAGCCGGTGGCGGGGTCCGCGGTCACGTCGTGCTCGGGGACGGCCTGGCCGGAACGGATCAGCTCGATCCGTCCCATGACCTTCGAGCGCAGGTCGGTCGGCACGTCGTCCGAACCGCAGCAGCGCTTCACCAGCTTCTTGACGGCCTGCTCCAGGCCGTACTTCTCCAGGCAGGGATTGCATTCGCCGAAGTGCGTCTCGAACTTCGTGCAATCACTGTCCGGCATCTCGTGGTCCAGGAACTCGTACAGGTGGTCCAGGACCTCAGAGCAATCCGTCTCGTGCGGCTCTCCGCAGCTCATGAGCCCGAGCCTTTCAGGTCGTTCGACTCTCCCGCGCCCGCGGGAACCAGCCCGCGCTCACGGGCATAGTCCTCCAGCATTCCGCGGAGTTGACGGCGGCCACGGTGCAGTCGCGACATGACCGTACCGATGGGTGTACCCATGATGTCCGCGATCTCCTTGTACGCAAAGCCCTCTACGTCGGCAAGATAGACCGCGATGCGGAACTCCTCCGGAATGGCCTGGAGCGCTTCCTTCACATCCGAATCGGGCAGGTGGTCGAGCGCCTGCGATTCGGCGGAGCGAAGGCCCGTGGACATGTGCGACTCGGCGCGCGCCAGCTGCCAGTCCTCGATCTCCTCGGCCGCACTGCGCTGCGGTTCGCGCTGCTTCTTGCGGTAGGAGTTGATGAACGTGTTGGTCAGAATGCGGTAGAGCCACGCCTTGAGATTGGTGCCCTCGCGGAACTGGTGGAAGGACGCGTATGCCTTCGCATACGTCTCCTGGACCAGGTCCTCGGCGTCGGCCGGATTGCGCGTCATGCGCAGCGCGGCCGAGTACATCTGGTCGAGGTAGCCGAGGGCGTCCCTCTCGAAGCGCGCATTGCGCTCCGGGGTCGTCTCCTCCGCGTGGCCTTCGTCGGTCCCAGCGACAGGACCCACCTCCTCCGACTGCGTGACGGCTCCGAAAGCGGACCCGCTCGAATCGGAGAATAGTCGACCATCCCGGCCCTCCGCCGCCTGAAGCGGGCGGCGCTTGGGCGCGGGCAGGACCGTCCAGTCCAGGCCCTCCGCCTGCGGACGGTGCTGGCTGATGACCTGGGTCATGCGCTCCCTCTCCTCCGACTGATCCCGTGCGTTCTGACATCCCGCACAACAGAAGGGTCGGGCCCGGCATTCCCGTGCGGGGCCGGGGGCTCCGGCCTCTGTCAGGTGCGCGGCCGCCATGTGATACGGATCACCCGCGGGTTCGTCTCATTCCCCGGACGCGTCCGTCCGAGGGGCGTGCGGGGTTCGGCCGGGGGTCAGAGCGCAAGCCCGGCGAGCCAGGCGGTGACGGCCCCGGTGATCACCGCGAGGGCCTCGTCCTGCGTCAGGTCGGCCTTCTTCGGCACGGCGAAGCCGTGATCGGCGTGCGGGACCTCCACCAGCTCGTACGGCTCCTGCGCGGCCGGCGCCGGGAACTCCTGCGGCCGCCCGAACGGGTCCCGGCCGCCCTGGACCACCAGGGTGGGCCGCCCGGCCCCGGTGAGCTCCCCGGCCCGGGACTTCTCCGGGCGGCCCGGCGGGTGCAGCGGGAACGCCAGGGCCAGCACCCCCGCCGCCCCCAGCTCGGCGGCGGTCCGGCAGGCCACCCTCGCCCCGGCGCTGCGCCCGCCCGCCACCACGGGCAGCCCGGGCTCCGCCAGCACCGGCCACAGGCCCCGCCAGCCCTCGTCCAGCACCTTGGGCGCGGCCGCCACCTTCTTCCCGGCGACCCGCCACGGCTGCTCGACCAGCGCCACGGTGACCCCGTGCGCGGGCAGGGCGGCGGCCAGCGCCTGGAGGTCGCGCGCCTCGATCCCGCCGCCGGCGCCGTGTCCGACGGCCAGCACGAGGCGCGCCGCCGTACGGGCGGGGACGGGATGCCAGGTGATGCGGGCCTCGCCCGCCGGTGTGTCGACGTTCTCGGTGCGCGTACGCGTGGTCATGGCCCCCATCCTGCCCGCGCCCGGAGCCGGGCCGGGGCCCGGACACCCCCTGGCAAGGGGGTGTCCGCCTCAGAAGAGCGTGGCCTCCTCGGGCGCTGCCAGCTCGTCGAGCAGCTCCGGCCCGTTGTTGCGCACGTTGCTGACGGCGGTGGACACCGGGTACGCGCGCATCAGCCCGCCCGGCGGCGGCGCGAGCAGGGCGTGCAGCTCGTCGGTGTCGGTCCGGGCCGGGTCCAGCCAGGCGTCCCAGCGGTCCGGGGTCAGCATCAGCGGCATCCGGGGGTGGATCTCGGCCAGGGACGCCGGCCCCTCGGCGGGGGCCGCGCCCAGCGGTCCGGTCTCGGCCTCGGCGGTGATCACCGAGCAGGTCGCCCACCACGCCTGCGGGTGGTCGGCGGGCAGCGTCGGGTCGCGCCAGAACTCGTATATGCCGGCCATGGCGAAGACCGAGCCGTCGGCGGGGAGCACGAAGTAGGGCTGCTTGCGGGCCCGCTTCTTCTTGCCCTCGACCTCCAGCTGCCGCTCGTCGTGGGCGGTGACCCACTCGTAGTAGCCGTCGGCGGGAACGATGCAGCGGCGCTGCGCGAAGGGGCGGCGGAAGGAGGGCTTCTCGGCCACGGTCTCGGACCGGGCGTTGATCATCCGGGCGGCGCCGTCGGGGTTCTTGGCCCAGGAGGGGACGAGCCCCCACTTCACCGTGCGCAGCTGCCGAACCGGACGCGGGTCCGGAGCGTCTTTCACGGGACGGTCGAGGACGACGTGGACCTCCTTGGTCGGAGCCACGTTCCAGTCGGGGGCCAGGGTCTCCTCGGGCTCCCACTTCTCGATGCCGAAGGCCTCCACCAGGTCCTCCGGCTTACGACTCGCTGCATACCGTCCGCACATGGCTGCCAGACTGCCATCCCACCCGCCCACCACCGCAAGGAGTCCGCCACTCCATGAACAGCTCCCCGGACACCACCGCGACCGCCGGTCTGTGGGACCGGCTCACGGGCATACAGACCCCGCCGGCCCTGTGGCTGGTGATCGTGACGGGCGTGGTCGCCCTGGCCGCCGTGGGGCCGCGCCCGCTGTGGCGGCTGTCGCGCAATGCCGTGACCATCGCCCACGAGGGCGGCCACGGGCTGCTGGCGCTGCTGACCGGGCGGCGCCTCGACGGGATCCGGCTGCACTCGGACACCAGCGGGGTCACCGTCAGCCGCGGCAAGCCGACCGGACTCGGGATGATCCTGACCGCCGCGGCCGGCTACACGGCGCCCTCGCTGCTCGGGCTCGGCGGGGCCGCGCTGCTGTCGGCCCACCGGATCACGCTGCTGCTGTGGGCGGCGACCGCCCTGCTGCTGGCGATGCTGGTGATGATCCGCAACGCGTACGGCGCCCTGACGGTGGTGCTGTCGGGCACCGCGTTCGTACTGGTCTCCTGGCTGGCCCCGGCCGAGGTCCAGGCGGTCTTCGCCTACCTGGTGGTGTGGTTCCTGCTGCTGGGCGGGGTGCGGCCGGTCTTCGAGCTGGGTGCCAAGCGCCGGGGCGGCGGGGCGCCGGATTCCGACGCGGACCAGCTGGGGCGCCTCACCCACGTCCACCCGGTGGCCTGGCTGCTCCTCTTCCACGCCGTGGCGCTGTGCTCGCTCATCGGCGGCGGGCGCTGGCTCCTCGACCTCTGAGGCACCCCCCGCGGCCGACCGCCGCGTCCAACCTCCGAGACCAGCGAGCGATCAAGATCTGGGGCCGGGGCGAGCCACTAAAGTGGTGGCCATGACCGAGACCCCCGCGCTCCCCGCCCTCTGGCCCGCTCCGCTCGCCGACGGCACCGTCCACGCCACCGTCACCGTGCCCGGGTCGAAGTCGGTCACCAACCGCGCCCTCGTCCTCGCCTCGCTCGCCGCCGAGCCGGGGTGGGTGCGCCGCCCGCTGCGCTCGCGCGACTCGCAGCTGATGTCGGACGCCCTGCGCGCGCTCGGCGTCGGCATCGAGGAGACCGCCTCCTCCAGCTCCGGCGACGGCGCCGGCGGCGAGGCCTGGCGGGTCATCCCGGCCGCCCTGCACGGCCCGGCCACCGTCGACGTCGGCAACGCGGGCACGGTCATGCGCTTCCTGCCGCCCGTCGCCACGCTGGCCTCCGGCGACATCCGCTTCGACGGCGACCCGCGCTCCTACGAGCGCCCGCTCGGCCAGGTCATCAGCGCCCTGCGCACCCTCGGCGCCCGGATCGACGACGACGGCCGGGGCGCGCTGCCGCTGACCGTCCAGGGCGGCGGGGCGCTGGAGGGCGGCGTCGTGGAGATCGACGCCTCCAACTCCTCCCAGTTCGTCTCGGCCCTGCTGCTGTCGGGCCCGCGCTTCAACCAGGGCGTCGAGGTCCGGCACACCGGCACGACGCTGCCGTCGATGCCGCACATCCGGATGACGGTGGAGATGCTGCGCGCGGCGGGCGCCCAGGTCGACACCCCCGAGGCCGGCGGCGAGCCGAACGTGTGGCGGGTGGCGCCGAGCGCGCTGCTGGGCCGTGACGTGGTCGTGGAGCCGGACCTGTCGAACGCGCAGCCGTTCCTGGCCGCCGCGCTGATCACGGGCGGTACGGTCACGATCCCCGACTGGCCGCGCCGCACCACGCAGCCCGGCGACGAACTGCGCCGGATCTTCACGGAGATGGGCGGCTCCTGCGAGCTGACCGACGCGGGCCTGGTCTTCACGGGCACCGGCAAGATCCACGGCATCGACGTGGACCTGGGCGAGGTCGGCGAGCTCACCCCCGGCATCGCGGCCGTCGCGGCGCTGGCCGACTCCCCGTCCACGCTGCGCGGGGTGGCGCACCTGCGGCTGCACGAGACGGACCGGCTGGCGGCGCTCACCAAGGAGATCAACGAGCTGGGCGGCGACGTCACCGAGACCGCCGACGGTCTGCACATCCGCCCGCGTCCGCTGCACGGCGGGGTGTTCCACACCTACGACGACCACCGGATGGCCACCGCCGGCGCGGTCATCGGTCTGGCGGTGGAGGGCGTGCGGATCGAGAACGTGGCGACGACCGCGAAGACCCTGCCGGACTTCCCCAAGATGTGGGCCGAGATGCTCGGGCAAACGGCGCGAGTAGCGGGAGCGTAGGGCCCCCGTCATGCGCAGGTACGGCAAGCACACCGACGAAGACGACATCCGCCAGCGGCCCAACCCCAAGGGCAACCGGCCCCGGACCACCATCCGGCCCAAGCACGAGGACGCGGCCGAGGGCTTCGTCCTGACCGTCGACCGCGGCCGGCTGACCTGCCTGGTCGACGGCCGCACCATCCATGCGATGAAGGCCCGCGAGCTGGGCCGCAAGGCGGCGGTGGTCGGCGACCTGGTCTGGATCGTCGGCGACCTGACCGGCAAGAAGGACACCCTCGCGCGGATCGTGCGCATCGAGGAGCGCAAGTCCGTCCTGCGGCGCACCGCGGACGACGACGACCCGTACGAGCGGGTGGTCGTCGCCAACGCGGACCAGCTGGCGATCGTCACCGCGCTGGCCGACCCGGAGCCGCGGCCCCGGATGATCGACCGCTGCCTGGTGGCCGCGTACGACGCCGGACTGGAGCCCCTGCTGGTGCTCACGAAGTCGGACCTGACCTCCGCGGACAAGATCCTGGAGATCTACTCCACCTTCGGCCTGAACTACGTGGTGACCAACCGCGAGGAGCTCGCGACGGGCGACGCCGCCGACCGGGTGCGCGAGCGCCTGAACGGCCGGATCACCGCCTTCGTCGGCCACTCCGGCGTCGGCAAGACCACCCTGGTGAACTCGCTGGTCGCCGAGGGCCGCCAGCGCGCCACCGGACACGTCAACGCCGTGACCGGCCGCGGCCGGCACACCACCACCTCGGCGCTCGCACTGCCGCTGCCGGGCGGCGAAGGCTGGGTCATCGACACCCCGGGCGTGCGCTCCTTCGGCCTGCACCACGTGGACCCGTCCCGGGTGATCCTGGCCTTCCCGGACCTCGTTCCCGGTACGGAGGCCTGCCCGCGGGCCTGCAGCCACGACGAGCAGGACTGCGCGCTCGACACGTGGGTGGAGGACGGCCACGCGGATCCGGCGCGGCTGTACTCGCTGCGCCGGCTCCTCCAGACCCGCGAGCGTCGCGAAGGGGACTGATCCTCCGGCGGGGTTTGCCGTGCACCAGGTCTGGTAAATGCATAATCGCACCACGTGACACGACGTCACCTGACGCGGGGAGGCATGTGCCATGGCCTGGCTGCTGGTGGTCGTCGCCGGAATTCTGGAGACCGGCTTCGCGGTCTGCCTCAAGCTCTCGCACGGGTTCACCCGCCTGTGGCCGACGGTCGCCTTCGCCTGCTTCGCCCTCGGCAGCTTCGGCCTGCTGACCCTGGCGCTGAAGAAGCTCGACGTGGGCCCGGCCTACGCGGTGTGGACGGGCATCGGGGCCGCCGGAACGGCCATTTACGGCATGGTCTTCCTCGGCGACCTCGTCTCGACGCTCAAACTCGTCTCGATCTCGCTGGTCATCCTGGGCGTCATCGGCCTCCAGCTCTCCGGTTCGGCTCACTGAGCGGGCGCGGCGAGCAGGCGCAGCAGCCGCATCAGCTCCCCGAGCCCCGGCTCCTCGCCCGGTGCTATCACGTACGAGAGGGCCAGGCGTACGGCGAGCTCGCAGTGCTGCGCCCCCTCCCCCGGGCTGAGCGTGGCCGAGGCCCGGTCGCGGACGGCCCGGGCCAGCTCCCCGGGTCCGGGGGCCGGCACTCCGGGACGCACTCCCTGCCCGGGCGGCACCGGTAAGTTCCCGTCCCAGCACCCCGTCAGCAGGGCCCGTACGAGGGGACGCGCGCGGGCGGCCCGTACGGTCCACTCCGCGACCGAGGCGAGCCGCTCGGCGCTCGCGGCCGGGGAGCGCAGCACCCGGTCCACCCCTTCGAGGTACCAGTCGGCCTCGCGGCGCACCAGGGCGCGGCCCAGACCCGCCTTGCCCCCGAACTCGTTGTAGAGGGTCTGCCGGGACACCCCGGCGGTGGCGGCCACGTCGACCATCCGCACCGACGGCCAGGGGCGCGCCAAGAGCGCCGCTCCCGCCGCTTCCAGCAAGGACTCCCGGGCTGCCGGCATGCGCGCCTCCCCGCTCGACTTCCCCCGCTCCGATTCCCCGCTCGGCTCCCCGCCAGAGTTGACGGACCGACAGATCCTGTCAAGGGCGCCCGCGGGTCGCACCGTGGACGCCGTTCGCCGCCTCCGGGCGGTCCCGATACTGTTCGGGCATGCCCGAGTATGACGATGACCTCCGCCTCGCCCTTGAGCTCGCCGACGCGGCGGACGCCGCCACGATGCAGCGGTTCCGCGCCCTCGACCTGCTGGTCGAGACGAAGCCGGACATGACCCCGGTGAGCGAGGCGGACAAGGCCGCCGAGGAGATCGTCCGGGCCGGGATCGGGGCCGCGCGGCCCGCCGACGCCATCTTGGGCGAGGAGTACGGGCTCAAGGGCAGCGGCCCGCGCCGCTGGGTCGTGGACCCGATCGACGGCACGAAGAACTACGTGCGCGGCGTCCCCGTGTGGGCGACGCTGATCTCCCTGATGGAGGAGGGCTCCGACGGGGTCTTCCGGCCCGTGGTCGGCGTCGTCTCGGCGCCGGCGCTGGGCCGCCGCTGGTGGGCGGCGCAGGGCGGGGGCGCGTACGCCGGCGGTGCGCTGGGCGGTGCGCCCGTACCGCTCGGCGTCTCGAAGGTGGCCGCTCTCGGTGACGCCTCGTTCGCGTACTCCTCGCTGAGCGGCTGGGAGGAGCAGGGCCGGCTCGCCGGGTTCCTGGACCTGACCCGGCAGTGCTGGCGCACCCGCGGCTACGGCGACTTCTGGCCGTACATGATGGTCGCGGAGGGCTCGCTGGACCTGTGCGCCGAGCCGGAGCTGAACCTGTGGGACATGGCGGCCATCGCGGTCGTGGTCCAGGAGGCGGGCGGCCGGTTCACGAGCCTGGACGGCGTGGAGGGCGTGCACGGCGGGAACGCCGCCGCCTCGAACGGACTGTTGCACGAGGAGATGCTGGGGCTTCTGCGCCCGCGCGCCTGAGCCGTACGCGTCCTGCACCCGGACGACCGGGTGCGCCCTCTTGATGACCCTCCGTACTCATGGGAATCTGAGACTCCTCCGCTTGTGCGCTTGTGAAGACCTTCTCTAAGTGCGCGGAGGACTCTCCCCAGGAGGTGGCTCCCTTCATGCTCGTCCGCGACGCCATGAGCACCGTGATCCTCACCCTCGGACCCGCCCACACCCTCCGGCAGGCGGCCTGCCTGATGTCCGGCCGCAGGGTCGGCGCGGCCGTCGTCCTCGATCCCGACCACAGCGGCATCGGCATCCTGACCGAACGCGACATCCTCAACTCCATCGGCGCGGGCCACGACCCCGACCGGGAGTTCGTGGGCGCGCACACCACCAACAACGTGGTGTTCTGCACCCCGCAGGCCACCGTCCAGGAGGCCGCCGAGGCGATGGTCCGCGGGGGCTTCCGCCATCTGATCGTGCTGGAGCACGGCGGTCCCGTCGGCATCGTGTCCGTGCGCGACGTGATCCGCTGCTGGGTCCCGGCCCGGCGCAGCACCGTACCGGCGTAGAGCCGGAGGGCCGGACCCCCAGGGGGTCCGGCCCTTCAACTCTCGGCGAGCGGGTCGTGTCAGCCGCGAAGGGCCTGGACCGCGGCTTCGAGCCGCTTGCCGAAGTCGCCGTCCGCCTGGCGGAAGTTGTTGATCGCGCGCTCGGCTATGTCGTCACGGGACACCTTGGCGATGAAGCCGGACAGGTTCTCGATCAGACGGGCCTGCTCGTCCTCGGACATCAGGCGGTACAGGTCGCCCGCCTGGACGAAGTCGCTGTCCTCGGAGTGGACCGGAGCGGCGTGGTTGCCCGTGCCGCCGGTGACCGCGGTGGACTGCCACAGCGGGCGGTCCGTCTGGAAGGGGCCGCCGAAGCTGTTCGGCTCGTAGTTCTTCGCGCCCTTGTGGCGGCCGTCGTAGAGGAAGCCGTCACGGGAGTTGGTGCGCGCCTCGGTGGCGTGCGGGCGGTTCACCGGCAGGTGGTCGGCGTTGATGCCGACGCGGTAGCGGTGGGCGTCGCCGTACGCGAAGAGACGGCCCTGGAGCATCTTGTCCGGGGACGGACCGATGCCGGGGACGAAGTGGGCCGGGCTGAAGATGGACTGCTCGACCTCGGCGAACACGTTCTCCGGGTTGCGGTTGAGCTCCAGCTTGCCGATCTCGATCGGCGGGTAGTCGGCGTGCGGCCACACCTTGGTGAGGTCGAACGGGTTGAAGCGGTACTGGGCCGCCTCGGCCGCGGGCATGATCTGGACCTGCACGGTCCAGGTCGGGAAATCGCCGCGCTCGATGGACTCGCGCAGGTCGCGCTGGTGCGAGTCGGGGTCCTCGCCGGCGAGCCGGTTGGCCTCGGCCTGGGTGAGGTTCTTGATGCCCTGGTCGGTCTTGAAGTGGTACTTGACCCAGAAGACCTCGCCGGCCTCGTTGTTCCACTGGAACGTGTGCGAGCCGAAGCCGTCCATGTGGCGGTAGGACGCCGGGATGCCGCGGTCGCCGAACAGCCAGGTCACCTGGTGGGTGGACTCGGGCGACAGACCCCAGAAGTCCCAGACGTTGTCCGCCTCCTGCGAGCCGGTGTACGGGTCGCGCTTCTGGGTGTGGATGAAGTCCGGGAACTTGATGGCGTCCTTGATGAAGAACACCGGGGTGTTGTTGCCGACGAGGTCGTAGTTGCCCTCTTCGGTGTAGAACTTCAGCGCCCAGCCGCGGGGGTCGCGCACCGCGTCGGCCGCGCCGAGGTTGCCCGCGACGGTGGAGAAGCGCAGGAACGTTTCGGTCTGCTTGCCGACCTCGGACAGGAACTTCGCGCGGGTCCACTGCGAGACGTCACGGGTGAGCGTGAAGGTGCCGTACGCGCCGGCGCCGCGGGCGTGCACCACGCGCTCCGGGATGCGCTCGCGGTTGAAGTGGGCCAGCTTCTCCAGGAGGAGCTGGTCCTGGACCAGGACGGGACCACCGACGCCGGCCGTCTCGCTGTTCTGGTTGTCGGCGACCGGAGCCCCGGCCTCCGTGGTGAGCGGTCCCTGCGTCACGTGCGCCTCCTGCGTCGTTCCTGCCATGTGCCTGTCCTTGGCCCTTGTCGTACTCGATCCTACAATGGACTTTGTCTAGGTCAAGTAAGGTTCCAAGTCCGCACTGGTTCGGGAGTTACACCGAATCCCTCGCTGTTAGGCTGGTGTCCATGAGTGACCTGCTGGAACGACTTCGCGGACGCGGATGGCGCATGACCGCACAGCGGCGCGTCGTGGCCGAGGTGCTCGACGGTGACCACGTTCACCTGACGGCCGACGAGGTGCACGCGCGCGCGGTGACCAGGCTGCCGGAGATCTCGCGCGCCACCGTCTACAACACCCTGGGCGAGCTGGTGTCCCTCGGCGAGGTCCTGGAGGTCGCCACGGACCGCCGGGCCAAGCGGTACGACCCGAACGCGCACAAGCCCCACCAGCACCTGGTGTGCGCGCAGTGCGGGGCGATCCGCGACGTGCACCCGGCGGGCAACCCGCTGGCCGACCTGCCGGACGCGGAGCGCTTCGGCTTCGTGGTCTCGGCGGTCGAAGTGACCTACCGCGGGCTGTGCCCGTCCTGCGCGGGGGCGTGACGAACCGCGGGGCGCAATGAACGAGGAAGGGCCCGGGAGCACTGCTCCCGGGCCCTTCTCTTCGATGTTTCGCCGCGAGCGGGTCGCGAAACGACCGAAGGCCCGGATCCATGGGATCCGGGCCTTCGGTCTTCAGTAGCGGGGACAGGATTTGAACCTGCGACCTCTGGGTTATGAGCCCAGCGAGCTACCGAGCTGCTCCACCCCGCGTCGGTAAACACGACTTTACGCGAGGCCACCCGACAGATGCAAATCGCTTAACGTTCCAGCTCAGAGGAGCCCCACGCGGCGTGCGGCACGCGGCACGCCACGCACGGCACGCCACGCACCGCGCGCCGCGCCCCGTCAGGCGGAGAGTTCCTCCGCCAGGGCCTCGCGGAGCCGGGCCGCGCGCTCGGAGACCTCCGCCGGACCCAGCTCCATGGCCCGGACGCACCACTTCTGCCCCTCCGCCAGGTCCCCGTGGCGCGCGGCGAGCAGACCCAGGCGCAGCGCCGCCCGGCCGTGGCCCGCCACCGCGGCGCGGGTCCACCACAGCGCGGCCTCCGGCTCGTTCCCCTCGCGCGCCAGCAGCAGGCCGAGGTTGAACGCCCCGTTCCGGGAGCCGGCCTCGGCCGCCTCCCGGTACCACCGCGCCGCGACGGCGAGATCGCCCCGCGCAGCGGCCAGCATCCCGACCCGCACCTGCGCGCGACGGTGCCCCAGCTCCGCGGCCCGCTCGTACCACTCCTCGCTCTCGGTCTTCGGGGCGCCACCGACCGGCTCGCCCAGCGCCACCGGCTCCGGCGGCGGAGCCAGCGATTCCAGCAGCGCGGCCAGCCGGAACGCCGCCTCCGCACTGCCGCCGCCCGCGGCGCAGCGCAGGTGCCGCTCGGCCGCCCGGTCCTCGCCGTCGCGCACCAGCGCGATGCCGACCTGGAGCGCCGCGTCCGTGTGGCCGGCCGACGCGGCCCGCTCGTACCACTTCAGCGCCGTGCGGTCCTCGTCGCGGCTCGCGAACAGGATCCCGAGGTTGAACGCGGCGTCGACGCTGCCCGCCTCGGCCGCCTTCGAGAACCACGGCTCGGCGCCCGCCGCGTCGCCGACCTGGAGCAGCATGATCGCGAGGGCGTTGGCCGCCTCTCGGTGGCCCGCGTAGGCCGCCCGCCGGTACCACTGCTCGGCCTGCGCGGTCCGCTCCTGCGCGGCGCACAGCAAAGCAAGGTTGTACGCCCCGTTCTGGTCGCCCGCGTCCATGGCGGTGCGGTACCACTTCTCCGCGGTCTGGGTCTCGCCCCGCGCGGCGTGCAGGGCGCCCAGCGCGTTGGCGGCGTTGCCGTCGCCGTCCTGCGCGGCCCGGTTCCACCATGCGACGGCGCTCTCCTCGTCGCCCGCGTCCCGCAGCAGGAAGCCGAGCGCGCACGCGGCGCGCGCCTCGCCCTGCTTGGCGGAGGTCAGGTACCAGCGCCCGGCCTCCTTGAGCTCCCCGCGCGCCTCCAGGAGGGCGCCCAGGTGCAGCGCCGCCCGCCGGTGCCCGCGCGCGGCGGCCTGCCGGTACCACTGCTCGGCCTCGGCGGGGTCGCCCTTGCGCAGGTGCCGGGCCAGCCGGTACGCGGCCTCGCGGTGCCCCTGCTCGGCGGCCTGGCGCAGCCAGCGCTCGACGCCCTTGTCGCCGCGGTGCTCCAGCAGGTCGGCGAGCCCGTACGCGCCCAGGGCGTGGCCGGATTCCGCCGCCTGGCGCAGCCAGTACTCGGCCGCGGGCTCGTCCCCGCGCTCGCGGAAGTGGCGGCCCAGGGCGTGGGCTGCCGGTGCGGATCCGGCCACGGCGGCGACCCGCCACCAGCCGGCGGCCTCGTCGGGGTAACCGCGCTGGAGCAGGAGTACGCCGAGGTTGTTCGCGGCGGCGCGGTCCCCTTCCGCGGTGGCGCCGCGCAGGTACGGCTCGGCGCCGGCCAGATCGCCGCGGCGCAGCAGCAGCGCCCCGAGCACGCTCATCGCGCCCGGGTCGCCCCGGTCGGCCGCGACCCGGTGCCGTGCTTCCAGCTCGGTGTCGCTCGCCGGGTCCGTCTCGGCGAACATTTCCTCCGCGAAATCCGCATCGGTCAGTGCGGTCTGCGCGTTAACGACCGGAGCCTCCTCGTTGGCCTCTGCGCCCGATTCGACTTCCGCCCTCACAAACCGCCCTGTCTCCAGCAGAGTTGACCTGTCCCCCATAAATCCCATCGTCGCATCACCTGCTACCCGCGTACACCTGGTATGTCGCAGCCTGTGAGGGTCACTACAGCGTTTTGTCGACATGCCCACAGAGAGATAAGTCAAACACGCTCCCACCCCAACTCACCCGTCTCAGCTACCTCATGACCCCCGCGTGTCCCCCTGGACATGGCGAACGACCTGATGGACCCGGACATGACGAAGGCCCGGATCCCATGGATCCGGGCCTTCATCTTCAGTAGCGGGGACAGGATTTGAACCTGCGACCTCTGGGTTATGAGCCCAGCGAGCTACCGAGCTGCTCCACCCCGCGTCGGTGAAACCACAGTATCACGACGCGGGACCGAGCCATTACCGGCTCATCCTCCGGGGTTCGGGGCCGCCACCTTCGCCTCCGCGTCGATCGCCCGCTGCAGCGCCGCCTTGATGTCGTCCTGCGCCTTGCCGAAGGCCGCCCAGTCGCCGGCCTGACGGGCCTTCTCGGCCGCCTCGATCGCCTTCTTCGCATCGTCGAGGGCCGACTTGACCGTCGGGTCCGTGGCGGTCGGGGGCGTCGTGGTGCCCTCGCCGGGCGGGGTCACCGGAGTCGTCGGCACCGTCGGCGCCTCCGCCCCGAAGACCACGTTCAGCGCCTTCTCCAGGCTGTCCTCGAACGCCGTCTGGTTCCCGTACGTCACCAGCACCTTGCGCAGCAGCGGGTACTTCAGCCCCGAACTGCGCACGTACACCGGCTCCACGTACAGCATCCCGCCGTCGAGCGGCACCGCGAGCAGGTTGCCGTACTCGACCTCGGAGTCACCGCCGCGCAGCAGCCTGATCGACTCGGCGATCTTCGGCTCCGACTGGAACTTGCTCTGGACCTGCTTGGGGCCGTCGACCGGCTTGCTGGTCGGCAGCTTCAGGATTCTGATCTTGCCGTAGTCCGGGGTGCCCGGATCGGCGTTGACCGCCATGAAGGCGCTCAGGTTGTCCCGCTCGTTCGGAGTGAACGTCGTCGTGAGCGAGAAGACCTGGTCCTTCTCCTTCTGGCCCGGCATCTTCATCGACAGGTAGTACGGCGGGACCGCCGTGCCGGCCTTGGTCGTCGGGTCGTCCGGGACGGCCCAGGCCTCACTGCCGCTGAGGAAGGTCTGCGGGTCGGTCACGTGGTACCGGGTGAGCAGCTCGCGCTGGACCTTGAAGAGGTCCTGCGGGTAGCGCAGGTGGTCCATGAGCGGCTTGGAGATGTCGCTCTTGGGCTTGACCGTCCCCGGGAACGCCTTCATCCAGGTCTTGAGGACCGGGTCGTCGGTGTCCCACTGGTACAGGTTGACCGTGCCGTCGTACGCGTCGACCGTGGCCTTGACCGAGTTGCGGATGTAGTTGACCTGGTTCTCCTGGGCCACCACGGCGCGCTGGCTGTTGGTGAGGGAGTCCGCGGTGCTCTGGCCCAGCGTGGTCCGCGAGGCGTACGGGTAGCCGTTGGTCGTCGTGTACGCGTCGACGATCCACTTGATCCGGCCGTCGATGACCGCCGGGTACGGAGCCCCGTCGATGGTCAGCCACGGGGCGACGGCCTCGACGCGCTCCTTGGGCGTGCGGTGGTAGAGGATCCGCGAGCCGTCGCCGATGGCGCCGGAGTAGAGGATCTGCGGCTCGCTGAACGCGAGCGCGTACGCCGCCCGGTTGACCGGGTTGTCGAGGTTGACGCCGGAGTCGCCCTTGTAGCTCGTCTCCTTCTCGCCCTTGTCGTCCGAGTAGTCGAGCTCCTTCTGCGGACCGCCGACGATCGAGTACTGCTTCGTCTGCTCGCCGTAGTAGATGCGCTGCTCGAAGTCCGTCCCGAACATGCCCTTCGAGGGCAGGTCGGACTGGGTGAAGTCGGGGGCGCCGTCCTTGACGGTCGTTCCCTTGGCCGCGACCACGCCGTAGCCGTGCGTGTACTTGAAGTGGTCGTTGATCCAGTTGTTCTTCGGGATGCCGCCGATGTTCAGCTCGCGCAGCCCGATGACCGTGTCCTGGCCGCTGTACCGGTCCACGGCGAGCGTGGACGGGAAGGCGTAGTAGCCCTTGACCTGCTGGAGCTGCTGGAAGGCCGGGGAGACGATGTTCGGGTCGAGGAGGCGGACGCTGGCGGTGGTGTTGGCCGCCTCGCGGAGCTTGGTCTTGTCCTCGGTCTGCGGGACGCCCGGGTAGTCCTTGACGTCCGCCTGGTCGATCCCGTAGGCGTCGCGCGTCGCCTTGATGTTCTTCTCGACGTACGGCGATTCCTTGGCCTGCTCGTTCGGCTGGACCTGGAACTTCTGCACGATCGCCGGGTAGAGCCCGCCGATCAGGATCGCCGAGAGGACCATGAGGCCGAAGCCGATGACCGGCAGCTGCCAGGTGCGGCGCCACAGCGTCGCGAAGAAGAGCACGGCGCAGATGGCCGCGATGGCGACGAGGATCGTCTTCGCCGGCAGGTATGCGTTCGCGTCGACGTAGCGCAGGCCGGTCCAGTTGTCCGCGGCCTTGAAGTCGCTGGACTTCACGGCGAGGCCGTACCGGTCGAGCCAGTACGCGATCGCCTTCAGCGTCACGAAGAGGCCGAGCAGCACCGACAGGTGACCGGTGGCGGCGGCGGTGGCCCGGGCTCCCGGGCTCGTCACGCGCAGTCCGCCGTACAGGTAGTGGACGACGACCGCGGCGATCACCGACAGCACGACCGCGGCGAAGCCGAAGCCGAGCAGGAAGCGGTACCAGGGGAGGTCGAAGGTGTAGAACGACACGTCCAGGTGGAACTGGGGGTCCTTCTGCCCGAAGGGCACCCCGTTCACGTACATCAGCCAGGTCTTCCACTGGCCCGCCGCCGAGGCACCCGCGATCATGCCCACGAGCGCCGCGATCCCCAGGAGCAGCCACCGCTTGTACGGGGCGACGCTCATCCGGTAGCGGTCGAGGCTCTGCTGCTCCATCGACATCGCGGACAGCGGCGGCCGCAGCCGGTACGCCAGCCAGATGTTCAGCCCGACGGCGCCGGCCATCAGCAGCCCGAAGACGGCGAAGAGGCCGATCTTGGTCCACAGGGTGGTGGTGAAGACGGTGGAGTACTTCACGGAGCGGAACCAGAGCCAGTCCGTCCAGAAGCCCGCGAACATGATGAACGCCATGGCCAGGACGGCCAGTACGCCCAAGGTCATCAGAAGAGTCCGGGCGCGCCGGGAGGGGCGGCCGACTCTCATCCGTGGCCCGGAGGGGCCTCCGCCGCGGTCCGGCATCTGGAAAGCCAAGGTGCGCACCTCGAAAGTCGCTGAGTGTCGTGGCTGGACATTTCAAAAGCTGGGCCCCCGATGGTAGGGCCCACTCATGCAACTTACTGAGGCTTTAGTCAGTTCCCGTTATCGGGCCGAAAGGAGGCAGGATGTTGTCCATGTC
This sequence comes from Streptomyces sp. NPDC051582, assembly GCF_040681715.1. Taxonomy (NCBI): domain Bacteria; kingdom Bacillati; phylum Actinomycetota; class Actinomycetes; order Kitasatosporales; family Streptomycetaceae; genus Streptomyces; species Streptomyces sp. NPDC051582. The sequence continues at coordinate 125,628 of NZ_JBFAZJ010000001.1, forward strand.
CAACCTTTCGTCTTCCCCGGGCGGCACGCCGATGGCCGCCACCCCCCTGACGCGTGCCGTCCTTGAGATCGACGAGTACGCCTCCTCCCTCGGCTGGGACAAGCCCGCCCGGCTGTTCGCGCTCGTCGACACCGCCAAGCTGCGCATGTCCGAGCCGCGCCTCGCCCGCCAGCTCGGCCAGGACCAGGACGACGCGGGCAAGAGCCAGCTGACCCCGATCGAGCAGGACGAGGTGCCGAAGGGCACGCCGCTGGACAAGTTCCTGGGAACCATCGCCTGGCCCTCGTCGATCGTGGGCTGCGCGCTGACGGTGGAGCGGCTGATGCTGCCGCCGTCCGCGGAGGCCTCCGTACCGGAAGGGCTCAGCGACAAGCAGCTGGCCAAGTGGGTCGCCGCGCACCCGGACCGGCAGGAGGTGCGCCTCACCGTGGGCGTGCTGCGCGACGGCTCGCGGGAGTCCGCCGTGCGGCTGCGCGAGAAGGACTCGTCGACCGAGGTGCTGACGGGTGCGACCCTGGTCCCGGGCCTGGCCGAGGCACTGGCCGCGACCTTCCTGGACTGAGCGGGGACCGGGAGCCGGGACGGGTTGCGGCCGTACCGGTCGTACGGGTCAGGGCTTGCCGCACTGCGGCAGCCCGGCCGTGTCCCCCTTGCTGATCTTCTCCAGCGCCTTCGTGGCGTCGCCGATCGTCGAGACCTTCACGAGGGTCAGGCCGTCGGGGACGTGCTCGGAGGCGGAACCGCAGTTCTCGGCGGGCGTCAGGAAGTACTCGGCGCCGGCCTGGCGGGCGCCGATCGTCTTCATCTGGATGCCGCCGATGGGGCCGACCTTGCCCGCGTCGTCGATGGTGCCCGTGCCCGCGACGAACTTGCCGCCGGTCAGATCGCCCGGGGTGAGCTTGTCGACGATGCCGAGGGCGAACATCAGCCCGGCGCTCGGGCCGCCGATGTCGGCCAGCTTGATGTCGATCGCGAACGGGAAGGTGTGGTCGGTGCCCGCCCGGATGCCGACGATGGCGTGCCCGTCGCCCTCCGCCTTGGCGGTGGTGAGCACGACCTTGGACGAGCCGGTGGGCTCGCGGTGCGCCTTCTCGGCCTCGGCCGCCTCGGCGGCGGGCACGATGGTGAACTCGACCTGTTCGCCGGCCTTGCGCTTGGTGACCAGCTTGGCCACGTCCTCGGGGGCGTTGACCGGGCTGCCGTCCACCGCCCGGATCACGTCACCGGCGTGCAGCTTGCCCTCGGCGGGGCTGCCCTTGACCACGGTGGAGACCACGACGCGGGTGGTGACGCCCGGCGTGCCCAGCTGCTTGAGGGCGGCCACCTTGGCGCTCTCCTGCGACTGGCTGAACTCCTCCGCGTTCTCCTGGGTGGACTGCTCCTCCGTCTTCCCGTCCGGGTAGAGGTTCTCGTGCGGGACGACGATGTTGTCGTCCGACAGCCAGCCGTAGACCGCTTCCAGCAGGTTCATGTCGTAGTCGGCGCCGGTGACGCGGACCGTCGTCATGTTGAGGTGCCCACTGGCCGGGTACGTCTTGTGGTCCGCGATGCTGATGACGGGCTCGCCGCGCGAATCGCCGAGCGTGTTCACCGTCGGGCCCGGGCTCATTTCCGAGTACGGGACCTTGATGAACACCCCTGCGCAGAGCAGCGCGAACAGCATGAGGGTGGAAGCGAGCATCGTCGCAGTGCGGCGTGGCATGGATCGACAGTACGGGACGGCCCTGACGGACGGCCGCCGGGGCCGGTCCGTACGGGGGGGCCGTACGCGGAACTCTCAGCGGATTCCCAGGGTGCTCAGGGGGCCTCGCCCGGGACGCGTCATACCGCGTCGGAACCGGAATGGGCCGCTGCCTTCGCCCCGGCCTGATCGGCCTTGTCCATGGCTTCGCGGAACCTCGCGTATCCAGCGAGTTCGGATATGTCACCTTGCGTGCGGTCGCGAGCCGCCCAGCTGCCCCATATCGCCGCTCCGACGGCGGCGAACAGCGGAATCAGCAACCACGCCAATGACGCCATGGACGTGCCTCCCTGCCCCGAAAGTACGTGTCGTTGGTGGCTTCAACGCTCGTGCCCGGGAGGGGGTTACGCAAATCGAGGGCGTGTTGCGCGGCCGAACGGGTGGGACAGTACCCGTTCGCCCCGCCCACCTCGCGCGCGGGGGTCCGAACGCACCTCAGCAGGCGCCGACCCACTCCTCCGTACCGTCGGAGAAGGTCTGGTGCTTCCAGATCGGGACCTCGTGCTTCAGGTCGTCGATCAGCATCCTGCAGGCCTCGAAGGCCTCGCCGCGGTGCGGGCAGGACACGGCGACGACCACCGCGAGGTCGCCGACGGACAGGTCGCCGATGCGGTGGACCGCGGCCAGGGCGCGGACCGGGTACTTGGCGATCACCCGCTCGGCGATGCGGCGCATCTCGGCCTCGGCCGTCGGGTGGCAGGAGTAGCCGAGCGCGTCGACGTCGGCCCCGCTGTCGTGGTTGCGCACCGTGCCGACGAAGAGCGTGGTGCCGCCCGTGGCGTCGTCGCCGACGGCCTTGAAGACCTCGTCTATCGAGAGCGGGGTCTCACGGATTTCGAGCAGCCGGATCGGGTCCGGAGCGGCCTGCTCGCCGGGGTGGTCGAAGTGCGGTGCCATGCAGCCATCGTGCACCACGGGTCTCACATCGCGGTATAGCCGATTCGACCGGCTGTACGGCCCACGCGTATGGAGCCTCCTACAGGACCCATGCCCCTCCGGCCGCCGGGACGGGCGGCCGGAGGGGCCGGCGCAGGGCCGGGCGGGTCAGAGCCCGCGGCGGCGACGGGCCGCGCGGACCACCGCCGCGGCGCCCAGCAGGGCGACCGTGGCGCCCGCCGCGCCCGCGGCGGTGGCGTCCTTGCGGCCCAGCCGGCGTCCCGCGACCGTGTGCCGGCCCGCGACCTCCTGGAGGAGCTCGGCCAGCACCTCCTCGTTGGTCCAGCGCGGCCGCCAGCCCGCCGCGTGCAGCCCGCTGACGCTGACCACCCACGGATGCATCGTGTACGCGAGGTCGCCCGCCGGGGACGGCGTCAGGCCGATCCGGTGCAGTCGCGCCGCCGCGCCGAGCGCGACCGCCGACGGGAGCTCCATGCGGCGGATGCCGCTCAGCTCCTCGACCTCCTCCTGCTCCAGCCAGCCCTCGCAGCCCACCGCGAGCTCGCCCTCGACCTTCTCCAGGGCGGCGTACTCCAGCGCGCTGACCAGGTCTTCCACGTGGCAGAACTGCCAGGTCGGCCGGGATCCGGCCACCACCAGCAGGCGCGGGGACTCGAAGTACCGGGTCAGCGCCGTGTCCGTACCGCCCACGAGCACCGCGGGGCGGACCACCGTCACGTTCAGCCCCGGGTGGGCGCGCGGGGCCCGGCGGCCCAGCCGCTCGATCTCCAGCAGGTCGCCGACGCCCGTCGCCTCGGCCGTGGCCCGCAGCTCGGAGTCCTCCGACAGCGGGATGTCGTTGTCCGGCAGCGCCCCGTAGACCATCGCGGACGTGCACAGCACGACCCGGTGCACCCCGGCGGCCGCGGCCGCCGTCAGCACGGTCTGGGTCCCGCGCACGTTGTACGCCGTACGGGCTGCCGGATCCGTCTCCAGGTCGAGGTCCAGCGCCAGGTGGACGACCACGTCGGCCCCGCGCAGTCTCTCGGCGATCGCGGGGTCCCGTACGTCGAGGACGTGCCACTGCGCGGCAGCGCACTCGCCGCGCCGCTCGTCGATCGCCACGACCTGCTTGACCTCGTCGGATGCGGCCAGGCGGGCCACCAGGGCCGCCCCGACCCCGGAGGCGGCGCCGGTCACCGCGATCACCGGGCCTCGTGCTCCCTGGTTTCGCGGCCGGCGAACGCCGTCGGCGCTCTCACCGTGCTCAGGGCGGTTTTCGGCGTCGTGGGGCGCGCGAACCTGTGGATCTGGGGAACTCACCAGGCGTCTCCAGCGGTTGTCTTCAGTAGGGACGCGCCGTGACGCGTACCTACCAGGTGATGTCCATCCTGCCGCAGCCCAGGAGTCGGCGGAGCACCGAGCCCGGAAGCGGGTCCGGTGTCTACGCTGGGTGGTGTTGTCGGACCATTTCCCGTCGGCCCCCGCCGGCGGCCCTACGAGCCGAGGAAACCCGTGAGCGACACCCCATTCGGATTCGGCCTTCCGCCGGAGGAGCCGGAGAACGGCGACGAAGGCAAGAAGAAGGGCAATCAGGGCGGTCAGGGCGGCCCGAATCCGTTCGGGTTCCCCGGCATGGGCCTGCCGGGCGGAGCCGGCGGCCCCGGCGGCGCGGACAACCCGTTCGCGGCGATGTTCGGCTCGATGAACCCGAACGACCTGGGCGCGGCCTTCCAGCAGCTCGGCCAGATGCTCAGCTACGAGGGCGGTCCCGTGAACTGGGACATGGCCAAGGACATCGCCCGCCAGACCGTCGCGCAGGGCACGGCGGACGGCGTGAAGGACTCCAGCGTCGGCATCGCCGAGAAGTCCGCCGTCGAGGAGGCCGTGCGCCTCGCCGACCACTGGCTGGACGGGGTGACCTCGCTGCCCTCGGGCGCCACCACGGCCGTCGCGTGGAGCCGCGCCGAGTGGGTCGAGGCGACGCTCCCGGTGTGGAAGGAGCTCGTGGACCCGGTCGCCGAGCGCGTCGGCGCGGCCATGGGCGGCGTGCTGCCCGAGGAGATGCAGGCCATGGCGGGCCCGCTGCTCGGGATGATGCGCTCCATGGGCGGCGCCATGTTCGGCCAGCAGATCGGCCAGGCCGTGGGCACCCTCGCGGGCGAGGTCGTCGGCTCCACCGACATCGGGCTGCCGCTGGGCCCGGCGGGCAAGGCCGCGCTGCTGCCGCTGAACATCGAGGCCTTCGGCAAGGACCTGAGCGTCCCCGCCGATGAGGTGCGGCTGTACCTGGCCCTGCGCGAGGCGGCCCACGCCCGGCTCTTCGCGCACGTGCCGTGGCTGCGCTCGCACCTGTTCGGCGCGGTCGAGGGATACGCGCGCGGCATCAAGGTCGACACCTCGAAGCTGGAGGACGTGGTCGGCCAGCTCGACCCGTCGAACCCGGAGCAGCTGCAGGAGGCCCTGCAGGGCGGCATGTTCCAGCCGCAGGACACCCCCGAGCAGAAGGCCGCCCTGGCCCGCCTGGAGACGGCGCTCGCGCTGGTCGAGGGCTGGGTGGACGCGGTCGTGCACGAGGCGGCCAAGCCCCGGCTGGCCTCGGCGGACGCCATGCGCGAGACCATGCGCCGGCGGCGCGCCTCGGGCGGGCCGGGAGAGCAGACCTTCGCGACGCTGGTCGGGCTGGAGCTGCGCCCGCGCCGGCTGCGGGACGCCTCGCGGCTGTGGGCCTCGCTGACCGACGCGCGCGGCGTGGACGGCCGCGACGGGCTGTGGGAGCACCCCGACATGCTGCCGACGGCCTCCGACCTGGACGACCCGGACGGGTTCGTGCACCGCGAGCAGCTGGACTTCTCCGAGATCGACAAGATGCTCGGCGAGGCGGCGCAGAAGCGCGACCAGGGCGGGCAGGGGCCGCAGGGCGGCACCGGCTCCGACTCCGGCTCCGCATCCGACTCCGACTCCGACTCCGACTCCGACTCCGACTCCGACGGCGAGGGTGAAACGAAGAAGTGAGCCTGTACGACGACGCGGTGCTGGTCCTCAAGGGATACGAGGACCAGCCCGAGCTGCGCGATCTCTACCTGGAGCACCTGGCCGCCCATCCGGACGGGATGTACAAGCCCTGCCGGGCCGGGCACATCACCGGCAGCGCCCTGGTCATCGACCCGGCGGGCGGGCGCGTCCTGCTGACCCTGCACAAGAAGCTCGGCATCTGGCTCCAGATGGGCGGCCACTGCGAGCCCGAGGACACCACCCTCGCGGGCGCCGCGCTGCGCGAGGCCGTCGAGGAGTCGGGCATCGCCTCCGGGCTGACCCTGCTCCCGGGCGGCCCCGTACGGCTGGACCGGCACCCGATCCCGGCGCCGTGCAACTGGCACCTGGACGTGCAGTACGCGGCGCTGGCCCCGGCCGGCGCGGTGGCGGAGATCAGCGAGGAGTCGCTGGACCTGCGCTGGTTCCCGTACGAGGAGGTCGCGGCGGCGGCCGACACCTCGGTCGTACGGCTGATGGAGGCGACCCGGGCGCGGCTCTGACACCCGCCGGACAGCCCGGAAGGGGCGGCCCCGCATCCCGCGGAGCCGCCCCTTCCCCGTGCCGTCGGGCGCGCTAGTTCCAGGCGTTGTTCTGGTTCTGGGAGTGGACGCCGTGCTGGCCCATCCCGTACTGCGCGGCCATGCCCTGCCCGAGCTGGGCGTTCTGCGGCGGCAGCACCTCGCTCGGCTGCACCAGCGCGAAGCCGGTGCCGAGGAAGCTGAGCTCCCAGCCCTCGCCGGTGTTGCCGCGCCGCCGCCAGACGCCGGTGGAGTGCGTCTGGGCCTGCATCTGCACGCGCAGCGAGGTGGACCAGGCGACGATCGCGTCGGCGTCGGCGTTGACGTACTTGTCGGGCGTGACCTGCATCATCAGCGGCTGCCCGGAGGTCATCAGCGCGACCTTGCCGCGGCCGGTGATGTTGAGCTGGTACTTGCCCGAACCGGAGATCCCGTACTGGCTGTCCACCGCGATGGCCTCGGTGTGCAGCGTGGAGTCCAGGGCCAGCACGTAGCTGCTGTCGACGGTGAGGCCGTCCTGGTCCACATCGACCACGTGCACGTACTGGGCGAGGTTGGCCAGGTAGACCGTGCCCTGCCCGGAGCAGCGCATCAGGTCGAGGCCCTCGCCGGTGCGGGCGCGGGCGGTGCGCTGCGTGGTGCTCTGGTACTCGCCGTCGAAGTCGATGATCCCCTGGTAGGCGACCATGGCGCCCTTGCGGGCGAGGACGTCGTCGGAGCCGGCCAGGGTGACCCTCAGCAGCTGCGGGTTCTGGACGGCGTACCGCTCCTGGGACTGCTGCTCGGCGTGGCCGAAAAGTGAGCTCTGCATGATGTGTGTCCGCTCCCCCTCAGCCCCGGGTCCGGAGCCGGTCGGTGCTGTCCTCGCTGGGCTGTACGACGACGATGCCCTGGCCGGAGAAGGCCATCTGGTAGGCCTCCCCGCTGCCCCGGCCGATCATCGACGAGGCCTTGAAGCTGCGCTTGCCCTTCACCTTGAGGTTCGGGGACCAGGCGACGAGCGCGTCGGGGTCGACGTACGTCTCGTCCTCGCCGCGGCCGCAGTCGACCACGATCGGGGTGCCGCGGGAGGTGATGGCGACCCAGCCGGTGCCCGCGATCTGCACGTTGAACAGGCCCTGGCCGGCGAACTTCGCCATGCCCTTGACCCTCTCGACGCCCCACTGGAGGTGGGCGTCGAAGGCGAGGAGGTTGGTGCCGTTGACCGACAGCGCGTCGTTGTTGAGGTTGATGACGACGACGTCGGCGCCGTAGTCGGCGAGGTAGAGCAGGCCGTCGCCGGTGCACTTCACCAGCGGGGCGCCCTCGCCGGTGAGCCACTGGGAGGCCATCTGGCGCAGGGCCGGCGGGTTGGGCTCGTACTGGACGAAGCCCTCGTACGCGACCATCGACCCGGTGCGCGCGAAGAGGTCCTGGCCGCTCTGCATGGCGACCTTGAGCATCGCCTTGCCGTGGTTCTCCATGCGGGCCGTGACGGGGGTGGGGGCGTAGCCCGCGAGCTGCTGGTTCATTGCGTTCATGGCATTCATGTGGGGCTCCCTCAGACCTCGTACGGCTGGACGACGATGAAGTTGCCGGGAGCGCCGCGGAACTGGAGGTTCACGGTCTCCCCGCTGTGGCCGGGGTAGGCGTTGCGCCGCAGCCGGACCTGGCTGGAGACGATCACCTGGGAGGCCGCCGACCACGCGACGATGGCGTTGCTGTCGGCGAAGGTGGTCGGGGTGACGGGCAGGACGACGGGCGTGCCGTGCGTCTTGACGATCACCGTGCCGGAGCCCTGGAAGAGCATCGTGAACAGCGCGCCGCCGGGGATCCCGTGGCCCTCGATGCGGCGGACCTCGTGCTGGAGGGACTCGTCGAAGGCGAGGACGCTCTCGGCGGAGACGCAGATCCCGTCGCCCTGGAGCTCGATGGCGTGCAGGTGGGCGCCGGTCTCGGCGAGGAAGACCTGGCCGCGGCCGCTGCAGCGCATCAGCTGCATCTCCTGGCCGGTGGCGTTGCCCACGATGCGGCCGGCGAAGCCGGCGCCCTTGTAGCTGAAGTCGACCTTGCCCTGGTAGAGGACCATGCTGCCCTGCCGGGCGAGGACGGGCTGGCCGCCCATCGAGAGGTCGACGCGCATGAGCTGCTGGTTCTGCGAGGTCCAGCGGGTGCCGGTGGGGACTTCCTTGTACGGCTGGAGGGCGGCGGCGAGGCCGGCGCCGGCGGCCTGCGCCGCGCCCTGGCCGTAGCCGGGCTGCTGACCGGGCATCTGCTGGCCGTACGGGGGCGGCTGCTGGCCGGGGACCTGGCCGTAGGGCGCGGGGGCCGGGGCGGGGGGCGGCACCTGGCCGCCGTAGCCGGGCACCTGGCCGTACGAGGGCTGCGGCTGCTGGCCGTAGGAGGGCGGGCCGGGCGGCTGCGGGGCGTGCGGCGGCTGGCCGTACGGCGCGGGGGCCGGCGGGGTGGTGATCGGGCCGACCATGGTCGGTGCGGAGTGCACCGGGGCGGGCGGGGCGGGCTGCTGGTACTGCGGCGCGGGGGCGGCCGGGGCCGGCGCGGGCTGCGGGACGTACGGTGCCTGCGGTGCCTGCGGTGCCTGGACCGGCGCGCCGAAGGACGGCGCCGGGGCGGCGCCCTGCGGCGGCGGCGCGAATCCCGGCGCGGCGCCGGCCTGGGCTTGGGCTGCGGCCTGCGGCTGCTGCGGGGCCTGCTGCTCGTCCTCTTCGGCGACCTCGCCGCCGAAGTTCTTCAGCAGCGCGGCGAGTCCGCCGTCGAAGCCCTGGCCGACCGCGGCGAAGCGCCACACGTCCTTGAGGTAGAAGTCGCCGAGCATGACCGCGCGCTCGGTGCTGAACTCCGCACCCGTGAAGGAGTACCGGACGACTTCCTCGCCGCCGGCCACGATCCGGATGTAGCCCGGTCCGATCTGCGACATCTGTCCGGCGCCGTCGATCGTGGCGGTGAAGGACAGCTTGTGGATGGCCGCCGGGACGCGGTCCAGCGTCACCCGGAAGGACTCGGCGTCGCCGGCCTGCGCGCCGAGCTGCTGGATCGACTCCTCCGGCGACTTCGGCTGGTTGTAGAAGACGAAGTACCGGTCGTCCGACAGCTGCTCGTTGGCGTCAAGGCCGAAGCAGCTGATGTCGAAGGCGAGTCCCGGACCGGCGATCTGCACGCCCACGTACAGATCCGTGCCTGCCGTCAGATCGCTGATCTTGGCCTTGTGACCGCGTTGGAATTCCCTGGCCATACGTAACGACCGTCCCCCATCCCGACAGTGATTTGCGTGCCGCTCAGGCTAGCCGCATCCGCCGACATCCGGCCAAGTCGGTACCGACCCGGTACATACCGCGACGCGGACCGGGCGGGGGCGGAGCGGGCGGCCGGGGGCGGGGCGGGTCATTCCTCGCGGGCCGCGGGGACCTTGGGGAGGCGCTCGGCGGCGACCACTCCCTCCAGGTAGCCCCGGGCCCGCTCGGTGCGCGGGTAGGCCTCCAGCAGTTCCCAGAAGCGGGGGCCGTGGCCGGGCACGAGGAGGTGGGCCAGCTCGTGGAGCAGCACGTAGTCGACGACGTACTCCGGCATTCCCTGGAGGCGGTGGGAGAGCCGGATGCTGCCTTCGGCGGGGGTGCACGAGCCCCAGCGGGTGTTCTGGTTGGTGACCCAGCGCACCGAGCGGGGGCGGGCGCGGGCGCCGAAGTACTGGTCGGACAGGCGCTCGGCGCGTTCGGTGAGCTCCGCGTCCCCGAGGGTGCGCTTGCTCTCCTGGGCGGCCAGCTTGTCGAGCATGACCCCCACCCAGCGCCGCTCCTCGGCCTCGGACATCCGGGCAGGGATGAGGACGACCGTACGGTCACCCTCGCGGTAGGCGGATACGGTCCTGCGGCGGCGCGCGCTCCGGCGGACTTCGACGGCGCGCTGCTGTGGGTCGGCGGACACGCCCAAGACCGTACCCGCTCGCCCGACCGAAGTCCCCCCGCTCCACGGTTCGGACGTGATCGACGCGAAGGCGGCACACGAGGAACCCCTTTTCTCCATCTCATATGCCTAATAACCCTTGGCTGTGGACAAATGCACGCACGGAACGCGGTGGCCGGGCACTCTGCTGAGGACGGGAACGAGGCGGGGTTCGCACGAGGGGGAAGCCATGTATCCGAAGGTGAAGCCGGCGCTGGCGAGGGCCTGGCGGGATCTGCAGACGGTCCAGTTCGGGGTGACGCCCGCACACGCGGTGGTGCTCGGGCCGGTGGACACGGCGACGGGATCTCTGATCGACCGGATCGACGGGACGCGGGGGATGGAGCTGCTGCGCACCGAGGCGGTGGCGGTGGGGCTGCCGGAGGGGCGGGTGGACGCGCTGGTCCGGCGGCTGGCGGCGGCCGGGCTGCTGGACGACGCCACGGCGGGCGGTCCACGGGCCCAGGCCGTGCGCGAGCGGCCGGAGGTCCTGGAGCGGCTCGGGCCGGATCTCGGCTCGCTGTCGCTGGTGCACCGCGAGCCCGGTGGTGATCTACGGGGTGTCGCGGCCCGGCGGGCCATACGGGTCCAGGTGCGCGGGAGCGGCCGGGTGGGCGCGGTGATCGCCGGGGTCCTGGCGGCCGCGGGCGTGGGCCGGGTGGAGGTGCTCGACGGAGGCCGGGTGGAGCCGGCGGACGTGGCGCCGGGCGGGCTCGGCCCCGACGGTGTGGGCCGGCTGCGGGCGGAGGCCGCGGCGGGGCTGGTGCGCGCATCGGCCCCGGGGCGCCCGCCGCGGACGGCCGGGCAGGAGGGGCCCGGGCCGGGGCTGTCGCTGGTGGTGGTCGCGCCCCGGGACGGATTGCAGGCGTGGGCCCCGGATCCGGGCACCGCGGCGGACTGGGTCGCCGCCGGCACCCCTCATCTGTACGCCGGAGTGCTGGAGGGCACCGGGCTGGTGGGGCCGCTGGTGTTGCCCGGGGCCACGGCCTGCGCGGGCTGCATGGAGCGCGACCGGATCGAGGCGGATCCGGCCTGGCCCCGGATGCTGGTGCAATGGCGCTCGGCGCACCGCCGCCGGACCACCGCGGCCTGCGATGTGGGGCTGGCCACAGCGGTGGCGGGTCTCGCGGCGGCCCACGCCCTGTCCTTCCTCGACGGGGAGCTGCCCGCGTCCACGGCCTCCCGCTGGGAGGCCGCCCTCCCGGGCCTCCACTGGGAGCGGACCCCGGTGCCGCCCCACCCCGAGTGCCCGTGCGCGGCGGCCCGGGTCCCGGCGCGGGAGGCGGCGCCCTCGTGAAGGCTCGATCAGCCCTCCGGCCGTACCGGCCCCGGGGGGTGGACACTGTGCGGCGGCGGGGATTCCCGCTCCGTCGGGGTGGCCGCCTCGGCCGGGGCGGGGCGGGGACGCCATGACAGGATGCGGTTGGCCGAGGGGTCATCCTGAACCGCCGCTTGCGGCACAGCTGTCTGGGAATTGGAGGGGCGCATGTCTGATCTTCCCCGGAAGGCGGTCACCCGTACCGTCAAGCTGGCCGCGCTGCCGCTCGGCTTCGCGGGCCGGGTCACCTGGGGGCTGGGCAAGCGGATCGGGGGCAAGTCGGCGGAGATCGTGGCGCGCGAGCTCCAGCAGCGCACCGCCGAGCAGCTGTTTCGCACCCTCGGGGAGCTGAAGGGCGGTGCCATGAAGTTCGGGCAGGCGCTCTCGGTCTTCGAGTCGGCCCTGCCCGAGGAGGTCGCCGGGCCGTACCGGGCCGCGCTGACCAAGCTCCAGGAGGCGGCCCCGCCGCTGCCCGCCCAGACGGTGCACCAGGTGCTAGCGGAGCGGCTGGGGGCCGACTGGCGGGACCTGTTCGAGGAGTTCGAGGACAAGCCGGCCGCGGCCGCCTCGATCGGGCAGGTGCACCGGGCGGTGTGGCACGACGGCCGGCAGGTCGCGGTGAAGGTCCAGTACCCGGGGGCCGGCGAGGCACTGCTGTCGGACCTGAAACAACTGGGCCGGTTCGCGGGGCTGCTGGGGCCGCTGATTCCCGGCATGGACGTCAAGCCGCTGATCAAGGAGCTGCGCGACCGGGTCTCGGAGGAGCTGGACTACGAGCTGGAGGCGGAAGCCCAGCGGACCCATGCGGACGCGTTCGAGGGCGACGAGGACGTGGTCGTACCGGACGTCGTGCACCAAGGCGACCAGGTGCTGGTGACCGAGTGGATGGAGGGGACCCCTCTGTCGGAGGTGATAGCGGACGGCACCCAGGAGGAGCGCGACCGCGCCGGCCAGCTGCTGGCCCGGTTCCTCTTCTCGGGGCCCGCGCGCACCGGCCTGTTGCACGCCGATCCGCATCCGGGCAACTTCCGCCTGCTGGCCGGGGCGGACGGCCGGATGCGGCTGGGCGTGCTGGACTTCGGCACCGTCGACCGGCTGCCCGGCGGCTGGCCCAAGCCGATCGGCACCTCACTGCGGATGACGCTGGAGGGTGATGCCGAGGGGATCTACGGGCACCTGTGCGCCGAGGGGTTCGTGAGGGAGTCCATCGAACTGGATCCGGAGGCGGTGCTGGACTACCTGCTGCCCATCATCGAGCCGGCCCAGGCGGAGGAGTTCACCTTCACGCGGCCGTGGCTGCGCGGCCAGGCGGCCCGCATCGCCGATCCCCGCTCCCCCGCCCACCAGTTGGGCCGGCAGATCAATCTGCCGCCCTCGTACCTGCTGATACACCGGGTGACGCTGAGCACCATCGGGGTGCTCTGCCAGCTGGGCGCGACGGTACGGCTACGGGAGGAACTGGAGTCCTGGCTCCCGGGGTTCCTGCCCGAGGAGTGAGGGCGTGGTCACCGGTGACCTGAACCGGAGAGGCTCGACGAGTCACCACCAGGACGAGTCGAGGCGGCCCTCGATCGCCCTGAGGTTGGCTCGCGCGCAGTCGACGCAGAAGTACTGTCTGGTCCCGTTCTCCACCGAGCAGGTCCAGGTGGGCGGGGCGCCGTCGGGGGCCTTCTTGCCGCAGCGTGCGCAGACGGCGGGCTGGGCCTCGGGTCCCGACGGGGCGGGGTGGGGATTGGGCTGGTCCACCTCCAGACGATATCCCCGCGAGGGCTGGAGAGCCCTCCGCAACGCACCGGGGGGACCGGTCCGTTCGGACCGGTCCCCCCGGACGCTGCCGCGCCGCAGGTCAGCGGCGGTTCAGCGGTTGCTTACTGCATGACGGCCATGGCGAGGGCCCGCCGGGCGCGCAGCGAGACGCGCTCGGCTCGCCGCTGCATGCGGCGGGCGGTGACCAGGCGCAGGGCGCGACGCTCGGCGTCGACCTCGCGCATGCGGTCGTCCATATGGGCACGGGCCAGGGCTTCTGGGATGAGTTGCATTTCGCGGGTCCTGTTCTGACGCGAGGTGATCGCGCCGGCGGTGATGAAGTCTGCGTGGGCGGAGCCGTGCGGCTGCTCGCTCGTCGTGTGGGCGGTCATGAGGGCCTGCTTCAAGGGGTCGTGCGTCACGGGGCGGTCGATGGTTCCGATGGCGGTCATGCCGCGACAACCGGGTTCTTGCGCGGACGGCCACGGGGCCGCTTCCGGGCTACGACGACGCCCTGGACGAAGAGCTCGCCACCCCAGACACCCCAGGGCTCGCGGCGCTCAAGCGCACCGGCGAGGCAGGCCTCGACCAGCGGGCAGGTGGCGCACAGGGACTTCGCGTACTCGACGTCCGCCGGGGACTCGGCGAAGAAGACCTCGGGGTCGTAGGTACGGCAGGCGACGGGTACGCCGAGGTTCTCGATGGCGTCGTCGAGCGCGGTCAGCGCGGTGAGGGGAGTCAAGGCGGAGTCCTCCGGGACTGCGGGCGGGGAGATCGTCTGGGTCTGCGGTACGGACGGGGCGTGCGCTTCGAGTTGCACGGTGTTTTCTTCCTCGTCTTGGTTGGCTAGTCGTTCCGGCCGGGTTCGGCCGGGGGCGGCTGGTACCTGGTCTTGCCAGTCCCGAGGCTCCTTCGTGCTGTCGTCCCCCGGTCGGGGACAAACAGAAGGGCCGCGGATCCCGGGTGGGGTTCCGCGGCCCTGAAGGCGCCGGCCTGATCTTGGATCAGGCTGGATCACTCCAGGGTTCGAGCCCACGGAAGGCCCACATCAGGTGGTGCTGCTGCTTCGTCTGCTTCGTCGTGAATCCGGCACGGGCGGCACCGGCTGCGGCAGCGGAGCCATAGGCGCCATGCGCCTGGGCTTCCACTACTGCCACCGATGCCCCGGTCGGTCGCTCATTCCGCTCGCTCGCCAGGAGCGCGGAGGGCGCGGCCAGCAGGGCGCGGCTGTCAGCGGAAATCGCGGACAGACCGGTACCCAGGAGCGGGAGGAGCGAGGAGGAGCCGAGCGTGCAGGAAGCGGCGACCGAGCGATCGGTCATTTTGGTGGTGGTGATGAAGCTGGTCACTGGTCTCGCCTCCTCTCGGCGTCTCGGGGACGGTGGCCCGGGGGCCCGTCCCATACGTATTCGGATAAGTACAGCACGGATCCGGAGCTTCGGAGAAGCCACCGTTTCCGTTGCTAAGAACCTATGGGGATTCGCTGGGCATGTGCAAACTATTTTTCCGACGAGTTTCTACGCGTCGTCAGCATCCGCGGCTCCAGGCTCCTGACCTGCGCAGATGGCCAGGACCTCGGCTCCGTACCGGTCGAGCTTGCGGCGGCCGACTCCAGAGATCATCGAGAGCTCGCCCTCCTCGGACGGCCGGGCCTCCGCGATCGCGACGAGCGTCTTGTCCGTGAACACGCAGTACGCGGGCAGTCCCTGCTCGCCCGCCTGTCCCGCGCGCCACTCCCGCAGCCGCTCGTAGAGGCCTTCGTCCATTTCGGACGGGCAGTCCTCGCAGCGCATCAGCTTCAGCTCGCCGGCCTCGGTCAGGGTCTTGCCGCAGACCCGGCACAGCGTCGGCCCGCGGTGCCCGCGCTTGCGGGCCCCTCTCTCCACCGGTGCTCCCGGCCGGCTTCCCGGGGCCGCAGAGCCCGGCCGCAGGCCGTTCAGGAAGCGGCTGGGGCGACGGGAGGCCCGGCCGCCCGGAGCCCGCGAGAGGGCCCAGGAGAGCGTCAGGTGCAGCCGCGCCCGCGTGACGCCCACGTAGAGCAGCCGCCGCTCCTCCTCCACCTGCTCGTCGGTCTTGGCGTAAGTGATCGGCAGCATGCCGTCGGTGAGCCCGGCCAGGAACACGGCGTCCCACTCCAGGCCCTTGGCGGCGTGCAGCGAGGCGAGGGTGACGCCCTGCACGGTCGGGGCGTGCTGGGCGGCCCTGCGCTCGTCCAGCTCGACGGTCAGGTCCGCCAGGGTGGCCCCCGGCCGGCCGCGGGCGAAGTCCTCCGCGAGGCGGACCAGGGCGGCCACCGACTCCCACTGGTCGCGCACGGCCCCGGAACCGGCGGGCGGCTCGGTGGTCCAGCCGGTGGAGCTGAGCACGGCCCGGACCTGGGAGCCGAGCTCGACGACGTCGTCGAGCAGCGGGTCGTTGCCCCCGGAGCGGGCGGCGCCGCGCAGGGCGAGCAGCGCCTTCTGCACCTCGCCGCGCTCGAAGAAGCGCTCGGCGCCGCGCAGCTGGTACGGGACGCCGGCGTCGGCGAGGGCCTGCTCGTAGACCTCGGACTGGGCGTTGATGCGGTAGAGCACGGCGATCTCGCCGGCCGGGACGCCCGCCGCGATCAGGTCCCGGATGCGCAGGGCGACGCCCTCGGCCTCGGCGGGCTCGTCCGGGTACTCGGCGTAGACCGGGTCGGGACCGGGCTCGCGCTGGGAGACCAGCTCCAGCCGGTGCTCGGCGGCGCGGCCCTTGGCCTGGGCGAGGAGCCCGTTGGCGAGGTGGACCACCTGGGGGGTGGAGCGGTAGTCGCGGACCAGCTTGACCAGGGTGGCCTGCGGGTAGCGGGTGCGGAAGTTCAGCAGGTGGTCCGGGGTGGCTCCGGTGAAGGAGTAGATCGTCTGGCTGGCGTCGCCGACGACGCAGAGGCTGTCGCGCTCGCCGAGCCACAGGTCGAGCAGCCGCTGCTGGAGGGGGCTGACGTCCTGGTACTCGTCCACCACGAAGTGCTGGTACTGGCTGCGGATCTGCTCGGCGATGTCGTGGCGGTCCTGGAGGATGCCGACCGTGAGCAGCAGCACGTCCTCGAAGTCGATCATGCCGCGGTCGCGCTTGAGCTGCTCGTACGTCCCGTAGATCTGGGCGATCTCCGCCATGTCCCGGGGGGCTTCGCGCCCCGCCTTCAGGGCGGCCGCCGGATAGTCGGAGGGCACGGTCTGGGTGACCTTCGCCCACTCGATCTCACCGGTGACGTCGCGCAGCTCGCCCCGGTCGAGCCGGATGCGGCAGCGGGCGCCGGCCTCGGCGACGAACTGGATCTTGCGCTCAAGGAGCCGGGGCACCTCACCGCCGATCGCCCTGGGCCAGAAGTACTGGAGCTGGCGCAGGGCGGCGGAGTGGAACGTGCGCGCCTGCACCCCGCCCGCGCCGAGGGAGCGCAGGCGGCCGCGCATCTCGCCGGCGGCGCGGTTGGTGAACGTGACGGCCAGCACGCTGGCCGGCATCAGCTGGCCGGAGCGGACCCCGTAGGCGATCCGGTGGGTGATCGCCCGGGTCTTGCCCGTGCCCGCGCCCGCCAGCACGCACACCGGCCCGCGCAGGGTCGTCGCGACCTCGCGCTGCTCCGGATCCAGGCCCAGGAGCACCGCGTCGGCCGAGTCCGCGCCGGCGGGGAAGGAGGTGAGGTGCGTTGCTGATGTCACCCCGCCATGCTGCCAGGTCGCGCGGGGCGGACGGGAAAGTCGTCCACAGGTGCGCACGATCGTCGTATGGGCGTACTTGACGTACCCGGCGCAGGTGACGTACTCGGGCGCCCCGGCGCCGCCGCGGGTACGGGAATGGCCCCGGGGTCCCGTACGTTCGAGTACTCGGACCACCCAGACCCCACAGAGGAGAGCGCAGCATGCAGGACACGGGTTCCGTCACGATGTACAGCACGACCTGGTGCGGCTACTGCCGCCGGCTGAAGACCCAGCTGGACCGGGAAGGCATCGCGTACAACGAGATCAACATCGAGCTGGACCCGGAGTCCGCGGCGTTCGTCGAGAAGGCGAACGGCGGCAACCAGACGGTCCCGACCGTGCTCGTGAAGTCCGCCGCCGGCGCCGAGTCGGTCATGACGAACCCGAGCCTGGCCCAGGTCAAGCAGGCCCTCGCCGTCTGAGTCGCGTCCCGGCGCACCGCGTGAACAGAAAAGGCCCCCGTCGCGGCGGGGGCCTTCCGCGTGTGAGAAGCCTTACGCGACCGGGCGCGGCAGCGGCTCCCCGTACCAGCGCTCGACCAGCCGGGCCGCGATGGAGATCCCCGACGGGGGCAGCATCTCGCCCGATTCGAACGCGGCGCGCAGTTCCTCGCGGGAGAACCAGCGGGCCTCCTGGATCTCCTCGCCGTCGACCGTGATCTCGGTGGTCGTGGCGCGCGCCGTGAAGCCGAGCATCAGGCTGTACGGGAACGGCCAGGGCTGGCTGGCCACGTACTCGACCTCGCCGACCCTGATGCCCGCCTCCTCCCACACCTCGCGCACGACCGACTGCTCGATCGACTCGCCCGGCTCCACGAACCCGGCGAGCGTCGAGAAGCGCCCCTCCGGCCAGTGCACCTGGCGGCCCAGCAGGGCGCGGTCGTGCTCGTCGGTGACCAGCATGATCACCGCCGGGTCGGTGCGCGGGTAGTGCTCGGCGCCGCAGCCCGGGCAGCGGCGGATGTGCCCGGCGGCCGCGACCACGGTGCGCTCGCCGCAGCGCGAGCAGAAGCGGTGCATCCGCTGCCAGTTCTCCAGGGCCACGGCGTGCACCATCAGCCCGGCGTCGCGCGGGGGCAGCAGCAGTCCGGCCTCGCGCAGGCCGGCCGGGCGGGCCGACTGGTCCATGCGGCCGGGCAGGGAGTCCTTCTGGAGCGCGAAGTACCGTACGCCGTCGTCGTCGGTGCCCAGGAAGTAGCGGTGCGTCTCGGTGACCGGGGCCTCGAAGGCCGGGGTCATGACGATGCCGGTCCCGCCGTCGGGGGTGTCGTCGATCAGGACCTGACCGCCGGAGACCACGAAGACGCGGGTGCTCGGGTGGCTCCAGGCGGCCGCGAGCCAGGCCTCGTCGAGGCGGTGGTGCGCGGCCCGGTCGATCCCGCTGGGCGCGGCGAGCGAGATCGGGTGCTCGGTATGGGTGCTCACAGGTACTTCCAACTCCCCCGGTGGTGGGACAGGCAGGCTCGGTGACTCGGTACGTGTGGTGCGTGGTGCTGGGTGGTGGTGCTCGGTGCTGGTGGTGGTGCGTGGTGCTCGGTGCTCGGTGCTCGGTGCTCGGTGCTTGGTGCCCTGCGCGTGGTGCCGTGCGCGCGTCAGGCGGGCTTCCCGAGGGAGGCGGCCAGGTCGCCCCACAGGTAGGCGGCCGTCTCGACTCCCTTGAGGAGCAGTTCCAGCTCGACCTTCTCGTTCGGCGAGTGCCAGCCGTCGGACGGCACGGAGATGCCGAGGAACAGGACGGGCGCCTCCAGTACGTCCTGGAGGTCGGCCGCCGGACCGGAGCCGCCCTCGCGGGTGAAGCGGACCTTCTCGCCGAACGCCCGGCCCATGGCCCGTACGACCGACTGCAGCGCCGGGTGGTCCAGCGGGGTCAGGCAGGGCCGGGTGGGTGCGCCGAAGACGATGGAGTGCCGGATGCCGTCCGGAACCTGCGCCGCGACCCAGTCCCGGACGGCCGCCTCGACCTCGTACGGGTCCTGCCCGGACACCAGGCGGAACGACAGCTTCAGGTGGGCGGAGGCGGGCACGATCGTCTTGCCGCCCGGGCCCTGGTAGCCGCCGCCGATGCCGTTGACCTCGGCGGTCGGACGGGCCCAGACCCGCTCCAGGGTGGAGTAGCCCTTCTCGCCGGCGGCCGCGTGCGACCTGGCCGTGCGCAGCCACTCGGACTCGTCGAACGGCAGCTCGGCGATCAGCGCCCGCTCCTCGTCCGTGAGCTCGGCGATGTTCTCGTAGAAGCCGGGGATCGTGACGCGCTCGTCGGCGTCGTGCAGCGCCGCGACCAGGCGGGCGGCGACGGTGGCCGGGTTGGGCACGGCCCCGCCGAAGGCGCCGGAGTGGATGTCCTGATCGGGTCCGTGCAGGTCGATCTCGCAGTCGGCGACGCCGCGCATGCCGGTGCAGACGGTGGGCGTGGTCTCGGACCACATGCCGGTGTCGGAGACGATCACGACGTCGGCGGCGAGACGCCGCGCCTCGCGCTCGACGAGGGCCCGGAAGTGCGGGGAGCCGGACTCCTCCTCGCCCTCGATGAGCAGCTTGAGGTGCACGGCCGGGGCCTCGGCGCCGGTGGCGGCCAGGTGGGCCCGTACGCCCAGGGTGTGGAAGAAGACCTGGCCCTTGTCGTCGGCGGCGCCGCGCGCGTACATGCGGCCGCCCCGGATCACGGGCTCGAAGGGGTCGGTGTGCCAGCCGTCGGCGACGGCGGCGGGCTGTACGTCGTGGTGCCCGTAGACGAGGACGGTCGGGGCGTCCGGCTCCGCGCTCGGCCACTCGGCGAAGACGGCGGGCGCACCGTCGGTGGGCCAGACCTCCGTGACCGGGAAGCCGGTCTCCTTGAGCTTGGCGGCGAGCCACTCGGCGCTGCGACGTACGTCGTCCGCGTGCTCGGGCTGGGCCGAGACGGAGGGGATGCGCAGCCACTCGGCGAGGTCTTCGAGGAAGGCGGCGCGGTGGGTGTCGATGTACGTGCGGACGGTGCGGACGACGCTGTCCGCCGGGGTTTCGCTCATGCCTACGAGCCTAACTGCCGGGGTGCCGGTCACTGTCCGTGTCCGTTTTGCCTTGGAGGATCCGCTCAAGACGGTCCCGGCCGGGGAGGTCCCGGGGGCGGATCACGCGGCCGCTGCGGACGTGGAGGAAGGCGGCGGCCACCCGGTCGAGGGGCGTGCCGGTGGCTTCCGCCCAGGCCAGGCGGTACACGGCGAGCTGGAGCGGGTCGGCTTCCGTGGTGCGGCCGGTCTTCCAGTCGACGATCTCGTACGAGCCGTCCCCGTTGCGGTACACGGCGTCGATCCGGCCGCGGATGACGCGGCCGGCGAGGGTGAGCTGGACGGGCGCCTCCATCCGGTGCGGGGTGCGGTCGGCGTACTCGCTCCGCTCGAAGGCGGCCTTGAGGGAGTCGAGGTCGGCCTCGTCGACGACGTCCTGGTCGGAGCCGGGCAGCTCGGTCGCGGGGTCGAGCACGTCGAGGAGCGGCAGCGGGAGCTCGTCGAAGCGGGACTCGACCCAGGCGTGGAAGCGCGTGCCCTGGCGCGCCGCGGGCTGCGGGGGCTTCGGCATGGGGCGGGCGAGGTCGCGGGCGAAGCCCTGCTCGTCGGCGGCGAGGCGCAGGAGCTGGCTGGCGGAGAGGGCGGGCGGCAGCTCGACGTCGCGCACGGCGACGCGGGCACGCCGGAGCTCGCCCTCCAAGGCGTCGAGGTCCCGGTCCCAGGACGCGATGGCCCGGGCCTCCTCGGGGGTGGGGCCGGTACGGGCGCCCGGCCGGGGGGCGCGGGGCCGGTCGCCGGGCGGCGCGGCGGGCCGGTGGTCGCGGCCGCCGTCGTACGGGACGGTGCCCCCGGGCGGCGGGGCCGGAGCGGGCGCGGGTTCCCCGGCCCACGGGTCGTCGGCCAAGGGGCCTTCGGCCCAGGGGTCGTCGGGCCAGGGCTCGTCGGGCCAGGGCTCGTCGGCGGGCCACGGGGCGTCACCGGGCGGGGTCGGGCCCACGGTCCGGTCCCCCTCGCCGCGCGGGGCGGCCGACCCGCTGCGGGGGTGCGGGACGCTCGCCGCGTCCGCCGCCCAGAGGTCCTCCCCGTCCGGCTCCTCGGCGTACGACGGCTCCTCGCAGTGCGGGGGCCAGAGGTGGCCGTTCGGCGCGGGGGCGGGTTCGCGCCGGGGGGCGGCCAGGTGTGCCTCGACCAGGGCCGCCGCCTCGCGGCGGAGTCTCAGGGACGCCGGGTCCAGGGGGAGCGGCCAGGACAGGTCCGGGGTGGACTCCGTGGCGAGGGACGGGTTCTGCGCGTCGGGATCCGGCTCCGGGGCCCAGGCTTCGATCTCCCCGTTGCCCGCCGCGCAGTGGTCGTGGAGGGAGGACAGGAACGGCGACGGGCCCCGGCGCTTCTTCTGCGTCGGGCCCCACCAGTGCCCCGAGGCCAGCAGCAGCGAGCGCGGCCGGGTGAAGGTCACGTAGCCCAGGCGGAGTTCCTCGACCGCCTTGTGCTCCTTCAGCGAGGACTTGAACGCCTTCAGGCCCGCCGAGGTCCACGCCGGGTCGTCCGCAAGGGTGGCCGCGTCGCCGCGCAGGGCGTACGGCAGGACCTTCGCGTACGAGGTCCACGGCTCGGGCGCCTTCTCCTTCGGGAAGGAGCCCGCGCACAGGTCCGGGACCACCACCACGTCCCACTCCAGGCCCTTGGACTTGTGGGCGGTGAGCACCTTCACGGTGTTCTCCCCGCCGGGCAGGGCGTGGTCCAGGCCCTTCTCGTACTGGACGGCCGTACGCAGGAAGCCGAGGAAGGCCAGCAGGGACGCCTCGCCGTCCAGGGAGGCGAAGCCGGCCGCCACGTCCAGGAAACCGGACAGCGATTCGCGGCGCCGGGCCGCCAGCGCGTGCGGCGAGGCCGACAGCTCCACCTCCAGGCCGGTCGCGGCCAGCACCCGGTGCAGTACGTCCATCAGCGGATCCGCGAGCGAGCGCCGCAGGTCGCGCAGCTCCTGGGCCAGGTGCGCGAAGCGGACCCGGGCCTCGGCGGAGAACGGCAGGTCGTCCGAGGCGGCCGAGGAACCGTCCAGGAACGTCTCCAGCGCGTCCGCCAGCGAGACGACCTCGGCCGGGTCCACGCCCTCCACCGCCGCCGCGAGGCGCTCGTCGGGATCCACTTCGCCCGGCGTACGGCCGATCAGCTGCCGCGCCCGGCGCCCCAGCAGGGCCAGGTCGCGCGCGCCGATCCGCCAGCGCGGGCCGACGAGCAGCCGGACCAGCGAGGCGTTGGCGCCCGGGTCCTGGAGCACCTCGCACACCGCGACCAGGTCCGCGACCTCGGGCAGGTGCAGCAGCCCGGACAGCCCGACGACCTCCACCGGCACGTCCCGGGCCACCAGGACGGCCTGGATCTGCGCGAAGTCCCGGGCCGAGCGGCACAGCACCGCGATCTCGCGCGGCTCCGTTCCCGTACGGACCAGGTGCGCGACCGAGTCCGCGAGCCACTCCAGCTCCTCGGCGTGCGTCTCCAGCAGCGCGCAGCGCACGGAACCGGCCCGCTCCTCCCCCGGCGCCGCCCGCAGCGCCTCGACGCCCTCGTGCATGGAGCGCAGCGGCGCGGCCAGCTCGTTGGCCAGGTCGAGGAGGCGGCCGCCGCTGCGCCGGTTCTCGCTCAGCGAGAACCGGGTCGCCGGGCGCCCGCCGGCATGGGGGAAGTGCTCGGGGAAGTCGTCCAGGTTGGCCACGGACGCGCCGCGCCAGCCGTAGATCGCCTGGCAGGGGTCCCCGACGGCGGTCACCGCGTGCCCGCTGCCGCCGCCGAACAGGCCGGACAGCAGCAGCCGCTGGGCCACGGAGGTGTCCTGGTACTCGTCGAGCAGGACCACCCTGAACTCCTCCCGCAGCAGCTCCCCCACCTCGGGCCGGGTGGTGGCCAGCTGCGCGGAGAGGGCTATCTGGTCGCTGAAGTCGAGCAGGTCGCGGGAGCGTTTGGCGGCGCGGTAGCGCTCGGTCAGCTCCAGCAGTTCGAGGCGGCCGCGCACGGCCTCGGGGACCTTGCGCAGGTCTTCGTTGGTGAGCCTGGTGGCCGCGAGGGTGTCGAGGAGCTCGGTGTCGTACGCGCGCAGCTCGTCGGGGGTCACCAGGTGCTCGGAGAGCTCCCCGTCGAGCGCGAGCAGGTCGCTGACCAGGTCGGGGACGGATTTGGTGAGCGCCGGGTAGGGGCCCGGGGCCTCGCGGAGCACGCGCGCGGCCAGCTGGAAGCGGGTGGCGTCGGCGAGGAGGCGGGCGCTGGGCTCCAGGCCGATGCGCAGGCCGTGGTCCTTCAGGAGCTGCCCGGCGAAGGCGTGGTACGTGGAGATGCGCGGCTCGCCGCCAGCCGCGTCGGGATCGGCCGGTGAAGGGTCCGGGTCCGTGATGCCGGCCCGCGCGAGGGCCTTTCGTACCCGCTCGGCGAGCTCGGCGGCCGCCTTGTTGGTGAAGGTCAGGCCGAGGACCTGCTCGGGGGCGACGGCTCCGGTGCCGACGAGCCAGACGACGCGGGCGGCCATGACCGTGGTCTTGCCCGAGCCGGCGCCGGCCACGATGACCTGGGGGGCCGCGGGGGCGGTGACGCAGGCCAGCTGTTCGGGCGTGAAGGGGATGCCGAGGAGCTCCTTGAGCTGCTCGGGGTCGGTGAGGACGGGCGGACGCGCGGACACCTGATAGAGGCTAGCCCGATCCACCGACACTCCCGGCCGCCGTCTCACCGGCCGGTCGGTCGCCGACCGGTGAACGCAGCGACTCACTCCACCGTCTGGCGGCCCTCGGGGCGGGCGCTGCACGCACTGCGGAAGGAACAGTGGTCGCAGTGCTTGCCGGCGGCGGGCGCGAAGCGCTCGTCCAGGACCCGGCCGGCCGCGGTGGCGAGGAGGTCGCCGACCCACGCGCCGTCCGGCGGCTGCTGCGCCTGGATCTTGGGCACCGTGTCCCCGCCGTCCCGCTGGGCCGCGCCCTGGCGCAGCTGCACCAGTTCGGCGCCGCCCGCCTCGGGGCGCACCCCGTCGAAGACCTCGTCGACGGCTCCTTCGCGCACGGCGAGCTGGTACACGGCGAGCTGGGGGTGTCGCGCGACCTCGTCCTTCGTCGGGGCGCCCTTGCCGGTCTTGAAGTCGACGACGTACGCGCGGCCCTGCGGGTCGGCCTCGACGCGGTCCATGGAGCCTCGGATGCGGACGGCGTACTCGCCCGCTTCGAGGGTGACGTCGAAGTCGTGCTCGGTGGCCACGGCCTCCCGGCCGCCGCGGTCGGTGGTGTGCCAGCGCAGGAAGCGCTCCAGGGCGGCGCGGGCGTTGTCCTTCTCCTGGCGGGACTTCCAGGGGGCGTCGAAGGCGAGGGCGTCCCAGACGGAGTCGAGGCGTTCCATCAGGACGGCGAGGTCGGCGGGGGTGCGGCCGGAGGCGACCTCGTCGGCGAGGACGTGGACGACGTTGCCGAAGCCCTGGGCGGCGGTGGAGGGGGCGTCGGCCTTGACCTCGCGGCCGAGGAACCACTGGAGGGAGCAGGTGTTGGCGAGCTGGTCCAGGGCGGAGCCGGAGAGGGCGACGGGCCGCTCGCGGTCGCGGAGCGGGACGCTGCTGCGGGTGGGCTCGTACAACCCCCACCAGCGCTGCGGGTGCGCGGCGGGGACCAGCGGGCGGTCGTCCTCGTCGGTGAGCGCGGCGAGGCGCGCGAGGCGGCGGGCGGCGGCCTCGCGGAGCGCGGGCGAGGCGTCGGGGTCGACGGTGGTGGCGCGCAGTTCGGCGACGAGCGCGGGGACGGCGAGGGGGCGGCGGGGACGGCCGGTGACGTCCTTCGGGGTGACCCCGAGCTCGGTGAGGAAGCGGGAGGGCTGGTCGCCGTCCTCGGCAGGGGCCTTGACGGCGGTGACGACGAGGCGCTCGCGCGCGCGGGTCGCGGCGACGTAGAAGAGGCGGCGCTCCTCCGCCAGGAGCGCGCCGGGGGTGAGGGGCTCGGCGAGGCCGTCCCGGCCGATGCGGTCGGCTTCGAGGAGCGAGCCGCGGCGGCGCAGGTCGGGCCAGAGCCCTTCCTGCACCCCGGCGACGACGACGAGGCGCCACTCCAGGCCCTTGGAGCGGTGGGCGGTCATGAGGCGGACGGCTTCGGCACGGGTGGCCTTGCCGGTCAGGGTGTCCCCGGCGATGTCCTCGGCTTCGAGCTGTTCGAGGAAGTTGAGGGCGCCGCGGCCGCCGGTGCGGTCCTCGGCGCGGGCGGCGGTGTCGAAGAGCGCGCAGACGGCGTCGAGGTCGCGGTCGGCGTTGCGGCCGGCAGCTCCGCCGCGGCGGGCCCGGCGCTCCAGGCGGTCGGGCCAGGAGGTGCCGTCCCACAGGGTCCACAGGGCCTCTTCGGCGGTGCCTCCGCCCTGGAGGAGCTCGCGGGCCTTGCGCAGGAGCAGCCCGAGGCGCTGCGCTCCGCGGGCGTAGGCGGGGTCGTGGGCGGTGAGCCGTTCGGGCTCGGCGAGGGCGCGGGCGAGCAGGACGTCGGAGGGGGCGGGCACCTTGATGCCGGCGGCCCGCTCCTCGTCGCGCAGGGCCCGCCCGAGCCGGCGCAGGTCGGCGGCGTCCATGCCGCCGAGCGGTGAGCCGAGCAGCGTGAGCGCCGCCTCGACGCCGATCCACCCTTCGTCGTGCCGGTCGCCCGCGGCGGGCGCGGGCTCGGAGGCGGGCGCGGGCTCGGAGGCGGGCGCGGGCTCGGCCTCCGCCTCGGGGGCAGCCTCAAGGTCCGCCTCGGGAGCCGCCTGAAGGTCCGCCTCCGGGACCTCGGCGGCCGGGGCGGGTTCCCCGGCGGCCGCCCGGACCGGAGTGGCGGCGGTGCGCAGGGCCGTCAGGAGGGGGGCCGTCGCCGGTTCGTGGCGCAGCGGGGTGTCGGTGCCGTCCGTCTCCGCCGGGACTCCCGCCGAGATCAGGGCGCGGCGCATCGCCGGGAGGGTGCGGCCGCCGGAGCGGACCAGTACGGCCATGTCCTGCCACGGCACGCCGTCCTCCAGGTGGGCCCGGCGCAGGATGTCGGCGATGTTGTCCAGCTCGGCCCCGGCCGTGGGGTACGTGAACACCTCGACCCCGCCGCCCTCGCGCACCGGGGTCAGCCCGCGGTGCGCGCGGACCGCCGCCGCGGGCAGGCGCGGGACCGGCATGCGGGTGGTCAGCAGGCGGGTCGCCGCCAGGAGGTTCGCCCCCGAGCGGCGGCCCACGGTCAGGGCCCGCACCTGTGCGCCGGGGAAGGAGCCCTCGAAGTCCAGGATGTTGTTGATGTCGGCGCCGCGGAAGGCGTAGATCGACTGGTCGGGATCGCCGAAGGCGACCAGCGTGCCAGCGGGTCCCGCCAGGGCCCGCAGCAGCCGCAGCTGGGAGGCGTCCGTGTCCTGGTACTCGTCCACGTAGATCACGTCGTAGGACAGGGAGAGGGACGCGGTGCGCTCCGCGAGGAGGACGGCCCGGTGGACGAGCTCGGCGTAGTCCAGCGTGCCCTGCATGTCCAGGACGTCCAGGTACTCCGACAGGAAGGCCGCCGCCGCCTTCCAGTCCGGGCGGCCCAGCCGGGTCGCGAACGCGTCCAGCGCCGCCGGGCCGAGCCCCAGCTCGCGGGCGCGGGCGAGCACCGCGCGGACCTCGTCCGCGAAGCCGCGCGTGGTGAGCGCGGCCCGCAGGTCGTCCGGCCAGCGGATGGAGCGGATCCGGCGCTGGCCGTCCAGGAGGGTGCGGACCATCACGTCCTGCTCCGGGCCCGACAGCAGCCGCAGCGGATCCGCGAACAGGTCGGTGTCCTGGTGGGCGCGGACCAGTCCGTAGCAGAAGGAGTGGAAGGTGGTGGCCTGCGGGGCGCGCGCGCCGCCGAGCCGCAGGGCGGCCCGGTCGCGCAGTTCCACCGCCGCCTTGCGGCTGAAGGTGAGGATGAGGATCCGGGCCGGGTCCACCCCCGCCTCGACCCGGGCCGCGGCCGCCTCGACCAGCGTGGTCGTCTTCCCGGTGCCCGGTCCGGCCAGCACGAGAAGCGGGCCGCCGGTGTGATCAACCACCGCCCGCTGCGCTGCGTCCAGAACAGGGGGATCCACCCGCTGCGGCCCGGTGCGCACGAGGCGGTACGCGTCAGGGGTCCGCGTACGCCGCCGCTCGGAGCGGTCGGATGGAGAGGTGATCACGTGGGGTGCCGGTCCAGGTCCTGGTGGGTCTGCGGTTGCTGCGGCCGCCGCGGATGCCGCGGTCGCCGCCGCGCCTGCCGAAGCCGAAGAGGCAACGCTACGGCAACCGCCGGGTCCCGCGCAGTCCCCCGGGGGCGCGGCCGAGGGGCCGCGGGCCGTCGCCCGTACGGGCGCTCGACCGCCCGCCCCGGCCCCGCATGGCCGAAGCTGTCAGATGTGACCCTCGTCCCGTGCGGCGTGCTCCTCCCGCCCGTCCCAGCGCGCCCGCGGCATGTTCAGCCGGGCCTCGCCGCCGGTGGTCAGCCGCAGCGGCGTGGCCTCCACGCGGTAGTGCTCCAGGGCCCGGATCTCGCTGCCGGGCAGCGGCCGGCCGTCCGCCCGCACCACGCGCCACCAGGGCACGGCTCCCCCGTACAGGGCCATCACGCGCCCGACTTGGCGCGGTCCGCCCTCGCCGAGCCATTCGGCGACGTCCCCGTACGTCATCACCCGGCCGGGCGGAATCCGCTCGGCCGCCTCCAGCACCCGCTCCGCGTACTCGGGCAGCTCCTCGCTCATGGCGCCCATGGTGCCGTACATCACGGACCGGTTCCCGGAAGGTTTCCTTCCGTACCGGCACGCACCCTGATGCCCCGCCCGCACGTCGGTCCGTGCCACCATCTTCCGGGCGGTGACTGGTGATACGTGATCAAGAAGAGACGGAAGTGACGACGAAGGAGCAGGGTGTGAGCCCTCCGGACGGCGCGGCTGAGGACGACGGCACGCGCCCAGACCCGTACCCGGGGACCACGCCCGGGGCCGGAGGCACACCCGAACCCGAGCCCGAACCCGAACCCGGGGCCCGGGCCGGTGGCACCGGCGAGACCCGGGCGCGGGCCGCGTCCTCGGCCGCGGGCACGCCCCGCAAGGGGCCCGCGGCCGGGTCCGACGCCGACGGGCCGCACGGGCGCGCCTCCGCGTCGGCCGACCAGGTCGAGGTCGACGAGCCGCTGCTCGCCGCCCGCGTGCACCGCCCCTCCGACCTCGTACGCCTGCTCGTGGGGGTCCTCGGCATCGCCGTCGTCCTCGCCATCGCCGCCTTCGCCCACCGCACCACCGCAGGCCTCGAAGCCGACATCTCCCAGGGCACCGGCGCCGCGCCCGATCTGCTGATCAAGGTCGCCGGGCTGGTGTCCAGCATCGCCGTGCTGCTCGTCCCGGTGGCCTTCGCCATCGAGCGGCTGATCAAACGGGACGGGCTGCGCATCGCCGACGGCGTGCTCGCCGCGGTCCTGGCGCACGGCGTCACCCTGGCCACCGACCTGTGGGTCTCCCAGGCCGCCTCCGGCACCATCCAGGAGGCCCTCACCCGACAGACCACGGTCGGCGGCCCCCTCACCGACCCGGTGCACGGCTACCTCGCGCCCGTCATCGCGTACATGACCGCCGTCGGCATGACCCGCCGGCCCCGCTGGCGGGTCGCGCTGTGGGTGGTCCTGCTGCTGGACGCCTTCGCGATGCTGGTCAGCGGGTACACCACGCCGTTCTCGATCATGTTGACCGTGCTGATCGGCTGGAGCGTCGCGTACGGAACCCTGTACGCCGTCGGCTCGCCGAACGTCCGCCCCACCGGGCAGACGCTCCTCGCCGGCCTGCGCCGGGTCGGCTTCAAGCCGGTCAGCGCCATGCGCGCGGAGCTCCCGGACGGTGCCGACGCCTCGGAGGTCAGCGACCGCGGCCGGCGCTACCACGTCACCCTGGAGGACGGCCCGCCGCTCGACGTCACCGTCGTCGACCGCGAGCAGCAGGCGCACGGGTTCTTCTACCGGGTCTGGCGCCGGCTCACCCTGCGCGGCATCACGACGCGGCGCAGCCTCCAGTCGCTGCGCCAGGCGCTGGAGCAGGAGGCGCTCCTCGCCTACGCGGCCATCGCGGCCGGGGCGAACGCGCCGAAGCTGATCGCCACCTCCGAGCTCGGTCCGGACGCCGTGATGCTCGTGTACGAGCACCTGGACGGCCGGCCCCTCGACGCGCTCGGCGACGAGGAGATCACCGACGACCTGACCCGCAACACGTGGAAGCAGGTACGGGCCCTCCAGTCCCGGCGGATCGCCCACAGGCGGCTGACCGGCGACGCCCTCGTGGTGGATCGTTCCGGCAATGTCGTCCTCACCGACCTGCGCGGCGGTGAGATCGCGGCCGGGGACCTCGTGCTCCGCATGGACATCGCGCAGCTGCTGACCACGCTCGGCCTGCGGATCGGGGCGGAGCGCTCGGTGGCCGCCGCGGTGTCGGTGCTCGGCCCGGACGCGGTGGCGGACTGCCTGCCGCTGCTCCAGCCGATCGCGCTGAGCCGCTCCACGCGGGCGACGCTGCGCAGGCTGGCCCGGGAGCGGGCCGACCGGCAGCGGGAGGCCGTACTGGAGTCCTCGCGGGCGGCGAAGGCGGCGCGCGAGGCGGCCGCGGAGGAGGCGAAGCCGGACCGGAACGCGGGGAAGGCCGGCAAGGCGGGGGCCAAGTCGGCGGCGGCCACGGCCGCGGAGAAGAAGGCCGAGAAGAAGGCGCTGGACGACGCCCTCGACGGGGCCCGCGAGGAGGACCTGCTGAGCCAGATCCGCCAGCAGGTGCTGCTGATCCGTCCGCAGGCGCCGGTGGAGCCGGCCCGCCTGGAGCGGATCCGGCCGCGCACGCTGGTGTCGTTCATCGCGGGCGCGTTCGGCGCCTACTTCCTGCTCACGCAGCTGGCCCACGTGGACTTCGCGACGGTCGTCGGCGAGGCGCAGTGGGGCTGGGTGGGGGCGGCGCTGGCCTTCTCCGCCCTGACCTACTTCGCGGCGGCGATGAGCCTGCTGGGCTTCGTGCCCGAGCGGGTGTCGTTCCTGCGGACGGTGGTGGCGCAGGTGGCGGGGTCGTTCGTGAAGCTGGTGGCGCCGGCGGCGGTCGGCGGTGTCGCGCTGAACACGCGGTTCCTCCAGCGGGCCGGGATCCGGCCGGGGCTGGCGGTGGCGAGCGTGGGCGCTTCGCAGCTGTTCGGCCTGGCGAGCCACGTCCTGCTGCTGCTGGCCTTCGGCTATCTGACGGGCACCGAGAAGACCCCGGAGATGACCCCGTCCCGTACGGTCATCGCCGGTCTGCTGACGGTGGCCGTGCTGGTGCTGGTGGTGACGGCGGTGCCGTTCCTGCGGAAGTTCGTGGCGACGCGGGTGCGGGCACTGTTCGCCGGTGTGGTGCCGCGCATGCTGGACGTGCTCCAGCGGCCGCAGAAGCTGATGACGGGCATCGGCGGCATGCTGCTGCTGACCGGCTGCTTCGTGATGTGCCTGGACGCCTCGATCCGGGCCTTCGGCGGCGGCCAGGCCATCAGCTACGCGAGCATCGCGGTCGTGTTCCTGGCGGGCAACGCGCTGGGCTCGGCGGCGCCGACGCCGGGCGGTATCGGCGCGGTGGAGACCACGCTGACGCTGGGTCTGATCGCGGCGGGGCTGGAGAAGGAGGTCGCCATCTCGGCGGTGCTCCTGTTCCGCCTGATGACGTTCTGGCTGCCGGTGCTGCCGGGCTGGCTGTCGTTCAACTACCTGACCCGCAAGGAAGCGATCTAGCCCCTAGCCCCTGCTCCAGCCCCCGGCCCCCGGCCCCCGGCCCCCGGCCCCCAGCCGCCCCTAGCCGCTGAAAGCCGCTGCCAGCGTCCCCAGCAGCGCCGCCGAGCAGGCGATCTCGATCGCGCCCACCGCCGGGGGCTTCAGGGCCCGGCCCGGGAGGACGGCCGCCCGGGCCAGGTAGACCGCGAAGGGGATCGCCGGCCAGGGCGAGAGGCCGGCGGCCGCGGCCAGGGCCGCCGCGTGGTAGACCACCGAGCCCCGGTGGTACGCCCGGGAGTTCCGCTCCCGGATCATCGTCTTCACGTACGCCACCGTGCCCGCGAAGTACAGCAGGCAGGCCAGCGCCGGGCGCCAGGCCGACGCGGCGGGCATCCCGCCCAGCCCCGCGGCCACCGGCAGCATCCCGCACGCCGGGACCACCGCCACCAGGCCGTTGACCAGTGCCCGCTCGCGGCCGCGCCGGGCGTACCAGGTGTTCACCGCGAGGAAGGGCGCCGCCGCCGCGGCCGCGGGCGCCAGCCACGGGTGCGCCGCCGCGAGCGGGATGCCCAGCGCGGCGCAGGCGGCCCCCAGGACCAGCGCCGGGCGCACGTGCCGGGCCGCCGCGTCCGGTCGGCGGCGGGCGACCCGGCGCAGGCGCAGCCACTGCTGACCGTGGAAGACGGCCGCGTACCCGAGCAGCCAGGCGGCGAACAGCGCCGCGTGCGCCCACCCCGGACGGGGGGCGAGCAGCGTCCCCGCCAGGAACGGCACGGCCAGCATGGCCCAGGCACCGTGCTGGTCCGGCAGCCACGCGCTCTTCCTCCTCGCCACCGACCGCCTCCTGACGCCGTTAATGGGAAATCCGTCGCGTAATTTGCCGCATTCCCTCGGGAGTTGACTCCTTCCAGCCTGCCATCCACTTGTCCCGGAAAAGACCGGAATTAGGTCATGCCCGTACGGGACCTTTGTCATCGGATTCGGCCTTCCGGCGGGCGTAGCGTCGTTGACGGGTGCTTTTCCGCACCCGTCACACCACCCGCCTGGAGGGTCGTCGTGCAGGACCGGTTCGGACATCAGGGCGCCGCCGATTCACTGATCAAGGCGGGCAGTTTCTTCACGGGGGCCGAGGTGTCCGGGGACCTGCGCACGGTCCACCGCACCGGCGGGCGGGCCGCGGAGGCCTTCTACCGTGACCGCTGGAGCCACGACAAGGTCGTGCACTCCACGCACGGCGTGAACTGCACCGGTTCGTGCCGGTGGAAGGTGTACGTCAAGGACGGGATCATCACCTGGGAGACCCAGGCCACCGACTACCCCTCCGTCGGCCCCGACCGTCCCGAGTACGAACCCCGCGGCTGCCCGCGCGGCGCCTCCTTCTCCTGGTACTCGTACTCGCCGACGCGCGTGCGCCACCCGCACGTGCGCGGCGCCCTGCTGGAGATGTACCGGGAGGCCAGGGCGCGGCTCGGCGACCCGGTCCTGGCCTGGGCCGACATCCAGGCCGACCCGGAGCGCCGGCGCGCCTACCAGCGGGCCCGCGGCAAGGGCGGGCTCGTGCGCGCGAGCTGGGAGGAGGCGACCGAGATCGTCGCCGCCGCGCACGTGCACACCATCAAGGAGCACGGCCCGGACCGCGTCGCCGGCTTCTCGCCGATCCCGGCGATGTCGATGGCCTCGCACGCCGCCGGCGCCCGCTTCCACTCCCTCATCGGCGCCCCGATGCTGAGCTTCTACGACTGGTACGCGGACCTGCCCGTCGCCTCCCCGCAGGTGTTCGGCGACCAGACGGACGTCCCCGAGTCCGGCGACTGGTGGGACGCCGCGTACCTGATGATGTGGGGCTCGAACGTCCCCGTGACCCGTACCCCGGACGCCCATTGGATGGCCGAGGCCCGCTACCGCGGCCAGAAGGTCGTGACCGTCTCCCCCGATTTCGCGGACAACACGAAATTCGCCGACGAATGGATGCACCCGCACCCCGGGACGGATGGAGCGCTGGCCCTCGCGATGGGCCACGTCATCCTCAAGGAGTTCTTCGTCGAGAAGCAGACCCCTTTCTTCACGGATTACGTCCGGAAGTACACGGACCTGCCCTTCCTCGTATCCCTGCGGGAAACGGAGCAGGGGCTCGTCCCGGGGAAGTTCGTCACCGCCGCCGACCTCGGCGAGGAGACCGGGAACGCGCGGTGGAAGACCGTCCTCGTCGACGACGCGACGGGCGCGGCGGTCGTCCCCAACGGCACCCTCGGCCACCGCTGGGAGACGGACGGGAAACCGGAGTGGAACCTCGACCTCGGCGACACGGTGCCCCGCCTGACCCTGCTCGACGAGGGCGCGAGCGCCGAGATCGTCCTCCCTCGCTTCGAGGACGACAGGGCGGGCGTCGTCCGCCGCGGGGTTCCCGTCCGCCGCCTCGGCGGTCGGCTCGTCACCACCGTCTTCGACCTGATGCTGGCCCAGTACGGGGTCGCCCGCCCGGGTCTGCCCGGCGACTGGCCCTCCTCGTACGAGGACGCCGACGCCCCCGGCACCCCCGGCTGGCAGGAGTCGCTGACCTCCGTGCCCGCCGCCCAGGCCGCCCGCGTGGCCCGGGAGTTCGCGCAGACCGCCGAGCGTTCGCGCGGACGCTGCATGATCCTGATGGGCGCGGGCACGAACCACTGGTTCCACTCCGAGACCATCTACCGCGCCTTCCTCGCCCTGCTCACCCTCACCGGCTGCCAGGGCCGCAACGGCGGCGGCTGGGGCCACTACGTCGGGCAGGAGAAGTGCCGCCCGGTCACGGGCTGGGCCACGCTCGCCGCCGCCTCCGACTGGTCGCGCCCGCCGCGCCAGATGATCGGCGCGGCCTGGTTCTACCTGCACACCGACCAGTGGCGCTACGACACCCTCCCGGCCGAGGCCCTCGCCTCCCCGCTCGCGGGCGGCGTCTTCGCCGGCATGACCGGCTCCGACTGCCTGGCCGCCAGCGCCCGCATGGGCTGGATGCCCTCGTACCCCACGTTCGACCGCAACCCCCTCGACCTGGGTGCGAGCGCCGATCCGGTCGCCGACGCCGTACGGGAGCTGAAGGCGGGCACTCTCGGCTTCGCCGGGGAGGATCCCGACGCGCCCGGCAACTGGCCGCGGGTGCTCAACGTATGGCGGGCCAACCTGCTCGGCTCCAGCTCCAAGGGCAACGAGTACTTCCTCAAACACCTCCTCGGCACCCACTCCAACCTCCCCGACGACGGCCCGCGGTGCACGCCGAGGGACGTCACGTACCGGGAGGAGGACGTCGAGGGGAAGCTGGACCTGCTGATGAGCATGGACTTCCGGATGACGTCCACGACGCTGCTCTCCGACGTGGTGCTGCCCGCGGCCACCTGGTACGAGAAGCACGACCTGTCCTCGACGGACATGCACCCCTTCCTGCACGCGTTCACCCCGGCCGTGGACCCGCCCTGGCAGGCCCGCTCCGACTACGACGCCTTCCTCGCGATCGCCGGGCGCTTCGGCGAACTCGCCGCGGAGCACCTCGGCGTCCGCAGGGACCTCGTCGCCACCGCCCTCCGGCACGACACCCCGGGCGGCGAGATGGCCCAGCCGGGAGGGGTCGCGCTGGACTGGTCGAAGGGCGAGTGCGAGCCCGTGCCCGGGCGCACGATGTACGGCCTGGCGGTCGTCGAGCGCGACTACGGGTCCGTCGGCGCGAAGTTCGCCGCGCTGGGCCCGCTCGTCGACACCCTCGGGGTGACTACCAAGGCCATCACGTACGACGTGGCCGAGGAGGTCGCGTACCTGCGGGAGAAGAACGGGACGGTGCGCGGCGGGATCGCCGACGGCCGGCCGCGCCTGGACACCGCGCAGCGCGCCTGCGAGGCGATCCTCTCCCTGTCGGGCACCTCCAACGGACGCCTGGCGACCCAGGGGTTCGAGACCCTGGAGAAGAAGGTCGGCACCCACATGGCCCACCTGGCCGCCGAGGCCGAGGGCAAGCGGATCACCTTCGCCGACACCCAGGCCCGTCCGGTCCCGGTGATCACCTCTCCCGAGTGGTCGGGATCGGAGGCGGGCGGGCGCCGTTACACGGCCTTCACCGTCAACACCGAGCACCTCAAGCCCTGGCACACCCTCACCGGCCGCCAGCACTTCTTCCTCGACCACGACTGGCTGCACGAGGTCGGCGAATCCCTGCCCGTCTACAAGCCTCCGCTGAACATGCACACCCTGTACGGGGAACCGGAACTCGGCGTCGTCGACGAGAAGACGGTCGCCGTCCGGTACCTGACCCCGCACAACAAGTGGGCCATCCACAGCCAGTACCAGGACAACCTCCACATGATGACCCTGGGCCGCGGCGGCCAGACGGTGTGGATGTCCCCGCAGGACGCCGAGGCCATCGGGGCCCGGGACAACGACTGGATCGAGGCGGTCAACCGCAACGGCGTGGTCACCGCCCGCGCGATCGTCTCCCACAAGATGCCGCCCGGCACGGTGTACATGAACCACGCGCAGGAGCGGACGGTCGGCGTGCCGAAGACCGAGAAGACGGGCCGCCGCGGCGGCATCCACAACTCGCTGACCCGGGTGATGCTCAAGCCCACCCACCTGATCGGCGGCTACGCCCAGCTGACCTGGGCCTTCAATTACCTGGGCCCGACCGGCAACCAGCGCGACGAGGTGACGGTCATACGCCGCCGCGACCAGAACGTGGAGTTCTAGACGATGAAGGTCATGGCACAGATCGCGATGGTCATGAACCTCGACAAGTGCATCGGCTGCCACACCTGCTCGGTCACCTGCAAGCAGGCGTGGACCAACCGGCAGGGCACCGAGTACGTCTGGTTCAACAACGTCGAGACCCTCCCCGGCCAGGGCTACCCGCGCCGCTGGGAGGACCAGGAACGGTGGAAGGGCGGCTGGGAGCGCACCCGCTCGGGACGGCTGCGGCTGCGCGCCGGCGGCCGGCTCGCCAAGCTGGGCAGGATCTTCGCGAATCCGGACCTGCCGGAGATCGACGACTACTACCAGCCCTGGACGTACGAGTACAAGAACCTGACCGAGGCCCCGGCGGGCGACGACATGCCCACCGCCCGGCCCGTCTCGCAGCTCACCGGCGAGCCCATCGACACGATCGAGTGGGGCCCGAACTGGGACGACAACCTCGGCGGCGCCCCCGCGCACGGGCCGAAGGACCCGATCGTGGAGAAGATCCGCGACGAGGTGGGCGAGAAGATCCGCTTCGAGTTCGAGCAGAGCTTCATGTTCTACCTCCCCCGGATCTGCGAGCACTGCCTGAACCCGGCCTGCGTCTCCTCCTGCCCGTCCGGGGCGATGTACAAGCGCGAGGAGGACGGCATCGTCCTGGTGGACCAGGACGCCTGCCGCGGCTGGCGGATGTGCGTGAGCGGATGCCCGTACAAGAAGGTGTACTTCAACCACCACACCGGCAAGGCCGAGAAGTGCACCTTCTGCTTCCCGCGCATCGAAGTCGGCATGCCGACGGTGTGCTCGGAGACCTGCGTCGGACGGATGCGCTACCTCGGCGTGATGCTGTACGACGCCGACGAGGTCGCCGTGGCCGCGGCCGTGGAGGACGAGCACGACCTCTACCCCGCCCAGGTGGAGTGCTTCCTCGACCCCCGCGATCCGGCGGTGATCGAGGCCGCGCGGGCCGCCGGCATCACCCGGGAGTGGATCGAGGCCGCGCAGCGCTCCCCCGTGTACGACCTGATCGCCGGCTACCAGGTCGCCCTCCCGCTCCATCCGGAGTACCGGACGATGCCGATGGTCTGGTACGTGCCCCCGCTCTCCCCCGTGGTCGAGGCGGTCGCCGCGACCGGGAGCGACGGCGAGGACGCGGGCAACCTGTTCGGCGCCATCGACGCCCTGCGCATCCCCGTCGAGTACCTCGCGGCGATCCTCACGGCCGGCGACACGCACGCCGTCGAAGCGGTGCTGCGGCGGATGGCGGCGATGCGCGCGTACATGCGGCGCGTCAACCTAGGCGAGGCCCGGGACGAGTCGATCGCGAAGGCCGTGGGTCTGACGGGCGTCGAGATGGAGGACATGTTCCGGCTGCTGGCGATCGCCAAGCAGGAGGACCGGTTCGTGGTCCCGAGCGCGGCGCGCCCCGAAGCCGACGCGCCGGCCGAGACCCGTCCGCTGGACGCCGGGTGCCCGGTCGGGGCCCTGTCCGAACCCCGCGTGATGCTCAACCTCGGAGCGACCAGGAGGCGTTCGTGAACGCAAAGACGACCGGCACCACGGACCGGACGAGCGGTGACGCGCTGGTACGACTGGTCGCGGGCTGCGTCCTGCAGTACCCCGGCGACCGCTTCCACGACGAGCTCCCCCGGCTCCGCGCGGCCCTCGCCGGGGCGCCCGCCGAACCGGCCGCGCTGCTCGGGTCCTTCCTCGACGAGGCCGAGGCGCTGACCCCGATCGAGCTGTGCGCCCGGTACACCGGGACCTTCGACACGCGCAACCGGCGCTGTCTGTACCTGACCTGGTGGGTGGACGGCGACACCCGTCGGCGCGGACTGTCCCTGGTCCGGCTGAAGCGGATCTACCGGGACTTCGGGCTGGAGTTCGCGGGCGAGGAACTGCCCGACTTCCTGCCGGTCGCGCTGGAGTTCGCGGCCCGCCGGGAGGAGGCCGGCGCCGAGCTGCTCCAGGAGTACCGGGCCGGGCTGGAGCTGCTGCGCCTCGCGCTCGCCGAGTCGGGCTCCCCGTACGCCCGCGTCCTGGAGGCCGTCTGCGCGACGCTGCCGGGTCCTTCGCCGGCCACGAAGGCCGAGGCGAAGGCGCTCGCGAGGAACGGGCCGCCGCAGGAGCTGGTGGGCGCGGGCTCGGCGCTCGAACCGTTCGGCCCCGGCATCGACCGCCCCGTCGACCTCCCGTGGCCCTCGAACTCCGAAAGGCGGACGGCCTGATGGACCTCTTCCTGTGGGGCGTACTGCCCTACGTCTCGGTCGCCCTGCTCATCGCGGGCACGGTCTGGCGCGCCCGCTTCGACACGTTCGGCTGGACCACCCGCTCCACGCAGCTGCACGAGTCGCGGCTGCTGCGCATCGGCTCGCCGCTCTTCCACTTCGGCATGCTGTTCGTGGTCCTCGGGCACGTGGTCGGGCTGCTGGTCCCCAAGAGCTGGACGGACGCGGCGGGCCTGAGCGATCACGCCTACCACCTGCTGGCCGTCTCCACGGGCGCGGTGGCGGGGATCGCGGCAGCCGCCGGCATCGGGATCCTCGTGTACCGGCGGCTGCGGGTGCCGGCGGTGCGGCGGGCGACGCTGCGCAGCGACCACCTGATGTACGCGTTCCTGCTGGGCGCGATGCTGCTCGGCCTGACGGCCACGGTCCTCAACTCGACCGGAATGACGAACGGCTACGACTACCGCGAGGGCATCTCGATCTGGTTCCGCAGCCTGTTCACCTTCACCCCGGACCACCACCTGATGGCGGGCGCCCCGCTCGCGTTCAAGCTGCACGTCCTGTTCGGGTTCACGCTGTTCGCGCTGATCCCGTACTCACGGCTGGTGCACATGTTCTCGGCGCCGCTGAAGTACCTGTTCCGGCCGTACGTGGTCTACCGCAGGCGCGACCCCGGGCAGCTCGCCGAGCGCCCGGGCCGGCGCGGCTGGGAGCGCGTCTCGTGAGCGCCGCGGGGCCCGGGCGGACCGTCGTGCGCCGTCCACGGCACGCGATCGCCGAGCGCCCCTTCATCGTGATCTGGGAGGCCACCCGGGCCTGTCCGCTGGCCTGTCTGCACTGCCGGGCCGAGGCGCGGACCGCCCGCGACCCCGAGGAGCTCGACGGGGCCGGAGCCCGCCGGGTGATGGACCAGGTCGCCGCCTTCGGGCGGCCGGGCCCGCTGTTCGTGATCACCGGCGGGGACCCGTTCCAACGCCCCGACCTGTGCGAACTCCTCGCGTACGGAACCTCGCTCGGGCTGCGCGTCGCGGTCTCCCCCTCCGGTACGCCGACGCTGACGCGCGAGCGGCTCGCGGCGGTACGGGACGCGGGAGCGGTCGCCGTCTCCCTCTCGCTGGACGGCTCGACGGCGGAGCGGCACGACGCCTTCCGGGGTGTGCCCGGGGTGTTCGGGCAGACCCTGGACGGCTGGCGGGCGGCGCGGGAACTCGGGCTCAAGGTCCAGATCAACACCACGGTCACCCGGCGGAGCCTCGCGGACCTGGCGGACATCGCGGCGCTGGTGGGGCGGGAGGGCGCGATGCTGTGGTCCGGTTTCGTGCTGGTCCCGGCGGGCCGCGGCGGGCGGCTGGACTCCCTCGGCCCCGCGGAGGTGGAGGACGTACTGCACTTCCTCTACGACTGCGGGGCGGTGCTGGCCACCAAGACCACGGAGGGACACCACTTCCGCCGGGTCGCCCTCCAGCGGGCGGCCCTGGAAGCGCGCGGCGAGGAGCCGGCGCTCGGAGCGCTGTACGGCCTCCTGTCGGCGCGGGCCGCGGAGCTCGGGCTGTTCACCGGCGCCCGCCGCACCGCACGCAGGCCGCCGATGGACGTCTCCTCGGGGCGCGGCTTCGTCTTCGTCTCGCACACCGGGGAGGTCCACCCGAGCGGCTTCCTGCCCGTATCGGCGGGCAACGTGAAGAACCGTCCGCTGACCGAGATCTACCGGGGCTCGGCGCTGTTCACGACACTGCGGGACCCCTCGCTGCTGGGCGGCAAGTGCGGCCGGTGCGAGTACAAGACGGTGTGCGGGGGCTCGCGCTCGCGGGCGTACGGGTTCACGGGCGACGTGCTCGCGGCGGACCCGTACTGCGCGTACGAGCCCGGCAGCTTCCCGTACCGCGTCGGACTCCCCTACGAGGAAAGCGGAGAACCATGGGTTCGGTGATCGTCATCGGCGGCGGCATCAGCGGTCTGGCGGCGGCATGGCAGCTGCGCGGGCACGCCGACGTCACCGTGCTGGAGGGCCACACCGGGGTCGGCGGGAAGCTGCGCACCGGCACCATCGCCGGGATCACCGTCGACGAGGGCGCGGAGTCCCTGATGGCGCTGCGCCCCGAGGCGGTGGAGCTGGCCGCCGCGGTCGGACTCGGTGACGCCCTGTGCGACCCGGCGAAGGCCCCCACCACGGTCTGGACCCGCGGCGGACTGCGCCCGCTGCCGCCCGGCCACGTCATGGGCATCCCGACGGACCCGGCGGCACTGGCCGGCTCGGGCCTGCTCTCGCCCGGGGGCGTCGCCCGCGCGGCGGCGGAGGAAAGACTTCCGGCGGCCCCCCTCGCGGAAGACCTCTCGGTGGGGCACTACCTCGCCGCCCGCTTCGGCCGGGAGGCGGTGGACCGGCTGGTCGAACCCCTGCTCGGCGGGGTCTACGCGGGCCGCGCCGACCTCCTCTCGCTGCGCGCGGCCATGCCCCGGATCGCGGCCGTCGCCGAGCAGGGCGGCCCCGTGCTCCCCGCCCTGCGCCGGATGCGGGCGGCGGGCGCCCCGCGCTCCGCCCCGGTGGCCGTCCAGGGCGTCGCGGGCGGCACGGGCCGCTTCCCCCGGGCGGTCGCCGAAGCCTGCGGGGCCCGCATCCTGACGGGGACGACGGCCCGCTCCCTGCACCGGCTCCCCGGCAACCGCTGGCGGGTCTCGGCGATGACGGGCGACGGGCCGCTGACGATGGAGGCGGACGGGGTGATCCTGGCCGTACCGGCGTACGAGGCGGCGCCGTTGCTGCGCCCGCACGCACCGCTCGCCGGGGAGGAGCTGTCGGCGATCCCCCACGCCTCGACGGCGGTCATCACCATGGCCTTCTCCCGCGCCCGCTCCCGCTTCCTCCCGGCGGGGAACGGCTTCCTGGTCCCGCCGGTGGACGGCCACCTGCTGAAGGCGGCCTCGTTCCTCTCCAACAAGTGGCCGTGGCTGCGCGCTTCGGCCCCCGACACGTTCGTCCTGCGCGCCTCGGTGGGCCGGATCGGCGAGGAGGCCCTCCTGAGCCGCCCGGACCGCCACCTGATCCGCGCGGCGATCGCCGAACTCCACCACGCCGTGGGCCCGATGGGCGAACCCCTGGCGGCCCGCGTCACCCGCTGGAACCGCGGCCTCCCCCAGTACTGCGTGGGCCACCACGACCGCGTCGCCCGCATCCGCGAGGCAACGTCGAAGCTCCCGGGCCTCGCGCTGTGCGGAGCGGCGTACGAGGGCGTGGGCGTGGCGGCCTGCGTCGCCACGGGCCACCAGGCGGCCCGCCACCTCCTCACCCACCCCTGACCGCGGCGCGCGCCGCACCTCTCGCGCCGCACCTCTCGCGACGCTCCCCGAGCCGGTGCCGGGCCGAGCCGGGGCCGGGCCGGGCCGCCCGTCGGCACGACGCCCGAATGGGTCAGCGCGGGGGCGGGGTGGGGGCGGGGGTCCCAGGATGGGGGCATGGGTCGAAACTTGGTGCGGGGTGCCGTGGCCGTCGTCGTCGCCTTGGGGCTGGCCGGGGCCGGCGGCTGTTCCGACAGCGGTGAGGGCAAGCCCAAGGCCGGCGGAACTCCGGGGGCCGCGCCCCTGAAGTGGGGGGAGTGCGAGGCTCCCGACGTCGCCGAAGGCGGCGGGCAGGCGCCGCCCAAGGACTGGGAGTGCGCCACGCTCCACGTCCCCCTCGACTACGCCAAGCCCGAGGGCGAGACCATCCCGCTCGCGCTGATCCGGGCCAAGGCCCGGGACAAGAACAAGCGCCTCGGCTCGCTCGTGTTCAACTTCGGCGGCCCCGGCGGGTCCGGGATCAGTACGCTGCCCGGCGCCGCCAAGGAGTACGAGGCCCTGCGGGCGCGGTACGACCTCGTGAGCTTCGACCCGCGCGGCGTGGGGCGCAGCGCCCCCGTCCTGTGCGAGGACGACAAGCAGCTCGACGCCTACTACGCGCAGGACTCCTCGCCCGAGACGCCCGAGGAGGAGAAGGCCTTCATCGGGAACCTGGAGAAGTACAAGAACGCCTGCAAGGACAAGTCCGGGCACCTGCTGCCCTACGTCGGCACCGAGAACGCCGCCCGCGACCTCGACCGGATCCGCCAGGCCCTCGGCGACGAGAAGCTGAACTACTTCGGGATCTCCTACGGCACCGAGCTCGGCGGGGTCTACGCCCACCTCTTCCCCAAGAACGTCGGCCGGGCCGTCTTCGACGCCGTCGTCGATCCGACGCAGAACTCCGAGGAGAGCGCGCTCGGCCAGGCCAAGGGGTTCCAGCTCGCCCTCGGCAACTTCGCGCAGGACTGCGTGAACCGGGGCGACGAGTGCCGGCTCCAGGGCAGCACCGCCAAGGAGATCGAGGACAACATCATCAAGCTCCAGAAGAGCCTGGCCGCCAAGCCGATCCCCGGCATCGGCGGCCGGATGCTCACCGACTCGGCCGCCACGAACGGCATCGCCCAGGCCCTGTACTCCCAGGAGCTGTGGCCGCTGCTGGAGCAGGGGCTCGACGAGGCGGAGGGCGGGCAGGGGCAGCTGCTGATGGCGCTGTCCGACGCGCTCAACGGCCGTGACCAGCAGGGGCATTACAGCAACATCGGCGCCGCCAACACGGCGATCAACTGCGCCGACTCCAAGGGCCGGTACACGCTGGCGCAGACGAAGGAGAAGCTGTCCGCCTTCCGTGCGGCCTCCCCCGTCTTCGGGGACTTCCTCGGCTGGGCGATGATGAGCTGCACCGACTGGCCCGTCCCGGGCGTCTGGGAGACCCCGGACGTCTCCGCCCCCGGTTCGGCGCCCATCCTGGTGATCGGCAACACCGGTGACCCCGCCACCCCCTACGAGGGCGCCCGCAAGATGGTGGAGCGGCTCGGTCCCGGCGTCGGTGTGGAGCTCACGTACAAGGGCGAGGGGCACGGCGCCTACAACAGCGGCGACAAGTGCGTGCAGGCCGCGGTGAACAGCTACCTGCTGGACGGGAAGGTGCCCCCCGCCGACACCGTGTGCACCAAGGCGTCACCCAGCGAGGAGGCCCCCACCCCGGCCACGGGGTGAGGGCCTCGACCGCTCGGATTTAGTAGACCGGCTTCTCGGGCTCGATCTGGTGGACCCAGCCGATCACGCCGCCGCCGACGTGGACCGCGTCCGCGAAGCCCGCGGACTTCAGGACCGCGAGGACTTCCGCACTGCGGACACCCGTCTTGCAGTGCAAGACGATGCGCTTGTCCTGCGGGAGGTCCTGGAGGGCGGTGCCCATCAGGAACTCGCCCTTGGGGATCAGCTTCGCGCCGGGGATCGAGACGATCTCGTACTCGTTGATCTCGCGGACGTCGATGATCTCGATCGGCTCGTCGTTGTCGATCCACTCCTTGAGCTGCTTGGGAGTGATCGTGGAGCCGAGCGCCGCCTCCTGGGCCTCTTCCGACACGACGCCGCAGAAGGCCTCGTAGTCGATGAGCTCGGTGACCGTGGCGTTCGGACCGCACACCGCGCAGTCGGGGTCCTTGCGGACCTTGACCTGCCGGTACTGCATCTCCAGGGCGTCGTAGATCATCAGGCGGCCGACCAGCGGCTCGCCGACGCCCGTGAGGACCTTGATGGCCTCCGTCACCTGGATCGAGCCGATGGACGCGCAGAGCACGCCCAGCACGCCGCCCTCGGCGCAGCTCGGGACCATGCCCGGCGGCGGGGGCTCCGGGTACAGGCAGCGGTAGCACGGCCCGTGCTCGG
This sequence comes from Streptomyces sp. NPDC051582, assembly GCF_040681715.1. Lineage (NCBI taxonomy): Bacteria > Bacillati > Actinomycetota > Actinomycetes > Kitasatosporales > Streptomycetaceae > Streptomyces > Streptomyces sp. NPDC051582. Next base: position 168,842 of record NZ_JBFAZJ010000001.1, read on the forward strand.
ACCAGAAGACCGAGGCCTGGCCGTCGAAGCGGTAGATCGAGCCCCACACGTACGGCTTGTTCAGCAGCACGCAGGCGTCGTTGACGAGGTAGCGCGTGGCGAAGTTGTCCGTGCCGTCGACGATGAGGTCGTACTGGCTGAAGATCTCCATCACGTTCTCGGCTTCGAGCCGCTCTTCGTGGAGGACCACGTTCACGTACGGGTTGATGCCCAGCACGCTGTCCCGCGCGGACTCGGCCTTGGAACGGCCGATGTCCGACTGGCTGTGGATGATCTGGCGCTGGAGGTTCGACTCGTCGACCTCGTCGAACTCCACGATGCCCAGCGTCCCGACGCCGGCCGCGGCCAGGTACATGAGGGCGGGCGAGCCGAGGCCGCCCGCGCCCACGGCCAGCACCTTGGCGTTCTTCAGGCGCTTCTGGCCGTCCATCCCGACATCCGGGATGATCAGGTGGCGGGAGTACCGACGGACCTCGTCAACGGTGAGCTCAGCAGCTGGCTCTACCAGGGGTGGCAGCGACACGGGGACTCCGTAGATGGTTACGTCGTAACGGTGGTTCTTCCCGTAACACTGCCACGCCCTTCTTCATTCCGAGACACCCGGTCCGATCTGCGAGACGATTTCGTCCCAGTACGCGGGCATCGAGGCCCACGGATCCCGGCCGCCGGCGTCGCCGCGGTCGGTGAACCAGATCGTGCCGGCGCCCTGCCAGCGGGCGATCCGCACCGCCTCCTCCAGGTGCGAGCGCGGCACTCCGTGGACCAGGTGGCAGAAGCGCTCGGGCGGGTGCTCGGCGGTCCACTCCGCCACCTGCGACCAGCGGTAGTCGGCCCACGCCCCGGAGAAGGTGACCAGTTGGTCGGCGGCCTCCGCGTAGCCCTCGTACGGGTGCGTGCCGTGTCCCAGCACGATGCGAAGGTCCTCGCCGAGGCCGCGCAGGGTGTCGACGACCCGGCGCACGGCGGCCAGCTCGGCCCGGTCCGCCGGGGCCCCGGCCAGGTAGAAGCCTCCGACCCGGTACCAGTCGAGGAAGCGGTGGGCGTCGGAGACCAGCTCACCGAACGAGCGCGATCCGTCTCGCATCGCGAGATGGCCGAGCACGGTCCCGCCGGCCTCCCGGACCTTGCCCGCGGCCTCGGTGCAGTGCGGGTCGGGTCGGCCTCCCGGCCCGTCCGTGACGTTGAGCACCGTCCAGTGCAGCGGGGTCCCGGGCCGGGTCAGCTCGGCCCACTCGACCCGCGCGAGCAGCGGGTGCGCGTAGCCGGGGACGCCGAGGCCGAGGCGGCCGGCCTCGGTCGCGGCGGCCGCCGTGGCCGCGGTCGTCAGATGCGGCACGCCGCCTCCATCCAGATGTCCGCGAGGGACTCCTCCAGGCCGATCCGGGGCCGCCAGCCCAGCCGGTCGCGGGCCGTGCGCACGTCGGCCTGCTGCCAGGCGCCGCAGCCGTCCGGGTAGGGGTACGGGGGCGTCGCGGTGCCGGCGAGCTGCTCGGCCGTCGCCTCGGAGCGCGGGGAGCCGATGGCGGCGAGCCCCGGCCGGCCGGGGCCCTGGTGGCCGTGGCCGTGCCCGGCCGCGAGACCGTGGACCGGCCCGTGGCCGTGCCCCTGACCGTGCTGGCCCTGCTGCGGTACGTCCAGCTCGTGCAGGGCGCCTCCGTAGCCGGCGACCCGGGCCAGCACCGCCGCCGCGTCGCGCAGCCGGACCGCGCGCCCGGTGCCGATGTTGACGACGCCCTGTGCGGCGGAGAGCGAGGCGGCGTGCACGGCCCGCGCCACGTCCCGCACGTCCACGAAGTCGCGCTGGACGCCGAGACCGCTGAGCTTGAGCTCGCCGTCCCCGTTCTGCATCGCGCGGCGCATGGCCTCGGCGAGCCGGCCGAGCGGGGATCCGGCGGGGGTACCGGGCCCGACGGGCGAGAAGATCCGCAGGACGACCGCGTCCAGCCCCGACCCGAGCACGAGCTCGGTGGCGGCCAGCTTGCTGACGCCGTACGGTCCGCCCGGTCTCGGCACGGCGTCCTCGGCCGTGGACGACCCGGGCTGGCTGGGCCCGTACTCGGCGGCGCAGCCGAGCTGGACGAGCCGGGCACCGCAGCCGCTGCGGCGCAGGGATTCGCAGATGGTGGCCACGGCGACGGTGTTGTGCCGGGTCAGCTCCCGGGCCCCGCCGCGGGTGGCCCCGGCGCAGTTGATGACGACGCCGGGGTGGACGGCGTCGAGGAACCGGGTGAGGGCGCCGGGGCTGCCGGTGGCGAGGTCGAAGCGGACGTCCGCGTCGTCGCCGCGGCCGAGCGCGGTGAGCTGGACGGCGGGGTCGGCGAGCAGCCGGTCGGCGACGTAGCGGCCGAGGTATCCGTTGGCTCCGATCAGCAGCACCCTCATCGCGCGGCCCCTTGGTTGGTTGGCTGGCCGGTCATCCTGTGTCTCCTTGGTCGATGGGCGGGGGGGGTCGGGGGTGGGGGCAGGGGGATAGGGGGGCGGGTACGGCGCCTCGGCGACCGCCACGGAGGGCGGAGGCGGACGGGCAGGGGCCGGCCGGGCTCAGGGCCGGGCGTGCGCGGACGCCCGGGACAGCGCGAGGACGGCGTGTACGAGGAGCCCGGCCGCGGCGGCGGGAACCGCCAGCGGGGTCGGGACCAGGGCGAGGGCCAGGGCTGCGGCGACGGGCCCGCGCGGAGCCCCGTGCCCGAGCAGCAGGCGGGCCAGGAACAGCAGTACGGCGAGCGGTACGGCGACGCCGAGCGGGGTTCCGGCCAGCGCGGCCGCCCCCGCGGCGGCCGCTCCGAAGGCCAGGACGGCGGCGGCGAGCAGCGGCCGGGCCCGGTCGGCGAAGTCCTCCAGAGCCCGGCTCCCGGCGAGCCGGGCCCGGGCGCGGGCGGCGAACCCGGCGCCGACCAGGTGCCCGGGGGCCGCGGCCAGGGCGAGGGCGACCCCGAGCGGCGTGCCGTGGCGGTACACCGCCCAGCCCACGGCGACCGCGGCGAGCAGCAGCACGGCGTACGGGAACCGCCCGGCGGCGGCGCCCCGCCCGGGCCTGGCGGGCCACACGAGGGCGGCCACGGTGGCGAGCACGGCGGCGGCCCCGGCGAACGGCGCCCCGGCGGCGGCCGCCCCGAGCGAGAGGGCGCCGGGGAGCACGGCGCAGCCGAAGCCCCGTAAGGCCCGGGCGTCGGAGGGCCGGGTGGCGCGGGGCGCGGCCGGTTCGTCCCCGCGCGGGGTACGGGCGTAGAGCTCCTCGGCGAGCGAGAACACGTCCCGGTGCCGAAAGCGCGCGGCGGTGCGGTCGGTGATGCCCTGCACCTCCAGCCCGGCGGCGATCTCCAGCGGGTCCACGGCCCGCTCGCACAGTGCCCGGTGGCGGTGCAGCAGCGTCTTGACGGGGTCCCCGGCGGCCCTGCGGCGGGGGGCCGGGGCGACGGGGGCGGCTTCGTCCAGGGTCATACGGTCGCCTCCGTGGCCGTGGTGGTGGTCGTACTCGGGGTCCTCGGGGCGCTCGGAGCACTCGGGGTGCTCAGGGCGCTCGGGGTCTTCGCGGAAGCCGGGCCCGGACCCGGTGCCGGGGCCTCGGCGGACCCGGACCCGGACCCGGCACCTGCACCGGAGGCACCCGAAGCACCGGAGGCACCGGAGGCACCCGAAGCACCGGAGGCACCCGAAGCAGCAGCGGAGGCCGCCCCCGGCTCCGCCCACGAAGGGCTCGTCCAGTGCCCCGGAACCCGGGCCTCCAGGGGCTGTTCGAACGGGACCCCGCCCTCTGCCCGGGCCGGTCCGCGGGCCAGCAGCTGGAGGTAGATCTCCCGGAAGGCGGCCACGTTCTGCTCGACGGTGAAGAGCTCCAGGGCCCGCGCCCGGGCGGCCGCGCCCAGCCGGTGCGCCCGCTCCGGATCGCGCAGCAGCGACAGGCAGGCGTCGGCCAGTGCCCGCGGGTTGCGCGGCGGAACGACCAGGCCCGTACCCCCGATGACCTCACATACGGCGCCGACGTCGGTGGAGACGGTGGCCCGGCCGCAGAGCATCGCCTCGGCCAGTGTGATCGGGAACCCCTCGATCACGGAGGACAGCACGACCACCCGCCCGGAGCCGTACGCGTGGGCCGGCGTGGGGGCATCGGGGCCACCGATCTCCTCGAAGGTGACGGGGTTCTCCCCCACCGTGACGGCGTCGGCGGCCTCGTCGGGGAAGAGCTGCGCGGCGAGCGAGCGGCAGTCGGCGAGGTAGCCGGGGACCACGGCGGTCGCGAAGATCCGCAGCCGGGTCTCCGGCGCGGCCCGGCGCACTTCGGCGAAGGCGTGCAGCAGCGCGATCAGGTCCTTGGCGGGCTCTATCCGGCCGACCCAGACCAGGGTGTCGGGGTCCCCGCGTTCGGGGTCCTCGCCGACGGTGGCGAATCGGTCCGCCTCCATCCCCGGGTACACCGTCCGCAGCCGGTCACGGGTGGCGCCGCAGCGCTCCTGCCAGCGCCGGGCGTGCGCGTTGCCGGGGGTGAGGAGGTCGGCCTCGGCGTAGATCTCGGTGGCCAGGCGCATGTGGAACGCCGCCAGCAGGGCCCGTACGGCGGGCCGCGGAGCGGCCCCCGGGCCGCCGGCCGCGCCGGTCGCCCCCGGGGCCGCGGCGGGGTCCGCCGCGTGCTCCAGGTAGTGGGCCCGCAGCTGGACCCCGTACTCCGTGACCAGCAGCGGGACCCCGAAGAAGCGTTTGGCCAGCAGGCCGGGGAGCGCGGCGATCCCGCCCGCCGCCGCGTGGCAGACGTCCACCTCGCGCAGGTCCTCGTACCAGTCGAGGGACAACGGCCGCAGCAGTCGCTCCAGTTCGTCGACGAAGTCCAGCAGGTCGGCCACCTGGGCGCGCTGTACGGAGCGGCGCGCGCCGGGCGCCCGGCAGCCGGACTCCACCGCCCGCACCGCGGTCTCGGAGCGCAGGGCCGCGTACATCCCGCCCTGTTCCCGGGCGAGTTCGGCCAGTCCGTACAGTCCGGAGGCGAAGGACTCGGGCGCCGGCTCGCCCGCGCAGATCCCGCGGACCAGTTCCTTGAAGCTGTCGGCGAAGCGCCGGCGCTCACGCCGGGAGTACGTGCGTCCGTCGTCCGCCGGGGCCCAGAGCGGGGCGGTCCAGACGCGGGTGACGTGTTCGGGAAGGACGACGCGGCCGCGCTCCTCCTGCTCGGCGCTGCGGCTCAGCGCGTAGAGCTCGAACTCGTGCTGCGGCAGTCCGCGGACCAGCCGGTCGCACCACAGCCGCGCTTCTCCCGTCGCATACGGATAACCACCTTCCGTGAGCAGTCCGATCCGCACGAGTGGCACCCCCGATCTCCCGTTCAGGCGGTCGCCGTGGTCCGGTGACCCGCCGCGGGAAACTCAAGCGGATATGCCGAAGGCGCGACGGACGGTTGTCCGTCGCGCCACCGGAAGGGGTGAAGAGTCGTAACTTTCGCCCACGGCCCGCGTTCGAGCGCGCTAGAAAGGGCCTGCGGCCCTCGTGCCCCAGACGCCTCCGACGCCCCGGGCGTCCCCCCAAGGCCGTTGCGGAGAACCCCCGTTCCGCATCCGCCCCAGGTCAACCCCCGGGGAACACCCACGGGTTGGGCTTGCACTGGATCCCGCTGATGTTGAGGGACTTCGTCTGCTGCTGCATGATCGGCGCGAGCGCGCCCGGGGTCTGGCAGTTCACGTGTCCGTGCCCGAGCCGGTGGCCGACCTCGTGGTTGATGAGCATCTGCCGGTACGCGAACATCTGGTCCGCGCCGTACGTCGTCGAGCCCTGCGCCCAGCGGAACGCGTTGATCATGACCCGCTCGGTGCTCGCCGAGTCACAGCTGACGTTGTCGACGGTGGTGTCCAGATCGGACTTCGCGCACCACACACCGGTGGTCCCCGGGCTGGCCAGCGTGATGACGAAGTCGGCCTCGCCGCCCGGCACCCGCTCGAAGGTCTTCGTCCCGCCGTGGCCCCAGCTGCGGTCGTCGTTGAGGGTGCGGTGGACGGCCTCGGCGAACAGCTGCGCGTCCAGGCCGAGCCCCTGCTCCACGTCGACCCGGTAGCGGATCTTCTTGCCCTTGCCCGGCGCCGGAGCCACACCGGGGACGGTGTCGAAGGCGCCGGACCCCTTGAGCTTCTCGTCGATGGGGAACCGCTGGGCCATCTTCTGCTCGTACGACAGCTCCACCGCGGGCGCGGCCGGAGCGGCGGAAGCGGCCGGGGTCGCCCGGCCGTCGGAGCGGGAGGCGGCGGACTTGCCGGAATCGGCGCGCTTCTGGGCGCCGCCGGCGGCGCTCGCGGTGGCGGAGGAGCCACTGTCTCCGTCGCCGGCCATCTGCACGGCGACGACGACGGCGAGCGCGGTGGTCACGGCCGCGGCGGCCATCCCCGCGTACGTACGGACCTTCCGCCCGCGCCCGGAGGCGGGCGGCTCCTCGTCGGGAGCGGCAGGGGCGGGGGCGGGGGCGGCGGGGGCCGCGGGCCCGGCCGGTGCGACGGGAGCGGCCGGGGCCGCGGCGCTCGCCGTCATCGGCGTGCGCGGCCCGGGCACCCGGCGGTGCGAGCCGGTGGAGGTCAGGGGGTCGGCCGCGGGCTGAGGGAGGGTCACCTGCGGGAAGCCGACCGCGGGGGTGCCGAAGGCCGGGGTGTCGGTGTCCGGTACGGCGGCGGCCGAACGCCGCGGCCGCGGAACGCCGCGCCAGTCCCCGTACACCGCGTCGGACTCCCCGCCCCAGGCCCCGCCGGGCTCGCGCTGCTCGGGGTGGCCGCCGCGGGGCTCCTCGTACGCGCAATACCCGCCGGAGGGCCACTCCTCCTCGTGCGGCCGGTGCTCCTCGTGCGGCCGGTGCTCCTCGTGCGGCCGGTGCTCCTCGCGCGGCCGGTGCTCCTCGTGCGAACGGCGGCCGTCGCCGTAGGGGCGCTGCCCCTCGTACGGGCGGCGTCCCTCGAACACGGACCGCTCGGCCGCGGACCGCTCCGCGTACGCCGGCTGCTGCGCGTACGACGGCTGCTGCGCGTACGACGGGGGCTCCTCGTACGACGGCTGCTCCCCGTACGGGCGGCGGTCCTCGAAGAGGGACCGCTCCTCGTACGGGAGCGCCTGCGCGGGCTCCGCCTCCGGGGCCGGGCGGACAGGGGCGGGGGCCGGAGCGGGCCCCTTGCGACTATGTCGTCCCACGGTCCTCAGCCTCTGCCGTCTTCGGTATCTCGGATGTCAAGCGTGTCCGGCGTGTCGCGCGCGGCCGGACCGGTGTCGTGCAGCAGCTCCCGGAAGGCCTGCGCCACCACTTCGGGGTACTCCATCATCGCCACGTGCCCGGCCCGGGGCAGGGTCAGCAGCCGCGAGCCCCGGAAGGAGGCGGCCGCCTTCTGCGCCATACGGTACGAGACCAGTTGGTCCCGGCCACCGTAGACCAGCAGGGTCGGGGCGAGCACCCGCTGCGCCTGGCGCCACAGTCCGTGCTGCCCGCCGAGGGTGTACGCGTCGACGATGCCGCGCGAGGAGCGGGTCATCGCCTCCCAGAAGTACGGCAGGGCCATCCGCCGCTCCATCTCCGTGACGGCGTGCGCGAAGCCCTCCGGTGTCACCCGCGAGGGGTCCCCGTAGCAGAGGGCCGTCACCCCGCGGGTGCGCTCCTCGGCGCTCAGCCCGCGGGTGAGCCGGACGACCAGCGAGGCCATTCCGGGTACGGCGAGCAGGGCGGTCGGCACGGCCGACCTCTGCACGCGCAGCTCGGGCAGCGCGGGCGAGATCAGCGTGAGCGTGCGCACCAGGTCGGGGCGGACGGCCGCGACGCGGGTGGAGACGGCGCCGCCGAGGGAGTTCCCGAAGAGGTGGACGGGACCGCGGCCGGCGGCGTCGAGGTGCCGGATGACCGCGCGGGCCAGCGCCGTGATCGAGTAGTCCCGGTCGGCGGGTGGCGGGGACCAGCCGAAGCCGGGCAGGTCGACGGCCTCGCCGTCGACGCTGTCCTCCAGCTGTGCCATGAGGTCCGTCCAGTTCGTCGACGAACCGCCGAGTCCGTGGACGAACAGCGCGGGGGGCAAACCCGTGCGCAGCGGGGGCCGGGACCGGACGGCGAGCTCCAGTCCGGGCAGCGCCACGGTGCGCAGCTGCTCCCCCTCGGCGACGTGGACGGCTCCCACCTGGGGGGACGCTTCGGATGCGGATCGCACACCCGGCGGCTCGGTCGAAGACATGCGGCCAATGTTACGAGACGATCACGTCCGGACTCTTGTGTTCGGCGTCACAGATGCATGGGGATCCACGTAGCGGGGTATTCGCGATCCTCCTACGCTCATAGATGAGGCAGGCCACAGATGCGGCAGGCCCACGAGGGGCGAGGGAAGAAGGGGAGCCACATGACCGTCGACCCCGCAGAGCCGGAAACCTTCCAGGAGCGCTTCCCGGAGACCCTCGACGCCGAAGCGCCCGAGGCCGATGCGGCGGAACAGCTGGCCGAGTTGCAGCCGGACGACGACGACCGGGTCACCGGGGTGGACCGCGGCGAGGCCGCGGACGGGGACGCCGCCGAGCAGGCACGGGTGGTGACCCTGGACGAGGACGACTACCGCTGACCAGCGTCTCCGAGCGGTCTCGGGCGGTCCGTCAAGCGAGAAAACTCCGCTTGGACCCTACAGATTCGGTTACCGAAAAGTACGATGGCCGCGCGGCGCAGAGCGCACTGTGTTCTTAGAGAAAGTGGGAGGCGGCGTGACAGCCATCGAGCAGACGGAGGCAGCGCGTCCCCGGGGCACGCGACTGCCGCGCCGAGCCCGACGCAATCAGCTCCTGGGCGCGGCCCAGGAAGTCTTCGTCGCGCAGGGTTACCACGCGGCGGCGATGGACGACATCGCGGAGCGGGCCGGCGTCAGCAAGCCCGTGCTGTACCAGCACTTCCCGGGCAAGCTCGACCTCTACCTGGCGCTGCTGGACCAGCACTGCGAGGCCCTGCTGCTCGCCGTGCGCACGGCGCTCGCGTCGACGACGGACAACAAGCTGCGCGTGGCCGCGACCATGGACGCCTATTTCGCGTACGTGGAGGACGAGGGCGGCGCCTTCCGGCTGGTCTTCGAGTCCGACCTGACGAACGAGCCCGCGGTGCGCGAGCGCGTCGACCGCGTCTCGCTCCAGTGCGCCGAGGCCATCTCCGACGTCATCGCCGAGGACACCGGCCTGTCCAAGGACGAGTCGATGCTGCTGGCCGTGGGCCTGGGCGGGGTCTCGCAGGTCGTGGCCCGGTACTGGCTCTCCAGCGAGAGCCCGGTCGCCCGTGACACGGCGGTGGGTCTCCTGACCTCGCTCGCCTGGCGCGGCATCGCCGGATTCCCGCTGCACGGCACGGAGGGCGGCCAGGCCCCGCAGGCCTGACCAGGAAGACCTGACCGGGCGGCCCGGGCCCGGTGTTCGCTGCGAGCATGTCCGCAGCGCCGCATCCGGGTCCCCTCTCCGGGCTAATGTGGACCGGGTACGGCGCGGCTGATCGCGCACAACCGACCATCGGAGGGACAAAGCCGTGGAGGTCAAGATCGGCGTGCAGCACGCACCCCGGGAGATCGTGCTGGAGAGCGACTTGAGCGCCGAGGAGCTGGAGCGCGTCGTCACCGCCGCGCTGACCGGTTCGGAGCCGCTGCTGAGCCTCACCGACAACAAGGGCCGCAAGGTCCTGGTGCCGGCCGACCGCCTGTCCTACGTCGACCTGGGCGAGCCGAGCGTGCGCAAGGTCGGTTTCGGCGCGCTCTGACGCATCGCGACCGGCATTCGGCAGAACTGGGTGCAACGGCCCGGTGGTTGATTCCACCGGGCCGTTTCCCTTTCCTCCGCTTCGGGTAGGACCGCAGTGACCCGGTTTGCCCCTGACCTGCGGGAGACCCCCATGCTGCTGTTGGAAGTGCTCGGCTCCGCCCTCCTGGGCCTCGCCCTTGCCGGAGCGGCCCTGCGAGCGCTGGCGCAGCGGCTGCCCTCTCCGAGGATGGTGCTGGTCAGCGGAGTGCTGGGGGCGCTGTTCGGGGCCTGGCTGACGCAGTTCGCGCTCGGCCCGGGGCACAACACCCTCTTCGCGACCCTGGTCGGCTCGGTGCTGGTCTCCGCGGTGGTGCTGTCGCTGCTGCTGCGCCCCTCGACCGGCCGCCGGCGCTCATCGCGCCGGGCTCCGTTTTCACTCCCGTCGCAGGGCTGACCGGTCCTCCGACTGACCTGATCGAGATCCGTCCGCACTCCGTCACCTCGTACCTCGGCCCCGGCGCGGGATTCCGCGCCGGGGCCGAGGTACGAGGTACGAGGTACGAGGTGAGGACCGGATCAGGCGGCGAGGCCCAGGGCGGCCATGCGCTTGGTGTGCGCCTTGGTGATGCGGGTGAACATCTCGCCGACGGCCGCCAGGTCGAAGCCGGCCGCCATCCCGTCCACGCCGCCCACCAGCATCGTGGAGAGCGCGTCGCGCTCGGCGACCACGCGCTGCGCCTGCGAGAGCGCCTCGCCCATCAGCCGCCGGGCCCACAGCGCCAGCCGGCCGCCGCAGCGCGGGTCGGCCTCGATGGCGGCGCGGACCTTCTCGACGGCGAAGCCGCCGTGGCCGGTGTCGTCGAGCACGCTCACGACGAGGGCGCGGGTGTCGGTGTCCAGGTGGGTGGCGACCTCGCGGTAGAAGTCGCTGGCGATCGAGTCGCCGACGTAGGCCTTGACCAGGCCCTCCAGCCAGTCCGAGGGCGCGGTCTGGCGGTGGAAGTCGTCGACGCCCTTGGCGAAGGGCTCCATGGCGGCGGTCGGCTCGGCGTCGATCGCGGCGAGGCGGTCGCGCAGCCGCTCGAAGTGGTGGAACTCCGCGGAGGCCATCTTCGCGAGCTCGGCCTTGTCGTCGAGGGTGGGCGCGAGCTTCGCGTCCTCCGCGAGGCGCTCGAAGGCCGCGAGCTCTCCGTACGCGAGCGCTCCCAGCAGGTCCACGACGGCGGCCCGGTACTGCGGCGAGGCGGAGGCGGCCGCCCAGTCCTGGGCGGCGATCCCGGTCGCCTCGGCGGCGGCGCTGTCGTCGGAGGGCGATGCGTTTTCAACGGTCGACATGCTCCGCACAATAGCCCGCCGGAACCCCGCTCAAGGCACCGCATCAGGTCGCCAGTGGTCCGCCTAAACGCGACTACCAGGTGAATTCACCCGACACACCTGCGCGATTCCGGGGTACAGTGGTAATGCGCCTGCCGGATACTCGGCGGGCCATCCGAATGAGGATGCCCGGTCGGTGGCCCGATCGGCTCCACCCGACCGCCCTCGGCGTGATGCGTACGCACATGCGTACCGCCTCTCCACGAGGGGCCCCCTCAGCGGCACAAGCGCTTGAGCGAAGGCCAGTGGTCCCGCGCAGCTTCGCACGGCTCCCCCGAACCCGGGTGGGCGCACTACTGCAAGCCCGGCACGGTACGACCCCCCTCGCCGCCTCGCGCCGCGTCTCACAGAAGAGGCAGCACCCTGACTACGTTCCGAGACCTCGGGATCTTTCCCGAGACGGCCGAAGCCCTTGAGGCCGTCGGCATTGTGTCCCCCTTCCCGATCCAGGAGATGACCCTCCCCGTCGCCCTTTCCGGCACGGACGTCATCGGCCAGGCCAAGACCGGAACCGGCAAGACGCTCGGTTTCGGCCTTCCCCTGCTGGAGCGGGTCGTCGTCCCCGCGGACGTCGAGGCCGGCCGGGCCACGCCCGAGCAGCTCACCGACGCCCCGCAGGCCCTCGTCGTCGTCCCGACGCGCGAGCTGTGCACCCAGGTCACGAACGACCTGCTGACCGCGGGCAAGGTCCGCAACGTCCGCGTCCTCGCCATATACGGCGGCCGCGCGTACGAGCCGCAGGTCGAGGCGCTCAAGAAGGGCGTCGACGTGATCGTCGGCACCCCGGGCCGCCTGCTCGACCTGGCCGGCCAGCGCAAGCTGGACCTGTCGCACGTCAAGGCCCTCGTCCTGGACGAGGCCGACGAGATGCTCGACCTGGGCTTCCTGCCCGACGTCGAGAAGATCATCAACTACCTCCCGGCCAAGCGCCAGACGATGCTGTTCTCGGCGACCATGCCGGGCGCGGTCATCGGCCTGGCCCGCCGGTACATGACGCAGCCGACGCACATCCGCGCCACCTCGCCCGAGGGCGAGGGCGTCACCGTCGCCAACATCAAGCAGCACGTCTTCCGTGCGCACAACATGGACAAGCCGGAGCTCGTCTCCCGCATCCTGCAGGCCGAGGGCCGCGGGCTGGCCATGATCTTCTGCCGTACGAAGCGCACGGCGGCCGACATCGCCGAGCAGCTGGAGAAGCGCGGCTTCGCGTCCGGCGCCGTCCACGGCGACCTGGGCCAGGGCGCGCGCGAGCAGGCCCTGCGCGCGTTCCGCAACGGCAAGGTCGACGTGCTGGTGTGCACCGACGTCGCCGCGCGCGGCATCGATGTCGAGGGTGTCACCCACGTCATCAACTACCAGACGCCCGAGGACGAGAAGACCTTCCTGCACCGCGTGGGCCGCACCGGCCGCGCGGGCAACAAGGGCATCGCCGTCACGCTGGTCGACTGGGACGACATCCCGCGCTGGCAGCTGATCAACAAGGCGCTGGAGCTGGACTTCCACGACCCGGTCGAGACGTACTCCACGTCCCCGCACCTGTTCGAGGAAATGAACATCCCGGCCGGTACGAAGGGCATCCTGCCGCGCGCCGAGCGCACGCGGGCCGGCCTGAAGGCCGAGGACCTGGAAGACCTGGGCGAGACCGGCGGCCGCGGTGGCCGTGGCGGTCGCGGTGACCGCGGTGACCGCGGTCCGGCCGCCGCCGCGGCCCCGGCCGAGGAGCGCGGCGCCCGTACGCGCACCCCGCGCCAGCGCCGCCGCACGCGGGGCGGCAGCGAGCTCGGCGCCGAGACCGCCGCCGTGACGCCGGTGGCCGAGGCCCCGGAGGCTCCGGCCGGTGACGAGGCGCGCAAGCCGCGCCGCCGCCGGACGCGCTCGGTGACCACGGCTGCCGCCGCGGCCGCCGCCGTGGCCGAGCAGGCTCCGGTCGCCGCCGTCGTCGCTCCGGTCGCCGAGGTCGCCCCCGTCACCGTCTTCCCGGTCGCCGAGGCTCCGGCCGAGGAGGCCCCGGTCAAGGCCCGCCGGACGCGCACCCGCAAGGTCGCGGCCACCGCGGTCTTCGCGGAGCCGGCCTTCGAGCAGGCCCTGCCCGCCGAGCCGGTCAAGGCCGAGCCGGTCAAGGCGGAGCCCGTCAAGACAGAGCCGGTCCGTGCCCGCCGGGTGCCGACCCAGAAGCCCGTCCTCGCCCAGGTGACTCCCATCGCGGAGGCTCCGGCCGAGGAGGTCGTGGTCAAGGCCCGCCGGACCCGTGCCCGCAAGGTCGTCGACGCGGCCCCGGAGCCGGACTTCCAGGTGGCGCCGCCCGTGGAGCCCCCGGTCAAGGCCCGCCGCGGTGCCACCACCACCCGGACCCGCAAGGTCGCGGCGGCCGCTCCGGTCGCCGAGGCCGTCGCGGTGGCCGAGGAAGGGCCCGTGAAGCCGAAGCGCACGCGGGCCCGCAAGGCCGTCGCCGTCGCCGAGGCTCCGGTCGCCGAGGCCGTCGCGGTGGCCGAGGAGGCCCCCGTGAAGCCGAAGCGCACCCGCGCCCGCAAGGCCGCCGCTCCCGTCGTGGAGACCACGGAGGCCTGACCCCCCGCTGCGCCGTCCGGTGGCCCGGTCCCCTTCCGAGGGGGGCCGGGCCACCGGCGTGTCCGGGCCGCGCACACCGCCCCTACGCGCCGGTAACCCCGGGCCGGTAGCCTCTGGCCCATGAGCAAGCCGCCCCGCCTCACACTGCCCTCCGGTGCCCGCGCGTACCTCCTGTCCACCGCCCGCGGCGAGTTCGCCGTGCACGAGGCCGGCGAGCCGGTCCGCGGCACCGCCCTGCTGGTCCCCGGGTTCACGGGCAGCAAGGAGGACTTCATCGGCCTCCTGGAGCCGCTGGCCGCCGCCGGGTACCGGGTGGTCGCGGTGGACGGGCGCGGGCAGCACGAGAGCCCCGGTCCGCGCGAGGAGTCGGCGTACGCGCTGGAGGAGCTGGCGCGGGACGTGCTCGCCCAGGCCGCCGCCGTGGACGGGGGGCCGGTCCACCTGGTCGGCCACTCGCTGGGCGGGCTGATCGCGCGGGCCGCCGTACTGCGCGACGCGGCACCCTTCGCCTCCCTGACCCTGATGAGCAGCGGCCCGGCCGCGATCGCCGAGGAGCAACGGGAGCGCACGAAGCTGCTGGTCGCCGCGCTGGAGGCGATGCGCGAGGACATGCAGGGCGTCTGGACGGCGATGCGGTCCTTCGATCCCGAGGACGCGGTGCCCGACGCCCCCGAGCTCGCGGAGTTCCTGCGCGGGCGGTGGCTGGCCACGGTGCCGGAGCAGCTGATCGCCACCGGCCGGATCCTGGTCTCCGAGCCCGACCGGGTGGACGGGCTGAGCGCCGTGCAGCTGCCGAAGCTGGTGCTGTCCGGCGAGGTCGACTACGCGTGGCCGGTCCCGCTGATGGACGAGATGACGGAACGACTGGGTGCGGCGCGAGTGGTCGTGGCGGGGACGGAGCACTCCCCCAATGCGGAGGATCCGCAGGTCACGGCGGGTGCGCTGGCCTCGTTCTGGGGCTCCCACCCGCACGGTTAGTTAGGGAGTGAAAAAATTTCCTTAGCGTAGGGAATGTTTGCCTCTTACACTTCGTTGGAACAGTGCAAGGAGAACACTGACGAAGGGAGAAGCACATGCGCTTCGAGATTCTGCGCCTGGACGACGTCGACGGATCCGCCGTGGACAGCACCGTCGTGGACGCGGCCTCCGTCAACCGGATCGTGCAGCAGGCGGCCTCCGTGGGCCAGCGCATTCTGATCCGACCGGCCGAGAGTGCGTCCTCCTGACACGTCCGCACCACACACGTCGAACGCCCCCGCACCGGAATCGGTGCGGGGGCGTTCGCGTACGCGGGAGCCGGCCGGACGGCGGTCAGGCCGTGTGGATGACCTGGAGCACGCCGTTGATGATCTGCTGGACGGCGATCGCGGAGAGCATCATGCCGGCGAGGCGCGTCACGAGGACGACGCCGCCGTCCTTGATGACCCGGATGATCACCAGCGAGTAGCGCATCGCGGTCCACAGCACGAGGTGCATGGCGAGGATCGCGAGCCAGACGGAGACCTGCCCGCTCACCCCGTCCGCCTTCTGTACGGCGAGGATGACGGAGACGATCGCACCGGGACCGGCGAGCAGCGGCATGCCGAGCGGCACGAGGGCGACGTTCACGTCCTTGGTCTGCTTGGGCTCGTCGTTCTTGCCGGTGAGCAGGTCGAGCGCGATGAGCAGGAGCAGCAGACCGCCCGCGATCATCAGCGCGGGGACGGAGACGTGCAGGTAGTCCAGGATCTGCTGGCCGCAGATGCCGAAGACGGCGATGACGCCGAAGGCCACGCAGACGGCCTGCCAGGCCATGCGGCGCTGCACTTTGGCGGGTCGGCCCGAGGTCAGGGCGAGGAAGATCGGCGTGATCCCCGGGGGGTCCATAATCACGAAAAGCGTGAGAAATAGGGATCCGAAGACGGCGAAGTCGAACACAGTGATGCCTTGCAGGAGAGAGGGGTGTTTCGAAGAAAGGAAGAAGGGGCGGGCCGGCGCGCGGGCGCGCCGGGCGGCGCGTTACGCGCCGGGCGCTCCGCCGGCGCCCGGGACGGGGAAGGCCCCCGTCGCGCGGCGCGTGATCTCGCCGTAGATCTCGGGGTCGGTCGTGTACTCCCCGAGGCGGCACGTCTTGCGGCTGCCGTGGTAGTCGCTGGACCCGGTCGTGAGGAGTCCGAGGTCGCCGGCCAGGGCGCGCAGCCGCCCGCGGGTGTCGGTGTCGTGGTCCATGTGGTCCACCTCGATCCCGTCCAGGCCTGCGGACGCGAGCTCGGCCATCACGGACTCGGGGACGCACCGGCCCCGCTTGACGGCGGCGGGGTGGGCGAAGACGGTGACCCCGCCGGCCGCCTTGACCAGGCGGATGGCGTCGAAGGGGTCGAGCTCGTGCTTCTCGGCGTGCGCGCGCCCGCCGTCGGCGATCCAGTCCGGCGTGAAGGCATCGGACACGGTGGGGACGACGCCCAGCTCGACGAGCGCGGTCGCGATGTGCGGCCGCCCGACCGAGCCGTTGCCGGCGATCCGGGAGACCTGGTCCCAGGTGACGTCGACGCCGAGCTCCCGGAGCTTGCCGATCATGGCGTGGGCGCGCGGGGTGCGGTCGTCGCGGACGAGCTCCCGCTCGCGCGCGAGCTCGGGCTCCTCGGGGTCGAAGAGGTACGCGAGCAGGTGCATCCCGATGCCGTCGAGCCGGCAGGACAGCTCCATGCCGGTGACGAGGGTGAGCCCCGGCGGCAGCGCGGCGAGGGCTTCGGCGTATCCCCCGACGGTGTCGTGGTCGGTCAGCGCGACCACGTCGAGCCCGGCGGCGGCCGCGCCCCGGACCAGTTCCGCCGGGGTGTCGGTCCCGTCGGAGGCCGTGGAGTGGGCGTGCAGATCGATGCGCACGGCCGTTGCTCCAGGGGTCTCGCGGGTTCGGGGGGACACCCCAGGATACCGCCCGCCCGCGCCGCGGGCGCCACGCGGCCCGCCGCCGGGCCCCGGCACGAACCCCCGCGGCGTCCGGGCGTGAACCCGTCCGGGATCCCGGCGGCGGGATCCCGCTACGGCCCCAGGACGCGCGGGCTCAGCGCCCCGCACGGCAGGAGTTCGACCTCGGCGCCCGCGTCCCGCAAGTCCGTCAGCACCAGTTCGTCGTACATCAGCAGGCCCGACTGCTCCGGCCAGACGACGGCCCACAGCCACAGCCCGCGCGCCTCGCCCGCGAACACGGCCCGGTCGTCCGGGGCTCCCTTGACGTGCCACAGCGGTGTCGGGCGGCCCGCGGCCACGACCTTGACGTGCGGCGGCGTGGAGACGTCGATGTACGGGCCGGGGTCGGGTCCGTCGATCCCCGCGTAGCGCGCGCCGAGGCCGACCCCCAACTCCTCCGCGACCAGCAGCAGCTCGCCGATCCCGCCGAGCGGTCCGGGCCCCGAGCAGGCCACCGCCGTCGCCCTGCCCCCGCTGCGGTCGTCACCGGCCGCGGCCACCCCGGTGAACAGCCACCCCACCGGCAGCGGCCACGGCATCCACACCGGCACGTTCGCCCGGTTCACCACCACGCCCAGGCCTTCGACGCTGGGCGGGATGACGGGCTGCAGGGGGTGCACCGTGCCGTGCACCGCGCACTGCCACGAGTCGGAGAAGAGTCCGGGCGCCCTGACCCGGCCACCGCACTTCGGGCATGTTGGTTCGCCCCTCATAAGAAGCCACGCTCCTCCCCGCCCGGCGCCCCGTCAAGACACGATCACCCGTCCGGATGCCCCGGGAGGGACGTCTCAGTCCAGCGGCACTGCGCTGCGAAGAGGATCGCGCAGATCCGTGCCGTGCGACAGCCAGCGCTCTTGGAGCGCCGCCGCGCCGTGCACCCGCTTCCAGGCGGCCTCGTTCGCCGTCATCGGCAGGAGGGGGAGGAAGTGCACCGGGTCCATGGGCTCGTCGAGTTCCAGGTCCTCCACCAGCCCGCCCGGTTCCGCGACGAGCACGGAGGTGAACGGCGCCCCGTCCCACAACGGCGCGCCCACGTCGAGCGAGGCGCCGGGGGCCACGACCAGCCCCTCCACCTGCGGGGCGGCGCCCAGCACCGCGAGCGGCCGCAGCAGCTTGTCGGTGGGCGCGAGTCCGGCCCGTACGGTCAGCACGAGCTCGGCGCGCGGCCCGCGCAGCGGGTCGGCGACGACGGCGGTCGGGTCGGTCATCGGTTGCGCGGACATGCCGAGGGTCGCGTACCGCACGAGGTCCCCCTCGGTGAAGCGGAGGACTTCGATGCGGTCGGTGCCGAGGAAGGTGACGGCGGCGCGGGCGTCGGGTTCGCCGAGCGCGCTGCGCAGCCGGGCTTCGACGAGAGCCAGAATTTGTGCCATGAACCGAGCATAGAACTCGTATGAGGCGGGTAAAGGGCGGGTCTTGACCATCCGTCGGCTGATAATGTTGACCGCTGGTCGGGGCCACACTCTTGAAGAGCTGTTTCGGGGCAGCCGACGACAGGACGTCCTCCACGGGGGACCGGCCGGAGGAGGTGGGGCTGCAATGGATCGAAGTCGATCGTGCAGTACCAACCGCTCTTCCACTCCCTGCACGGGCATCACGGACGCGTTTCCGCCCGTTTGATCATCTGATCAGTAGAAGAGCGACGGCGGAACTCTGTCCTCCCGTCCTGTTCCTTCCGTCCGCCCCGGGCCTGCCAGCCCGCCGCGGCCGTGCCATCCGGAAGGGACCTCCCACCCGTACGGTCCGCAGCCGTGCGTGCGAAGGAGCCTGCCATGTCGATGCTGCCCTACCTGCGTGCCGCCGTACGTCCGGCCCTGCGCAGGTCCACCCCGTCCCAGCCCGGCTACGACGCCACCCGCGACCCGTCGGCGAGCAGCGCGGTCGTCGACTGCGCCGTCTACCGCGACGGCCGACGCGCCCTGGGATCGGCCTGTCTGACCCCCCGTGAGGCGATGGCCCGGGTCCGTGAGAGCGGCGGGTTCGCCTGGATCGGCCTGCACGAGCCGACCGAGGCGGAGTTCGCGGGGATCGCCGCCACGTTCGGCCTGCACCCGCTCGCCGTGGAGGACGCGGTGCACGCGCACCAGCGGCCGAAGCTGGAGCGCTACGACGACACGCTCTTCACCGTCTTCAAGACGATCCACTACGTGGAGCACGCCGAACTGACCGCCACCAGCGAGGTGGTGGAGACCGGCGAGGTGATGTGCTTCACCGGCCCGGACTTCGTCATCACGGTCCGGCACGGCGGCCAGGGCTCCCTGCGGTCCCTGCGCCACCGCCTCCAGGACGACCCCGAGCTGCTGGCCAAGGGCCCCTCGGCCGTGCTGCACTCCATCGCCGACCACGTGGTCGACGGGTACATCGCGGTCGCGGCCGCGGTCCAGGACGACATCGACGAGGTGGAGAGCGCGGTGTTCGCCGCGCCCGCCAAGGGCAGTGCGCGCGGCGGCGACGCGGGCCGCATCTACCAGCTCAAGCGCGAGGTGCTGGAGTTCAAGCGGGCCGTCTCCCCGCTGCTGCGGCCGATGGAGCTGCTGAGCGAGCGTCCGATGCGGCTGGTGGACCCGGACATCCAGAAGTACTTCCGCGACGTCGCCGACCACCTGGCGCGGGTGCACGAGCAGGTCATCGGCTTCGACGAGCTGCTGAACTCGATCCTCCAGGCCAACCTCGCGCAGGCGACGGTCGCCCAGAACGAGGACATGCGCAAGATCACCTCGTGGGCGGCGATCATCGCCGTCCCGACGATGATCTGCGGGGTCTACGGGATGAACTTCGAGCACATGCCCGAGCTCCACTGGCGCTACGGCTACCCGATGGTGATGGCCGCGATCGCCGGCTCCTGCTTCACCATCCACCGCGCGCTGCGCCGCCACGGCTGGCTCTAGGTGTATTGACCCGGAGCATCGTTCACGCGGCTGATCCGAAAGACACGGCCCAGCCGCCACGGGGCCACCCCCTACTCTGTTGCGCATGACTCTCAGCACGCTCGACCTGGCCCTCGTCGAGGAGGCCACCAAGAAGTCCGGCCTGATCTGGGTCCGCGGCTCCGGGGCGGACCGGGCCCTGTGGCACGCCTGGGTGGACGGCGCGGCCCACGTGCTGGGCGACGGGCCCGGGGAGCAGCCGTTCCCGGGGCTCGCGGACGGCGGGACCGCCGAGGTGACCGTGCGCAGCAAGGACAAGGGCGGCCGGCTGGTCGCCTGGACCGCGGCCGTACGGGAGCTCCCGCCCCGGGGCGAGGAGTGGCAGGCGGCCGTGGCCGAGCTGAAGGGCAAGCGCCTGAACGCGCCCGACTCGGAGGAGATGACCGAGCGGTGGGCGCGCGAGTGCCGGCTGCTGCGGCTGGAGCCGGTGGCGGCGAGCACCGACCTGCCCGGCGGATCGCTGGCCGCGACCCCGCTGGGCTCGCCGGCGGTGACCCGCCGGCCGATCCCGGCCGGCCTGCCGAAGCTGCTGCTCAAGCGGAAGAAGGCGGCCCGCTAGACCGCCTCCCCGGACTCACTTCGTCGGGTCCGAGCCCTGCCCGGAGCCCTTGCCCGGGCTGGGTGACGGGCCGGAGCCCGAGCCCGAGTCCTTCGTCGTCGGCATCTGGGTCCCGTAGTCGACGGTCTGGTCCTGCGCGGGCGCCTCCAGCGGGAAGGCCTTGCCCCACTCCACGAACTCGACCTGCCCGGCCCCGCCGGCCCGCTCCAGGCGCAGCGGGTACGGGGTCCCCTCCAGCGAGACCGACAGCTTGCCGCCCTTGCCCTTGTCGGCCGTGACCAGCACCGCCGGGGTGTGGCCGACCTTGGTGTAGTCGTCCTGCTTGGCCAGCTTGCCGCCGAGTCCGAGCAGCCCGTCGAGCAGCACGTGCATGTCGGTGAAGCCGCGGAACTGCTTGTACGTGGGGTCGCTCTCGGGGACCTTCACGTACTTGTCGCCCAGCTTGCCGGCCGAGTCCGACTTCCCCCAGAAGGCGGCGCTCGCCTTGAGGTAGAGCTGCTCCCCGACCCGCAGCACCTGGAAGGTGTCCTCCTGCGACTTCACCTCGCCGGAGCCGCCGTCCTTCTTCAGACGCATGTCGAGCGTGAAGGACTTGCCGCCGCTGACCAGCGTGCCGGACAGGTGCACCGACTCGGCGGCGCCGGCCGCGGCCTTCGCCTTGTCCTCGATCTGGTCGGCGGAGAGCTTGCCGACCCCGTTGGTGCCCTCGTCCGGGTCCGCGCCGCAGCCCGTGCCGGTGACGGCCAGGCCCGCGAACAGGACACCGACGAAGGCCGCCCGGCGCAGCCGAACGGCGGGGAGGTGGGCGGTCACGGGCAGGTACCTCTCGTCGTGCGTGTCGTCGTACGTCGTGGAGCAGCAGGCAGCGTACCCGCCCGTAGCTCCGGTGCCGGGCGGGTGGTCCGCCCGTACCCACGGGCGGCCGCCCCACCAGGACGCTCTCCCGTGGCACGGGCTAGCCTGAGGGGCGGCAGGACTGAGGACCGACGCTCTAGGAGGCGCTCGCATGGCTGGTGGCGCCCCGCGGATCTTCGTCTCGCATCTGTCGGGTGTGCCCGTCTTCGACCCCAACGGCGACCAGGTCGGCCGCGTCCGCGACCTCGTCGCGATGCTGCGCGTCGGCGGCCGCCCGCCGCGGCTGCTGGGCCTGGTGGTCGAGGTGGTCAGCCGGCGCCGGATCTTCCTTCCCATGACCCGGGTGACGGGCGTGGAGTCCGGACAGGTCATCACCACCGGCGTCGTCAACATGCGTCGCTTCGAGCAGCGGCCCACCGAGCGCCTGGTCCTCGGCGAACTGCTGGACCGCCGGGTGACGCTGGGGACCACCGGCGAGGAGGTCACCGTCCTCGACGTGGCCATCCAGCAGCTGCCGGCCCGCCGCGACTGGGAGATCGACCGGATCTTCGTGCGCAAGGGCAAGAGCGGCGCGCTGCGCCGGCGCGGCGAGACCCTGACCGTGGAGTGGTCGGCGGTGACCGGCTTCTCGCTGGAGGAGGAGGGCCAGGGCGCGGAGAACCTGGTGGCCACCTTCGAGCAGATGCGCCCGGCCGACGTGGCGAACGTGCTGCACCACCTGACGCCGAAGCGGCGCGCCGAGGTGGCCAACGCCCTCGACGACGACCGGCTCGCGGACGTCATGGAGGAGCTGCCCGAGGACGAGCAGGTGGAGATCCTCGGCAAGCTGAAGGAGGAGCGCGCCGCCGACGTCCTGGAGGCGATGGACCCCGACGACGCGGCCGACCTGCTCTCGGAGCTCCCGGAGGACGACAAGGAGCGGCTGCTGACGCTGATGCAGCCGGACGACGCGGCCGACGTGCGCCGCCTGCTGTCGTACGAGGAGAACACCGCGGGCGGTCTGATGACGACGGAGCCGATCGTGCTGCGGCCCGACGCGACGGTCGCCGACGCGCTGGCCCGCGTACGGCAGGCGGACCTGTCGCCGGCGCTGGCCGCGCAGGTGTACGTGTGCAGGCCGCCGGACGAGACGCCCACGGGCAAGTACCTGGGGACGGTGCACTTCCAGCGGCTGCTGCGGGACCCCCCGTTCACGCTGGTGAGCTCGATCGTGGACACGGACCTGCCGCCGCTGCGCCCGGACGCCTCGCTGCCGCAGGTGACGACCCATCTCGCCGCGTACAACATGGTGGCGGTGCCGGTGGTGGACGAGAGCGGCTCGCTGCTGGGCGCGGTGACCGTGGACGACGTACTGGACCACCTGCTGCCCGACGACTGGCGCGAGACGGACTTCCATGCCGAGGAGGTCTCCGATGTCCGGTGAGCGGCGGGGCGGCGGCGAGCCGGCGCGCGACCGGCGCCGCGAGCAGATCCGCGTGCGGCGGGAGCTGGCGCGCGAGCACGCCCGCGAGTTCGCGCGCGAGCAGGGGCTGACGGGCCGCGAGGAGGAGGCCGCCGAGCGGCTGCGGTCCAAGGCCGCCGCCGCCTCGACCGGGTCGACCGCGCTGACCCGCTCGCGGGTGCGCCTGGACCAGCCCCGGTCCGACCGGAGGCGGCTGCTCCCGGTGTACGACCCGGAGGCGTTCGGGCGGCTGTCGGAGCGGGTGGCGCGGTTCCTCGGCACGGGCCGGTTCATCGTCTGGATGACGCTGGTCATCATCGTCTGGGTGCTGTGGAACATCTTCGCGCCGGACCACCTGCGGTTCGACGAGTACCCGTTCATCTTCCTGACGCTGATGCTGTCGCTCCAGGCCTCCTACGCGGCCCCGCTGATCCTGCTCGCGCAGAACCGGCAGGACGACCGCGACCGGGTCAACCTGGAGCAGGACCGCAAGCAGAACGAACGCTCCATCGCCGACACCGAGTACCTGACCCGGGAGATCGCGGCGTTGCGCATGGGCCTGGGCGAGGTCGCTACGCGCGACTGGATCCGGTCGGAGTTCCAGGACCTGATCAAGGAGATGGACGAGCGCCGGCTATTCCCGGCGGAGAGTGACGAAGGCGACCGCTAGCGGCCTTTCCGGAGGCGGGCTACCGAGCCGTACCATCGGGGCATGGCTACCGACACAAGCTCCGCCGCCGTGCCTGAGCAGGACGCGATCCTCGACGCGCTGGCGACGGTGAACGACCCCGAGATCCACCGGCCGATCACCGAGCTCGGCATGGTCAAATCGGTGGAGATCGGCGACGGTGGCGAGGTCGCGGTCACCGTCTACCTCACGGTGTCGAGCTGTCCCATGCGCGAGACGATCACCAAGAACGTCACCGAGGCCGTCGAGCGGGTCGCGGGCGTCACCTCCGTCGCGGTCACGCTGGACGTGATGAGCGACGAGCAGCGCAAGGACCTGGCGGCCACCCTGCGCGGCGGCACCGCCGAGCGCGAGGTCCCGTTCGCCAAGCCGGGCTCGCTGACCCGCGTCTACGCGGTGGCGTCCGGCAAGGGCGGCGTCGGCAAGTCGTCGGTGACGGTGAACCTGGCCGCGGCGATGGCCGCGGACGGGCTGAAGGTCGGCGTCGTCGACGCGGACATCTACGGCCACAGCGTGCCGCGCATGCTGGGTGTGGAAGGCCGTCCGACCCAGGTCGAGAACATGATCATGCCGCCGTCGGCCAACGGCGTGAAGGTCATCTCCATCGGCATGTTCACCCCGGGCAACGCGCCGGTGGTGTGGCGCGGCCCGATGCTCCACCGGGCGCTCCAGCAGTTCCTGGCGGACGTGTACTGGGGCGACCTGGACGTGCTGCTGCTGGACCTGCCGCCGGGTACGGGCGACATCGCGATCTCGGTGGCCCAGCTGGTGCCGAACGCGGAGATCCTGGTCGTGACCACCCCGCAGCAGGCGGCGGCCGAGGTCGCGGAGCGGGCCGGCTCGATCGCGGTGCAGACGCACCAGAAGATCGTCGGCGTCGTCGAGAACATGTCCGGGCTGCCGTGCCCGCACTGCGACGAGATGGTCGACGTGTTCGGCTCGGGCGGTGGCCAGAAGGTCGCCGACGGCCTGACGAAGACGGTCGGCGCGACGGTGCCGGTGCTCGGCTCGATCCCGATCGACGTACGGCTGCGCGAGGGCGGCGACGAGGGCAAGCCGGTCGTCCTCTCGGACCCCGACTCCCCGGCCGGCGCGGCGCTGCGCTCCATCGCGGGCAAGCTGGGCGGCCGCGCCCGCGGCCTGGCCGGCATGTCGCTGGGCATCACCCCGCGCAACAAGTTCTGATCGCCGCGCACGAGGAGGGCACCGCCGGCCGGCGGTGCCCCTTCCCGTACCCGGACTACTCCTACGCGGGCTACGCGTACGCGGGCTACGCGTACGCGGCCAGATCCGCGATCACCGAGAAGCCGAGCCCGTACGCGCTCATCCCGCGCCCGTACGCACCCACGTGCACGCCGCCCTTCGTCGACCCGGCCAGGACCCAGCCGAACTCCGACTCGCGGTAGTGGAACGGCGTCGGCTCCCCGTCGACCGGGAGCGACAGCGTCGACCAGTCCGGGCCGGCGAGGTCGTCGGCGAGCTCCCAGGCGGCCTCGGTCTGCTGGTCCAGCCAGTCGTCGCGCAGGGTGTGGTCCATCTGACCCGGCCAGCTGTACGCCAGCAGCCCCGAGCCGGCCAGCCAGGCCGCCGAGGAGACCGAGGTGGCCTCCAGGACACCGGTGCCGTCGCCGCTGCGGCGCAGCGGGTTGCTCGCGACGGTGACGACCACCGCGAAGCGCTCCTTCTCTCCGGTGGCCAGCTCTCCGCGCGCGGAGGGCTCGTCGCCGTGGCCGGTGGAACCGTGCTCGACGGTGCCGTCGGCTCCGGTGCCCACCTGCATGAGCCAGCGCGGGCCGGTGAAGGCCCCGTCCAGCCCGTACCAGGGGAATTCGGCCCGCAGGTAGCCCTCCACCGCCCGACGGGCCGCCGGGACGGGCGCGGCGTCCTCCTCGGACTGCGCGGGCGCCTGCTGCGCGGCCGCCGGCTGCTGGGGTGCGGCGGCGGCTTCGGCCGGCTCGGGTTGCGGCTGTGCGGCCGGTGCGGCAGGTGCGGCGGCGGGCGCGGGCGCCTCGGCGGGCTGCACCCCTACCCGGCTACTGCTCGTCGTCTCCATCGATGCGGCCTCTCGTTCCGTGGGGTCCGGAACGCGCCCTCCCCCACATGTCGTCGGGGGGACCCCCACCCTGGGGCGTCCTGGGTCCGGACTCATGGAGGATAGCCACCGGACCCCGAATCGCCCGGAAGGCTCGAAACGAGGGGGTGTCTCAGGTGGCGTCGGCGTCGTACGGAGTGCGCTGCTCGGCGGCCGGGGCGGCGGGCTTCTTCAGCAGGTCCGGGCCGGTGGCGGCGGAGGCGGCCGGGGCGGAGTCCGCCTCACGGCTGTTCACGGCGTCGGTGACGTCGCTGAGCTCCTTGCGGAGATCGAAGCTGCTGCGGATCTCCTTCAGGTCCTCGTTCTCGCCCAGCTGCTTGCGCAGGAACGTCTTCGGATTCAGGTCCTCGAACTCGAAGTCCTTGAACTCGGGACCGAGTTCGGAGCGGATGTCCTGCTTCGCGCTGTCGGAGAACGCGCGGATCTTCCGGATGACCCCGGTGACGTCCTGGATCACCTTGGGGAGCTTGTCCGGACCGAAGATGAGGATGGCGAGCACCACGATCGTGACCAGTTCGAGTGCGCCTATGTCGTTGAACACCTTGCCGCTCCTCGGCTCTTTTCACTTCGGGCCACGACACACGGTACCCGGCCTTGTCGGCGGGCCCATACATCGGTGCGGCTACGACCGGGGATTCTCCATCTGGTCATGATCCGTTCGCCGAACCGAGGACCAGCTCCAGGGTGCGCTCCCGTCCGTCGCGCAGGACCGTCAGGGTGAGGGGGTCGCCCGGGCGGTGGGCGCGGATCTTGATGACGAGCTCGTCTCCGCCGTGCACCCGTACGCCGTCCACCTTGGTGATCACGTCGCCGCCCTGGATGCCGGCCTTCGCGCCGGGGCCGTCGGCGGTGACGGCGGGCTTGCCGCCCTCGCCCTTGGTCCCGACGCGGGCCCCGTCGCCGGTGTACTCCATGTCGAGGGTGACGCCGATGACCGGGTGGGTGGCGTGCCCGGTGCGGATGAGTTCCTCGGCGACGCGCTTGCCCTGGTTGACCGGGATGGCGAAGCCGAGCCCGATGCTGCCGCTCTGCTTGTCGGAATCGCCCTTGTCGGCTCCCCGGATGGCGCTGTTGATGCCGATCACGCGGGCCTTGGCGTCCAGGAGCGGGCCGCCGGAGTTGCCGGGGTTGATGGGGGCGTCGGTCTGGAGGGCGTCGACGTAGCTGATGTCGCTGCCGTCGCCCTTGTCCCCGCCGGCGGTGATGGGCCGGCCGGTGGCGCTGATGATGCCGGCGGTGACGGTGTTGGAGAGGTCGAAGGGCGCGCCGATGGCCACGACCGGGTCGCCGACCTTCACGTTCTCGGAGTTCCCGAGGGAGAGCGGCGCCAGGCCCCGTACACCGTCGACCTTGACCACGGCCAGGTCGTAGCCGCTGTCGCGGCCGACCAGCTCGGCGGTGACGCTCTCACCGGTGCTGAAGGTGACCGTTATGTCCTTGGCGTCGGAGACGACGTGGTTGTTGGTGAGGATGTGGCCCTGGCCGTCCAGGACGAACCCGGTTCCGGTACCGCTGCCGGTGCTGCCGCGTACGTGGAGGGTGACGACGCCGGGCAGGGCGGTGGCGGCGATCCCGGCCACGCTCTCGGGAGCGCGGTTCTTGCTCTCGACGCCGGCCTGGGGAAGTTCGAGGCGCGTGCTGCTCTGCCGCTCGGCGAGCACGCCGAGCCACCCGCCGATGCCTCCGGCGAGCAGGGCGATGCCGAGCCCGAGCGCGAGGACGTGCCGCATCCGTACGAGGTGCCCGCCGCCGGCCGCCCTGCCCCGGTCGGCGACCTGGAGCGGCTGCTCTCCCCAGGGGTCGTACCGGGGCAGCGGGGCGGCCTCGGACGCCTGGGGCGCGGACTCGGGCGCCGGATCGCCGTCCGGTCGCGAGGGAGCGGGCCCGTCCGCCACGGCGGAGCCCGCCTCCGGTTCCGCTCGCGGGGCGGCGGGGCGACTCCACCACTTCGGGCCCGTGTCGGACTGCTGCTGGTCGGCCATGGGCGCTCCCCTGGGGGTCCCCCCGGCGGAGCTGGGGGAGGTACCTGTAGCACCGCCGGGCGGCGCATCTGCCGCCGATTCAACCAGGTCCCGCGCCGACCGGGGGCTCCGCCCCCGGTCCCCGTGCCTCAGCGGGTCAGCGAGACCGGGCGGGGCGAGATCGAGGGATGGACCGGGGGAAGGGGAGCCGTGGGGCGCGGGCCCGCCACGAAGCCGGGACCGGGGCCGGAACCAGGACCGGGACCAGGACCGGGAGCCCGGTCGCGGACCACCGCGTCCGTCACCGACACCGCCGGGCCCGGACGCGATGCCGGGGCCTCGCCCCGTACGGTCGGCTCCAGTGAGTCGACCGGCAGCGAGCCGCCCAGCGCGATCGCGGCCAGCGAGACCGCCCCGGCCGCCACGAACGCGAAACGGCGCCGCGGCCGGCCCACCTCGTGGATGCGGAAGCCCTGCTGCGGCGCGGCCGGAGCCACGTACCCGAAGAGCTCCGCGCCCGGCGGAGCCGGAGGACCGGAGGACGGGCCCGACGGCCCGTCGGGACCGCCACCCGGCAGCCCCTGCAACCGGGCCAGCAGCCCGGCCGACAGCGGCGGCGGCGCGCTCTCGACGAACATGCTCTTCAAGCGGCGCTGCGCATCGGCCTCGGCCTTGCACTTGGCACACGTGGCCAGATGCGCCAGGACCCGCTCGCGCGCGTCATGGCTCAGTTCCCCGTCGACCAGGGCGGCGAGGCGGTCACCCAGGTGCTGTTCGGCAGGAGAGGGACTGACTCCGCTCACTCGGTTCCGCCCTCTCCCCCGGCGCCCGGCGCGCCCACCGCCGCTCCCGCCAGCGCGCGCTGCTCGGCCCGGGCCGCGGGGGACCGGTGCTTGAGCGCCTTGCGCAGGTGCGAGCGGCCCCGGTGGATGCGGCTGCGCACGGTGCCGAGCTTCACGCCCAGCGTCGCGGCGATCTCCTCGTACGACAGACCCTCGATGTCACACAGCACCACGGCCGCGCGGAACTCGGGCGCGAGGGTGTCCAGCGCCTGCTGCACGTCCGCGTCGAAGTGCGTGTCGTGCAGGACCTGCTGCGGGGACGGCTCACGGCTCGGCAGCCGCTCGGCGGCGTCGTCGGCGAGCGCGTCGAAGCGGATCCGCTGCTTGCGGCGGACCATGTCGAGGAACAGGTTGGTGGTGATCCGGTGCAGCCAGCCCTCGAACGTGCCCGGCGTGTACGTGGACAGCGAACGGAAGACGCGGACGAAGACCTCCTGCGTCAGGTCCTCGGCGTCGTGCTGGTTGCCCGTCAGGCGGTAGGCAAGGCGGTAGACCCGCGCACTGTGCGTGCTGACGATCTCCTCCCATGAAGGAGGGGTCCACGCCTGGGTGCCCGCATCGGCGGCAAAGGTCGCGGTGGTTGCGGTGGCAGCGGTGTGGAAGCGGTCAGCAATGTCGGTCACGGATTTCGGCTCACCCGCCGACCAGAAGAGGCGTCTGAATACGCCTCCACGATCCACAGGCGCAGCCGCACCTCCCCTATCGGCTCTGGTGGTGTCCAGTGGAGTCCCTACCATAGCCACCCCTCCCGTCAGCTCCGGATAAGTGTTTTTGCAGTAACTTTGCACGTGCCCGCGACGGGCCGGGCCGCCGATCTGCCCGCTGCCGCCCCATCTATCCCGGCCGCGGGCCGCCCATACGCCCCTTTTCACCTCGCTGGTTCGGTCCGCCGCTGTTTTCTCCAACGCCCGGTCCCATCTGCGGGTTCCCGACGTCAGCGGATACAGTCACCGTTGCGCCAACTATGGGGACAGGAGAGGGTCATTACCGGCAACCGGCAGACGAGCTGGGCGTTCGCCGACGCGTTTGTCGCCGAGGACGACGCTCTGCGGTGGGCCCGCGACCGGGCCAGGGAAGCGGGCCTTCGCTCCGTCTCCCCGGGCACCGGGGCCGCGCTGCGCCTGCTCGCCGCCACCGCGGACGCCAAGGCGGTGGCCGAGATCGGCACCGGCACCGGCGTCTCCGGCATCCACCTCCTCCACGGCATGCGCCCCGACGGGGTGCTGACCACCGTCGACCCCGAGGCGGACCGGCAGGCCTTCGCCCGCCAGGCCTTCCGCGCCGCCGGCTTCGCGGGCAACCGCGCCCGGTTCATCCCCGGCCGCGCGCTCGACGTGCTCCCCCGGCTCGCCGACGGCGGGTACGACCTCGTCTTCTGCGACGGGGACCCCTCCGAGTCCCTCGACTACCTCGCCGAATCGTTGCGCCTGCTGCGCCCCGGCGGGCTGGTCTGCTTCGAAGGGGTCTTCTCCGACGGCCGCACCGTCGACGGAGCCGCGCAGCAGATCGAGGTGCTGCGCGTACGGGAGCTGCTGCGCAGCGTCCGCGAGAGCCCGGCGCTGGAGGCGGCCCTGCTCCCGGTGGGCGACGGCCTGCTCTGCGCGGTCCGGCGCTGACGGGTCCGCGGACGGCTCGGCAGGACCCCGCTCCGCTCAGCTCGGCTCAGCAGCAGGAAGGCGAGGGCCGGCGGCGCGGGCGGGGAGAAGGACACGGCGGGCTCCGCGGGGCGCAGGGGTTCGGTCCGGGACGGGACGAGGTCCGGCCCCGGACATGACACAACGCCGCCCCGACCGCTGGTGAGCGGCCGGGGCGGCGCAGAGAATACGGGTACCGCGGTGCTGCCGACGGGTTAGCCGACGACCTTCTTCAGGGCGTCACCCAGGGCGTCCGCCTCGTCCGGGGTCAGCTCGACGACGAGCCGACCGCCGCCTTCGAGCGGTACGCGCATGACGATGCCCCGCCCCTCCTTGGTGACCTCGAGCGGGCCGTCGCCCGTCCGCGGCTTCATGGCCGCCATGCTCGTTCCCCTTCCTGAAACCAGTTCATCGTCAGCCGACGGCCCCATTCAGGCGCCTGGAACCCGGCATCGAACACATTGCTTCTTGGCCATTATCCCGCATGTCAGGACCCGATGACCAACATCGGCAGGGAACGCTTGCGCAACGCGCTCGGCCAAAACCACTCATTTCGGGGACGTGCCTGCGATACTGCGCCGTCGCACCCGGCGTCCGCCCTCCGCTTTCTTTGACGCACATCACATGCCCCGGAGCGGCCGGGTCCGCCATGCTGGCCCTTGCACCGACCGGTACCGGCCGGTAGCCAAGCCCGCGACGAAGGGGGACCCCCTGCCATGGCCGACAGCGTGCTCTACGAAGTGACCGACGGACTCGCGAAGATCACGATCAACCGTCCCGACGCCATGAACGCCATGAACACCGAGGCCAAGGTCGCGCTGCGCGACGCGGTCTTGGCGGCGGCCGCCGATCCGGCCGTCCGCGCGGTGCTGCTGACGGCGGCCGGGAACCGGGCGTTCTGCGTCGGCCAGGACCTCAAGGAGCACATCGGGAACCTCGCGGCGGACCGCGAGACCGGTTCCTCCCTGACCATGAACACGGTCGCGGAGCACTACAACCCGATCGTGCGCGCCCTGACCGAGATGCCCAAGCCGGTCGTGGCGGGCGTCAACGGCGTGGCGGCCGGGGCGGGCTTCGGCTTCGCACTGGCGGCGGATTTCCGGGTCGTCGCCGACACGGCCTCCTTCAACACCTCCTTCGCGGGGGTGGCGCTGACCGCCGACTCGGGGGTCTCCTGGACCCTCCCCCGGCTGATCGGCGCCTCCCGCGCCTCCGATCTCCTGCTCTTCCCGCGCTCGGTCAAGGCGCAGGAGGCGTACGAGCTCGGCATCGTGAACCGCCTGGTCCCCTCGGACTCCCTGCACGCGGAGGCCGAGGCCGTGGCCCGCACCCTGGCGCAGGGCCCGACGGTGGCCTACGCGGCCCTCAAGGAGTCCCTGGCCTACGGGGCCTCGCGCTCGCTGTCCGAGGCACTGGACCACGAGGACACCCTGCAGGCGCGCGCGGGCGCCTCCGAGGACCACTCGATCGCCGTCCAGGCCTTCCTCGCGAAGCAGCCGCCGAAGTACCTGGGCCGCTGAGTCCGCCACCCCCGGGCCGTCTGCCCCCGCCCTCCCCCGCCTCAGGCGGGTTCGCGGGCGGCGCAGGCGGCCAGGTGGTCGTTGACCAACCCGCAGGCCTGCATGAGCGCATAGGCGGTCGTGGGCCCGACGAAGCGGATCCCGGCCTTCTTCAGGGCCTTGGACAGGGCCGTGGACTCGGGCGTCACCGCCGGCACCTCGGAGATCGTCGCGGGTGCCGGCCGGCCGGGCTCCGGCGCGTGCGACCAGATCAGCTCGTCCAGTTCGCCCGGCTCCCACTCCGCCAGCACCTTCGCGTTGGCGAGCGTGGCATCGATCTTGGCCCGGTTGCGGATGATCCCCTCGTCGGCGAGCAGCCGCTGCGCGTCGGCGGGCCCGAAGGCGGCGACCTCGGCGATCACGAAGCCCGAGAAGGCCGTGCGGAAGCCCTCACGGCGGCGCAGGATCGTCAGCCAGGACAGCCCCGACTGGAAGGCCTCCAGGCACAGCCGCTCGTACAGGGCGTCGTCCCCGTGGACCGCGCGGCCCCACTCCGTGTCGTGGTAGGCGATGTAGTCCTCGGTGGCCAGCGCCCAGGGGCAGCGCAGACCGCCGTCCGGACCCGCGACCGCCGTCACCGGCCCTCCTCCTGCGGGGCGTCCTTGTGCAGGTCGACCGCCGCGGCCGGAGCCTGCGCGCGGCCGTGCGCGGCCGCCACCGTGAGCTCCGCGATCCGCGCGTCCCGCTCGGCGAGCTCCGCCGCGAGCCGCTCCAGTACGTCGTCCACCTCGGCCATCCGGTAGCCGCGCGGCCCGACCGGCAGGCGCAGGGCGTCGATGTCGGCCCGTACCACCGGGCGGCTCTCCGGCAGCGCGTCGGCCACCCGGTCCGGCTCGGCCTCCGGCAGTACGGCTTCGGAACCACCGCCCACCACGGCCAGGGTGACCGCCGCGACGACCACGACCAGCGCGATCAGCAAGAACCAGAACACGAGCAACTCCCTGAGAGACATCGGGCCACCGGCCACCAGGTTAAGGTCGCAGCGAGGCGCGAGGGCCGCCGGAGGAGGAAAGAACGGGATGCTGCGACTGGGCAGGCGCGAGTTCGACACCCACGAGCCGGTGATCATGGCCATCGTGAACCGGACTCCGGACTCCTTCTACGACCAGGGAGCGACGTTCCGCGACGAGCCCGCGCTGGACCGCGTCGAGCAGGCGGTCGCCGAAGGCGCCGCGATCATCGACATCGGCGGGGTCAAGGCGGGCCCGGGCGAGCACGTGGACGCCGCCGAGGAGGCCCGGCGCACGGTCGGCTTCGTGGCCGAGGTCCGGCGCCGTCACCCGGACGTGGTGATCAGCGTGGACACCTGGCGGCACGAGGTCGGCGAGGCCGTCTGCGAGGCCGGGGCCGACCTGCTGAACGACGCCTGGGGCGGGGTGGACCCGAAGCTGGCCGAGGTCGCGGCGCGGTACGACGCCGGCCTGGTGTGCACCCACGCGGGCGGGGCCCGGCCCCGCACCCGGCCGCACCGGATCGCCTACGAGGACGTGATGGCGGACATCCTGCGGGTCACCGTCGGGCTGGCCGAACGCGCGGCCGCGCTCGGGGTCCGCCGGGACGCCATCATGATCGACCCCGGCCACGACTTCGGGAAGAACACCCGCCACTCGCTGGAGGCCACGCGCCGGCTGGGCGAGATGACGGACACCGGCTGGCCGGTGCTGGTCTCGCTGTCCAACAAGGACTTCGTCGGCGAGACCCTCGACAAGCCGGTCAAGGAGCGCCTGCTGGGCACCCTGGCCACGACGGCGGTCTCGGCCTGGCTCGGCGCCCAGGTCTACCGGGTCCACGAGGTCGCGGAGACGAAGCAGATCCTGGACATGGTCCGCACGATCCAGGGGCACCGGCCGCCCGCGGTGGCCCGCCGGGGACTGGCCTGAGCCCAACGGCGCCGGGCGCCCCCGGCGGTGGCCCGCCGGGGGCTCGCGAAGCGGCGGGGCGGCCGCTGCCGCTACTTGCCGACTTCCTTGGTCACCAGCGCGATCGCCTCGTCCACGTCGTCCGTGACGTGGAAGAGGTAGAGGTCGCGCTCCGAGGCCTTGCCCTGCGCGATCACCGTGTTCTTCAGCCAGTCGACCAGACCGGACCAGTACTCCGACCCGAACAGCACGATCGGGAACCGGGTGATCTTCTGGGTCTGGACGAGCGTCAGGGCCTCGAACAGCTCGTCCAGCGTGCCGAGTCCGCCCGGCAGGACCACGAAGCCCTGGCTGTACTTCACGAACATCGTCTTGCGGACGAAGAAGTACCGGAAGTTCAGCCCGAGGTCCACGTGCGGGTTGAGCCCCTGCTCGAACGGCAGTTCGATGCCCAGGCCCACGGAGATCCCGTTCGCCTCCCGGGCACCCTTGTTGGCCGCCTCCATGGCGCCCGGGCCGCCACCGGTGATCACCGCGAAGCCCGCCTCGACGAGCGCGCTGCCGATCTGCACTCCGGCCTCGTACTCCGGCGATCCGGCGGGCGTACGGGCCGAACCGAACACGCTGATCGCCGGCGGCAGCTCCGCCAGCGTGCCGAAGCCCTCGATGAACTCCGACTGGATGCGCAGGACCCGCCAGGGATCGGTGTGCACCCACTCGGAGGGGCCGGCGGAATCCAGCAGCCGCTGGTCCGTCGTACTGCCCGCCTGCACCTGGCTCCGCCTGCGCAGCACCGGCCCGAGCTGCTGCTCCTCGGGCCGCCGACGAGCAGACCCGTCGGAAATGCTGGAGTTGCCCATGATGTGCTCCCTCCTGCTGATCGTTGGATCAGATTAGGCGCACAAAGGTGACGACAAGCGGAATTCAGGAGGTCAGCCAGGCGCGGAGTCGTTCCTCGCAGTGGAGGATGGCCTTCGTTTCCACGCGCTCGTCGACCTTGTGGGCCAGCAGGGCGTCGCCCGGGCCGTAGTTGACCGCCGGGACGCCGAGGGCGCTGAAGCGGGAGACGTCGGTCCAGCCGAACTTGGGCATGGCGCGGCCGCCGACCGCCTCCATGAACGCCGCCGCGGCGGGGTGGGAGAGGCCGGGGAGGGCGCCGCCCGAGAAGTCGTCGATCACGAACTCGTCGACGCCGCAGTCCGCGAAGACCTCCCGGACGTGGGCGACCGCCTCGTCCATGCTGCGGTCCGGGGCGAAGCGGAAGTTGACCGTCACCGTGCAGGCGTCGGGGATGACGTTGTTGGCGACGCCGCCCTCGATGCGGACCGCGTTCAGGCCCTCGTGGTACTCCAGGCCGTCGATCACCGGCTTGCGCGGCTCGTACGCCGCGAGTTTGGCGAGAATCGGGGCCGCCGCGTGGATGGCGTTGGAGCCCATCCAGCTGCGCGCGGAGTGGGCGCGCTCGCCGGACGTGCGGAGCAGGACGCGCAGGGTGCCCTGGCAGCCGCCCTCGACCTCGGCGTTCGACGGCTCCAGCAGGACCGCGAAGTCGCCGGTCAGCCAGTCGGGGTGGGCCTCGGCGACCTTGCCCAGGCCGTTGAGGTCGGCGGCGACCTCCTCCTGGTCGTAGAAGACGAAGGTCAGGTCGCGGTTGGGCTCGGGCACGGTCGCGGCGATGCGCAGCTGCACGGCGACGCCGGATTTCATGTCGGTCGTTCCGCAGCCCCACAGGACGTCGTTCTCGTCCAGGCGGGACGGGACGTTGTCGGCGATCGGCACGGTGTCGAGGTGACCCGCGAGGACGACTCGCTCGGCCCTGCCGAGGTCCGTACGCGCCACGACGTTGTTGCCGTACCGGTCGACCGTGAGGTGCGGCAGGGCCCGCAGCGCGTGCTCCACCAGGTCGGCGAGGACCTTTTCGTCGCCGCTCACGGACGGGATGTCGACGAGCCGGGCGGTCAGCTCGGCGGCGTCCAGGGTGAGGTCCAGCTCGGATTCGGACATGGCCCGACCCTAGCGCCCAGGACTGCGGCGAAGCTCTCACGTCCGGCCGGTGGACGCGTCGCATGGCTCAAGTACGGTGGGCGCCGTGACCCGGAACGATCCCCCCCGTCCCCGTCGCCGACGCCGGCCGCTGCTCACGTGCGCCGGTGTGTTGGTGCTGCTCGCGCTGATCGGCTACTTCGCCGTGCAGTACAACACGACGAACGGCGGTGGCGGGGCCCCGCACTGCACGGCCAGCGTGCGGACGAATGCGCTGGGGGTCGACATGACCCCGGAGCAGGCGGGCAACGCGGCGACCATAGCCGCGGTCGGCGTGGCCAAGGGCCTGCCGGACCGGGCGCTGACCATCGCGCTGGCGACCTCGATGCAGGAGTCGGGGCTGCGCAACCTCCCCCACGGCGACCGGGATTCGCTGGGGCTCTTCCAGCAGCGGACCTCGATGGGCTGGGGCACCGAGGAGCAGATCATGGACCCGGTGTATTCGGCCGGGAAGTTCTACGACCACCTCGTCCAGGTCAAGGGCTACGCCGATCTCCCGCTGACGGAGGCCGCGCAGGAGGTGCAGCGCAGCGGCTACCCCGAGGCGTACGCGAAGCACGAGTCGGAAGCGGTCGTGATCGCGGCGGCCTTCGCCGGGGACGGCGAGCTGACGTGCGGCGGCCCCGCGCCGACCGCCCCGGGCGATCCGGAGAAGGTGCGTACGGAGCTCACCCGGATCTTCGCCAAGAGCAAGATGCACACCGCTGCGGCGGAGCCGCGCCGGACGCAGGACGCGGCCGGGAAGGTGAAGGAGGCCGAGGTGACCTTCGTCGAGAAGAAGGACGCGGGCGCCTCGGCGGCGCGCGGCAGCAAGGTGATGGCGGGCTGGGCGGTGGCCAACTCGCGCGGGATGGGGGTCGTCCGGGTCTCGTACGGCCCGGAGAGCTGGGTGGCCGGCCAGGCGCGGGGCGAGTGGCAGCAGCTGGGGCCGGCCGGTCCGCAGGGCAAGACCGGGGCTCCCGACCCGCACCGCGCGGAGACCGGTTCGGTACGGATCTTCGTGGCCCAGTGACGCGTCGCCGGCCGTGGGCTCGCCTGTACGAGGCGTCCCCCGTGCGGGGGTGACCGGGCGGTGGCCCGATGCGTCTCCAGGAGGGCGGAACGCCTGGTCGGCGCGTATCCGATGCTCTTGTAGCGCAGGCCGATTAAACGATGCGTTACCGATCCTTTACCCGGCGTCTCCGCAACTCCACCCGCCCCCCGAGCGGTTGTACACGGCGTACTCAGCCGCTACCGCTTAGGAGCATCATGTCCCTCCCCCTGACCCGCCGGATCGCCCGTACCGCGCTGCTGCTCGCAGCCGGGGCAGCTCCCGTGGTCGGTGCGGCCGGCGCGGCCAGCGCCGCGGACCTGGGGTCCGTGCCGCAGCTGGGCGCCCTCACCAGCCCGGACGCCGCCGGCCCCGCCGGCAACGTGGTCGGCACCGGTGAGGCCGCGGCCGCCGGCGCGACGGACACCGCCGCCCAGGCCGTACCCGGCGCCCCCGCCCAGGTCACCGACACCGCGACCGGCCTGCTCGGCGGGCTGCCGGCGGCCAAGGGCCTGCCGACCGACACCCTGCCCACCGGCTCGCTTCCGACCGCCGGGCTGCCGACCGCCGGGCTGCCGACCGAGGGCGTCCCGACCGCCGGCCTGACCAGCGCGCTCCCCACCCAGGGGCTGCCGCTGAGCGGCCTCCCGCTGGGCGGCTGACCCGCCGCACGCGCAGGAACGCCGAGGGGCCGGGAGCACGAACTCCCGGCCCCTCGGGCCGTTCACCGGGTACGCCGCGGATCACGAGGCGAGGCGCTTGACC
This sequence comes from Streptomyces sp. NPDC051582, assembly GCF_040681715.1. Taxonomy (NCBI): domain Bacteria; kingdom Bacillati; phylum Actinomycetota; class Actinomycetes; order Kitasatosporales; family Streptomycetaceae; genus Streptomyces; species Streptomyces sp. NPDC051582. The sequence continues at coordinate 205,687 of NZ_JBFAZJ010000001.1, forward strand.
GCCGCTTCGACGCGCTCGTCCGTCGCCGTGAAGGCGACGCGGACGAACTCCGCGCCCGCCTCACCGTAGAAATCGCCCGGCGCGACCAGGATGCCCAGTTCGGCGAGGTGGGCGACCGTGTCCCAGCAGGCCTCGTCCCGGGTCACCCACAGGTACAGGCTGGCCTCGCTGTGCTCGACCCGGAAGCCGTGCGCCTCCAGCGCCGCCCGCAGCGCCCCGCGCCGCGCCGCGTAGCGCCCGCGCTGCTCCTCGACGTGCGCGTCGTCGCCGAGCGCGGCGACCGTGGCCGCCTGTACCGGCGCCGGGGTCATCATGCCGCCGTGCTTGCGGATCTCCAGCAGCTCGCCGAGCACCCCGGCGTCACCGGCGATGAACGCGGCCCGGTAGCCGGCCAGGTTGGAGCGCTTGGAGAGGGAGTGGACGGCGACGATGCCCTCGTACGAGCCGCCGCAGACGTCGTCGTGCAGGACGGAGACGGGCTCGGCCTCCCAGCCCAGCTCCAGGTAGCACTCGTCGCTGAAGATCAGGATCCCGTGCTCGCGCGCCCAGGCCACGATGCGGACCAGTTCTTCCTTCGGGATGACCTTCCCGGTGGGGTTGGACGGGGAGTTGAGCCACAGCAGCTTCACGCCGGCCGGGTCGAGCTCGGTGGGGTCGTCGTAGACCACCGCCTCGGCCCCGCACAGCCGCGCGCCCACCTCGTACGTGGGGTAGGCGAGCCGGGGGTACGCCACCTTGTCCCCGGCGCCCAGACCCAGCTGGGTCGGCAGCCAGGCCACCAACTCCTTGGAGCCGACGACCGGCAGGACGTTGCGGTGGGTGGCGGCGCTCGCGCCCAGACGGCCCTTCAGCCAGCCGGTGATCGCGTCGCGCAGCGCGACGGTGCCCCACACCGTGGGGTAGCCCGGCGAATCGGCGGCCGCGACGAGAGCGTCCTGGACCAGCTGCGGGACCGGGTCGACGGGCGTGCCGACGGACAGGTCGACGATGCCGTCCGGGTGGGCCGCCGCCGTCTTCTTGTACGGCTCCAGCTTGTCCCAGGGGAAGGCGGGAAGACGTGCGGATACTGCGGCCACGGTGTTCTCTGCTCTCTGCTGGTGACGGCGCTGCGGGCAAACGGCTCGGTCCCGCGCGGCACGGGGGCCGTACGGGACCGAGGGGCGGTTCTGCGGTACGACCGTCGTCAGTGACTCGGGTTGATGTCCGCCGGAAGCGCCGCGACGAAGGGGTGATCGCGCTCGATCAGGCCCAGCTTGGAGGCACCACCGGGCGAACCGAGCTCGTCGAAGAACTCGACGTTCGCCTTGTAGTAGTCCTTCCACTCTTCCGGAGTGTCGTCCTCGTAGAAGATGGCCTCGACCGGGCAGACCGGCTCACACGCACCACAGTCGACGCACTCGTCCGGGTGGATGTACAAGGACCGCTGGCCCTCGTAGATGCAGTCGACGGGGCACTCTTCGATGCATGCCTTGTCCTTGACGTCGACACAAGGCTCCGCGATGACGTAGGTCACGCTCTCGTTCCTCCTCGGTAGGGCTTTCCATATCGCGCGGGAGCGCGGCGTCGTCGATGCCCACGCCTAGTATCTCCGTTCCCGGGCACGATCCGAACAGGAGGGGCGGACAGAGCTGTGGAAATCACTGCCGGTGGGCTGCTGGAGATCCGTATCACCCCGGCTGACGTGGGTAAACGAGTCTCTGTACGACGGGTGGAGAGCGGGGCGGACGAAGCGCCGTCGTTCACTGACACCGTAGGGGTTCTCACATCCTGGAACCAAGGTGTGCTGACGATCACACGAAAGAGCGGCGAGATCGTCCACATCTCGGAATCTTCGCTGGTGGCGGGCAAGATCGTGCCCCCGGCCCCGGCCCGGCGGCGGGGTCCCGCGGCCTCCTTCGAGGAGCTGGCGCGGGTCGGCGCGCGGGCCTGGCAGCCGCTGGAGAGCGAGCCCCTGGGCGCGTGGACGCTGCGCGCGGCCGGCGGCTTCACCCGGCGGGCCAACTCCGTGCTGCCGCTCGGCGACCCGGGGCTTCCCCTGGACGAAGCACTCGCGCGGGTGACGGCCTGGTACGCGGAACGCGGACTTCCGGCGTACGCGCAGACGGCGACGGGCGCGGTCGGCACGCAGGAGCTGCTGGGCGCGGAGCTGGAGCGCCGGGGCTGGGTGAACGAGGTGTCGGCGCAGGTGCGGATCGCGGCGCTGGCGCCGATCGCCGACGTGGACGCCGGTGCGAGCGCCTCCGCGGTACGGCTGAGCCGGACCCCGGACGAGGAGTGGCTCGGGATGTACGGGCGGGTCAAGGACCCGGAGGTGGCCCGGCGGGTGCTGGTGGCGGGGCCGTCGGTGTGGTTCGCGACGCTGCCCGGCCGGGCGATCGGGCGGCTGGTGGTGGACGGCCGGTGGGCCGGCTTCGCGGCGGTCGAGGTGGATCCGGAGCACCGGCGCGCGGGGCTGGGCACCGCGGTGATGGCGGTACTGGCCGGGCGGGCGCTGGAGGAGGGCGCGTCGGCGGCCTGGCTCCAGGTGGAGGCGGACAACGCGGGGGCGCTGGCGCTGTACGAGGGGCTGGGCTTCGCGACGCACCACGCGTACCACCACTTCCGGTTCCGTGCGGGGGCGGCGCGATGAGCGCGCAGTCGCGGGCGCGGTTCGCGCAGGAGGCCCGCTCGGAGCGGCCGGACCTGGTCCTGCTGTGCCTGCTGCTGGCCGCGGAGGCGGACCCGGAGCTGGACGAACGGGCCATGGACTGGGCACAGATCGAGCTGGACCGGCTGGCGGGGATGCTGCCGTACGGGCTGCGCGGCGGGAAGGCCTGGGCCTCGGCCGTGACGGAGCTGCTGGGCGGCCGGATGGGCTTCCACGGCACCCCCGCGGACTACGACCGGCTGTCGTCCTCGCTGCTGCACGAGGTGCTGCGGCGGCGCCGGGGCCTGCCGATCCTCCTGTCCGTCGTCTGGCTGGAGGTCGCGCGGCGCGCGGGCGCGCCGGTGTACGGGCTGGGGCTGCCGGGGCACTTCGTGGTGGGGTTCGGGGATCCGCAGGAGGGCCTCGTCGTGGACCCGTTCGCCGGGGGCGCCTCGCTGGGGGCCGGGCCGGCGGAACAGGCGGCCGAGCCGCGGACCCCCGCGCGGACGCTGGACATCGTGCTGCGGATCCTGAACAACATCAGGGCGTGGGCCGCGGCCCGGCCGGAGCAGTCGGGGGTGGCGCTGTGGGCGCTGGAGCTGTCGCTGCTCCTGCCCTCGCATCCGGCGTCGTTGCGGTACGAGCGGGCGAAGCTCCTGGTCGAGCGGGGGCAGTTCGCTTCCGGCGCCGCCGAGATGGAGTCCTACGCGGAGGTGGTCGACGGGATCGATCCGCCGGCCGCCGCGCGGATCCGGGGCGAGGCCCTGTCCGCTCGCGCGCTGCTGAACTAGGGCGGCGGGCGGAACGGGCTACAGCCAGCCCTTTTCGCGGGCCACGCGTATGGCTTCCGCGCGGTTGCGCGCGGCCAGCTTCTGGATGGCCGTCGAGAGGTAGTTGCGGACCGTGCCCTGGGAGAGGTGGAGACGGGCCGCGAGTTCGGCGTTCGTGGCTCCCTCCTCGGCCGCGCGCAGGACCTCCCGTTCGCGGTCCGTCAGCGGGTTGGCGCCCTCCGCGAGGGCCGCCGCCGCCAGGGTGGGGTCGATGACGCGCTCGCCCGCGAGGACCTTGCGCACCGCGGCGGCCAGTTGCGCGGCCGGGGCGTCCTTCACCAGGAACGCCGAGGCCCCCGCCTCCATCGCCCCGCGCAGGTAGCCGGGGCGGCCGAAGGTGGTCAGGATGACGATCTTGAGGTCGGGGACCGCGGTGCGCAGGGCCGCCGCCGCCTCGATGCCCGTCATGCCAGGCATCTCGATGTCGAGCAGCGCCACGTTCACGTCGTGCGCCCGGGCCGCCGGCACCACCTCGTCGCCGCGCGCGACTTGGGCCAGCACCTCGATGTCCGGCTCCAGTCCGAGGAGGGCCGCGAGGGCTTCGCGGACCATGGACTGGTCCTCCGCCAGGAGGATCCGGATGGGGCGTGTGGTCATGATCCCGATCCTAGGGGGATGCGGGCCAGCAGGCGGAAGCCCTTCTTGCCCGCGGATCCTGCCGCCAGGGTTCCGCCCACCGCCTCCAGGCGTTCCGTGAGGCCCGTCAGGCCGTTGCCCGCCACCGCCGGTCCGCCCCCGCCGTCGTCGGCGACGGACAGCTCCACGATCCGTCCGGCCAGGGTCTGGAGGACCTCCAGGCGGACGGTGCACCGCTGCGCCCCGCTGTGCCGGACCACGTTCGTCACCGCCTCGCGCAGCGACCAGGCCAGCGCCGATTCCACTTCCTCGGGGAGGTCCTCCACCGGCTCCGCCGGGAGGTCCGCCGCCACGCCCGCCGCCGTCAGCGCGGTGCGGGCGCCCGCCAGTTCGCCCGGCAGGGTCGGCCGCCGGTAGCCGCTCACGGCCTCCCGTACGTCGACCAGCGCCTGCCGGCTGACCTGCTCGATGTCCGCCACCTGCTGGGCGGCCTGCTCGGGGTGGTCCGGCAGCATCCGTCCCGCCAGCTCGCTCTTGAGCGTGATCAGGGACAGCGAGTGGCCGAGGAGGTCGTGCAGGTCCCGGGCCATCCTCAGCCGTTCCTCGTTCGCGGCGAGCTGCGCCACCGTGGCCCGCGCCTCGCGCAGTTCCACCGTCGTGCGGATCATCGCGCGGATGCCGACCATCGCGAAGCCGCCCATCAGGGCTGGGATCAGCAGCCCGGCGAGGTACTCGTCGCCGGCCGGCACCGCGAAGGCGGTCAGCGCGAGCAGGGCGGTGGCGCCGGGCACCGTGAACCGGGAGATCTCCCCCGGCAGCGCGGCGCCGGAGGCGATCGCCACGTACACGAAGAGGACGAGCCATTCGCGGCCCAGGGCCAGCGAGAGGATCGTGGCCAGCGCCGAGAGGACCGCCACCGAGAGCAGCACGCGCCGCGTCCCGCTCTGCCGGGCGGTGCGGAAGACCATGACCAGGTACCAGGCGACGAAGGCCGCCAGGCCCAGGCCGCCGAGCAGCCGGGCTCCGAGGCTGTGTCCGCCGCTGACGAGGTCGGTGACGGGGGCGCTGAGGTAGAACAGCCAGACGCCGATCCACAGCGACTTCACCGTCTTCTGCCGGCGGTTCTCGGGCCGGAGCCCGACCCGGGGGCCGCCCTTGGTCCCCATGAGACCGGTCTCGGTCGGCTCCGTCACGCCGGTCCCGCCGGTCCCACTGGTCGCCCCCGTCGCACCCATCACGCTCGTCACACCCGTCATGCCTTCAGCGAGTCCTTGCGGTACAGCCAGGCGGCGGCACCGGTGAAGAGTACGAAGTAGACCGCCAGGATCGCCACGTCCTTCAGGTGGGGTGCGCCTCCGAGCTCGATGGCCTGGCCGAGGCCGGCGTACGCCCGGGTCGGCAGCCACTCGCAGATGTCCTGCAGCCACTGCGGGAAGTTCGCGGTCGGCATCCACAGGCCGCCGAGGATCGACAGGCCGAAGTAGAACAGCATCGTGATCGGGCGGACGGTGTCCCCGCTCGCCAGGTAGCCGATCGCCACGCCGAGGGCGGCGAACACCAGGCTGCCGGCCCAGATGGAACCGGTCAGGGCGAGCCACTGCCAGGCGTCGAACCGCACGCCCTTGACGATCGCGGCGACCGCGAACACGACCAGGATGGCGGGCAGCGAGAGCACGCCCGCGCTGGCGGTCTTGCCGAGGACGTAGCCGCGGCCGGGCAGGGCGGTCAGCCGCAGCTGGCGGACCCAGCCCTTCTCGCGCTCCTTGGCGATGCGCTCGCTGTTGCCCATCAGGACGGCGGTCAGCGCGCCGAAGGAGGCCATGGCGACCATGTAGAAGGCCGGCATGGTCAGTTCGGTGCCCATGACCTTCGTGGTGCCGCTCAGGGTGCCGCCGAGCATCAGGAACAGCGCGGCCGGGTAGAGGACGGTGAAGAACAGGTACTTCTTGTTGCGCAGGGCGCGGCTGATCTCCAGCTTGATGAGCTGGAGCGTTCCGGTGGTCGGCATTACTTGGCCTCCTCGGCCTCGGTGAGGGCGATGAAGGCCTGCTCCAGGCCCAGCCCGGCGACTTCCAGGTTCCGGGGGTAGAGCCCCAGCGCGTACACGGCGTGGACGGTGGCGTCGGCGTCGCGCGACTGGAGCCGGACCGTGCCGCCGTGGCGCTCGTACGACGTCAGGTGCGGCAGGGCGCGCAGCGCCGTGTCGTCCACCGCGGCGTCGGCCGCCAGGTCGAAGGCGATCCGGCGGGCGCCCGCCTTCGCCTTGATCTCGGCCGCGGTGCCGTCGGCGAGCAGCCGTCCCTTGTTGAGGACCAGGACGCGGTCGGCGATCGCGTCGGCCTCTTCCAGGTAGTGGGTGGCGAACAGGACCGTGCGGCCCTGGGCGGCCTGGTCCCGCATCGTGGCCCAGAAGGCCTGGCGGGAGGTGACGTCCATGCCGGTGGTCGGCTCGTCCAGGACGATCAGGTCGTTGTGTCCGGCGGTGGCGAGGGCGAAGCGGACGCGCTGTTCCTGGCCGCCGGAGAGCTTGTTGACCATGCGGTCGGCGATCTCGCTGATGCCGGCCCGGCCGAGCACCTCCTCGACCGGGTGGCGGCGGGGGTGCAGGGCGCAGCCGAGGGCGACGATCTCCCGTACGGTGACGTCCTCCATCAGGCCGCCGCTCTGGAGCATCGCGCCGACCCGGCCGGCCGCGATGGCCTCGCGGGGGGTAGTGCCGAAGAGCCGGACGGTGCCGGAGTCGGCGGGGCGCAGGCCCAGCAGGAGGTCGAGGGTGGAGGACTTGCCGGCGCCGTTGGGGCCGAGCAGCGCGACGGTCTCGCCGGGGTGGAGTTCGAGGGAGAGGCCGTCGACCGCGCGGACCGCGCCGTAGCTCTTGGTCACGTTCTGGAAGGCCACCACGGGGCCGGCGCCGGGGCCGGTGTCCTGCGCGGCGGCGGTGGTGTGCGCCGGGGTCGTCGTCGTCATGACCGAAGATTCCCCCGTACGGGGGTGTGCGCGGCAGTGTCCTGCGTCGTGACTGGTGGATGACGGATGTCATGCGGCCGGCATGACGGCCCCGGTGACGGCCCCGGTGACGGACCCGGCCGCGGACGTGCGGGAGCCCCCGCCCGGGGTGGGACGGGGGCTCTCGCCGGCGGCGGTCGTCAGCTGCCGTTGGTGTCGATCGTGGCGGTCCGCTCGGCCGTGGTCTTGCCGCGCAGCGCCTGGCGCAGGGCGCCGACGACGTCCTGCGGGGTGACGGCGGTCTTCTCGCCCGTACCGCGCATGATCAGGACGCCGTCGAAGGTGTTCCCGTAGGTCGCCTTGAGCGCTTCCAGGTCGTACTTCTCGGTCAGGTGCCCGTCCACGAGCTGCATGCTGAGGATCTTGGGCAGGGACTTGGCACCGAAGGGGAGGGACTTGCCGCCCGCCTTGACGGTGGCCACGCCGGACATCGCGGGCTCGGCGAACTCCTTCATGGCCCGCTCCAGTTCCGCCTGGTCGACGACCGGGTTCTTGGTGGTGACCGGGAGTTCGAGCGGGGCGGTCTTGCCGGTGGCGACCAGTTCGCGGAACGCCTTCTTGACCAGCTCGGCGGAGGCGCCCGCGTCCAGGGTGGTGCCGGGCTTGCCGGGGACCGCGACGGCCTTGCCCGTGTCGAAGGTGATGGTGCCCTCGGTGGCGGTGCCCGAGGCTCCGGCCAGCTCCTGGAGCGCGACCTGGAGCTTCTCCTCGTCGACCGGCAACTCGGCTTCGGCGATGCGCTCGTTGCCGAGGAGCGAGCCGATGACCGTGAGGGGGTTGTAGTCGCTGCCCGCCGCGTTGCGCACGGTGGTCTGGGCGTCCAGGCTCAGGCCGGCCTTCTCGGGCTTGAGCTCGACCTGCTTGCCGCCGACGGTGAGCGTGAGCGGGGCGGCGGCGCGGTTGCCGAAGGCCGTCTGGAGCTTGCCGACGGCCTCGTCGCGACTGCCGCTGATGTCGACGCCCATGACGGTGGTGCCCTTGGGGACGTCGGAGTGGTTGAGCAGCAGCCCGGCGCCGTAGGCCACGCCGAGCAGGGCGATGAGCCCGCTGGCGACGAGGACCAGCTTGGAGCGGCCCTTCTTGACCTTGGTCGGCGTCATGGAGGCCGGCTTCGGCCGCGCGGGGGCGGCCGCCGCCGGAGCGGGGACCGGCGTCGGGACCGGGACCGGGGCCGGGCGCGGGCCCGGGCCGCCCGGGGAGGGGATCGGCGGGAGCGGATCGTCCAGCTCGGGTCCGGGCCAGCCGGGGACCGCGTCGCCGCGCGGGCCGCCGACGGAGCCGAGGGCGGGGCCGCCGGTGGGGCCCGCGGGGGCCCCGGTGGCGACCGGGCCGCCGTACGCGGGGAACGCCTCGGTGACGGGTCCGGCGTCGGTGTCCGCGTAGCCGGGGTGGCCCAGGGGCGTGCCGACGCCGGGGCCGCCGGGCATCCGGGGGGCGGGCGGCGCCTCGGGGCCGGGGCCCGGGCCGTAGCCGGGGCCCGCCGGGGCCGCGCCCGGGGCGAAGCCGGGGCGGCGCGCGTCGAAGCCGGGGCCCGCCGGGGCGCCCGTACGGGGACCGGGGCCGGCCGGGCCACCGGGGGCGAAGCCGGCACCGGGGCCGGGCGGCACGGGGCCGGGCCCGGGCCCGGCCGGCGTACGGGTGGGCAGTACGGGCGCGGGACCGCCCGGGGCCGGGGTACGGGTCGGCAGCGCCGGGGCCGGCGCCGGTGCGGGCGCCGGGGCGGCCGACTTGCGCGGGGCGAACCAGTTGCTGGTCGCCTCCTCGGGCTCGGCGGCGGGCGCGGGCTCCGCCACGGGCTGCTCGGCGGCGGCCTCGGCCTCCGGCTCCGCGTCGGCGGCCGCCGCCACCGGCTTGCGTACGACCACCGGCGGGATCGGCCGCGAACCCGGGATGTTGATCCGGATCCGGGTCGTCAGGGTGGTCTCTGTCTTCGGCCCGTCGGTGTCGGGCGTGGACGGGTTCGAGGTCACAGGGTTCTCCTCCGAGACAGTCGCCGCACCAGGCCCAGGCGGCACAGGCAAGGACGGGTTCCGGCCGGTTCCATACGGCGGTGTACCCGAGGGGTAAGCGGCTCCACCGCGCCCTTGGGGCCCGGAGGACGAACTGTCGGTTTCACGACTCAAGGCAGGTTCTCCCGGTTGGCTCCGCCGCCCGCGTGCCGTGCGCGGGCAGCTCGGCGGCCCGACCACCATACTGGCCGGGGCCCTCGCGCAACTGTCCTAGGGGAATCAGGGGTTCCCCTTCGGCCCCCTCGCGCCCCCTCCGAGCAGGCCGCGAACGCCCGCCCAACCCCCGTGAACGCACACCTCGACCGAGTTCAACGGCACGTCACTTGCCGGACTGCGCGGCCGAAACCGGCCTCTCGAACGGGCCGCGGAGCGTGGCGCACATCACAGCCAGCACCGTCCCGCCCAAAAGGTAGGCGTACATACCGATTCCGGACGAACCGAGCATGAAGTCCCCCTCGGGGCGCGGCACGCCGAGCACCACGTACGCGAGGAACCAGCCGAGCGCCCCGGCGCCCACCCCGAGGCCCGTCCCGACGGCGATGCGGCCGCCGAGGAACAGCCCGAAGAGCGCCAGCAGTCCCAGCAGCAGCCCGCCGGGGAACCACAGGTCCACGACGAGCCAGCCGGCCGCGCCGGTCAGCAGGCCGGCGACCAACAGGCCGAGCAGGGTGGCGATCCTCCCGGGAGTCAGGGTGGCGCTCACGCGTCCACCCCCGCGAACAGGTCGTGCTCGCGCGTCCCCGCCGGAGCACCCGCCCGGCCCGCGACCAGTTCGTAGTACTCGCGGGCGAAGAGCGGTTGCGCGAGGTCGTTGGAGAGGGCGAAGAAGGGCCCGGCCACGGCGACCTGGGTGGCGTGGGCGCGCATCGCGGCCGCCTTGGCCGCCGCGAACGCCTCGCCGGCCCCGTCGCCGTGGGCCCCGTCGCCGTGGGCACCGTCGCCGTGGGCACCGCTCCCGCGGGCACCGCTCCCGTCGTCGCCGATCTCGGCGGTGATCCGGTCGTCGGCGACGACACCGGGCACGTCGTCCGGCGAGGCGACCCCCGGGAAGGGGGCCCCGGCGCCTGCCTCCTTCAGCCGGGCGAAGCCCTCCTCGACCACCGAGCGCGGCACCCGGTTCCAGTAGATCTTCCCGATCCGCCACGGATCGCCGAGGTCCGGGCGGTACGCGGCCTGCGCGGCCAGCTCGGCGCCGCGCATCGCGACCCGGTGGGCCTGGATGTGGTCGGGGTGCCCGTACCCGCCGTCCGGGTCGTAGGTGACGAGCACCTGCGGGCGGACCTCGCGGATCACCCCGACGAGGTGCGCCGCGGCCTCGTCCACGTCGGTGGACCAGAAGGACCCGGGCCGGCGGTTCTGCTCGGCACCCATCATCCCGGAGTCCCTGAAGCGGCCGGGGCCGCCGAGGAACCGGTGGTCGGTGACGCCGAGTTCCGCCATGGCGGCGGCGAGCTCGCCGATGCGGTGGGGGCCCAGGGTGTCGTCGCGGTCGGGCGCCAGGTGGGCGAGCTCGGGCGGGATGACCTCGCCCTCCTCGCCCAGGGTGCAGGTCACGAGGGTGACGAGGGCACCCTCGGCCGCGTACTTGGCCATGGTGACGCCGTTGTTGATCGACTCGTCGTCCGGGTGCGCGTGCACGAGGAGCAGCCGACGGGCGGGAAGACCGTTCATGGGGCCAAGCCTACGATCAAGCGGCGGGCGTCCTACAGCTTGAGGCCACTGATCATGCTGGCCACGTTCGTGGTCAGCTGGCTGAGGGTCGGGGCGATGGTCGAACTCGCCAGATAGAACCCGAGGAGCACACAGACGGCGGCGTGGCCCGCCTTCAGGCCCGACCGGCGGACCAGCAGGAAGACGACGATCGCCAGCAGCACCACGGCCGAGATCGAGAGTGCCACGGCGTTTCACCTCCACGTCGAGCGGACATCGGTACGCGTACTCGTACTCAGTGCTCGGCGGAGTACATACCCACCGTGCGCTACGGATCATAACTATCCGTACCAGCGCATCGATCGAATTCCGGCAGCACGAGGGGCGCACGCCGCGCATGCGCAGGGTCACGGGGTAGGCCGGCCGGGGAGGTCGTACGCCTCCCCGGCCGGCTGTCGGCACCCGCACGGCCGCACACGACCCAGGCTGCCCGCCCCAGATCTCGGGACAGAAACGGTCAAGTTGCCCGCACGTAAACCGAGTTGGCGGGAAGGTGACCCTAACGGAGCGAATCCGCGCGGGGTGGCCGGATTTCGCCTGCGAAGTGACAGGCTGACGGATGGGCCGCCGGACCGGACGCGAACGCCTCCGGAACGGCGAGCAACGGGACCTCGTCCGTGCAGCGCTGCTGCGCCTTCCAGCAGCGGGTGCGGAACGGGCAGCCGGACGGCGGATTGGCCGGGGAGGGCACGTCGCCGGTCAGGATGATCCGCTCGCGGTGGGCTCGGGCCTGCGGGTCCGGTACGGGCACTGCGGACAGCAGCGCCTGGGTGTACGGGTGGGTGGGGTGGTCGTAGATCTGGGTGTCGGTGCCGATCTCCACGACCCGGCCCAGGTACATCACGCCGACCCGGTCGGAGATGTGCCGCACGATCGAGAGGTCGTGCGCGATGAACACGTAGGACAGGTCGAACTCGTTCTGGAGCCGCTCCAGCAGATTGATCACCTGGGCCTGGACGGAGACGTCGAGCGCGGAGACCGGCTCGTCCGCCACGATCACCTCCGGCCGCAGGGCGAGGCCGCGGGCGATGCCGATGCGCTGGCGCTGGCCGCCGGAGAACTGGTGCGGGTACCGGTTGATGTACTCCGGGTTGAGCCCGACCACGTCCAGGAGCTCCTGGACCTTGCGGCGCCGGTCGCCCTTGGGGGCCACCTCGGGGTGGATGTCGTACGGCTCCCCGATGATGTCGCCGACCGTCATGCGGGGGTTCAGCGAGGTGTACGGGTCCTGGAAGACCATCTGGATGTTGCGGCGCACCGCCTTCAGCGCCCGCCCGGACAGTCGGGTGATGTCCTCGCCCTTGTAGGAGATCGCCCCGGCCGTCGGGCGTTCCAGGTTGACCAGCATCTTGGCGACGGTGGACTTCCCGCAGCCGGACTCGCCGACGATGCCGAGCGTCTCGCCGCGGCCGAGGCCGAAGGAGACCCCGTCGACGGCCTTGACCGCGCCGACCTGCTTCTTGAAGAGGACGCCCTGGGTGAGCGGGTAGTGCTTGACGAGGTCCTTGACCTCCAGGATCGTCTCAGCCACCGAGGCACTCCTTCCAGAAGAAGCACGCGCTGGCCCGGTCCGGTCCCACCTGTGCCAGCGGCGGGACGTCGGTGCGGCAGAGCTCCCGCGCCATCGGGCAGCGCGGGTTGAAGGCGCAGCCGGGCGGGATGGCCAGCAGGTTCGGCGGCAGTCCCTTGATCGCGTACAGCTCCTGGCCCTTCTGGTCCAGGCGCGGGATCGAGTCGAGCAGACCGCGGGTGTACGGATGCGCGGGCGCGGCGTAGATCTCGTGGACCGGGGCCGCCTCGACGATCCGGCCGGCGTACATGACGGCGATCTTGTCGGCGACGTCGGCGACCACGCCGAGGTCGTGGGTGATGAGGATGAGCCCCATGTTGAGCTCGCGCTGGAGCTCGGCGAGCAGGTCCATCACCTGCGCCTGGACGGTGACGTCGAGGGCCGTCGTCGGCTCGTCCGCGATGATGAGGGAGGGCTCCAGGGCCAGCGCCATCGCGATCATGATGCGCTGGCGCATGCCGCCCGAGAACTGGTGCGGGTAGTCCCCCACCCGCTCCCGCGCCGCCGGGATCTTCACCCGGTCCATCAGCTCGACGGCCTTGGCCTTGGCGTCCTTGCGGGACATCCCGCGGTGGACCTCGTACATCTCGCCGAGCTGCGCGCCCACGCTGAGCACCGGGTTCAGGGAGGACAGGGCGTCCTGGAAGATCATCGCCATGTCGGCGCCCCGGATCTTGCGCCGCTCCTCCTCCTTCATCTTGAGCAGGTCCTTGCCCTTGAAGAGGATCTCGCCGCCCGCGATCCGCCCCGGCGGGACGTCGAGGATGCCCATCACGGCCTGGGCGGTCACCGATTTGCCCGAGCCGGACTCGCCGAGCACGGCGAGCGTCTCGCCCTCGTCCACCGAGTAGTTGACGCCGTTGACGGCCTTGGCGACTCCGTCCCGCGTACGGAACTCCACATGGAGGTCGCGGACTTCGAGCAGCATGGTGCCCACTCCTCAGCGCAGTTTGGGGTCGAGGGCGTCGCGCACCGCGTCGCCGAGCATGATGAACGCGAGCACCGTCAGGCTCAGCGCGCCCGCCGGCCAGAGCAGCATGTGCGGGGCGTTGCGGATCTGCGAGGCCGCGTTGGAGATGTCGATGCCCCAGGAGACGGTGGGCGGGCGCAGGCCGACGCCGAGGAAGGACAGGGTGGCCTCCAGGGCGATGTACGTGCCGAGCGCGATGGTGGCGACGACGATGACGGGCGCGATGGCGTTGGGCGCGACGTGCCGCAGCAGCATCCGGCCGTTGCCGGCGCCGAGCGCCCGGGCGGCCTGGACGTAGTCGTTCTGTTTGGCGGTGATGACGGAGCCGCGGCCGATGCGGGCGATCTGCGGCCAGCCGAGGAGCACGATGAAGCCGACGACCGGCCAGACGGTGGTGCTGGTGACCACGGAGAGGAAGACGAGGCCGCCGAGGACGACGGGGATGCCGAAGAAGATGTCGGCGACCCGGGAGAGCAGCGCGTCGCCCCAGCCGCCGAAGAACCCGGCGAGCCCGCCGAGCACCGAGCCGAGCAGGGCGGCGCCGAGGGTGGCGCAGACGCCGACGGTGATGGAGGCGCGGGCTCCGTAGACGGTGCGGGTGTAGACGTCGCAGCCCTGGGTGTCGTAGCCGAAGGGGTGTCCGGGAGAAGAGCCCTGCTGGGACTTGGACAGGTCGCACTGGAGCGGGTCGCCGCTCGCGATGAGCTGCGGCCAGATCGCGATGATCACCAGGAACAGGATCATCAGCGAGGAGATGATGAAGACGGGGTTGCGGCGGAGCTGGTGCCAGGCGTCGGACCACAGGGAGCGGGCCTTCTCCCGGGGGCCGCCGGGGCCGGTGGGCTGGTCTCCGAGCGGTTTCTCCAGGCTCTCGGCTTCCTCCAGCGCGAGATCCATGGGTCCGCCCTGGCCGGTGGGGGCGATGGCCTCTCCCTTTCCGGGCTGGAGCGGGTCGAAGACGGGGAGACGGGGTTCGGGCTCGGGCTCGGGCTCAGGCATAACGGATCCTCGGGTCCAGGACCGCGTAGAGCAGGTCGACGAGCAGGTTCGCCAGCAGGAAGACGATGACGAGGATGGTCACGAAGCCGACCACCGTCGGGGAGTTGTTGCGCAGGATGCCCTGGTAGAGCTGGTATCCGACGCCGTGGATGTTGAAGATGCGCTCGGTGACGATGGCGCCGCCCATCAGGGCGCCGATGTCGGTGCCGATGAAGGTGACGACGGGGATGAGCGAGTTGCGCAGCAGGTGGCGGGTGACGACCCGGCGGCGCGGCAGCCCCTTGGCGACGGCGGTGCGCACGTAGTCCGCCTTCACGTTCTCGGCGATGGAGGTGCGCGAGAGCCGGGTGACGTACGCGAGGGAGACCAGCGCGAGGACGATGCCGGGCAGGATCAGCTGGTTGAAGGGGGCGTCCGGGGAGACGGTGGGGCGGACCCAGCCCCATTTGACGCCGAAGAGGTACTGGAGCAGATAGCCCGTCACGAACGTCGGGACGGAGATCACGACGAGGGTGAGCACCAGCACGGTGGTGTCGACGGACTTGCCGCGGCGCAGACCGCTGACCACGCCGAGGGTGATGCCGATGACGATCTCGAAGAAGATCGCGACGATCGTCAGGCGCAGGGTGACGGGGAAGGCCGAGGCCATCAGCTCGGTGACGGGCTGCCCGTTGAAGGCGGTGCCGAAGTCGCCCTGGAAGATCTGGCCCATGTAGTGCAGGTACTGCTCCCACAGGGGCCGGTCGAGGTAGAGGTCCTTGCGGATGCGCGCGGCGGTGGCGGGGTCGGGCGCCTTGTCGCCGAAGAGGGCGGCGACGGGGTCGCCCAGTGCGTACACCATGAAGAAGATCAGGAACGTGCTGCCGATGAACACCGGGATCATCTGGAGCAGCCGCCGGATCACATAACGTCCCATGGACTGCTCCAGGATCGATCCGACAGGGGGTCAGCTGACCTTGATCTCGTTGTAGACGGGGACGCTGAACTGGTTGAGCGCCACGTCGGAGAGCCGCTCGGCGTAGCCCGCGCTGCCGTTCTGGTACCAGAGCGGGATGGAGGGCATCTGCGTGACGAGGATCTTCTCGGCGTCCTGGAACTTCCCGATGGCCTTGGCCGCGTCGCTCTCCTGGTTGGCCTCGTCGACGAGCTTGTCGAACTCCGGGTTGCTGAACTTCCCGTAGTTGGAGGAGGCGCCGGTGTAGTAGAGCGGCTGGAGGAAGTTCTGGATGAGCGGATAGTCGGCCTGCCAGCCGGAGCGGAAGGGGCCGGTCAGCTTGAAGGAGCTCTGCTGGTTGCGGAAGTCGGCGAAGGTGCCGATCGGGTTGACCGTGCAGACCGGGCCTTCGCCGATCGCGTTGTTGATGCTGTTGCAGACGGCGTCCATCCAGTCGCGGTGCGAGCCGGTGTCCACGTTGGAGGTCAGGGTGACCTTGCCGCCGGGGAGCCCGCCGGCGTCCTGAATGAGCTTCTTGGCCGCTGCCGGGTCGTACTTGCAGGCGTCGCCGCAGAGCGTGGCGCTGAAGCCGCCCTTCTCGCCGAGGGCCGGGGAGGTCCAGTCCTTGGCCGGGGTGCGGGTCTCGCGGAAGATCTGCTTGGTGATCTCGTCGCGGTTGATGGCCATGGAGATGCCGCGGCGGACGTTCTCCATGCCCTCCTTGCCCCACTGCGGGTCGTACAGGGGGAAGGTGAGGGTCTGGATGATGAGGGCCGGCTGGTTGATGTACCGGTCGCCGAGGTCGTTCTTGACGTTCTTCAGCTGCTGGGCGGGGACGTCGTCGACGAGGTCGAGGTTGCCGGAGATCAGGTCCGTGTAGGCGGTGTTGTTGTCGGTGTAGACCTTGAGGTCGACCCCGCTGTTCTGCGCCTTGTCCTCGCCCGGGTAGCCGTCCCAGGTGCGCAGCTTCATGCCGGTGCCCTTGGTGTAGGAGTCCACCGTGTACGGGCCGTTGCCGATCGGCTTGTTCAGCCAGCCGGCGTGGTCGGTGAAGAAGGCCTTGGGCAGCGGGGAGAAGGCCTGGTAACCGAGGGTCTCGGGCCAGGTGGAGAACTTGTTCTTCAGGGCGACGGTGAAGGTCTTGGGGTCCTTGACGACCAGCCCGGACATCGTCTTGGCCTTGGGCTCGCCGGAGGCGGGGTGGAGGGCCTCGTAGCCGACGATGTCGGAGAAGAAGGGCGAGTTGTTCTGCTTGTTGCGCACGTCCGCGCCGTAGTTCCAGGCGTCCACGAAGGACTGCGCGGTGACCGGCTCGTCGTTGCTGAACTTCCAGCCGTCCTTCAGCGTGATGGTGAAGTTCTGGCTGTCGGTCGTCTCGATCTTCTCGGCGAGCATGTTCTTGGCCTCGCCGGTCTTCGGGTCGTACCGCTTGAGGCCCCGGAAGATCATGTCGAGGACCTTGCCGCCCTGCACCTCGTTGGTGTTGGCCGGCTCCAGCGGGTTCTGCGGGTCACCCCAGGAGGAGCTGACGACCCCCGCGCCACCGCCGCCTCCGCCGCTGTCGCTACCGCCGCAGGCCGTCGCCGCGAGGACGACGGCCACCGCACATGCGGCCCACTTGGCGTGGGTGGCTCCGCGCATGGAGTGCCTCCTATGGCTCCCAAGACTCACTTAGGGCCCAATGTCACCCTATGTGGGGGCCGGAACACTCCTGGTTGGACCGATTGCACCCTCGCGTCCCGCGCCTGTCACCCGCGCGAGTGCAAACTCAGCTCCCAGGTGTCCACCGCGTAGTGCCGGCGCATGCCGTGGGCCTCGTAGAGCGCGAGTGCGCCGGTTTCGTTGCGGGTGTCGACGCCGAGGCCGACGGTGTCCCGGCCGCGGGCCGCGTAGTCGGCGAAGGCGTGGCGCAGCAGGAAGCCGCCGATGCCCCGGCCGCGCAGGTCGGCGCGGACACCGAGGTGGTTCACCCAGGCCATGCTGGTGCGGTCGTCGCGGGTCAGCAGGACGCCCGCGTCACCGGATCCCGGCAGGCTCGCGATCCAGACCAGCGACCAGTCGAGGCCGCGGGCGTCGAGGTGGTCGAGCCAGGCCTCGTACGAGCGGTCCACATGGCCGAAGTGGGCGGCGAAGGTCTCCTCGACGAGGGCGTGGACCCGGCGGCGGTCGGCCTCGTCGGCGGCGCAGTCGCGCAGGACGAGCCCCTCGGGCGGGGCGGGCGGCGGGTCGGCGGCCGGGGACAGGGACCGGGTCATCACGTGGTAGCGGCGTACGGGGCGGTAGCCGCGGCCGGGCAGCACGTCGCGGTCGAGGACGGGCTCCGTGTTGAGCTGGAGCCGCATGACGGCGCCCGGCGCCCCGGCGGCGAGCTCGCGGGCCCGGGTCTCCATCAGCTCCAGCAGCCGGACGGCGGCCCCGCGGTGACCGGGCAGCACGTAGTGGTCGGCGTCGACCCTGCCGGGCCCGGAATCGGCCCACACCTGGGCCCAGGCCACGAGCCGGCCGCCCTCGAAGGCCAGCCAGGAGTCCTTGGCCAGGTCGATGTCGGGGTGGTGGAGGTCGGCCTCGACGGCGGCGAGGTCGGTCTCCGGCCTGCCGATCTCGATGACGTCGACGGCGTTGAGCAGGGCGCAGATGCCGGACGCGTCCCCGGGCCCGGCGGGCCGTACGGTCAGCGGACGCCGGCTCCGGTGGTCGTACGGGCTCGCGGTCACCCGCCCACTGTCCGCCTGCCGAACGCGCCCCCGCAACTCCTTTCGGGCGCGGCCCCCCGCCCGGGTGTCAGTTGAGTTCGACGTGGGCCAGGTCGATGCGGCCCTGGGCGTCGACGCCGACGTTCTTCACGGTCTTGGAGTAGGCCACGGCGGACATGTAGGTGAAGACCGGGATGTACGGGAGGTCCCTGATCACGACGTCGTCGGCCTGCTGGTAGAGCGTCAGGCTCTCGGCCGGGTCGGTGGCCCGGTCGGCCGCGGCGAGGACGGCCTCGAACTCGTCGCTCCCGTAGCGGCCGAAGTTGGAGCCGTTCGCGATGGCCTCCTTCGAGAAGACCGGGCGCAGGTAGTTCTCCGCCGCCGGGTAGTCCATGGCCCAGCTTATGCGGAAGGCTCCCTTGAACTTCCGGGACTTCACGTCGTCGATCAGGGCTCCGGAGCTCGGGTACGGCTTGGTGGTGACGTCGAGGCCGAGGTTCGCCCGCAGCTGCGCGGCGACGGCCTCGATCCACTCCTTGTGGCCGCCGTCGTCGTTGTAGCCGAGTTCGAGCTTGTTGCCGGGCATGCCGCCGGCCTGCTCGAACAGCGCCTTCGCCTTGATCGGGTTGTACATGCCGGCCTCGCCCAGGGCGCCCCGGCGGTAGCCGGGCACGATCGGGCTGATGAAGTCGTCGGCGGGCTTGCGGGTGCCGCGGAAGATCTTCTTGCAGATGGCCTCGCGGTCGATGGCCATCGAGATCGCCTTGCGGATCTCGACCTTGCCGAAGGCCTCGGGGTTGGCCTCCAGCGGCAGGCCGATGTAGCCGACGGACGCCTCCGGCTTGTAGATGTAGCGGTCGCCGAACTCCTCGGAGACGCTGTCCAGCGCGGAGACCGGCAGCTTGTCGGTGATCTGCACGGCGTTCTTGTGCAGGTCTGCGTAGGCGGCGTCCAGGTTGTCGTAGATCTTGAAGGTCACGGAGTCCAGCTTGGCGCGGCCCTCGGCCGGGTACTTGTCGTACTTCTTGACCCTGATCTGCTTGTCGTGCTCCCAGGTGCCGTCCATGCGGAACGGGCCGTTTCCGATCGGGGCCTCGCCGAACCCCTTCGGGTCGGCCTCGAACGCCTTGGGCAGCGGGTAGAAGGCGTCGTACCCCAGCATGGTCCGGAACTGGGAGAACGGTGCCTTCAGGGTGACGGTGAAGGTCCGGTCGTCGATGACCCGCAGGCCCCTCAGCTCCTTGGCGGTGGGCTTCCTGCCCTTGCCCGGCGCCAGCTCCTCCGAGCCCTCGATCTTGGAGAAGAAGCCCATCGCCTCGGCGGTGTTCTCCTGGTTGGCACCCCAGTTCCAGGCACGGACGAAGGACTGTGCGTCGACCTTCTCGCCGTTGTGGAACGTGAACCCGTCCTTGATCCTGATCGTCCAGGTCTTCGAGTCGGTGGTGTCGACGGACTCGGCGATCGCCAGCTTCGGCTCGTTGGTCTTCGTGTCGTACGTGACCAGACCGGTGAACAGCGCGTGGAGGACCTCGGCGCCCTCGGTCTCGGCGGTCTCCTGCCCCACCAGCCCGTGCCTCGGCTCGCCGAGCACCACGGTGATGTGCCCGCCGGTCTTGGCGGTCTGCGCGTCCTCGCCGGCGCCGCACGCCGTGGCGGCCATCGCCACGACGACGGCACCGACGATCCACTGGGCGCTCGTTCCGCGCATGGGTACTGCCTCCTCGGACTCACCGTCTATGGGGCGGAAAAGCGGACGGGGCCCAGCCGGGATCGGCTGGGCCCCGTCCGGTTTTCCGGGGGATCAGATGGCCAGGACGGCCTTCTCCTCCGCGAAGTGACACGCCGACTCGTGCGCCGCCGGGGTGTTCAGGCCCTGGAAGCGCGTCGGGATCGCCAGCAGCGGCTCCTCCGTGGAGCAGCGGTCCTCGGCCTTCCAGCAGCGGGTGCGGAAACGGCAGCCCGAGGGCGGGTTGGCCGGGGAGGGGACGTCACCGGTGAGGATGATCCGCTCGCGGCCCTCGCGCGCCTCGGGGTCCGGAACCGGCACGGCCGACAGCAGCGCCTGGGTGTACGGGTGGGTCGGGTGTTCGTAGATCTGCTCGTCGCTGCCGATCTCCGCCATCCTGCCCAGGTACATGACGCCCACGCGGTCCGAGATGTGCCGGACGATCGAGAGGTCGTGCGCGATGAAGATGTAGGACAGGTTGAACTCGTCCTGCAGCTTCGCCATCAGGTTGATGACCTGCGCCTGCACCGACACGTCGAGCGCGGAGACCGGCTCGTCGCAGATGATGATCTCCGGCTGCAGGGCGAGGCCGCGGGCGATGCCGATGCGCTGGCGCTGGCCGCCGGAGAACTGGTGCGGGTACCGGTTGATGTACTCCGGGTTCAGGCCCACCACGTCCAGGAGCTCCTGGACCTTGCGGCGCCGGTCGCCCTTCGGAGCCACCTCGGGGTGGATCTCGAACGGCTCCCCGATGATGTCGCCGACCGTCATGCGCGGGTTCAGCGAGGTGTACGGGTCCTGGAACACCATCTGGATGTTGCGGCGGACGGCCTTGAGGGCCTTGCCGGACAGCTTGGTGATGTCCTGGCCCTTGTAGAAGACCTCGCCGGACGTCGCCGTCTCCAGCAGCATCAGCAGCTTGGCGACGGTCGACTTGCCGCAGCCGGACTCGCCGACGATGCCCAGGGTCTCGCCCTGGTGCAGGTCGAAGGAGATCCCGTCGACGGCGCGGACGGCGCCGATCTGCTTCTTGAACAGGATGCCCTGGGTCAGCGGGAAGTGCTTGACCAGGTTGCGCACCTGCAGGATCGGCTCGCCGCGGTCGACGGGCGCCTCGATGGCGGCCACGGCCGCCGTCTCGGACGCCGCCTCGACGACGTCGACCTCGCTGATACCGGGTGTGGCGTCCACGGCGTCATCCTTCTTGTCGAACTCAGCCATGGAGCTGCTCCTCGCGGAAGTGGCAGGCGCTGCCGCGGCCGGCCAGCTCGGTTCCGTCCTGCTCGGTCACCGGCAGCAGGGCCGGGACGTCGGTGCGGCAGATGTCCTGCGCCTTGGGGCAGCGCGGGTTGAAGGCGCAGCCGGAGGGGGCCTTCAGCAGGTTGGGCGGCAGGCCCTTGATCGCGTACAGCTCCTGGCCCTTCTGGTCCAGGCGCGGGATCGAGTCCAGCAGTCCCCTCGTGTACGGGTGCGCGGGGCGCTTGTACAGCTCGTGGACCGGAGCCTGCTCGACGATGCGGCCCGCGTACATCACGGCGATCTTGTCCGCGACGTCGGCGACGACGCCGAGGTCGTGGGTGATCAGGATCAGACCCATGTTGTACTCGCGCTGCAGGTCCGCCAGCAGGTCCATGACCTGGGCCTGGACCGTCACGTCGAGCGCCGTGGTGGGCTCGTCCGCGATGATCAGGTCGGGCTCCAGGGCGAGCGCCATGGCGATCATGATGCGCTGGCGCATACCGCCGGAGAACTGGTGCGGGTAGTCGTTGACCCGGCTCCTGGCCGCGGGGATCTTCACCCGGTCCATGAGCTCGATGGCCTTGGCCTTGGCGTCCTTCTTCGACATGCCCTGGTGGACGCGGAACATCTCGCCCAGCTGGTTGCCGACGGAGTAGACCGGGTTCAGCGCGGAGAGGGCGTCCTGGAAGATCATCGCCATCTTGGGACCGCGCAGCTTGCGCCGCTCGCTCTCCGGAAGCTTGAGGATGTCCTCTCCACGGAAGAGGATCTCTCCCTTGGAGACCCGCCCGGGGGGCGAGTCCAGAATGCCCATGATCGCCTGCGCGGTCACGGACTTGCCCGAGCCGGACTCGCCGAGCACGGCCAGCGTCTCGCCTGAAGAGACGCTGTAGTTGACGCCGTTGACGGCCCTGACCACGCCTTCGCGGGTCGCGAACTCGACGTGCAGGTCGCGCACTTCGAGAACGGGCGCCTCGGCGTCCCCGCCCCTCTGGCGGGGCACTTCTGCGGTGATGCTTGAAGTAGTCATGTGGTGGTGCCGCCCTTCTAGCGCAGCTTCGGGTCGAGGGCGTCGCGGAGCCCGTCACCGACGAATACGAAGCCAAGGACCGTCAGCACGATCGCGATGCTGGGGTAGGTCCACAGGAAGTCCTTGACGCCCATGAAGTCCTTGGCGGCGGCGAGCATGTTGCCCCACTCCGGAACCTCGGGGCTGACGCCCACGCCCAGGAAGGACAGCGAGGCCTCGGCCACGATGGCGCCGCCGACGCTGAACGCGGCGTAGGCCATCACCGCGGCGATGGAGTTGGGGATGATGTGCCGCACGATGATCCGGCGGGTGTCCGCGCCGAGGGCGCGGGCGGCCAGCACGTAGTCGGCCTCACGGACCGACAGGATCGAGCTGCGCAGCAGACGGGAGACCGTCGGCCAGGAGAAGATCGCCAGCGAGATGATCACCGGCATGACGCCACGGCCCATCACGATGATGATGACGATGGCACCGATCAGCAGCGGGAACGCGAAGAAGACGTCCGCGATGCGCATCAGCACCGAGTCGGTCGCGCGGCCGAAGTAGCCGGCCAGGGCGCCGATGACGATGCCGATGAGGCACGCCAGGAAGATCGACGCCAGGCCGATCACCACGGCGATGCGGGTGCCGTAGATGATGCGGGACAGCTGGTCGCGGCCGAGCGCGTCGGTTCCGAGAAGGTGCCCGCTGCCCGGGTCCTGAAGGGTGTTGGTCAGGTCCTGCGCGTACGGGTCGTGCGGCGCGAGCATCGGGGCGAAGATCGCGGTCAGGAAGAGCAGCAGGACGAGGCCGAGGCCGACGACGGCCAGCTTGTTGGCGAGGAAGCGGTGGCGGATCTCGCCCCACTGGGTCACGCGGGCGATGGCCGGTTCGGCCTCCGCGTTCGCGCCCTTCGCCGGTGCGGTCGCGTCCCCCGCCACCGATGTGCTCTTGGTGAGCTCGGTCATGGGTAACTCCTAGAACGGGCTGCCTGGGATCAGGCGAGGCGGATGCGCGGGTCGAGGACCGCGTACAAGAGGTCGACGATGAGGTTGAGCAGAACGAACACGCCGACACCGAAGCTCACGACGCCGATGATGATCGGGTTGTTCTGCTGCTGCACCGCCTGCACCAGGGCGAGCCCGATGCCGTCCCAGTTGAAGATCGCCTCGGTGATCAGGGCACCACCGAGCAGCGAGCCGAAGGAGATACCCAGGTACGTGACGACCGGGATGATCGAGTTGCGCATGACGTGCTTGACGAGCACGGTCCGCCGCGGCAGACCCTTGGCGACGGCCGTCTTGACGTAGTCGGCGCGCAGCACTTCGAGCATCGTGCCGCGCATGAGCCGCGCCACGAGGGCGGCGTCCAGGATCGCCAGGGTGAAGGCGGGCAGGATCAGCGACTTCATCGTGCCGTCGGAGATCAGCGGGACCCATTCGAGCTGGATCACGAAGACCTTCTGGAGCACCATGCCGATCACGAAGGACGGGAAGCCGACTGCCATGGTGGTCAGGAGCGTGATCAGCACGTCCCAGAACGAGTATCTGAACAGTGCGGCGATCAGGCCGGCCAGCAGGCCGATCGCGATGTCCAGGACGATGGCGGCCAGAGCGAGCTGCGCGGTGTTGACGAGCTTCGGTCCGAGGACCTCCGTCACCGGCCGGCGCTGGGTGTAGTCCTCACCGAGGTCGCCCTGCGCGAGGTTCTTGACGAAGTTCCCGTACTGGACGGGCAGCGGGTCGTTGAGGCCGTAGCGCTCCCGCAGCTGTTCCACGACAGCCGGGTCACGGGCCTTGTCACCGCCGAGCGAACCCACGGGGTCGCCGGGGAGCACGAAAAGACAGCAGAAGAGAATAACCGTCGCACCGAAGAGAACGACAACCATCTGTCCGAGCCGCCGGATCACATATCTTCCCACGATGCCTCCTTCACATACTGAGCGTGGGGGTTGGCGGCATCATCCGATCGGGAGATTGGCCGCATCCGGGCGCGGATCGACAACGAAGAGGGGTGCGCCCGGGACTGAGCGAAGGCCGTGGGGACCGAAGAAGTAACTCGGACCCCCACGGCCTTCGCCTACCTGATGTTGAGGAGGCTGCTACTTGGCTGCGATCTCAGCGAGGTTCGGGTCCTCGAAGAAGTCCATCTTCACGTTGGTGAACTTGTCCGTGGCCGCGAGGCGGTACTGGGTGCGCTTCCACAGCGGGATGACGGCCTGCTCCGTGTCGACCGCGAGCTTCTCGGCCTCCTGGTAGAGCTTGGCGCGCGCCGCCGGGTCCTTGGTGCCACGAGCCTGGGTGATCAGCTCGTCGAACTTCGGGTTGTTGTAGCGGCCGCGGTTGTCACCGAGGGCCTTGCCCGACTCGTCCGGGTTGATCGAACCGGAGTCGAGCAGCGGGAACAGGAAGTTGTCCGGGGTCGGGTAGTCCGCGCCCCACGCCGAGCGCCACAGACCGGCGGTGCCCTTCGCCTGCTGCTGGGCCAGGGCCTCCTTGAACGGCTTGCCGTTCAGCTTGACCTCAAGGCCGAGGACGTCCTTCAGCTGCTGCGCAACGGCCTGGACCCACTCTTCGTGGCCACCACCGGTGTTGTAGCCGAAGTCGACCACGGTGCCCGGCTTCAGGCCGCCCTTGGCCGCGTACTCCTTGGCCTTGTCCTTGTCCTGCTTGACACAGGTGGTGCAGACACCGTCCTGGTACGTGTCCGCGAAGGAGGGCGGGAGGATGGAGGTCGCGGGCTTCTGCAGACCCTGGAAGACACCCTTGGCGATGGCGTCGCGGTCGATCGCGTACGAGACCGCCTTGCGCGCGTCGGGGTTGTTCAGCGGCGCGGTCTCGTTGAAGGCGACCAGGTAGTTGATACCGCTGGTGTCCGCCTCGATCCACTGCTTCTTCGGCTCGTACTTGGCCTTCGCCACCGACTGCTGCGGCGTGGGCATGCGCGCCCAGTCGAACTGACCCGACTGGAAGCCCTGGTACTCCAGGGTGGCGCCGTTGGCCGCGTTCAGGATCGAGATCTCGACCTTGTCGAGCTTGGCCTTCTCGAAGCCGTAGTCGTCGTTACGGACGAGCGTGATCGACTTGTTGTGCTGCCACGAACCCTCCATCTTGAAGGGGCCGTTGCCGATCGGCGCGTCGTTGTACGCCTTGTTGCTGGCGGCGCCGGCGACCTTCGGAACCGGGCTGAACGCCTGGTGGACGGTCTTCTTGTCGAACTCGAAGTCGGCTGCGGAGAGCTCGACCTTGAGGGTGTTGGCGTCCGGGGCGCTCAGACCGGCGAAGGTGGTGGCGGTGCCACCGTTGAGCTCCTTGTAGCCGTTGATGCCGTCGAACGGGTACGCGACGTCGGAGGCGGACTCCTTGGCGACCACACGGGTCCAGCCGCGGATGAAGGCCTCGGCGTCGACGACCTCGCCGTTGGAGAACTTCGTGCCCGACTTCAGCTTGAAGGTCCAGGTCTTGCCGTCGTCGCTGGTCTGGACCGACTCGGCGAGCTCCGGCTTCAGCTTGCCGTCCGGAGTGGCGCTGTACAGGCCGGTGAAGAGGTTGTGCGCGACGAGAGCGCCCTCGGACTCCTGGGCGTTGTACGGGTCGATCGCGGTGGGCTCGGTGATACCGAGACGGAACGTTCCGCCGCCCTTGCCCGCACTGTCCTTGCTGTCGTCGCCACCGCCGCACGCCGTGGCAGCCATTGCCACGATGACGGCACCCACGACCCACTTGGCGCTCGTTGCTCCGCGCATGGGTAATTGCCTCCTCAGGAGTCACTGTCGATAGTGATGGGCCGTCCCCCGCTGACACCCCTGACAGCGAAATCCGGTCCCGTCGTGTGTGCTCGTGAGTCGACGCTCCCCACAGCGTGTGACCCATTGACCCGAGCTCAATGGAGCCATCCTCAGGGACACCCAGGCTGTAAACCACACTTAAGTGGTCTCGTTTTCACAACATCACCGCATGGCGAAAACCCGAAATACGGACAAACGGATAGGAGACAGACACGTGCGAAACGGACGGTTGGTTCTTCTTTCGAACAGTCATGGCCGGTATGCGGACACATGGACGTCACAATCCGCTTGACAAAAGCCCGCAGCCCGTCCCCCCACGGAGGCCGTGAGGGGACGGGCTGTCGATCATGCGCAGCTTTCGGCCAGCCCGGAACGCGTCCGGAACGGGGCCGCTACTTCGCGGACTTGGCGCGCGACGCGGTGCGCGAGCGCTCCTTCTGGTCCAGGACGACCTTGCGGATGCGGACGGCCTCCGGGGTCACCTCGACGCACTCGTCGTCGCGGCAGAACTCCAGGGACTGCTCCAGGGAGAGCTTGCGCGGGGGCACCACGTTCTCGGTGTTGTCCGCCGAAGCCGCACGCATGTTCGTGAGCTTCTTCTCCTTGGTGATGTTCACGTCCATGTCGTCGGAGCGCGAGTTCTCGCCGACGATCATGCCCTCGTACACCTCGGTACCGGGCTCGGTGAACAGGACGCCGCGCTCCTGCAGGTTGATCATCGCGAACGGCGTGACCGAACCGGAGCGGTCGGCGACCAGGGAACCGTTGTTACGGGTCACCAGCTGGCCGAACCACGGCTCGTGGCCCTCGTGGATCGAGTGGGCGATGCCCGTACCGCGGGTGTTCGTCAGGAACTCCGTACGGAAGCCGATGAGACCGCGCGACGGGACGACGAACTCCATGCGGACCCAGCCGGAGCCGTGGTTCGACATGTTGTCCATACGGCCCTTGCGGACGCCCATGAGCTGCGTGACCGCGCCCATGTGCTCCTCGGGGACGTCGACCGTCATGCGCTCGACCGGCTCGTGGGTCTTGCCGTCGATCTCCTGCGTGACGACCTGCGGCTTGCCGATGGTCAGCTCGAAGCCCTCGCGGCGCATCTGCTCGACCAGGATGGCGAGCGCGAGCTCACCACGGCCCTGGACCTCCCAGGCGTCCGGGCGCTCGGTGTCCAGGACGCGCAGCGAGACGTTGCCGATCAGCTCGCGGTCGAGGCGGTCCTTGACCTGGCGGGCGGTGACCTTGCGGTCCTTGACCGCGGACTTGGCGTCCGCGCCCTTGCCGCTGCCGCCGCGGCCGACCATCGGGGAGGTGTTCGTGCCGATGGTCATGGAGATGGCCGGCTCGTCCACCGAGATCAGCGGAAGCGCGATCGGGTTCTCCGGGTCGGCCAGGGTCTCGCCGATCATGATGTCCGGGATGCCGGCGACCGCGCAGATGTCACCCGGGCCCGCCACCTCGGCCGGCTTGCGGGTGAGCGCCTCGGTCATCATCAGCTCGGTGATGCGGACGTTCGACTGGGTGCCGTCACGCTTGATCCAGGTGACGGTCTGGCCCTTGCGCAGCTCGCCCTGCTCGACGCGGAGCAGCGCGATGCGGCCGAGGAAGTTGTCGGCGTCCAGGTTGGTGACGTGGGCCTGGAGGGGCGCCTCGTCGTCGTACGTCGGGGCCGGGACGTGCTCCAGGATGGTGGAGAAGAACGGCTCCAGGCTGTCGCTGTCCGCGGGGACGGTGCCGTCCTCGGGCTTGGTCAGCGAGGCGATGCCGTCACGGCCGCAGGCGTAGACGATCGGGAACTCGATCTGGTCCTCGGTGGCGTCCAGGTCCAGGAAGAGGTCGTACGTGTCGTTGACGACCTCGTCGATCCGGGAGTCCGGGCGGTCCGTCTTGTTGATGCAGAGGATGACCGGCATGTTCGCCTGCAGGGCCTTGCGCAGGACGAAGCGGGTCTGGGGCAGCGGACCCTCGGAGGCGTCCACCAGAAGGACGACGGCGTCCACCATCGACAGACCGCGCTCGACCTCGCCACCGAAGTCGGCGTGGCCGGGGGTGTCGATGATGTTGATCGTGATCGGGGCCCCGCCGTCCTTGGGGTGATACTTCACCGCCGTGTTCTTGGCGAGGATCGTGATGCCCTTCTCACGCTCCAGGTCGTTCGAGTCCATCATGCGGTCGTCGAGGTGCTGGTGGGCGGCGAAGGCACCGGCCTGCTTGAGCATGGCATCGACGATGGTCGTCTTGCCATGGTCGACGTGGGCGACGATGGCGACGTTACGGATGTCGTGGCGCGTGGGCACTTCGGCGCTTCTCCCGGGATCGTGGATGGCGGCGCGTACGGTCCGGCACGCGCGCCTCGACCGGGCGGAAAACCTGCCACGGCCTTACCCCATCGTACGTCGCGTGGCGGGAACCGCCCGCCGGGGGGTCTGTCAAGAGGCCGGAAGGCTGAGCAGGGCCGGGTGCGGGGTGGGGGGTTCCGGCCGTGGGTACTGCGGGTATCGCTGCGGGTCAACGGGCGTGGTCAATGGGTACGCAACGACATTGCCCGCCGGAAGTCCGGCGGGCAAGCGACTTGAGTCACATCTGAGCTTGGGGGCCGAACCTCAACCTGTCCGGCCCCGTTTTGTCACTTCTTCTTCTTCGGATTTTCCTTGGCGGTCGGCGGCTTCTTCCAGCCGATGTCCTGGAAGCGGGGGGTGCCGAGGCCGAAGGCGCCGGCGTTGGCCAGGTTCGTCTTGGCGGCCACCAGCTCGGGGCGCTGGTAGAGCGGGATGGAGCCGGCGGCGGCCCAGATCCGGGCGTCCGCCTTGCGCATCAGCTCGCGCGAGGCGTCCTCGTCCAGCTCGCCGAGCGCCTGGTCGAAGAGCTGGTCGATGTGGTCGGTGCCGACGCGGGTGTAGTTCTGTTCGACGAGGAGCGAGCCGTCGGCGGCGGGCTCCGGCTTCGCGAAGATCGGGCGGGCGTCGGTGGCCGGGTAGGCCGTCGCGGGCCAGGAGTAGAGCGCCAGGTCGTACTGGCCCGAGGCGACGTGGTCCTTGAAGAAGCTCTCGTCGGCGACCTTGGTCACCTCGGTGTTCACGCCGACCTTCTTGAGCATCTGCGCGATCCGCTCGCCGACCGTGCGCAGGGCCTCCGAGCCGGGGCCGGCCGGGAGGACGAAGCGCAGGTTGAGGGCCTTGCCGTCCTTGGCGAGCATGTTCCCGGAGGTACGGACCTGCTTGGCCGGGGCCTGCGCCGGGGAGGCGCTGGCCTTGCCGGGGTCGGGGGCCGCGCCGTCGCGGGCGGGCCCGCGCTTCGCGTCGTCCACGGCGTCCGGGTCGGCGGCCGCGCCGTCCTCGCCCTCCTGGCCCGAGGGGTCGAGCCGCTCGCCCCGCACGCCCTGGGGAGACGTTTCCCCACCCGTCTTGATCGCGGACTCCACCACCGGGAGCCCCCGGTCCAGGCCGTCCCCGTTGCGCCCGTCGGTCTCGCCCACGATGTACAGGCCGTCGTTGCCGGTGCCCGGGCCCGAGGGGGTCTTCGAGTCGTCCCGGCCCTCCTCCGCCTCGGAGCCGGCCTTCGCGCCCACCGGCTCGGTGAGCTTGCCGCCCCGGCGCCAGCCCGCGTCCGCGAGCAGGGCCTGGGCCGCGTGGAGGTCCTTGCCGCCGAGGGCGTCGCTGCCGTCGGCGTACGCCCGCTGCCCGGCCAGGGCCACGTGACTGCCGACCGGCTTCGCCGGCAGGCCCAGCGGCTTCAGTACGATCTCGGCCAATTCCTTGCGGTCCAGGGCCCGGGCCACCGCCCGCCGGACCCGCTCGTCGGCCAGCGGGCCGGAGGCCCCGTTCATGGCGAGCTGCGTGTAGGCGGGCTCCAGGGACTTGCGGACGGTGAAGGTGCGCAGGGCCGACTGCTCGTCCGCGTACTTCTTGGCCGCGTCGGCGTTCTGCGCCCGGCTCTCGCGCTCCGTCGCCGCCTTGCCCTCGTCGGATCCGTACGCGGTCGCCCACGACAGCGTGGCCTGCGCCGGGGTCATCGCCGCGCCCGGCCCGTGCGCCGGGGCCCCGGCCCCGCCCGTCCCCGGGGAGCGCTCCGCGTCCCGGTGGGCCAGCGCGATGCGGTCGGCGCCCGCACGGTCGATCTCCGCCAGGTCCACCGTGCCGGCGGCCAGCGCGGCCGGGCGCTGGGCCCGCGGCACGGCCGTCAGGACCAGCGAGTCCAGCTTGGCCGGACGGCCCCACCAGCGGGCGCTGCGGGTCAGGGCGACGGTTCCGGTCTTCTTGTCGACGGCCCCGAGGTTGAAGGGCCCCGCGGTGACCTTGAGGGTGCCGCGGGCACCCTCGTTGAAGGCGTCCGGGGTGCCGGTGACCTGCTTGGGGTAGAGCGGGGAGAACAGGGAGCGCCAGTCGGTGTACGGCTTGGTGAAGGTGACCTTGACCTCCAGGTCGGTCTTGCCCCGCTCGATCTTCTCGATCCGGTCGTACCCGGCGTTGCGGGCCGTCCAGTACGCCGAGTCCTTGCCGTTCAGGGCCCGCCACTGGGCCACGAAGTCGGCGGCGCCGATCTCGCGGCCGTCGCTCCACACCGCCTGCTGGTTCAGCTTGTACAGGACGACCTGCTTGGGCTCGCGCTCGACGACCTCGGCCTTCTCCAGGTAGTCCGGGTTGGCGACCGGCCGGCCCTTGCCGTCGAGGACGAACAGCTGCGGCAGCACCGCCCCGGCGATGCGCGTGGTGGTGGCGTCCGCGTCGGCCTGGAAGGTGTTCAGGGTGTCCGGCAGGGAGTCCACGGCCCAGCGCAGCACGCCGCCGTCGGCGACCTTGTCGCGGGCCGTCGCCGCGATGTCCTGTCCGGCGGCCACCGGGCCGCCCTCGTCGTCACCAGAACCGCAGCCCGCGAGCAGCGGCAGTGCGAGGACTCCCGAGGTCAGGAGCGCCAAGGACCTGCGCCTTCTCTGGGACATGGGTGGTACCTCCGGGACGGGGCGTGAAAGGGGCAGCTTGATCACGTTTGGCGGTATATGGAGCTGATCACACTGGGTGCCGCAACACACTGAAATCCACCGCCCGCCGCACCTCTCGCAGCCGACCCTCGCCACGCCGCGAACCCCACCCGTGCGGACCAATCCGGCTTGCGCCGCGGGCGGGAGTTCGCTCGGAAGAGGGATCGGACCGGGAGCGGTGAGGGGCGCACGGATCGCGCCTGCGCGCCCGCAATCGATGCACGTCCCTTCACAACCGGGGACAGGAGGCGCGACACTCGCAGGCGCACATGAGCGTTGCCACCGCAACCAGCGGAAGTGAGGGCAAGTCATGTCCCTGCAAGACGATTTGACCGCCGTACGACGCAATCTGAACGAGCTGGTCCGCTCGGTGGAACGGCTGGAGCGAGACGTCGAGGACGCAGCCCGGAAGGCTCCGGCCACCCCGCGTGCCCCTCGGCAGGAGGGGATGGTCCCGGTCCCGGACACCCCGTACGACAGCTCGCTGTGGAAGGACGCCGACGACGAGGGTCTCGGCGCCCGAGGCCGCCGGGCGCCCTGACCGGCGCCCGCATCCGCCGACCCGCGCGCCCGGTCGCGGGCACGGGCACCTGCCCGGACCCGCGGCCCACGCGGCCCAGGCGGCCCTTGCACCCCAGCACCCCCGCACACCCCAGCGCCCCACCCGGCCCGGCCGTCCGCGGCCGGGCCTCGTGGGTCACCCCTCATCACTCCACCCGGAGTCCCCTTTGGCCACAGGCACGGAACCACCCCGGCAGCTGACCGGTGTCCACGACGCCTCCCGGGCCGCGATCGCCGACCGGCACCTGCGCACCGACCGGTGGTGGCTGGCCCCCGCCGTCACCGCGGCCGGGCTGCTCGCCTTCATCGTCTACTCGACCTGGCGGGCCTTCGCGAACGCCGACTACTACGCCGCCCCGTACGTCTCCCCGTTCTACTCCCCGTGTCTCGCGGAGAACTGCCGGGAGATGCGCGGCGGCCCGAACCTGGACCTGTTCGGCAGTTGGTGGGGCCTGTCCCCCGCCCTGCTGATCCTGGTCTTCCCGCTCGGCTTCCGGCTGACCTGCTACTACTACCGCAAGGCGTACTACCGCGGCTTCTGGGCCTCGCCGCCCGCCTGCGCCGTCGCCGAGCCGCACGCGAAGTACACCGGCGAGACGCGCTTCCCGCTGATCCTCCAGAACATGCACCGGTACTTCTTCTACGCGGCGCTGCCGGTCGCGGGCATCCTCACGTACGACACGGTGCTCACGTTCCGCGACGACCACTACGAGTGGGGCCACATGGGCCTCGGAACGCTGCTGTTCCTCGTGAACATCGCGCTGATCTGGGCCTACACCCTGTCCTGCCACTCCTGCCGGCACATCATGGGCGGCCGCCTGCGGCACTTCTCCAAGCACCCGGTGCGCTACCGGATGTGGGGCTGGATCAGCAGGCTCAACACCCGTCACATGCAGCTGGCGTGGGCCTCCCTGATCAGCGTGGCCCTGTGCGACTTCTACGTGTACCTGCTGGCGAGCGGCGCCTTCAACGATCCGAGGTTCTTCTGACATGGCTCAAGTCGACCGGCAGCAGTGGGACGTGGTCGTGGTCGGCGCGGGCGGCGCCGGGTTGCGGGCCGCGATCGAGGCGCGCGAACGGGGCAAGCGCACGGCCGTGATCTGCAAGTCCCTGTTCGGCAAGGCCCATACGGTGATGGCGGAGGGCGGGATCGCCGCCTCCATGGGCAACGTCAACGGGGGCGACAACTGGCAGGTGCACTTCCGCGACACCATGCGCGGGGGCAAGTTCCTGAACCAGTGGCGGATGGCGGAACTCCACGCGAAGGAGGCCCCGGACCGGGTCTGGGAGCTGGAGACCTGGGGCGCGCTCTTCGACCGCACGCCCGACGGGCGGATCTCCCAGCGCAACTTCGGCGGCCACGAGTACCCGCGCCTCGCGCACGTGGGCGACCGGACCGGCCTGGAGCTGATCCGCACCCTCCAGCAGAAGATCGTCCAGCTCCAGCAGGAGGACTTCAAGGAGACCGGGGACTACGAGGCCCGGCTCAAGGTCTTCCAGGAGTGCACCGTCACGAGGGTCCTGAAGGACCGGGAAAGGGTCTCGGGGACCTTCTGCTACGAGCGCGAGTCCGGCCGGTTCTTCGTCCTGGAGGCCCCCGCGGTGGTCCTGGCCACGGGCGGGATCGGCAAGTCCTTCAAGACCACGTCCAACTCCTGGGAGTACACGGGCGACGGCCACGCGCTGGCCCTGCTCGCCGGGGCGCCCCTGCTGAACATGGAGTTCGTGCAGTTCCACCCGACCGGCATGGTCTGGCCGCCCTCGGTCAAGGGCATCCTCGTCACCGAGTCGGTGCGCGGCGACGGCGGGGTACTGCGCAACAGCGAGGGCAAGCGGTTCATGTTCGACTACGTCCCGGACGTCTTCAAGGAGAAGTACGCGGAGTCCGAGGACGAGGGCGACCGCTGGTACGAGGACCCGGACCACAACCGGCGCCCGCCCGAACTGCTCCCCCGCGACGAGGTCGCCCGGGCCATCAACTCCGAGGTCAAGGCGGGCCGCGGCTCCCCGCACGGCGGGGTGTTCCTCGACGTGTCCACCCGGATGCCGGCCGAGAGGATCAAACGGCGGCTGCCCTCGATGTACCACCAGTTCAAGGAACTGGCGGACGTGGACATCACCGCCGAGCCGATGGAGGTCGGCCCGACCTGCCACTACGTGATGGGCGGGATCGCGGTGGACTCCGACACCGCCGCCACCATCGGGGTGCCGGGCCTGTTCGCGGCCGGCGAGGTCGCGGGCGGCATGCACGGCTCGAACCGGCTCGGCGGGAACTCCCTGTCCGACCTGCTGGTGTTCGGCCGGCGGGCCGGGCTGCACGCCGCCGAGTACGCCGACGGCCTCGCCGGGGCGCCGCCCGCGGTCTCCCAGGCGGAGATAGACGCGGCCGCGGCGGAGGCGCTGGCCCCCTTCCACGCCGCCGACGGCGCGGAGAACCCGTACACGC
The DNA here is from genome assembly GCF_040681715.1 of Streptomyces sp. NPDC051582. Taxonomy (NCBI): domain Bacteria; kingdom Bacillati; phylum Actinomycetota; class Actinomycetes; order Kitasatosporales; family Streptomycetaceae; genus Streptomyces; species Streptomyces sp. NPDC051582. Next base: position 239,356 of record NZ_JBFAZJ010000001.1, read on the forward strand.
TCCACCAGGAGCTCCAGACGACCATGAACGACCTGGTCGGGATCATCCGCCGCGAGGGCGAGATGGCCGAGGCCCTGGAGAAGCTGGCGGGTCTGCGCGTACGGGCGGCCCGGGCCGGGGTCGAAGGGCACCGGCAGTTCAACCCCGGCTGGCACCTCGCCCTGGACCTGCGCAACATGCTGCTGGTCAGCGAGTGCGTGGCCCGCGCGGCCCTGGAGCGCACGGAGAGCCGCGGCGGGCACACCCGGGAGGACTGCCCGGCGATGGAGCGGGCCTGGCGCCCGGTGAACCTGCTGTGCCGCCCGGTGGAGCCCGCGCCCCAGGATCCGGCCGCCGACCGCATCGCGCTCGAACGCACCCGTACCGAACCCGTCCGCCCCGACCTGCTCGCGCTCTTCGAGAAGGAAGAGCTGGTCAAATACCTCGCCGAAGAGGAGCTGTACGAATGAGTACGTACGACGCGAGCTTCCGGATCTGGCGCGGTGACGCGGAAGGCGGGGAACTGCGGGACTTCACCGTCGAGGTGCACGACGGCGAGGTCGTCCTGGACATCGTCCACCGGCTCCAGGCCACCCAGGCCTCGGACCTCGCGGTGCGGTGGAACTGCAAGGCGGGCAAGTGCGGTTCGTGCAGCGCGGAGATCAACGGCCGGCCGCGGCTGCTGTGCATGACGCGCATGTCCACCTTCGAGCGGTCCGAGACGATCACGGTCACGCCGCTGCGCGCCTTCCCGGTGGTCCGCGACCTGGTGACGAACGTGTCCTTCAACTACGAGAAGGCGCGCGAGGTCCCGGCCTTCGTGCCCCCGCCGGGGGTGGCGCCCGGCGCGTACCGGATGCAGCAGGTGGACGTGGACCGCTCGCAGGAGTTCCGCAAGTGCATCGAGTGCTTCCTGTGTCAGGACACCTGCCACGTGGTGCGCGACCACGAGGAGAACAAGACCGCCTTCGCCGGCCCCCGCTTCCTGATGCGGGTGGCGGAGCTGGACATGCACCCGCTGGACGCTGCGGCCGAGGCGGGCCTGGACCGCAAGCGCACGGCCCAGGAGGAGCACGGGCTCGGCTACTGCAACATCACCAAGTGCTGCACGGAGGTCTGCCCGGAGGGCATCAAGATCACCGACAACGCGCTGATCCCGCTGAAGGAGCGGGCGGTGGACCGCAAGTACGACCCGCTGGTGTGGCTGGGCAACAAGATCCGCAGGCGTGGTGACACGTAGCACCCCCGGCCGTTCACTTCGCAGGACACAATGCCCCCTGGGAAAACGTCGCATGGCGTGATGTCAGGGGGCTTTGCGGTGCGGGTGGGGGATGAACTGGCCGGCCGGTACCGGCTGGACCGGCGGCTCGGCGCGGGCGGCATGGGCGAGGTGTGGCGCGGGCACGACCTGGAGCTGGACCGTTCGGTGGCGGTCAAGGTGCTGCTCGACGCGATCACGAACGACGAGGTGGTCGCGCGGTTCAGACGCGAGGCCACGATCGGGGCGCGGCTCTCGCACCCCGGGATCACCGTGGTGCACGACGTGGGGCGCCAGGACGGGCGGCTGTTCATCGTCATGGAGCTGCTGGCGGGCGAGGACCTGGCCAGGACGCTGGCGCGGGACGGCGCCCTGGCGGTGGACCTCGCGGTGGACCTGGCCGCGCAGACGGCGGAGGCGCTGGCCGCCGCCCACGAACAGGCCGTGGTGCACCGGGACCTGAAGCCGGGGAACCTCTTCCTGCTGCCGGGCCGGCGGATCAAGATATGCGACTTCGGCATCGCGCACTCCGCGGACGCGACGGCGGCCTGGACGGTCACGGGCCGGATCATCGGGACTCCCCCGTACATGGCGCCGGAGCAGTGGCGGGGCGAGCGGGTGGACGCGCGGTGCGATCTGTACGCGCTGGGGTGCGTGCTGTACGCGCTCGTGAGCGGGGCGCCGCCGTTCGGGCAGGCCGAGTCCCCGTACGTGCTGATGCACCGGCACTGCGCGCAGGCCCCGCTCCCGCTGCGCGAGGCGGGGACGCCGGTTCCGGCGGAGCTGGACCGGCTGGTGCTGGCCCTGCTGGCGAAGGACCCGGCGGACCGGCCGGAGTCGGCGGAGGCGGTGGGCAAGGCCCTGCGGGGGCTGCGGGGGCTGTGCGGCGCGGACGGGGCAGGTGGGGCAGGTGGGCCGGGTGGCGGACACCCCGCGGCCGAGCCGCCGCGGCGGCCTGAGCCGGTGCCAGCGCCGGACGCGGGGCCGGAGTCGAGCCGGGGCTCGCACACGTGGCCCGAGGCGGGGGCCTGGGCCGCCCCGGAGTCGGGGCCGGGCTCGGGGTCCGACGCGCGGGACGGCGCCGGGCGGGCGCCGGGTTCGCGGCTGGAGGCGTGGATCGAACACGGCCCCGCAGCCGGGTCGGTGGACGACCCCGCGCCGACGCCGGTCTCCGGGCCGGGGCCCGGGTCGGGGTCGGGGGTGGGCTCCGGGGTGGCGCCCGGTTCGGGCTCCGGTTCGGGCTCCGGTTCGGGCTCCGGTTCGGGCTCCGGTTCGGGCTCCGGTTCGGGCTCCGGGCCGGGGGCCGGGGTCGCGCCCGGGATCGCGCCCGAGGTGCGGGAGTTCGTGCGCGGGCTGCTCGCGGAGGCCGAGGGGGCGCTGCGGGAGCTGCCCGGCGCCGACGAGGTCCGCGTCGAGGTGCTGGCCGTCGCCGCCGATGCCGCGGCCCGCTTCGACGCCGGCCTCGCGCTGCGGCTGCTCTGCGACGCCGAGAGCGCGGCCTGGGCCGGCGGCGGGGGCGACGGGGCCCGGGTGGCCCGGCTGCTGACGGCACTGGCCCGGGACACCGCCGCGCACGCCCCGGCGCGGGCGCGACGGCTGCTGAACGACGCGCAGCAGGCGCTGTTCACGGTGCCCGGCCCCCGGCGGGAGGGCCCGCTGCGCGCGCTGGCCGAGGAACTGGTCAAGGTCGCCCCCGAGCAGGCCTCCCAGATCGCCGGGTACCACCTCGGCGGCCGCCCGGCACCCGGCGGCCTCCGCGCCCGGATCGAGGCGGCCCTCTGGGCGGCGCGGCCCGAGGAGGCCGAGCACCGGCTGACCGGGATCCGGGACCCGGGCCGGCGCGCGGCCGCCACGTACGACACGGTGCTGGCCGTCGCCCGGCGGGACCTGGACGCGGCCCTGCGGATGAGCGGGACGATCGGCTCCGCCGCAGCGCGGCTGCTGGCGCTGTGCCAGGTGGCGCGCGACCGCGCGCAGACCGGGGACGCGGCGGGCGGGGCCCGGGCCCTGGCGCAGGCCGAGGCCGACCTCCCCGAGGTACTGGAGGAGCGGGCGGCCTGGCTGCACGAGGAGGCGGCGCACCTCACCGAACAGGGCGATCTCGTGCAGGCCGAGCGGCTGCGCAACCGGGCGGCCGCCCTGCTGCGCGAGCACCCGGGGGAAGCGGCCGACGAGAAGGCCGGCCACGTCCTGTCCTCGCTGGCGGACGCGCGGGAGTGCGTACGGCGGGCGGCCCTGCCGCCGCTGGACCCGGCGGCGGCGCGGGAGCGTGCGGACGCCGCCCGCGCTCTGCCGGATCCGGCGGCGCGGGCCCGCGCCCTGGCCCGTACCGCGCGGGAGTGCCTGGCGACGGACGGGACGTCCTGGCCGGCGGAGGCCGCCGCGGGCGCGGGGAGCCCGCCGCCGCCCGGCACGACCGCGCTGAACGGGGCGCCGCCTTCCCTCCCGCCCCCGGCCCCCGGAACCCGCGCCTGGGACACGGGCGCACGGCCCGACTCCGTCCACGCCGCCGGGTCGCTCGTGGTGTGGACCTCGGGCGCCGAGGTGGGCTGCGTACGGGCCGACGCGGGGGCGGTGCGCTGGACGGCGTACGCCGACGAGGGCACGGCCGCGCCGCCGCTGCCCCGGGCCGGCCGGGACGTACTGGTGTCCTGCGTGGCCGACGCCGCCACCGTGTACGTCGTCGTGCGCGGGAGCGGGGAGCCGGGCGTACGGATCGTGGCGCGGGAGCCGCACGACGGGCGGGTGCGCTGGTGGCAGGACCTGCCGTGGGACGGGCTGCTGCGCAGCGCCGGTCCGGTGCTGGTGCAGGAGGCACTGGGCGAGCTGACCGCACTGCGCGCGACGACGGGCGAGGTGGAGTGGCGGCGCCCGGTGGCCGCGGCCACCTCGTCCCTGGCGGCGGTCGGCGACTGCCTGGTCCTGGCGGACACCACGTGGCTCCGGGCGCTGCACCTGCCGTCCGGGCGGCAGCTGTGGTCGCAGCCGCGGGCCCCGGGCCGGGGGCCCGGCACGCAGCCCGTCCACGTGCTGGACGGCGAACTCCTGCGGGCCCTGGACCGCGGTACCGGCCGGGAGCTGTGGCAGTTCACCCCGGGCACCCCGGCGCCGCGGCTGCTGGTCGAGCGCGGGACGGTGTACGCGACGGCGCACCGCCCAGGCCAGGGGGACCTGGTGTTCGCGCTCGACGCGCAGACGGGTGCGCTCCGCTGGCAGCGGGCGCTGACCCGGCGCGATGCGCTGCCGCGCCCGCTCGACCTGCTGGGCCTGCGCCCGGGCGGGCTGTACGTCAAGGTGCCCGGGGGCGCCCGTCGCGGTCTCCTGAACCGCTCCCCGGACGCCTTCGTCGCCGTCCTGGATCCGGCCACGGGCAGGCCGCGCCGGCAGTGGGAGCAGCCGGCGCTCGCCCAGGGCGACGCCCTGCTGGTCGGCGACCGGCTCGTCATGGCCCGTCCGCAACTGTCGGCGTACGCCCTCCCGTAGCCGGGCCCCGGGGGGCGGCCGCTCCGGGTGCGGGTGGGCACGGCGGACCATAACCTCCCAAATGTGATGCCGCCCAGGAACAGGTCGAAGCGACGCACCACCACCGGGACATCCGTACGGGCCGGGCTCGTCCTGGCCGCCGCGCTGCTGGGGCTCGGCGGCTGGGGGGTGGCCGGGGCGCCGCTCGCCCGGGCCGAGGATCCCGTCACGCTGTCACGGCAGGGGCAGATCACCGACCGCGTGGGCGCCCTCGGGGACCGGCGTGCGGCCGTCACCGCGGCGCTGGAGAAGCTGTACGCCGACCACCGGATCCAGCTCTTCGTGACGTACGTGCACGACTTCTCCGGGCGCTCCGCGCAGAGCTGGGCGGACGCCACCGCGCAGAAGAACGGCCTCGGCCGGGACGACGTGCTGCTGGCGGTGGCGACCGGGGCCCGCCAGTACGCCTATTCGGCCGATGTCGACTCCGGTTTCACCGAGGCGCAGCTCGCGGACGTCGCCCGCGTCGCCATCGAGCCCGCGCTCAGGCAGAACGACTGGGCGGGCGCCGCGATCGGCGCCGCCGACGGGTACGGGGCCGTGCTCTCCGGGAAGCCCGTACCGGCGCCGGCCGTCACCCCCGGCGTCGCGGACCCCGGCGGCGGCGCGGACGAGGGCGGCGGCGCCGGGGACTACGTGCTGCCGGTGGTCGTCGTCGGCGCGGCCGGCGCCCTCGGGGCGTACGCGTACACCCGCCGCAAGCGGGGCGGCGGCACGGGGGGAGGCTCCCGCACCACCGGGTGGGGTGGGCAGCCGGCGACCACGACCGCGCTCCCGCTGCCCGAACTCGACGCCAAGGCCAAGGCCCTGCTGGTGGAGACCGACGACGCGATCCGTACGAGCAACGAGGAGCTGGGCTTCGCCACCGCGCAGTTCGGAGAGGCGGCGGTGGGCACCTTCACCGCGGCGGTGGCCTTCGCGCAGAGCGAGCTGACGGCCGCGTTCCGGCTGCGCCAGCAGCTCGACGACGCGTACCCCGAGGACGATCCGACGCGGCGGCGGATGCTGGACGAGATCGTGGCCCGCTGCACCGAGGCGAACCGGCGCCTCGACGCCGAGTCGGCGGACTTCGACCGGCTGCGGGACCTGGAGAAGAACGCCCCGCAGGCGCTGGCCACGGTGGAGGCGCACTTCCGCGCCCTGACGGGCCGTACGACGACGGCCGAGGCGACGCTGACGGCGCTGGCCGGGCGCTACGCGGACTCGGCGTCGGCGCCGGTGGCCTCCAACGCCGAACAGGCCGAGGACCGGCTGCTGTTCGCGACGACCAGTCTCGGCGGGGCCCGGGCGGCGATCGAGGGCGGCGACAACGGCAGGGCGGCCGTGCACGTACGGGCCGCCGAGGGGGCGGTGGACCAGGCTGCGACGCTGGTCGACGCGGTGGAGCGGCGGGCGCAGGAACTGGCGGAGGCGGCCGGGAAGCTGCCCGGGGCCCTCACGGAGACGGACACCGACCTCGCCGACGCGCGCGGGCTGCTGACCGGGACCCGGGAGGGGACCTCGACGGCGGACCTGCGGGGCCGGATCGGCCGGGCGGAGGCGGTCCTGGCCGACGTACGGCGGGCGCAGGCGGGCGGCCGGTACGACCCGATCGACGCCCTGCGCCGGGTGGAGGAGGCCGACGCGGTCCTCGACGAGGCGCTGGCCGGGGCCCGGGAGCGCGAGAGCGGCCGGCAGCGGGCGGCCGCGCTGCTGGAACAGGCGACGCTCTCGGCGCGCAGCGCGATCGGCGCGGCGACGGACTACATCACCACCAGCCGGGGTGCGGTGGGCAGTCAGGCCCGGACCCGGCTGGCGGAGGCGGGCCGGCGCCTGGAGCGGTCGGCGGCGCTGGCGGAGCCGGACCCGGCGGGCGCGCTGGCGCAGGCGCAGCAGGCGGACGCCCTGGCGCGGCAGGCACAGGAGTTGGCCGAGCAGGACGTACGGGCGTACGAGAACCCGTACGGCGGGCAGCGGCAGCAGCGCGGGGGCATGGGCGGCGCGGTCCTCGGCGGGATCATCCTGGGCGAGATCCTGGGCGGCGGCCGGGGCCGGGGCGGCGGCTTCGGGGGCGGCGGGGGCTCGGGGGGCGGCGGCTTCGGCGGCGGGGGGCCGGGCCCGGGCTCGTTCGGCGGCGGGGGCACCCGCGGCCGGATGGGCGGCGGCGGCCGGATGGGCGGCGGCGGCCGTTTCTGACCCACTCTTCCCGATTCCGTGAAAGGGCACCGATGAGCAAGCAGACCATCCTCGGCCGCGTCACCCAGCTCGCGAAGGCCAACATCAACGCACTGCTGGACCAGGCGGAGGACCCGCAGAAGATGCTGGACCAGCTGATCCGCGACTACACGAACAACATCGCGGAAGCGGAGCAGGCGGTGGCCACCACGATCGGCAACCTGCGGATGCTGGAGGCCGACCACAAGGAAGACGTGGAGGCGGGCTCGGAGTGGGGCGGCAAGGCGCTGGCGGCGAGCCGGAAGGCGGACGAGCTGCGGGCCCGGGGGGCCACGGCGGATGCCGACAAGTTCGACAACCTCGCGAAGGTGGCCCTGGGCCGCCAGCTCCGGTCGGAGAAGGAGGCGAAGACGGCGGAGCCGACGATCGCCGCCCAGACGGAGGTCGTGGACAAGCTCAAGTCCGGGCTGGACGCCATGAAGGACAAGCTGACGGAGCTGACGGCGAAGCGCGACGAGCTGGTGGCGCGGGCCAGGACCGCGCAGGCGCAGAACACGATGATGGACGCGGTGAAGAACATCGACGTGATGGACCCGACGAGCGACATCGCCCGCTTCGAGGACAAGGTCCGCAGGGAGGAGGCCAGGGCCACGGGCCGCCAGGAACTGGCGGCCTCCTCCCTGGACGCCCAGTTCGAGGCCCTGGACGACCTCGACAAGTCCGCCGAGATCGAGGCCCGTTTGGCAGCACTGAAGGGCCGGGCGGCGTAGGTCGTACCGCGTGGGACGGGTCCGGGGCGAGACCCCCGGACCCGTCCGGCCGCGGTCAGCCGTACATGCTCAGCAGCTGCTCCGCGGACAGCTCCGTGACGGACTCCGCCGCGCCGCCGGGCAACGGCAGCTCGAACCACACCGTCTTGCCCCGGTGGGTCCGCCGCGTGCCCCAGCCCGCCGACAGCATGCCGACCAGTTGCAGGCCCCGGCCGCCCTCGTCGGTGTCCCTCGCGCGGCGCCGCCTCGGCTGGACCAGGTTGCCGTCCCAGACCTCGCACACCAGGGTCCGGTCCAGCAGCAGCCGCAGCCGGATCTCGCCCTCGCCGTACCGCAGGGCGTTCGTCACCAGCTCGCTGACCAGCAGTTCGGTGGTGTCCAGCAGTCCCTCCAGACCCCACGCCGGCAGCTTCGCCCGCGCCAGCTCCCGCGCCCGGCCCACCGAGCGGGCCTCACGCGGCAGCTGCCAGTCCCCGACGGCGTCCATCGGCAGCCCCTGCACGCGCGCCATCAGCAGCGCGATGTCGTCCTCGCCGTGCCGCGTGTCCAGGGTGTTCAGCACGTGGTCGCAGACGTCCTCCAGCGGCCGCACCGGATCGGCGAGCGCCTCGCGCAGCCCGCGCAGCCCCTCCTCCAGCGGGTGGTCGCGCGATTCGACCAGCCCGTCCGTGTACAGGGCCAGCAACGCGCCCTCCGGAAGGTCCACCTCCACCTCCTCGAACGGCTCTCCGCCCACCCCGAGCGGCATCCCGGTCGGCACCTCCAGCAGCAGCCCGGGCCGCGGCGGGGCGCCCGGCTCGGCCGGTTCCACCAGCACCGGCGGCATGTGGCCGGCGTTGGCGATGGTGCAGCGCCGGGTCACCGGGTCGTAGACGGCGTACACGCAGGTCGCGAGGTACACCTCCGAGCGGTCGGCGTCCCGCGAGTGGAGGGCCGCCCGTGAGGCCTGCTGGGCGCCGCCGGGCGCGCCGAGCCCGCGGGCGATCTCGTCGAGCGCGGTCAGCACCTCCGCCGGCTCCAGGTCCAGCAGGGCCAGGGTCCGTACGGCGGTGCGCAGTTCGCCCATCGCGACGGCGGCCCGCAGTCCGCGGCCCATCACGTCGCCGACGACCAGCGCCGTGCGGTGCCCGGGCAGCTCGATGACGTCGAACCAGTCGCCGCCGACCTCGGTGGCGGCGTTGCCGGGCAGGTACCGGCACGCGATGTCCAGGCCGGCCGCCTCGGGATCGCCGGGCGGCAGCAGGCTGCGCTGGAGGATCAGCGCCCGCTCGTGCTCGCGCCGGTAGAGACGGGCGTTGTCGATGCAGACGGCGGCGCGGGCGGCGAGTTCGACGGCCACCGCCCGGTCCCGTTCCCCGAAGGGTTCGCTGCCCTTCGTACGGGAGAACCGGGCGAGCCCGACCACCGTGTCGTGCGCGACCATCGGCACGACGAGCGTCGACTGGACGAGGTCGTCCGCTCCGCCGCCCTCGATCAGCCGGGGCCGCGCGGTCCGCAGGGCCAGCGCCCCCGGCGAGGCCGCCGGATAGCGGTGGACCTCCCCCACGGAGATCCCCGATCCCGGATCCGACAGCGGACCGTCCGAGACGGCCGAGGCGAAGGCGACCCGCCGCAGCGGGGGCGACGGCGCCCGGCCCGGTCCGCGCCCGTGCGGCAGCGGGGGTACCCCGGGCCCGTGCGGCCGGGCGGGCCGGTCGTCGTCGCCGAGCAGCAGCCCCTGGTAGAGATCGACGGCGGCGAGGTCGCAGAAGCCCGGGACGGTCACGTCGAGCAGTTCGCGGGCGGTGGTCTCCAGATCGAGGGAGTTCCCGATGCGGTGCCCGGCCTCGTTGAGCAGGGCGAGATTGCGCCGTACCCCGGCGGCCTCGCGGGCGGCGAGGTGGCGGCGGGTGACGTCGGTGCCCAGGCCCGCGACGCCGATGGGCCGGCCGGTGCCGCCGTGGACGCGGTAGAGGTTGATGGACCAGTGGCGGTGCTCCCGGCTGCCGGGGGCGGCGCCGGTGATCCGCAGGTCGGTGACGGAGTCACCGGTCTCCAGGACCCGGCGCAGCGCCTCGGTCATCCGGTCGGCCTCCTGGGCCGGGAGGTAGTCGTGGACGGTGCGGCCGCGGTGTTCCTCGACGGCCCCGCCGAAAACGGTCGCGAAACGGCGGTTGGCGCGCTGCACGGTGAGGTCCGTACCGAAGAGCAGGAAGCCGAAAGGAGATTGGCCGAATATGGCCTGCGAAGCGGCAAGGTCGGATTCGATGCGGCGCAGCGCGCGTACGTCGACGACGACGCAGAGCGCGGCCCGTTCCGCGGTCTCGGTCTGGGTGGGCATCACGTAGATCTCGGCCACGCCGTGCGCCCCGTCCCCGCCGGGAATGCGGAACGGGACGAGACCGGTCCATTCCTTGCCGTCGAGGATCTCGGCCATTCTGCGGTGGCCGTCGGCGCGCAGCTCCGGCGGCATGAAGGCGTCCACCGGGTCCCGGCCCACGGCCTGGGCGGCGGTCAGCCCGAACAGCTCCTCGGCGCGCAGGCTCCACTGGTCGATGAGCCCGTCGGGTCCGATGGAAAAGGACGCGACCTTTATGTAGTCATATATCGAGCCAGGCGGGCTGCTGTGCCACAGGGAGTCGTGCCATGTCTCCCCGGGCACACGGGCCTGATGTGCCTGCGCAGGTATCTCGCTCACGCGACCGTCCCCTCCAGCTCACCGCAACCGGACCGGCCATGACCGAAGTATTCAGCACCACGGCCCCGCACGGCACGGCGTTCACGATCACAAAAAGGTCCCGACTATTTCGAGCCATGCCGTGTGATCGTCGGCCATCCGTCACCTTGTTACTCACCAGGAAGTGCCAACTCGAACCACACGGTCTTGCCCGATTTCCCGTGGCGGGTCCCCCAGCGCTGTGCCGAGACGGCGACCAGATGCAGCCCCCTGCCCCCTTCGTCGTCCGGCTGCGCGACTCGTTCGCGGGGCGGATCCGGAAGCGGATCGGATACCTCCACCAACAGCGCGGCGCCCCCCGGCGGACTTCCACTGGCCGAATTCTGCCTCACCAGCCGGACCCCGATGGGGCCGGAGGCGTACCGCAGCGAATTGGTGACCAACTCGCTGACCAGCAGGACGGTGACGTCGCCGACGGAGTCGAGGCCCCAGGAGCGCAGCGTGCCGCGCACGGCGTGGCGGGCGGTGCGGACGGCGCCGGGCTCTGCGGGGAAGGCCCACTCGGCGCATTCACCGTCTGTGTCGATCACGCCGATCACTTCCCGGGCCGGCAACGGCCCCAGTCCGATTCCGCAGGGACAGAGCCACGAGGGGCAGTACACGATTGGGACTAATAGCGACATACCCGATATTCGGGGCGCCGTACCACCCGATCCCTCGCGCACCGGCGCACTGTGGCGCAGACGGCCCAGCGCACGCGCGTCACGCGCCCCCGTGCGACCTGCCGTGCCGTTCCCCGCGCCCGTCGCGCAGTCGGCGGCCGGCCTCGGCGACGGCCGGCCGGTCCTGGTCGAGCCAGTCCACGGAGTCGAGCTCCTCCGGCGCGAGCCAGCGCAGCTCGTCGTGGTCCTCCAGCGGCGCGGGCTCGCCGGACAGCAGTCGCGCGGTCCACACGTGCAGGACGAGCCCGGGCCTGATCTGCCATTCCCCCGGGATCCGGTCCAGCGGCTCGGTCTCCACGCCGAGCTCCTCGCGCAGTTCGCGCACGAGCGCCTCGGGGACGGACTCGCCCGGCTCGGTCTTGCCTCCGGGCAGCTCCCAGCGCCCGGCCACCTCGGGGGGTGCGCTGCGGCGGGCGGCCAGCAGGCGGCCCTCATGACAAAGGGCTCCGCCCACGACCACTCGTACCGTCATGGGGCGGAGCCTATGTCAACGCGGATGCTCAGTTCGTCGTGGCCGTCTGGCCGGTCCGCTCGACCCAGTAGAGCTGCTTGTGGCCCCTGTCTTCGAAGCTGTCGGCGACCTTCTGGGCCTCGGCCCGGGTGGGGTAGCGGCCCACCCGGTAGCGGTTGCCGTTGTCGTCCTCACGTATGACCAGCCATGGGAGCAGGGCACCGCTGTCGTTCATCGCGTTTCACCCTCCGCCGATGTACCTGCCCGGGAAACCGCATTGCGCATATGCCCGAGCTTACGCCCGACCTTTACGGAGCGGATACGGTTTTTTACGAAGAGGTACCTCACAGGCGTACGCATCCGGCCATGCGTACGAGCGGGCCGTGCGCGCCGGTTCGAGCCCGGCGCACGACGAGGAGAACCGCACGGTCAACGGGGCCGGGACGAGCGGGAGTCCGGCCCCCCGAGGGGGCGCGGAGACGGGGCGGCGCCCGGCGCGGAGGGCGCGCGGTGCGCAGAAGCCGAGGACCGGCGCGGCGGGGGCGATCACCATCGCGCCGAAATCCGCCGGGTCCATGACGCCCCGTCACACACCGGCGGCCCCGGGGGCCCGGGGCCCCCGGGAACCGCCGCTCACGGCGATGCGCCGGCTAACGGACCGGCAGATGGTACGAGAGGCGGTAGCGGTCCGCCGGAACCACCACGTCGGCGGTCTCGACCGCCAGGCCGGACGCGAAGTACGTCCGGCCGATCACCAGGACCACGTGCCCCGGGACCCCGCCCAGCAGCATGTTCTCCTCCGCCAGACCCGGCCGCGCGCCGACCTCCTCCACCACGTTGTCCACGACGACGTCGATGGCGGCCATCCGGTCCACCACCCCCGAGCCGCCGAGCGGCCCCTCCTCCGGCAGCATCACCGGGGTCCGGCCCGTGACCGCGAGCGGTTCCCAGGAGGTCGACAGCATCATCGCCTCCCCCGCGTCGCGGAACACGTACCGCGTGCGCATCACCCGCTCGCCCGGCTCGATGCCGAGCCGCTTGGCGATCTCCGCCGGCGCGGCCGTCTGCTCGCTGCCGGACTCCCACGTGCCGCGCGCGCCCGCCTCGGCCTGCTCCTGCCGGAACGGCGTCGACGCCCCGCCCGTGCGGTATCCCGAGCGGGCGACCCGTCTCGGCACGGGCTGCTCCCGCACGTACGTACCCGATCCGGACCGGCCCTCGACCAGCCCCTCCGCCATGAGGACCTTGCGCGCCTCCAGCGCCACGGTGTCGGAGACCCCGTACTCCTCGCGGATCCGGGCCTGCGAGGGGAGCCGGGCGTGCGGGGGCAGGGACCCATCGACGATCTTCCGTCGCAGATCCCCGGCGACGCGCAGATAGGCCGGCTGCTCACCGAAAGTCACTGGCCACTCCCATCAGCTTGACAGACAGCTACAGCCTGGCAACCGACCGTTGTGCATCGCAAGCAAGGGCCAGAGTTTCACCCGAAGTGATGAAGCCAGGTCACTGAAACCGGTTACCCCGCGTTACGCCGCGCTATCCTCGACGGCCGAGTCCTCCGGGTCCCCGTCCGAGCCGTCCGACTGTCCCGCCAGCCACTCCGGCACCGTCGTCGCCAGCCCGTACGCCCCGCGCAGCGCCTTCTCCGTCTCCACGGACAGCGCGGCCGAGGCCTCGTCCCACGCGGTCTGGAACTCCGCCGGCTTCTCCGCCCGCGCCGCCCGCTGCCACCCCGTGCGCGCCGCCTCGACCTCCTTGAGCTGCACCCCGGCCGGCCCGGCCAGCTCCGGCCGCTCCCGGACCCCGTCCAGCAGCCCCGCCTCGACGCCCAGCGAGCGGTCCACCGCGCCGGCCCACTCCCGGTAGCGCGGCAGCTCCTCGTCGATCTCCTCGTCCGGCTGGCCCCCCAGCGCCAGGTCGGCCCCGTTCATCACGCGCAGGAAGGCCACCTGCTGCGGCGTCAGCATCGTGGCGTCCTTGCGCAGGCTGCCCCGGTGCTCCTGCTCCGCCGTGCCGATGACGCAGAGCAACCGCCGGTCGCCGCCGCTCCAGGACTCGGGCGAGGGCACGAAGTAGAACGTCTCCGCGTACGAGGGCAGCGCCCACGTGTCCATCGCGTACGCGTCCTGCGCCTTCCAGCAGGCGTCCACGGCGAACCGCCTCAGCTCGGACGTGCCGGGGAAGGCGCCGTGGGCGAGCCGGGTGGAGGAAGTGACCTCCCCCTCGTGCGGCTCGGCGCACGCGATTCTGTAGATGAAGGGGCGCTCGGCGAGCAGGTCCCCGCCGGGGACGTTGAAGCAGTCGCCCCTGCGCATCTCGTCCATGGGGGTCAGCTCGCCCTCGGCCTCCTCGTACCGCGGGGCGGTCTGCGGACGGTCGAAGAGCCCGTCCGCCGCCCGGGCGGTGACGAGGACCAGGGCCGCGGTCATCGCGAGCGACACCGCCAGGCCCGTGATCGCGAGCGCCTTGCCCCGCTCCCCCGTCCGGGCGATCCGGACGAGGGCCACGATCCCGAAGACGACGCCGAGCGGCGGCAGGCACAGCAGCCCGACCGGCAGCGACGCGAGCGCCAGGCCGTTCAGCGCCGGCTCCGTGTCCGTGTCCGCCCGTGTCGCGGGCGGAAGGGGCCGGTAGGGCGGCGGCGGGGTGCTCACGGGGCGAGGGGCTCCATCACGGGTGGTGCACGAACGAATGCGCGAAATAGTACGCAGCGGGGGCGGCCGCCGTAACGGTCGCCCCCGCAGTTCCCGTGCGTCACAAGTGCGTCAGAAGTGCGTCAGAACTGCAGCGCCCAGGCGTCGATCTTGCCGGTGTCGACGTTCGCGTTGTCGTTCACGCGCAGCTTCCACACCCCGTTGGCCGCCTCCGAAGAGGCGTTGACGGCGTAGGTCTTGGCGATGTTGTCCGCGCTGCCGCCGCTGCGGTTGTGCAGGTTGTAGACCGAACCGTCGGGGGCGACCAGGTCGACCTTCAGGTCGCCGATGTACGTGTGCTTGATGTCGACCGAGACGCTCAGCGCCGCCGGGGCGTTGCCCGGGACCCTGCTGACGGTGATCGGCGACTCGACGGTCGCGTTGTCGTTGACCGCGTGGTCGGCGGTGTTCTCGAAGCGCTTGCCGGGGTTCGGCGGGGTGGTGGTGCCGCCCACGTACAGCAGGCGGTTCGGCGAGCCGGAGCCGGGACCGGTCACCACGTTCGGGGTGGCCGCCGCCACCAGGGCCGCGGAGACCTGCGCCGGGGTGCTCGCCGGGTTCTGCGAGAGGTACAGCGCGGCCGCGCCCACGACGTGCGGCGTGGCCATCGAGGTGCCCGAGATGGTGTTGGTGGCGGTGTCGCCGGTGCCCCACGAGGAGGTGATGGAGGACCCGGGGGCGAAGAGGTCCAGGACGGAGCCGTAGTTGGAGTAGCCGGCCTTGGCGTCCGTGCTGGTGGTGGCGCCGACCGTGATGGCCTCTCCGACGCGCGCCGGGGACTTGGAGCTCGCGTCCGTGGACTCGTTGCCCGCCGCGACCGCGTACGTGATGCCGGCGGCGATGGAGTTGCGGACGGCGGTGTCGAGCGCGGGGTCGGCGCCGCCGCCGAGCGACATGTTCGCCACGGCCGGCTTGACGGCGTGCCGGGTCACCCAGTCGATGCCGGCGACGACCTGTTCCGTCGTACCGGAGCCGTTGTCGTCGAGGACGCGGACACCGACGATCTTGGCCTTCTTGGCCACGCCGTACGCGTTGCCCGCGACGGTGCCGGCGACGTGCGTGCCGTGGCCGTGGCCGTCCTGGGCGGTGTCGTCGTTGTCGATGGCGTCGTATCCGTAGGAGGCGCGGCCGCCGAACTCGGTGTGGCCGATGCGCACGCCGGTGTCGATGACGTACGCGGTGACACCCTCTCCGGCCGTGTCCGGGTAGGTGTAGCCGCTGTCGAGCGGGAGCGCGCGCTGGTCGATGCGGTCCAGGCCCCAGGACGGCGGACTGGGCTGGGTGCCCCGGGCCCCGTCGACGGTGAACGTGCGGTTCTGCACGACGGACTTGACCGCCGGGTCGGCGGCGAGCTTCTTGGCCTGCGCCTCGGAGACCTTGACGGAGTAGCCGTTCAGGGCGGCGCTGTACGTACGCCCGATGGTGGCGCCGTAGCGCCGGGCGACGGCCTTGCGCTGTCGGCGGTGGAACGGGCGGCCGAGTCCTTCAGGGTCACGATGTAGCTCTCGGCGACCGTGCCGGGGGCGCCGGCGTTCTCGATGACGCCCAGGGGGCCCGCGTCGGCGGCGGACGCGGGTAACGCGGCGGCGGCGCCGAGTGCGAGGGCGGCGACGGCGGTCGCGCCGAGGCCGGCGATCCTCCGGCGGGTGTGGCGTATCGCGGACATGTGGGGGGTCCTCCTCGTCGGTGGCATGAAGAGCGGACGCACGGCGGGCCCACGGGTTCACGGGCCAGGGGTTCACGGGCCCACGGACATGCGGACATGTGGACATGCGGATGAATAGGCATGGCCATGACAATCCCTCGTGTTGCGCCGGCTGCCGCTGCCGAAAGGTTGACGCACCCTCTCGCAGTCCCACAAGAGGGCAACGAACGCTTAACATCCGTGCCATACAACGGCCATGAACGAGCAAAGGCGCTCCGCACATGACGCACGCACTGCCCGGTTACGTCTGTCCCGAAGACGCCACGCGCGCGGACGCCCGGACGGCTCCCTGGTGCTGCCCGCTGTGCGGCGGACCCTGGGACCTCGACTTCACACCGGATCCGGCCACTGCGCTCACACCCGCCTCCGGGCCCAACTCGCTCTGGCGGTTCGGCTCCGCGCTGCCGCTGCCGGGGGCGTTCTCCGTGACGCTGTCGGAGGGGAACACCCCGCTGGTCCCCCTCGCGGAGCGCGTTCACGCCAAGCTGGACTTCCTGATGCCGACCCTGTCGTTCAAGGACCGGGGCGCGGTGATGCTGGCGGAACTGGCCCGGCGGCTGGCCCCGCAGCGGGTGGTCGCGGACAGCAGCGGGAACGCGGGGACGGCCGTGGCGGCGTACTGTGCGCGGGCCGGCCTGCCCTGTGAAGTCTTCGTGCCCGAGGGCACCGCGGAGAAGAAGACGGAGCAGATGCGCGCGCACGGTGCGGCGGTCCGCGTCGTGCCGGGCGGCCGGGAGGCGACGGCGGTGGCCGCCCGCGAGGCCGCCGATCTCCCCGGGGTCTTCTACGCGAGCCACGTCTTCAACCCGTACTTCCTGCACGGGACCAAGACGTACGTCTACGAGGTGTGGGAGGAGCTCGGCGGCCGCCTCCCCGAGGCCCTCGTCGTCCCCGTCGGCAACGGCACCCTGCTGCTGGGGGCCGCGCTGGCGGTGGACGAACTGGCCCGGCGCGGGGTGAAGCCGCCGGCGCTGATCGCGGTCCAGGCGGAGGCCGTGTCCCCACTCGCCGCGGCCTTCGCGGCGGGAGCGGAGGACGCCGATCCGGTGGAACAGCGGCCCACCCTGGCCGAGGGGATCGCGATCCCGGCCCCGCCGCGGGCCCGCCAGATCCTGGCGGCGGTGCGCAAGTCCGGCGGCACCTTCCTCACCGTCCCGGACACCGCGCTGCGCGCGGCCCGGCGGGACCTGGCCGGGCGCGGGCTCTTCGTGGAGCCGACGGCCGCGGCCTGCTGGGCGGCGGTGGGCCCGCAAGCCCCCGGCGACCCCCTCCAGGGCCGCACGGCGGTCCTCCCCCTGTGCGGGGCGGGCCTGAAGGCCGGGCCGGCGTAGCCGCCGCCCGAGCCCGGGCGCCACACGTCGGAAAATCGCCAGCCCGAGCGGTGCGCACTCTGATGAACTGGGCCGATGACCACCACCGTTGATCTCGCCCGCCGTTTCGCCGCCCTCCACACCCCCGCCGCCCCGCTGGCCCTGGCCAACGCCTGGGACGTCCTCAGCGCCCGCCTCGTCGAGGCCGCCGGGGCCCCCGCCGTCGCCACCACCAGCGCCGGCGTCGCCTGGACCCTCGGCACGCCGGACGGGGACGCCCTGAGCCGGGACCGCGCCCTCGACCTCATCGCCCGGGTGGCCGCGGCCGTCTCCGTCCCGGTGACCGCCGACATCGAGGGCGGCTTCGGCGCCGACCCGGCCGGGGTCGCCGAGACCGTCACCGGGGTCCTCGAAGCCGGCGCCGTCGGGATCAACATCGAGGACGGCACGCGGGCCCCCGCCGACCACGCCGAGCGCGTGGCGGCGGCCCGGGCCGCCGCCGACACCGCCGGGGTGCCGCTGTTCATCAACGCCCGCATCGACACCTTCCTCTTCGGCCTCGGCGAGGAGGCGAACCGCCTCGACGAGACGCTCTCCCGCGCCGCCGCCTGCCTGCGCGCGGGCGCCTCCGGGATCTTCGTCCCCGGCGTCGTCGACCCGGCCACCGTCACCGAGCTGGTCAAGGGCATCGACGCCCCGCTCAACCTCCTCGCCGGGCCCGGCGCCCCGGCCGTCGCCGAGCTCGGCGCCCTCGGCGTGGCCCGCGTCAGCCTGGGCTCCGGCGTCGCGTCGGCCGCGTACGACGTGGTCCGCCGCGCCGCCGAGGAGCTGATCGCGGGCGGCACGTACACCGCGCTCGACGGAGGTCTCCCCTACGGCGAGCTGAACGCGCTGCTGAAGGGCTGAGAGCCCGTACCGGGAAGCGTGTACGCGGCAACGAACCTAGGATCCCGTCATGCGCACTTCGCAGACCGCCGGGGGCAGGACGACACCTGGTTCCGCGCCCCGCGCGATCACGGGCGCCGTCTGGACCGCGCTCGGCCTGGTCTACGTGGTCTGGGGCTCGACGTACCTGGCCATCCGGATCGTCGTCCGGACCATGCCGCCGTTCCTGTCCGCCGGAGCCCGCTTCCTCGCGGCCGGCCTGCTCCTGCTCGGCCTCGTCGCCTGGCGGTACGGGCCGGGCGCGCTCCGGGCCACCCGCGGGCAGGTCGGCTCCGCGGTGCTGGTGGGCCTGCTGCTGCTCCTCGGCGGCAACGGCCTCGTCGTCCTCGCCGAGACCTCGGTGCCGTCCGGCCTGGCGGCGCTGCTGATCGCCGCGGTCCCGATGTGGCTGGTGGTGCTGCGGACCGCCGCCGGAGACCGGCCGCCGCTGCGCACCCTCGGCGGGGTGCTGCTGGGCTTCGGCGGGCTGGCGGTGCTGACCGTGCCGGGCATCAGTGGTGCGGTACGGCTCTCCGGGGTGCTGCTGGTGGTCGTGGCGTCCGTGCTGTGGTCGCTGGGCTCGTTCTCCGCGTCGAAGCTGTCGCTGCCGGACAACCCGTTCACGGGCAGCGGGTACCAGATGCTCGCGGGCGGGGCCGGCGGGATCGTCGTCGGCCTGGTGCGCGGTGAGCAGCGCTCGCTGGACTGGGCCGCGTTCTCCACCGCCTCCTGGCTGGCGCTGGGCTACCTCGTCGTCTTCGGCTCGGTGGTCGCGTTCACGGCGTACGCGTGGCTGCTGCAGTCGGCGCCGCTGTCGCTGGTGGCCACGTACGCGTACGTCAATCCGGTCGTGGCCGTCGCGCTGGGGGCGCTGATCCTGGACGAGGCGCTGAGCGTGCCGATCCTCGTCGGGGGCGCGATCGTCGTGGTGGCGGTGTGCGTGATCGTCAGTACCGAGCGCAGGCAGTAGCCGGGGGCGCGGGGGCGGCTCTCAGTCCCGCGCCGCCCGCTCGTACAGCGCCTTCGCCTTCTCGTCGAACAGCGCGGCCGTGGAGTCCACGTCCGTGTCGCCGCCGCTGAGCACCCCGATCAGCCGCCCCGGGTTCCCCGGGCCGCCGCGGTCGGCGATCCAGGGGCTTCCGCTGGTGCCCGACCAGAAGCCCGCGCAGCCGATGTACAGCATGGCCGGGTCCTCCTGGTCGTGGCTGGTCTGGGTGGTGCAGGAGATCGGCTTGTTCTGCGGGTTGCGGTCCGACTCCGGATAGCCGACGACGGTCACCTCGCGCTCGTAGCCGGAGGTCCAGTCGGGCTTCGGGGCCTCGTCGGCGCCGCCGACCGCCTGCTGGACCGTACGGCCGTCCTTGTCCGGCTCGATGCTGAGGAAGGCGAAATCGGCGGTGTCCTCGCCCCATTTGGTCCAGCGCTCGTCCACGTGGACCGCGCGGACCTTCCACACCCCGAGGGGCTGGCGGCCCCCGCCCTCGCCGGTGAAGGCGGGAGCGAAGGAGAGCTCGCCGATGGCCCGGCCGTCGTGGGCCAGCGCTCCGGGCTCGCCGTCCTCGCCCGCCGGGGCCACGCAGTGCGCGGCGGTGGCGACGACGGTGCCCTTCGGGCTGTCGACGACGCTCGCCGTGCACCAGTGCTCGCCGTTGGCCATGAGCACGCCGACGCCGGGAAACGCGTGCACGGCGTTCAGGTCCTCGTCCGTCGCCTTGACGAAGCCGACGGCCAGGGCCGCCGCCACGGTGGCGGCGGCAGCGGCGAAGGCGCCCCGGACGACGGCTTTCATCGCACGGCGGGGTCGGGCGTCGGTGCCAGCATGACCTTGCTGATCCACTCCAGAGCGCCCTCCCTCATACCGCGGACGTACGACTTCCCATTGTGCTCACCATCCTGGATCACCTGGAGCGTGGTGTGCACGGGGCCCTTCCCGTACTCCTTCATGAACTTCTCGGCCTTCTCGCGGCCGGTCTCCTTGGTGCCGATCTGGAAGTTGATGTAGACGTCCGGCCCGCCTTCCTTGATCAGCTTCTCGGCGAGCTTCTCCGGGTTGTTCTCGTCCATGGCCTGCGTGTTCCCCTTCCACAGCGGGGAATCGGGGACGATGTCGACCCCGCTCGCGATGGCCGCCTTGAAGCGGTCGGGGTACTTCAGGACGTGCTTGAACGCCCCGAATCCGCCCGCCGAGGATCCCATGAAGGCCCAGCCGTCACGGGAGGTGAAGGTGCGGAAATTGGCCCGCGTGAAATCCGGGATGTCCTCGGCCATCCAGGTGCCCATCTTGGGTTCGCCGGGGATGTCGGAGGCGTCGAAGTGGTGCTTGGTGTCCGCGTTGTGCACCGGCATGATCAGGATGAAGGGCAGGCTGGTGCCGGCCTTCGCCCCGTCGCTGACGGCCTTCTGGAGGCCGAGGCCGGGGCCCGTGCCCCAGTAGTTGGTGGGGTAGCCGCGCCCTCCGGGCAGGGAGATGAGCACCGGGAAGGCGCTCTTGGCGTACGCCGGGTCGTCGTACTGCTTGGGGACCCACACCCACACGTCTCCGGTGAACCCGGATTTCGCGCCGGTCAGGGTCGTCCGGCCGATCTGCGTGCCGTCGGGCAGCCGGTACGTCCGGACGAACGAGGCCTTCGGGCCGGTCGGCATGCTCACCCCGGGTCGGATCTCCACGGCCGCGGCCGCCGACTCCTGGACCTTGCCGAAGGAGACCGGATCCCCTATGTCCGAGAAGAGCTTGTACTTGTAGGCTGCGGCGCCGCCCCCGGCGACGAGTGTGAGAGCCAGCGCACCGCTGATCAGAAGCCTGCGCAGGCGCTTGGGACGGCGGCGGCCCGTGGTCTGCGGGCCTTCCTCGGTCATGAGGTCGCCGTCACCCTGAAGCTGGTCATGCTGCACGGATTTGTCCCGTTCCTTCTCCGGCGCTCCCGAAGAGCGCGGGTCGGACCGATCGGTCCCCCTTCACCCCTTACAGAGGTGTCAACGATCGGATGGGTTGCCTGGGACCGGCGGGACGTGGTGCGTGCCACGCCGTTCTGCGGCTCCGTGCATACGTGCTGGTCAGCCGGTGGCGGCCCGGCCGGCCGGGGCGGGCCGGTCAGCCGGTGGCGGGCTGCGGGGCCTTGAGGACCTTGCTGATCCACTCCAGGGAGCCTTCCTTCATGCCCCGGACGTAGTGCCAGCCGTTGTGCTCGCCGTTCTGGATGTCGCGGATGGTCGTCTTGACCGGGCCCTTGCCGTACGACTGCTGGAATGCGGCCATCCGCTCCCTCCCGGTCTCCTTGGTGCCGACCTGGAAGTTGATGTAGACCTCGGGACCGCCGGCATCGATCAGCTTCTGCGCGAGCTTCTCCGGGTTGTTCGCGTCCATCTCCGCCTGGTGGCCCTTCCAGAGCGGGGAGTCGGGAACGATCTCGCCGCCGCTGGCGATCACCGCCTTGAAGCGGTCCGGGTACTGCAGCACGGTCTTCATGCCGACGAAGGCACCGGAGGAGGAGCCCATGAAGGCCCAGCCGTCCCGGGACTTGTACGTGCGGAAGTTGGCCCTGGTGAAGGCCGGGACGTCCTCGGCGATCCACGTGCCCATCTTGGGCCGGCCGGGGATGTCGGCACCGTCGTAGTAGTACGTGCTGTCCGGGTTGAGCACCGGCATGACCACGATGAACGGCAGGCTGGTGCCGGCCCGGACGCCCTCGCCGATGGCCTTCTGGAGGCCGAGGCTGCGGTCCGACCAGTAGTTGCTCGGGAAGCCGTTGCCGCCGGGCAGGGCGATGAGCACCGGGAAGGCGCTCTTCTCGTACTTCGCCTCGTCGTACTCCTTCGGCGTCCAGACCCACACGTCACCCTCGAAGCCGGACTTCGCGCCCGCGAGGCGGGTCTTCGCGATGACCGTGCCGTCGTCCAGCCTGGCGGTCTGCCTGAAGTCGGACCGCGGTCCGGTCGGCAGCAGTACGTCCGGATCGCCGGCGGGCGCGGCGGAGGGCGAGGGCGCGCCCGGGGAGGACCCGGCCGTGCCGGGGGCCGAGGAGGCGGGGGCGGGGGCGGGGGCCTTGCCGAAGCTCACGGAGCCGCCGTTGCCGGAGAACCATTCGAGCTTCCGGGCGGCGAAGCCGGCGCCCCCGAGCAGGAGCGCGAAGGCCACCGCGACGGATATCCACATCGCGCGACGGGAGCGCCTGGCGGGCGGGGACTGGTACACGAACTTCGCTCCGAACGGTCGTCGCCGTCGCCGTCCCGATCGGGACGGCGACGGCCGGGTGCTTCCTTGAACCTGACGTCTGACGTGCGCACGGGACGCGGTCCGCCGCGGCGGGCCGCGACTCACCTCTGGGCGTCGAGCACCTCGGCGCACCGCCCGAGCAGGCCGATCAGCTGCTCCCGCTCCTGCGCCGAGAACGCGGCGGCGAGCGCCCGCTCCACCCGTACGGCGCCGGCGTCGGCGAGCTCCATCACGGCCCGGCCCTCCTCCGTCAGCCGGGTCTCCAGCACGTTGCGGTGCCATTCGTGCGGGGTGCGCTCGATGAGCGCGCGCTCCTGGAGGTTCTTCAGCACCGTGTTCATCGTCGGCGGCGTCACCCCGCACAGGCGGGCGAGGGCGGCGGCCGAGATCCCCGGCTTCTCGGAGAGCCAGAGCAGCGCGGCGTACTGCGGAACCGTTACTGCCGCGGGCTTGAGCGCGGCGTTCTTGGCCGCGAGGAGCGCCTGTTCGGCGCGCTTGAGGTGCGAGCCGATGCGCTCCCCGGGAGGCATGGAGGTCATGGCTGCATCCTAAGGCCCTTGCATGCATTAGAGCTCTAACATATCTTCGTGTTCACTCATACGGAAGAGGACACCTGCTGTGCTGAAGAAGCTCCTGCCCGCGACCTTCCTGACCCTGACCCTGACCACGGCCACGGCGCTCACCCTGGGCGCGATCCCGGCGGCGCAGGCCTCTCCGGTCGCACCCGCGTCCGTCCCGGACAGCCGCGTTTCCACGGCCTTCACCCTCCCCGGCGAGAAGGTCTACCCCGAGGGCGTGGCCACCGACCCGCGCAACCACACCGTGTACGTGGGCTCGTACGCCGACGGCACCGTCTACCGGGCCCGCCCGGGGGCGCGCACCGCCGAGGTGTTCCTGCCCGCCGGCACCGACGGCCGGCACACGGCGAACGGCCTGCGCGTCGACGCCCACGGGCGGCTGTGGGTGACCGACTCCACCTCCGGGGTGTCCGTCTACGACACCGCCTCCGGCCTCCGACTGGCCCACTTCGAGGTGGCCGGGGCGGGCGCGCTCTTCGTCAACGACCTGACCATCACCCCGGACGGCACCGCCTACCTGACGGACAGCGTGCGCGCGGTGATCTACCGGGTCACCCCGGCCCAGCTCGCGGCCGGCTCGGGCGCGCTGCTCCCCGCGTACGACCTGAAGGGGCGCCTCACCCCGTCCCCGGCGGGCAGCTTCGCCCTCAACGGCATCGTCTCGGACCCGGCGGGCCGCTACCTGCTGGCCGTGGACATGACCGCGGGCGACCTCCACCGCATCGACCTGCGCACCGGCGCGATGTCCCGCGTCACCCTCCGGGGCGGCGACCTCGTCCACGCCGACGGCCTGGACCTCGCGCCGGACGGCACCCTGCGGGTGGCCCACAACGCCACGAACACCCTGACCCGGTGGCACGTCAGCGCGGACGGCACCCGGGCCCGGCTGACCCGGACGATCACGGACCCGTCGCTGCAGATCCCGACCACGCTGAGCCACACCTCGGGCCGCACGCTGGTGGTCCGGTCCCAGTTCGACAAGGGCGGCCCGATGGGCGAGGGCACGCCGACCACCTTCACGATCGCCTCGGTGCGGGGCTTCTGAGCCGCCCGCCGGGTCGGCACGGTCCCGCGCCTTCAGCCGACCGCGCCCAGGCGGGCCTGTTCGTCCTCGACGATGCGCCGGGCCAGCGAGGTGTCCGAGACGTCGACCGCCTCCGGCGCCGACTCCGCCACCACGCTGCGCCGGGCGTAGGCGTCGAAGAGCCGCGCCTTGCGGTCCAGTACCTCCAGCATCCGCTGGTCCACCCCGTCCGTGGCCAGCAGCCGGTGCACCCGTACCGCGCGCACCTGCCCCATCCGGTGCGCGCGGGCCACGGCCTGCTGTTCCATGGTCGGTTTGACCTGCGGCTCGCACAGGATCACCACGGAGGCGGCCTGGAGGTTGATCCCGATGCCGCCCGCCTCGATCTGCGCGAGAAGCACCGCGTGCCCGGCCGCCGCGCCGAACCCGTCCACGAGCCGCTGGCGGCGGGCGGGCGGCACGCTCCCCGAGACCGGCCCGAAGAGGCGGCCGCCCCCATCCGTCGCCGGCCGGCCGAGCGCGTCCTCGACCGCCCCGAGCACCTCGCGGAACGCGGAGAACACCACGACCTTCAGCCCGTTGGCGGCCGCCTCCGCCACCAGCTCGCGCAGCCGCGCCAGCTTCGCCGACTTCTCCGGCCTCGCGTACGCGGCCCTGCGCATCGCCATGAAATTGCCGGACCGCACCGCCGCCCGGTAGGCCTCCCGGTCGGCCGCGCTCAGCTCCTCCCACTCGTCGGTCCACTGGAGCCCGGGCAGCTCGGCCAGTACGTCGCGCTGGTTGCGCCGCAGGTACGCGGGAGCCACCGCCGTGCGGAACGCCCTGGACCCGGCCACCGTGTCGACCTCGCCGATCCCGGAGACCGCCTCGGGCCGCAGGATCCGTACGAGGCTGCGGAACTCGGAGACCCGGTTCTCCATCGGGGTGCCGGTGAGGAAGAGGACGTACGCACAGCGCGCGGCCCAGGCGGCCACCGCGAGGGAGCGCCGGGCCTGCGGGTTCTTGACGTGGTGGGCCTCGTCCACCACGAGCATCCCCAGCTCCTCGGCGGCGAGTTCGGGGAACCCGGTCAGCGCCTGGAAGGTGGTCACGGCCACCCCGCCCTCCCCGCGCCAGTCCGCGAAGGCGTCGTGCCGGCCGGGGCCGTGGAGGGCGACCGCGCGCAGGGTGCTGCGCGCCTCGATCTCGCGGGTCCAGTTGATCAGGACGCCGGCCGGGCAGACCACGAGGAAGTGGCGGTGCCCCTGGGCCGCCAGGTGCGCGAGGGCGGCGAGTGCCTGGATCGTCTTGCCCAGGCCCATCTCGTCGCCGAGGATCACCCGCCGCTGGGCGAGGGCGAAGCGGGCGCCGAAGGCCTGGTACCCGCGCAGCGAGACCCGGCGGTACGTGTCGTCGAGCGCCTGGGCGAGGACGCGTTCGGCCAGTGCCTCGGGCAGGAACCCGCGGGCCGCGGCCGGGTCGGCGGCGCCGCCGGGCCGTTCGGTGATCTCCGCGAGCAGACCGTAGTACTCGGCGGAGCGCAGCTCGAAGTCGACCCAGGCGGCCGCCTCGTCGGCGGGGGCGCGCAGGAGGTCCACCGAGGCCTGCGCCAGCAGGGCGGGCACGCCCTCGGCGGCGGCGCGCTCCGTCCGCCGGCCGATCTCGGTGAGGGCGGCGAGCGCCCGCCCGCGCCGCTCGCGGCCCGCGGACCACCAGCGCAGCCGGCCGGCGGCGGGCCCGGCGTCGGCGAGCAGCGGCCCGAGCCCGGCGTCCAGGGCCGTGGCCGCCCGGGCCGCGCGGCGGGCGTCCGGGCCGGCTTCGACGAGCGGGTGCAGGGCGGCGACCAGCGCGGTGGTCCGGGGCTGCGGACGGTCCACGTCGAGGTGGACGGCGACGGTCTCCCCGGCGGCTTCGGCGAGCTGCCGGGCGGCGCCGAGTGCCTGGTCGGCGCTCTGCTGCCCGACCCCGGGGATCTGGCGCAGCCGGTGGCGGCCCGCGTCCAGTACGCGCTGCACGGTGTCGAACCCGGCCGCCTCGACGGCGGCCACGGCGGCCGCCCGCAGCCGCCCCTCGGTGACGTGGGCCAGCCGGTCGACGGGAATCCGCCGCAGCTCGGAGCGGGCCAGGTCCGCGTGGATCGGGGTCCAGGCCTCCCGTACGGCCTCGACGGCCCGCCGGTGGTCGGCCAGCAGGGCGCCGGCCGCCGCGTGCAGCCGCTCGCCCGCGCCGATCACCTCGACCGCCGTCCTGCGCCGCATGCCCCTCACCCCCCGACTGCTCCCGACCGCGCCGGGTAACGACTGCACGCAACCTACCGCCGCCGGCGGGGTCCCCCGTGACCCCCGTCCCGCGGCCGGGAGCCCGTGGACGGGAGCGGGAACGGGGAGAGGAGCAGAATGAAGGGGTGTTTCCGCACGAACCCGAATCAATCCATTCGGGGAGGCCGAACGTATCCAGTGACGTGCAGAGAATGGGCCTCCCGCTCGGGCGTGCGCCGGACGAAGCGTTGCTGTCGGGCCTGGCGACGGGCGATCCCGAGATCGCCGTCGCGTTCGTGCGCCGCTTCCAGCGCACGGTCTTCGGCGTGGCCATCGCCGTCGTGGGCGACGCCCAGCTCGCCGAGGACATCGCGCAGCAGACGTTCGAGCGGGCATGGCGGCACGCACAGGTGTACGACTCGCGCCGCGGGTCGGTACGGACCTGGCTGACGGCGATCGCGCACCATCTGGCGATCGACGCGGTCCGGGCCCGCCGGGCCAATCCGGTCGCCCCCGAGGACTTGGACGCCCTCCTCGACATCGTGACGCAGACCCCCGAACAGCACGCCGTCGCGGCCGAGACCTCGGCCGGGGTGCGGGCGGCCGTGGCGGCCCTGCCCCGGGAGCAGGCGCGCGCACTGGTGATGGCGGGCATCTACGGGTTGACCGCACAGCAGATCGCCGACATGGAGCGGGTCCCGCTGGGGACGGCGAAGACACGGATCCGGACGGCGATGCACAAGCTCCGCAGGACCCTGGGGAGCGAGGAGAGCCGGCGATGAGCGAGATGACCTGCGAGCAGCTGAGGGAACTCGACGCCGAGCTGGCGCTGGGCATCCTTGCGGCCCGGGAGCGCGCCCGTGCGGTCGCCCACCTGGACCACTGCCCCGGCTGCCGGGAGCACATCGAGCAGCTGGCACTGGTCGGCGACGACCTGCTCGGCCTGGTGCCGGGGACGGAGCCCCCGGTCGGCTTCGAGAGCCGGGTCGCGGCCCGCCTCCAGCCGCCGCCCGCGCCGACCCCTGCCCCTGCCCCGGCTCCGGGGCGGCGGTGGCTGCTGCGGCCCCGGGTCGCGGCCGTGGCGGCTGCCCTGGCCGTGGCCTGCGGCTTCGGCGGCTGGGCGGCGGGCACGGCCATAGAGGCCGCGGCGCCCGCGTCCCAGACGGCCCGCGCAGGCGCCCAGCTGCTCCAGGCCCCGCTGATCACGGACGGCCGGGAGGTGGGCCGGGTCTTCGCCCACCCCGGCGCGAAGGGCTGGGTGTACATGTCGGTGGACCTGGAGAAGCCGATGCCCGAGATCAGCTGCGTCCTCGACCACAAGGACGGCACCATGACCCGCCTGGGCACGTTCTCCCTGGCCGACGGCTACGGCTACTGGGTCGCGACGACCGACGTCAACGCCACCACCCTCACCGGCGCCCGCCTCCTCACCCCGGAAGGCTCCGTCCTGGCCTCGGCCCACTTCGCGTAGCCGGCCCCGCTGCCGCCCTCCCGCCCTCCCGCTACGTGACGGTGAGGGTCAGGGTGGCCGGGGTGGGGGCGGCGGGGCGTGGGACCGTGATGCGGGTGGTGCCCGGGTGGACCGCGCGGAGCTCCCATTCGCGGTGGCCCGTGCCCGTCACGTTGCCCACCCGGATCAGCAGGACCGCATCGCCCCGGGCCGTGGGTTGCGGGCCGCCTTCCGGGAGGGGCAGCCGCAGGCGGGCCGTCTGCCCGACCGTGAGCCGCCCCGCGAAGCCGTCGTCGGCCCCGGTCAGTACGCGGCCCTGCGCCGGAGGCTGCGTACCGGCCGCCGTGGCACCCGTACCGCCCTCCGGATCACCCGTACCGCCCGATGCGCCCGTCCTCTCCTGCGGCGGCCGCACCCGGCCGCCCCCGCACCCGGTGAAGAGGGCGAGGGCGGCGAGGCACACCAGGCGGCGGTCAGCCACCGTCACGCACGTTCAGGCGCAGCAGCACGTCGACCTGGCTCAGCAGCTGGTTCCGCGTCGACGCCGGGTCGTTGTGGACGGCCTCGGCGTTCGCCACCGCCGCCCCGAAGGTCGAGTCCGCCGCCCGGTCGCCGTCGGTGTCGACCGGCGTGGACAGGTCGTAGGACCCGTTCGCGAAGTTCAGCCACGCCGCGAGCAGCTGCTGGGAGACCAGCGGCCTCGGCTGCGGGGAGCCCGAGCCGAGGATCGCGTACGCCTGGGCGTCGGTCAGCGGCCCGTACACGGCGCTCATGAACGAGGCCACCCCCAGCAGGCAGGCCCGCTGGGCCGCCGTGAAGTGCTTCGGCGACGGCCCGCCGAACTCCTTCATCCAGTACGCCTGGCCGTGCGCCCACTTCACGTTCCCGGTGGTGATGACGGAGGCGGTGGCGAGGGCGCTGCCGCCGTCGTCGTCCGTGCCGGTGAACGTCAGCGTGGACAGGCAGGCCGCCGGGTACGCGTGCGACTGCGTCCGGGTCACCTCGCGCGGCTGGATCGAGGGGCTCGGGTCCGGGTCGGTGGCCGGCGGGTTCACCAGCGAGACCAGGTCGTCCGAGGTGCCGTCGCCCCACAGCCAGTTCAGGGTCAGGTCGTCGCTGCCCGGGTCCGCCGAGGCGCCGGTGACGGCGACCGGCGTACCGGCGTGGGCGATGAAGGCCTTCTGCCCGTTGTACGTCGTCTGCCCGTCACCC
The DNA here is from genome assembly GCF_040681715.1 of Streptomyces sp. NPDC051582. Taxonomy (NCBI): domain Bacteria; kingdom Bacillati; phylum Actinomycetota; class Actinomycetes; order Kitasatosporales; family Streptomycetaceae; genus Streptomyces; species Streptomyces sp. NPDC051582. The sequence goes on from NZ_JBFAZJ010000001.1 coordinate 268,214, forward strand.
GAGACCGCCGCGGTCGGGGCGGTGTTGGAGACCGTCGCGTCGACCGTCCGGCAGGTGCTCGTGTCGTCGTCGCTGCCGCAGACCTCGATCGTGAAGGTCCCGTCGTCCCCGTACGTGTGCTCCGCGGTGAAGCTCAGCGTCGCGTCCGGGCGGTCGTTCTCCGGCGTGCCGGCGAGCTCCTGCGGGCCCGCCCCGTCCTTCCAGTCGACGGTGGCGGTCAGCGGGTCGAGCCAGCCCGGGTCGCCGATCCTGCCCGTGAGGGTGACGGGGCCGTTCTCGGCGGCCGGGGTGGCGGGGTCGAGCGTCACCACGGGTGCGGCGTTCGCGAGGGTGACCTTCGTCGCGTCGGTGTCGGTGTTGCCGACGGCGTCGGTCACCTTCAGCCCGACGGTGGAGACGCCGTCCCGGCCCACCGCGCCGAAGGTGGCGGTGGGCCCGGTGGCGTCGTCGTACTGCCCGTCGCCGTCGAGGTCCCAGGCGTACGTGGTCGGGTTCCCGGCCGAGGGCGCGGTCCCCTTGGCGGAGCCGGCCGCGCTGAGCGTGACGTCCGTGCCCTCGTTGCCCGTGTACGGACCGCCCGCCTTCGCGGTCGGCAGGCAGGCGGCCGGGACGGTCTCGTCGGCGGTCACGGTGTTCTGGTCGGCGCTCGACGCGGCGTTCGCGCCCATGCCGCGGCCGGCGAAGACCCGCCACAGGAGGCACTGGTTCGCGCCGGCGTCGTTGGTCATGTCGGCGGCCAGGATGCCGTCGCGCGCGTCGAGGTAGCCCGGCGTGCTGACCGTGTTCTTCATGCCGTCGATGACGAGCTGCTGCGTGAACGCGACGCCCTTCGCCTCGCGGATGTCGTACACCGCCGCGGCCCAGATCTCGCCGTTGCGGTGCACGCCGCGGGCGGGGTTGAAGGTGCCCCACTTCTCGGTGGACGTGTCGTAAGCCTGCGAGCGGATGCCGGTGGCGGTGTTGCCGGTGACGTACTCGCCGACCGTCGCGTCGCCCCACTTGAGGAAGGAGATCGTGTCGCTCCAGCCCTCCCCGAGGGCGCCGGTCTGGGGGCCGTCGCCGAGGTTGCCGCCGCCGACGAGGCGGTTGGAGACGCCGTGCCCGTACTCGTGCGCGATGACGTCACCGTCGAGCGAGCCGTCGCGGTACGGCCGGCCCGGCGGCTGCCACATGTACATCTGCATGCGCGGGCTGGTGCCGTCCCCGGGGGTGCCGAAGTTGGCGTTGTTCACGCAGCGGATCTTGTTCGGCGGCGTGGCGTCGTCGAGGCAGCCGAGGTCCCAGCCGTCCTGCGCCTCGGCCAGGACGGGGTCGTTGCCCGAGCCGCCGCGGCCGAGGTTGTCGACCTGGAAGTTGCGCGACGCCTCGTCGAACCCGAGGTCGTAGAGGTAGTCGTGCATCACGTTGGTGTAGTAGAAGAGCTGCGTGATGACCGGATTGACGTCGGCGTCGAGGTTCGCCTGCGTCGCGGCGGCGTTGGTGCGCCAGGTGTCGCTGAACGTGTAGTCGAAGTGCTGGTGGTCCGGGTCCCCGCTCGCCGGGGACTGCGGGCGCAGTGCGTCGTTCCCGGTGTCCGGGACCGTGTTGTCGCCGTCCTCGTCCCGGTACGCGTTGGTGTTGTTGCCCTGCGTCAGGCGGTCCGCGACCCAGGAGCCGTCGCGGCCGGTGAACGGCGTGGTGGTACGGGTGGCGCCGCTGATGTCCGGGTGCTGCGCGGTGAAGACGGTGCCTTCGGGGCCGGCGTGGTGGTAGCGGCTCTGGCGGCTGAGGACCCGGCCGTCGGCGGCGTCGACCACCGTCTCGTACCAGGACGTGCCGGACACCTCGATGTCGGTGAGCCAGGCGGGGCGCAGCTCGCGGCCGGAGTCGGCGGGGACCCAGACCAGCTCGGCGGTGACGTCGTTGGGCTTCGTGAGGCGCTTGGCGTAGACGTTCTTGAACTTCTGCCGGCCCTTGTCGCGGTTGTCGGTGCCGGTCAGGGTGTGCTGGGGCCGCGCGCCCTGCGCCTCGGCCGCCTGGTCGAGGGCCTGCTTGGCCGTCAGCTCGACGGTGCCGGCGGGCTCGGCGGTGACGACGGCTCCGCCGAGGATGACGAGGCGGCCGCGCTGGTCGACGGTGGCGGTCAGGAGGCCGCCGTGGACGCGCATGCCGTCGATGCTCTGGCCGATCGTCACCTGGCGGGCGCCGTTGTGCCGGGTGGGGTACGAGGAGACGACGACGAGCTGCTCGGCCTGCCGGGCGGTGAGCCCGAACTCCCCGCGGTGGTCGCGTACGTAGGCGAGCGCGACGTGCTCGGGGGCCTGCTTGGAGGGCGGGGTCAGGAACCCGCCGGAGTTGAAGATCATCCGGGCGTGGCCGGTGGCGGGGTCGCGCCGTACGGTCGGACCGGCGGGATCCGCGGTGCCCGGCGGTGCGGCGGCGGCCAGTCCGGGGGCCAGGGCCAGCAGCAGGCTCGTGGTGGTCACCGCGGTCCACCACCGCGTGCGATTACGCCATCTGGTCACGGCCTGAGCCTCCCGAGCGCCCACGCTCCCCCCGGGTCCGCTGTCGAGACCGCGTGCGCTCCGTGACGCTACTCACCAAGATCCACCCGTCAACGAGCCCCGCCGCCCACCCGTCCGGCCCCACCCCGTTTGCGCGCACCGCCGAACCGTGCCCACGTCCCGGACCCCCAGCGGCGGTGGCACGGCCGGTCGGCGAGACTACGCGGGTGAGCCGCCGCCATCCCTGTCCCTGCTGCGGGCATCTCGTCCTGGACGACGTGCCCGGCTCGTACGAGATCTGCCCCGTCTGCTCCTGGGAGGACGACGCCGTCCAGTTCCGCTGGCCGACCGCGGAGACCGGGGCGAACAAGGTCTCCCTGATCGAAGCCCAGCGCAACTACCAGGACTTCGGCGCGCGCGACGAGCGCGGCCGCCGCTTCGCCCGCCCTCCGGCACCGGACGAACCGCTCGACCCGGCCTGGCGCCCGATCGATCCGGCACTCGACTCGTTCGAGGACTGGGACGCGGAAGACCACGCCCCCTGGCCACAGGACCACTCGGTGCTCTGCTGGTGGCTCCCCACCTTCTGGCGCCGCGACCACCCGGCCCCGGCCACCGACGCGGCGCCCGGCCACCCGTTCCGACCTGCGGCAGGGGCGCCGCCAACGCCCTGAGCAAGCATTGACGCGGAACGTTCAGCACAGAGCTGTGACCTGCGAGAACACGGTTCCGAACGCGGCTGTCCAGCACCCATCCGGCACGGTGACGAGGAAGCACCGAGTTGATCGATGGAGCCCTCGTCCTCATGGTGTCGCCCCCAGAGGTGGTGGCACGGCCACCTGGTCACCATGCTCACCGCCGCACTCATGGAGCAGGTGCTCGCCGACACCAGAGTCGGCCGCGATCCCGCACCACTGGTGCATCGAGGACGAGGACGGCGCACCTGTCGTCCACGTCTACGAGCTCGACGAACCGACCGGCGCCTACGCGCCCGCCGGCATCCTCCAGCGCCCGGTGCCGTTCGAGATCAGCCTGGACCTCGACAAGCTCACACCGCCGCGGGGCAACTGAAAAGTCAGCACCAAGTCAGCACGGGAACGCAGAAGGGGTCGAGCGCCCAAAACGCGGCCGTCGTCGAGAAGACAAGAGCCGCCACGGAGATGACCACCGTGGCGATCTGGACCGATGAGTCGCTCATGGCCGGATGCTAGGTGGGTGGCTGGTTGTGGGGGTGCAAGTTGCCGAAAATCTTCCGGCCGGGATCGTTGGCTCTCCAGCCTGAGCTGCGGGCCGCTACCGTGAAGCCATGACCGCACTGCCCGACTGGATGCGCCCGCCGCGCGCGGAAGGCTGGTTCGCAGAGGACCTGGACCGTCTCCCGGAAGCGCCGCGCCACACCGAGCTGATCGACGGAGCCCTCGTATTCATGATGCCGCCCCAGCGCTGGTGGCACGGAGAGGTCGTCACCGACCTCACATTGGCTCTCAGGACTCAGGCCCCAGCGGGTTTCAGGGTCGGCCGGGAGATGACCATCCGCCTCGACGCCCGCAACCGTCCTGAGCCGGACCTCGTCGTGACCACCGCGCCGTACGACCCGGATTGCACCTGGTTCGCTCCCGAAGACGTCCAGCTGGTCATTGAGGTCGTCTCACCGGAATCCGCCCACCGTGACCGAACGGTCAAGCTTCGCAAGTACGCCGAGGCCGACATCCGGCACTACTGGTGCATCGAGGACGAGGACACCGTCCCCGCCGTGCACGTCTACGAGCTCGACGAGCCGACCGGCTCGTACGCGCCGACGGGCATCTTCCGCCACACGCTCCAGCGTTCCCTGCCGTTCGAGATCAGTCTCGATCTCGACGAGCTGGCGCCCGGCCAGCCGGGCTAACAGGGCGCTTCCAAGTCGGCACCAAGTCAGCACGGGAACACAGAAGGGGTCGGACTCGTCTGAGTCCGACCCCTTCTGACCTGCACACTTGACGAATCTAACTAACATGCAGTAACGAAGCGACTACACGTTGAAGCGGAACTCGACCACGTCGCCGTCCTGCATGACGTAGTCCTTGCCCTCCATGCGGGCCTTGCCCTTGGCGCGGGCTTCGGCGACCGAGCCGCATTCGACCAGGTCCGCGAAGGAGATGACCTCGGCCTTGATGAAGCCGCGCTGGAAGTCGGTGTGGATCACGCCGGCCGCCTCGGGGGCCGTGGCGCCCTGCTTGATCGTCCAGGCGCGGGTTTCCTTCGGGCCGGCCGTCAGGTAGGTCTGCAGGCCCAGGGTGGCGAAGCCGACGCGGCCGAGGGTGGCCATGCCGGGCTCTTCCTGGCCGACCGACTGGAGGAGTTCGAGCGACTCCTCGTCGTCGAGCTCGATGAGCTCCGCCTCCAGCTTGGCGTTGAGGAAGATGGCCTCGGCCGGGGCGACGAGCGCGCTCTGCTCGGCCTTGAAGGCGTCGTCCGTCAGCTCGTCCTCGTCCACGTTGAAGACGTAGAGGAAGGGCTTCGTGGTCAGCAGGTGGAGCTCGTGGAGCAGGTCGCCCCGCTCCGTGCCCTTGGTGATGCCCTTGGAGAAGAGCGTGTCGCCCGCTTCAAGGATCTTCTTGGCCTCGACGACGGCCGCGAGGACCGCGACCTTCTCCTTCTGCAGGCGCGACTCCTTCGTCAGGCGCGGTTCGGCCTTCTCGATGGACTGGAGGTCGGCGAGGATCAGCTCGGTGTTGATCGTCTCGATGTCGTCCTTCGGCGAGACCTTGCCGTCGACGTGCACGACGTTCTCGTCCTTGAAGGCACGGATGACCTGGCAGATCGCGTCCGACTCGCGGATGTTCGCGAGGAACTTGTTCCCCAGGCCCTCACCCTCCGAGGCGCCGCGCACGATGCCCGCGATGTCGACGAAGTCGACCGTCGCCGGAAGGACGCGCTGCGAGCCGAAGATGCCGGCGAGGACGGCCAGGCGCGAGTCCGGGACGCCGACGACGCCGACGTTCGGCTCGATGGTGGCGAACGGGTAGTTGGCCGCCAGCACGTCGTTCTTGGTCAGGGCGTTGAAAAGGGTCGACTTGCCGACATTCGGCAGGCCGACGATTCCGATCGTGAGCGACACGTTGGCGACTTCCCGTAGCTGGAGGGGGCGGCGGCCCGGGAGTGGGCCACCGGACAGTTTACTTTCCGATGAGTGGCAGTCGTTGTACGCGTGTCCCCACACCGATACCGCGCTCGGCCCGCCTAGCGTGGTGGGGTGGAGCACTACAGGACGCGTTCGATGGATCACCCGCAGCGACAGCAGCAGCCGCCGCGCGCCCCGGCCCCGGCTGCGGCTCAGCCCATCGGCGGCGTGCCGGCCCAGGGCGGCGGCGGTCGGCCGCCCCGGCCCGCGCCGGCCGGGCGGATGCGGGTACGGGTACGGGTACGGGTGCGGGTACGGATGCCCCGGCCCCGGCTGACCGGGCTCGGCGGCGGGCTGTTCGCCTGCGTCGCGATGACCCTGGCCGGCGGGATCGCCTGGCTGCTCTTCGGCGGCTCGCTGCTCGCGTACGGGCTGCTGTTCCTGCCCGTCGCGGCCGCCACCGCCCTCTGGGTGCGCCCCGCCGACCTGATCACCGCGCCGATCTCCGCGCCGATCGCCTTCGCCGTCGGAGTCTGGCCGATCTCCGGCGGCTCCGGCGGCTTCGGCGCGGAGGTCATGGGCATCGTGTCCGCCCTGTCGCTGCACGCCGGCTGGCTGTACGGGGGGACCCTCGTCTCCACGCTGATCGTCGTCGTACGGAAGGCCGTGCTCATCTCCCGCCGCAGACTCCCCCGCCGCGCCGCCTAGCGGGCCGCCGGTCCGCCTAGCGTGCCGCCTCGCCCCGCGCGGCCATCGCCGCGCCCACGATCCCCGCGTTGTTCTGGAGCTTCGCCGGCACGATCTCGGCCCGTACGTCCTCGATCAGCGGAAGGAACTTCTCCGGCTTGCGGCTGACGCCGCCGCCGATGATGAAGAGGTCCGGGGAGAAGAGCATCTCCACGTGCTCCAGGTACCGCTGCACCCGGTGCGCCCACCGCTCCCAGGTCAGGTCCCCGTCCTCCTTGGCCTTGACCGACGCCCGCTTCTCCGCGTCGTGGCCCTTGAGCTCCAGGTGCCCGAGTTCCGTGTTCGGCACGAGCCGGCCGTCCGTGAACAGGGCGCTGCCGATGCCCGTGCCCAGCGTCAGCATGATCACCGTCCCGCCGCGGCCCTTGCCCGCGCCGTACGTCATCTCCGCGACCCCGGCCGCGTCCGCGTCGTTGAGCACCGTGACCGGCTGCCCCCCGAGCCGCTGCGAGAGCAGGGTGGCCGTGTCGACGCCGATCCAGCCCTTGTCCATATTGGCCGCCGTACGGGTGACCCCGCCGGTGACCACCCCCGGGAACGTCACCCCCACCGGGCCGTCCCAGTCGAAGTGGCGCACCACCTCGACGACGCAGCCGGCCACCCCGTCGGGGGTGGCCGGCTGCGGTGTCAGTACCTTGTGGCGCTCCTGCGCCAGCTCGCCGCGGTCCAGGTCCGCGGGAGCGCCCTTGATCCCGGAACCGCCGATGTCCACACCGAAGATCTGCATGGACTCACCGTACGAAACGAAACGGGCTACTTCTCGGCGACCAGCTCGGCCGCTTCGGCGCGCAGGTCGCGGCGCAGTTCCTTCGGCAGCGAGAAGACGATCGACTCCTCGGCGGTCTTGACGATCTCGACGTCGGCGTAGCCGCGGGCGGCCAGCCACTCCAGGACCTCCTCGACCAGCACCTCCGGCACCGAGGCGCCCGAGGTCAGGCCGACCGTGGTGACGCCCTCCAGCCAGGCCTCGTCGATCTCGCTCGCGAAGTCCACGAGGTACGCGGCCCGCGCGCCCGCGTCCTTGGCGACCTCGACGAGGCGGATGGAGTTCGAGGAGTTCTTGGAGCCGACGACGATGACGAGGTCGGAATCGGCGCCCATCACCTTCACCGCCGCCTGGCGGTTGGAGGTGGCGTAGCAGATGTCGTCGCTCGGCGGCGAGACCAGCAGCGGGAACTTGGTCTTCAGCGCGTCGACCGTCTCCATCGTCTCGTCGACCGAGAGGGTGGTCTGCGACAGCCAGACGACCTTGGACTCGTCGCGGACGGTGACCTTCTCCACGTCGTGCGGGCCGTCCACGATCGTGATGTGGTCCGGGGCCTCGCCCGAGGTGCCGATGACCTCCTCGTGGCCCTCGTGGCCGATGAGGAGGATGTCGAAGTCCTCGTTGGCGTACCGGATGGCTTCCTTGTGCACCTTGGTGACCAGCGGGCAGGTCGCGTCGATCGTCGCCAGCTTGCCGCGCGCCGCCTCCTCGTGCACCACCGGTGCCACGCCGTGCGCGGAGAACATCACGATGGAGCCCTCGGGGACCTCCTCCGTCCGCTCGACGAAGATGGCTCCCTTCCTCTCCAGGGTCTGCACGACGTACTTGTTGTGCACGATCTCGTGGCGGACGTAGACCGGCGCGCCGTACTGCTCAAGGGCTTTCTCGACGGCGATCACGGCTCGGTCCACGCCCGCGCAGTAGCCGCGCGGGGCGGCGAGCAGGACGCGTCGGGAAGCGGGGACGGGGGCGGCAGCAGTCATGTGGTCCATCGTACGGGGGTCTCCAGGAGGCCGGGCGTCGCCCGTTCGGCACAGACTGGGTCGAACGTACGAGCCGACCGCCCCTCGGAGGAAAGATGGCGTCCGTGACGGATCCCGGTACGGCGCCGAAGGCGGCCCTCCGGCGGAGCCTCGGGTTCCGGGACCTGGTCGTGTACGGGCTCCTCTTCATCGCCCCCATGGCCCCGGTCGGGATCTTCGGCGCCCTCGACGCCACCTCGCACGGCGCCGTCGCGCTCGTCTACCTCTGTGCGACGGTCGCGATGGCCTTCACGGCCTTCTCGTACGCGCAAATGGTCCAGGTGGCGCCGCAGGCCGGCTCGGTCTTCACGTACGCCCGCAAGGGACTCGGTGAGGGCGCCGGGCTGATCGCCGGCTGGATGGCGATGCTCGACTACCTGCTGATCCCGGCGGTGGCGTACCTCTTCTCCGGGATCGCGATGAACGCGCTGGTCCCGGAGGTCTCGCGGTGGGTGTGGACGGCGCTGGCCGTGCTGGTGACCACCGCGCTGAACCTGCGGGGCGTACGGGCGGCCGCGCGCGTGGGTTTCGCCGTGCTGGCGATGGAGATCGCGGTGCTGCTGGTGTTCGTGGTGGCCGCGGTGACGGTGCTGGTGCGGGACGGGGCGCAGCGCGGCTGGCTGTCGCCGCTGACCGGGGACGGCTCGCTGGGCTTCTCGCTGACGGCGGTGCTGGGCGCGGTGTCGGTGGCGGTGCTCTCCTACCTCGGCTTCGACGCGATCGCCTCGTTCGCGGAGGAGGTGACGGGGGGCTCGGCGCGGGTGGCGCGGGCGGTGCTGTTCTGCCTGGCGCTGGCCGGGGTGCTGTTCGTCGTGCAGAGCTACCTCGCGGCGCTGCTGATGCCGGTGTCCTCGGCGCAGCTGGCGGCCGATCCGGCGCAGCAGGGCCCGGCGTTCTACACGGCGGTGGAGTCCTCGGTCGGTACCTGGCTGCACGATCTGGTGGCGGTCAGCAAGGCGATCGGGGCGGCCTTCGCGGCGCTGGCGGGGCAGGCGGCGGCGGGCCGGCTGGTGTTCGCGATGGCCAGGGAGCGGCGGCTGCCGGGGGCGCTCGCGCGCACCTCGGACGGTACGCCGCGGCCGGCGCTGCTGGTGGCGGCGACGATCACGCTGGTCGCGGCGGTGTGGGCGGCGCGCCGCGACGACGGGCTGGACCAGCTGGTCTCGGTGGTCGACGTCGGCGCGCTGGTGGCGTTCACGCTGCTGCACGCCTCGGTGGTGGGCTGGTTCGTGGTCAAGCGCGGGGCGGGGGCCCCGGTCTGGTGGAAGCACCTGCTGCTGCCGGTGCTCGGGGCGGCCGTGACGGTCGCGGTGATCGTGGAGGCGGCCTGGACGGCCCAGGTGGTGGGCGCGGTCTGGCTGGCGGCGGGGCTGGCGGTGCTCGCGGTCCAGGGGACGCGCCGGGACGGGGCCGGGGGCGCGTCCGAAGGCTGAGGCGGAGCCCGGCGGCGCGTCCGGAGGCCGCGGCGGAGCCCGGCGGCGCGGGGCCGGCCGGATGCCGACACCGCCGCCGGCCCCTGAGGCGCTGTCAGTGTGGCTGTCGGCGCGGGCGGATAGCCTGCGTACATGGGTCTGAATACGTCGGCTGACGCGCCGCTGCCGGTCGGTCAGGTGTCCCGGCTCATCGGGGGCTGGATCGACCGGCTGGGTCAGGTGTGGGTGGAGGGGCAGATCACGCAGCTCTCGCGGCGGCCGGGGGCGGGGGTGGTCTTCCTGACGCTGCGCGACCCCTCGCACGACATCTCCCTCAGCGTCACCTGCTACCGCCAGGTCTTCGACGAGGTCGCGGACGCGGTGACGGAGGGCGCGCGGGTCGTCGTCCTGGCCAAGCCGGAGTGGTACGCCCCGCGCGGGCAGCTCTCGCTGCGGGCGACGGAGATACGGCCCGTCGGCATCGGCGAGCTGCTCGCCCGGCTGGAGAAGCTCAAGCGCTCCCTGGCCTCGGAGGGGCTGTTCGCGCTGGACCGCAAGAAGCCGCTGCCGTTCCTGCCGCAGCTGATCGGGCTGGTGGTCGGGCGGGCCTCGGCGGCCGAGCGCGACGTGCTGGAGAACGCCCGGCGGCGCTGGCCGGCGGTCCGCTTCGAGGTGCGGAACGTGGCGGTCCAGGGGGTGAACGCGGTGCCCCAGGTGATCCGGGCGGTCAAGGAGCTCGACGCCCTGGACGAGGTCGACGTGATCATCGTGGCGCGCGGCGGCGGCAGCGTCGAGGACCTGCTGCCGTTCTCCGACGAGGAGGTCGTGCGGACGGTCGCGGCGGCCCGAACGCCCGTGGTGTCGGCCATCGGGCACGAGCCGGACTCCCCGCTGCTGGACCTCGTCGCGGACCTGCGGGCCTCCACCCCCACGGACGCCGCGAAGAAGGTGGTCCCGGACGTGGGCGAGGAGCTGGAGCGGGTACGCCAGCTCCAGGGCCGGGGGCTGCGGGCGGTGCGCGGGCTGCTCGACCGGGAGGAGCGGGGGCTCGCGCACGCGCTGGGCCGGCCGGTCTTCGTCCATCCCCAGCGGATGGTGGAGACGCGCGAGGCGGAGGTGGAAGCCCTGCTGGGGCGCAGCCGGCGGACGCTGGGACACCTGTTGGACCGCGCGGATTCGGAGCTGGCGCACACCCTGGCCCGGGTGGTGGCGCTGTCCCCGGCGGCGACGCTGGAGCGGGGGTACGCCGTGCTCCAGCGGGCGGACGGGCACGTGGTGCGCTCGCCGGAGGAGGTCTCGGGGGACGAGGTGCTGCGGGCACGGGTGGCGGAGGGCGAGTTCTCCGTACGGGTGGACGGGCAGCGGGGAGCCTAGGCGCCCCCGGGGAAGCCGGGCCCATATTCGATGTACGACACACACAAGGCGGGACGGGAATGACGGAAACCGATACCTCGTTGGGGTACGAGCAGGCCAGGGACGAGCTCATCGAGGTCGTCCGCAAGCTGGAGGCCGGCGGCACCTCCCTGGAGGACTCGCTCGCGCTCTGGGAGCGCGGCGAGGAGCTCGCACAGGTCTGCCGGCGCTGGCTGGAAGGCGCCCGCGCCCGGCTCGACTCGGCGCTGGCCGCCCGGGAGACGGGGGCCGAGGGGGCCGGAGCGGGCGGCGAGAGCGACGGGCGGGACGCCTGAGCGGCCCGTCGAACGTGATGTGAGTCATCCTCAAGCGGATTTAGTTGAAAGTTCTACAACTTTCGGCTTAGAGTCGGGGCATCGCTTCACCTCCGCATGTATGGAAGAAGGCTTTCCGATGTCTCTCGTTCTCGACTCCGCCGCCCAGGACCTGCTGTTCCGCGAGGCCCGCACCGCCAACTCGTTCTCCGACGAGCCGGTGACCGAGGAGCAGGTCCAGGCGATCTACGACCTGGTGAAGTTCGGCCCCACCGCTTTCAACGGCACCCCGCTGCGCATCACCCTGGTCCGTTCCCCGGAGGCCCGCGAGCGCCTGGTGAAGCACATGGCCGAGGGCAACCAGGCCAAGACCGCCGCCGCGCCGCTCGTCGCGATCCTCTCCGCGGACAACGAGTTCCACGAGGAGCTGCCGCGCCTGCTGCCGCACTTCCCGCCGGCCAAGGACATGTTCTTCTCCGAGCGCCCGGTGCGTGAGCAGTCCGCGCTGGTGAACGGCGCCCTTCAGGCCGCGTACTTCATCGTGGGCGTCCGCGCCGCCGGCCTGGCCGCGGGCCCGATGACCGGCGCCGACCTCGCCGGCATCCAGAAGGAGTTCCTGGACGCCGACCACACCCCGATCATGGTCGTCAACATCGGCAAGCCGGGCGACGACGCCTGGTTCGACCGCTCGCCGCGCCTGAGCTTCGACGAGGTCATCACCACCATCTGAGCCTGAGCCCGCGCCCGGATCCGAGCCCGCGTTCCGGATCCGAGTCCGCGCCCGGACCCGAGCCCGCGTTCCGGACCCGAGACCGCGCCCGGACCCGTACGCAGAAGGCCGCCCCCCGGGATTCCGGGGGGCGGCCTTCCGGCATGCGGCCGACTCATCTCACCGCTACGCGCCCTGCTTGGGCGCCTGCTGGGTCTCCTGCTTGAACTCCAGTGCCGCCACCATCGCGCCCAGGTCCTCGAAGGAGGCCGTGCCGGTCACCACCGTGGCGTAGCCCTGCTCCTGCCGGACGAGGGCGTCGTACTTCTCGCCCTCCCAGCGCTCCCAGACCAGGTCGCCGATCTGCTGCGTCTGCCCGGTGGGCTTCGCCTTCTGGGTGACGGAGGTCAGGTGCTTGACCGAGGCGTCGCTGGACTGCTCGATCGCGACGTACTGGCCCTTCGGGTCCAGGAAGCCCAGGTGCCAGGCGTTCGCCGCCTTGCGGTCGTACGTCACCGAGGTCGCGCGCCACTGCGCGGGGAGCCCCACGGGCACCGCCACCGGATACGGCGCCGCGCGCCGGGCGGTGATCGTCTCCACCCGGTAGTCGACCACGTGTGTCGGATCGGACTTCTCGTCATGCGGGACGAAGATGTAGATCCCCGCGACGACGACACCGATCACCGCCAGCGACCGGACCATGTCCCAGACCGTCTGCTTGCCCTTCATACCTGCCACGCCACCATCGTCCCCCATGACCGGGAGTGATCTCCGCCGGGGTCGGCGCGGCGCCCGCCCGGGTCCGCGAGCCGGTCCGCAAGATGTCCGCTCACGCCAAACGCCTGACCGATATTCCGCTCATACGTGACCCGGTCTGCTCAATTTGTCGACGTACCGATAGAGTTCCAGCACCCTCACTTCCCGGCCGTCGCCGTACAGAAAGGTGCGCTCCGATGACCGAGCACAACCTGCCGCCCCAGCTCGAAGTCTCTCCGGAGGCCCCCGACCGCAACCTCGCCCTGGAACTCGTCCGGGTGACCGAGGCCGCCGCCATGGCCGCGGGCCGGTGGGTCGGGCGCGGCGACAAGCTCGGCGCCGACGGCGCCGCGGTCAACGCGATGCGGACCCTGATCTCCACCGTCTCGATGAACGGCGTCGTCGTCATCGGCGAGGGCGAGAAGGACGAAGCCCCGATGCTGTTCAACGGCGAGCGGGTCGGCGACGGCACCGGCGCCGAGGTCGACATCGCGGTCGACCCGATCGACGGCACCACCCTGAACGCCAAGGGCATGCCGAACGCCATCGCCGTGCTGGCCGCCGCCGACCGCGGCGCCATGTTCGACCCGTCCGCGGTCTTCTACATGGAGAAGCTGGTCACCGGCCCCGAGGCCGCCGACTTCGTCGACATCAACGCGCCGGTCTCCGTCAACATCCGGCGCGTCGCCAAGGCCAAGAACATGGCCGTGGAAGACGTCACCGTGATCATCCTGGACCGCCCGCGCCACGAGGGCATCGTCAAGGAGATCCGCGAGACGGGCGCCCGGATCAAGTTCATCTCGGACGGCGACGTCGCGGGTTCGGTCATGGCCGTCCGCGAGGGCACCGGCGTGGACCTGCTCCTCGGCATCGGCGGCACCCCCGAGGGCATCATTTCGGCCTGCGCCATCAAGTGCCTCGGCGGCACGATCCAGGGCAAGCTGTGGCCGAAGGACGAGGCGGAGCGCCAGAAGGCCATCGACGCGGGCCACGACCTGGACCGGGTCCTGCACACCAACGACCTGGTCTCGGGCGACAACGTCTTCTTCGTCGCCACCGGCATCACGGACGGCGAGCTGCTGCGCGGCGTCCACTACCGCTCGGAGACCGCGACCACGTCCTCGCTGGTCATGCGCTCGAAGTCGGGCACGATCCGGCAGATCGACTCGACCCACCGGCTGTCGAAGCTGCGCGCGTACAGCGCGATCGACTTCGACCGCGCCCAGTAGGAGCCTGCGGACAGGGCAGCAGGACAGGACGGCGAGAGGGGCACCCACCGCGTGCGGCGGTGGGTGCCCCTCTCGCTCGTACGTGCGGGGCTCAGCCCGCGGCGGCTATCGGCCCGGCCCCCGGCGCTTGGCGCAGCTCCGCCGAGCGGCGCCTGCGGCGGGCCAGCACCACGCGGCGCTCGGCGGCGGTGAGCCCGCCCCACACCCCGTACGGCTCGGGCTGGAGCAGGGCGTGTTCACGGCAGGCGACCATCACGGGGCAGCGCGCGCAGACCCTCTTGGCGGCCTCCTCGCGGGAGAGCCGGGCCGCCGTGGGTTCCTTGGACGGGGCGAAGAACAGCCCCGCCTCGTCCCGGCGGCACACCGCCTCCGCGTGCCATGGGCCGTCGTCTTCCCTCGCCGGCACCCGTGGCTTCGGTACTGCGGCCGGACGCGCCTGGAGGCTCTGTACGGCGGCTACCTGCAGGGACTGATGCGGCGGATGCGGCACGGCCTACTCCTGACGACGTATACGCAAGCGAGAGACGATGCACCTGTCCCTACCCGCTGTGCGCGCCCCTATGCACTGCGTGGGCCGGGGGCGCCGCCCCGCCGAACTTCGACCGAAACGCGTCGTCGCGAACGTCTGCGCACGCCCGCGCACGCCCGCTTGCGGCCGGGGCGCGGCAGGACGCCCGCCAGGCGCCGCTGCACCCCTGTACCCCTGTGCCCCTGTACCGCTTGCACCCCTGCGGGGTCCGCTACCCCTGGAGCCGCTTGCGCAGCTTGAGCGCCAGGTCCACGAGGCGGGCGCCCAGCTTGGGCCGGGCCTCGATGTTGCCCAGCAGGGCGAAGCCGCGGATGATCACCACCGGCGCGCTCGGGTCGGTGCTCTCGGCGCGGCCCTCGCCGTGCACCTCGAAGTTGCCGAGGATCCCGCTGCCGTAGCCGCGGAGCGTCACGTTCTCCGGGACCGTGACCTCGACGTTCCCGAGCACGCTCGTCACGTCGATCTCGGTGACCTGCTGCTCGAAGACGGCCTCGGTGAGGTCGATGGTGACGTCGCCGAGGACGCAGACCACGCGGGTGTGCGCGCCGGGCCGCCAGCGGCCCTTGCGGGTGGAGCTGCTGCACACGGCGACCACGGTCTCCGAGACCGCGGCCTGGCCGGTGGTGTGGGCCGGGGCGGGGGCCGGGTGCAGTCCGTACGCGGGCGCGGCGGCAGGGCCGCCGGGCGCCGGGAGGTCCCGTACGAGCACCTCCAGCTCCCCCACGGTCTTCACGGCGTACAGCGAATCCAGCCGCTCGGAGTGCTCGTCGGCGGTCAGCCGGCCCTCGGCGAGGGCATCGGCCAGGATGTGCGCGATCCGGTCGCGATCGGCGTCGGAGGCCCGCAGTCCGGCAGGGACGGCGGCAGGCACGGCAGGCTTCTTTTCCAGGTCCACGTCAGCCAGCATAGCGATACGCGATAGATCGCGATAGTCGCCCGGCAGTTGACAGTGAGCCTTACCTCACAGACACGGCCGGGGACGGAGGTCCTACGCTGGATAGCCGCGCTGCCAAATGGTCGCCAGCGCCGTCTGCCGAGTGAGGAATGACTGCCGTCATGCCAGAGTTTGCGTACACCGACCTGCTGCCCCTGGGCGAGGACACCACCCCCTACCGGCTGGTGACCTCGGAGGGCGTGTCGACGTTCGAGGCCGACGGCCGTACGTTCCTCAAGGTCGAGCCCGAGGCGCTGCGCAAGCTCGCCGAAGAGGCCATCCACGACATCCAGCACTTCCTGCGCCCCGCACACCTCGCGCAGCTGCGCCGGATCATCGACGACCCCGAGGCCTCGGCGAACGACAAGTTCGTCGCGCTCGACCTCCTCAAGAACGCGAACATCGCGGCGGCCGGCGTCCTGCCGATGTGCCAGGACACGGGCACGGCGATCGTGATGGGCAAGCGCGGCCAGAACGTGCTGACGGAGGGTGCCGACGAGGCGGCCCTGTCCCGCGGCATCTACGACGCGTACACCCGCCTGAACCTGCGCTACTCGCAGATGGCCCCCCTCACCATGTGGGAGGAGAAGAACACCGGCTCGAACCTGCCCGCGCAGATCGAGCTGTACGCGACGGACGGCGGCGCGTACAAGTTCCTCTTCATGGCCAAGGGCGGCGGCTCGGCCAACAAGTCCTTCCTCTACCAGGAGACGAAGGCGGTCCTCAACGAGGCCTCCATGATGAAGTTCCTGGAGGAGAAGATCCGTTCGCTGGGCACCGCGGCCTGCCCGCCGTACCACCTGGCGATCGTGGTCGGCGGCACGTCGGCGGAGCACGCGCTCAAGACCGCGAAGTACGCCTCGGCCCACTACCTCGACGAGCTGCCGCGCGAGGGCTCCCCCCTGGGCCACGGCTTCCGCGACGAGGCGCTCGAACAGCAGGTCTTCGAACTGACGCAGAAGATCGGCATCGGCGCGCAGTTCGGCGGCAAGTACTTCTGCCACGACGTGCGCGTCGTCCGCCTCCCGCGCCACGGCGCGTCGCTGCCGGTGGCCATCGCCGTCTCCTGCTCGGCGGACCGCCAGGCCACCGCGAAGATCACCGCGGAGGGCGTCTTCCTGGAGCAGCTGGAGCGCGACCCGGCCCGCTTCCTCCCGGAGACGACGGACGAGCACCTCGACGAGTCGGCGGACGTGGTGAAGATCGACCTGAACCAGCCGATGGAGGACATCCTCGCCACCCTCAGCCGGCACCCGGTGAAGACCCGCCTGTCCCTGACCGGCCCGCTGGTCGTGGCGCGCGACATCGCGCACGCCAAGATCAAGGAGCTGCTGGACTCGGGCGCCGAGATGCCGCAGTACCTGAAGGACCACCCGGTCTACTACGCCGGCCCGGCGAAGACTCCCGAGGGCTACGCCTCGGGCTCCTTCGGCCCGACGACGGCCGGCCGCATGGACTCGTACGTCGAGCAGTTCCAGGCGGCGGGCGGCTCGAAGGTCATGCTGGCCAAGGGCAACCGCTCGCAGCAGGTGACGGACGCGTGCGGCGCGCACGGCGGCTTCTACCTCGGCTCCATCGGCGGCCCGGCGGCGCGCCTGGCCCAGGACTGCATCAAGAAGGTCGAGGTCCTGGAGTACGAGGAGCTCGGCATGGAGGCGGTCTGGAAGATCGAGGTCGAGGACTTCCCGGCCTTCATCGTCGTGGACGACAAGGGCAACGACTTCTTCCAGAACCCGGCCCCGGAGCCCACGTTCACCCACATCCCGGTCCGCGGCCCGGGCCTGGCGTAGCCCCGCCCCGGTCCCGGCCGGGACCGGTGGTACGCGCCCCCAGAGTGCCCCTGGCCCCCGGCCGGGGGCTCTCTGCCCGGGTTTCCGGGACGGGGATGCCGGAAGAACGCGACGGCTCCCCCGACCGACCCGTCCCGGCTCGGCGCTGCGTGTGGCCGCGCAGCAGCTCCGCCTCGGCCGGGGTTGCCGCCAGGCCGCGTGCGCGCGCCTCGCGCAGTTGCGGGAGCGTGAGGGCGTACATCTCGCGGACCGCCTTCAAGGGGAAGGCCGTCCGGCCCGCCGACGGCGAGGACGACCGTGCCCTCCGCGGCGATGATCCGCTCACGGATCCACGGCGGGGGCACGCCCCAGCCGCCGCCGCAGGACTCGAACGCGCTTGCCTCGGCGGTGCAGTACTCGTTCTGCTCCCAGCGCAGGCGGCCGTCGACGACGGACTGCCAGACCTCCTGCCGGCAGGACTCGCACGGTTCGCAATGCAGTGTCACGAAGGATTCGGCCATCCGTGCAGCATGCGGTACGGGTGCGGTCACCGCATGCGGATAACGTCGGGGCCATGAATCGGCAGTACGCGCAGCCCGCCACCGCCCGCGACATTCGCGTCATCGCGCACCGGGGGGCCTCCCACGAGCATCCCGAGCACACCCTCGCCGCCTACCGGCAGGCCATCGACGACGGCGCCGACGCGCTGGAGTGCGACGTAAGGCTGAGTGCCGACGGGCGGCTCGTGTGCGTGCACGACCGGCGGGTCGAGCGGACCTCCGACGGGCGCGGGGTCGTCTCCGCCATGACGTACGAGCAGCTGGCCGGGCTCGACTTCGGCGGCTGGAAGGGCGAGGCGCACCGCGGGGCGCAGGTCCTGCTCTTCGAGGACCTGCTCAAGGAGGCGCTGGCCGCCGACCGGCCCGTCGGGCTGGCCGTCGAGACCAAGCACCCCACCCGCGCCGGGGGCCGTCTGGAGGTGGAGCTCGTACGGGTGCTCAGGGAGCACGGGCTCGCCGACGGCTCCGACGGCCGCGTCGAGGTGATGAGCTTCTCCCGCAACGCCCTGGTCCGGCTGAACCGGCTGGCTCCCGGACTGCCCGCCGTGTACCTCATCGAGCGGCGGCTGCGGCCCGCCCGGCCGCCGTTCGCCGGGCACGCCGGTCCCGGTATCGACCTGCTGCGCAAGGACCCGGGGCTGGTGGGGCGGCTGAAGGCCAAGGGGCTGCGCGTGCGCGTCTGGACGGTCGACGAGCCGGAGGACGTCGAGCTGTGCGTGCGGCTGGGTGTGGATACCTTGATCACCAATCGGCCGCGCGAGGTGCGGGAGCATCTGCGCCGGCTGTGAGCCGGGCGCCGGGGGTATCCGCCACCGGGCACCCGCTGCCGGGTGCCGGGTGAGGACACCCGGCCGGCGTGGCCGACCGGGTGTGGGGGGTGCGAGTGGTGCGGGGGTGGTGCGGGCCGGGCGGGTTACGCGAAGCGCTGGGTCGCCGCGCCGTTGCAGGTCTGCAGGCGCAGCTGGTCGTGCGCGGCGGCCACGGTCAGGCACATGCCCGGGGCGGCCGCGGGCCGCAGGGTGGCGCCGTCGCGGACCCAACTCTGGTTCGCGCCGCCGTGGCAGTTCCAGAGGATCAGGCCCGTACCGGCGCCGTAGTCGGCGCCCGGGGCGTCCAGGCACCGGTCGTGGGTGAGCTCGACGTGGACGGACTTCCGCGCGGAGTCGTACCACCAGCCCTGGTTGCGGCCGCCGTGGCAGTCCCAGCCGATGACCTTGGTCCCATTGGCGCTGGAGCCGCCGTTGGAGTCGAGGCAGTTGCCGGTCGCCTCGTTCTTCAGCGGTGCGTAGAGGGAGTCCCAGGCTCCGGCCTGGAGCACCGGCGTGCCCGTGCTCGCCGGGTCGGCGCAGGAGGCCTCGCTCAGGCCCGAGTCGTAGAGCTGGGTCAGGCAGGACGCGAACGCGCCGTGGCCCCGGTAGTTGGGGTGGAAGGACTGGCGGGCGGTGTTCTCGTCCCACGGGAAGTGGTCCCCGAGGTCCAGGTAGAGGCCGCGGGCCCAGGTGTCCTCCATGCACACCTCGTGGCCCTGGAAGAGCCGCGAGTTGTCCAGGTACGTGGCTCCCGAGGCGAGCGCCGCCGCGCGCATGCCCTTCTCGAAGGCGGGCACGGCGTGGTTGCGGCCCCAGGCGGCGTCGGAGTCGTAGCCGGCGCAGCCTCCGGGCAGCTTGCCGGGGAAGTTCGGGTTGTCGTAGAAGTCCGGGCCGATGGGGCTGGGGTAGCCCATCACGACGAGCTTGTAGTCGGAGTCGGCGTAGCCCGCGTCGCGCATGACCGTCTTGAGGTCGGCGACCGTCGCCTCGACCTTGGGCTTCAGGCCGTCCACGCGCGCCTGCCAGCCCGGCCCGTACTTGGGCTCGCAGGTGCCCTGGCTGAGCACCCAGCGGGTCACGCAGTCGGTCATGACCGGGCCGAACTGGAGGTCGTCGTTGGCGCCGGCGACGAGCAGCACCATCTTGATCTTCGTGTTGCGCGCCTTGACGGCCAGGCTGTCGCTCTGCACCAGCTCGTCGGCGTACTGCTTGCTGCCGCCGATCCGGATGTTGCCGGTGTAGCCGCCGGAGCAGGCGACGTTGAAGGTCAGGTCGGCCGGGATGCCGGTGCGGTGGATCGCGGAGTCCGGCGAGCGGTGGCACTGGTTGGTCGGGGTGTTGGTGGCCGGGTCGTAATTGCCCACGCCCTCGCCCGAAATCTCGCTGTCCCCGAGCGAGATCAGGCCGGTCTTGCGCTCGTTCAGCGGGCGGACCGCCGGGTCGCCGTAGATCTTGACGGCCTCCGCCGCGCGGATGGCCTCCAGCTCGGGCGAGAGCGGGGTGGCGGCCGCACCGGACGCGGCGGAAGCGGCGGAAGCAGCTGCCTGGGCCATGGGGGTGATGGCGGTGACGCCCCCGAGGGCGGCCGCGATCGCCGCGGCGGCCGCGACGGTAGATCTGAGCCCGGGTCTCGTACGTACACGTGTCATGAACGTCTCCCCTGTCGGTGTTACCCACGGTATTTACTGGCCGGTAGGGGACTTGGGAACACTTCGAACAAGACAATTGCTCAACTTTTTGAGGAGGCAATGAACATGACCGACGATCAGAATCAGGTCGCCCACCGGATCGAGCACGACTCGATGGGCGAGGTACGGGTCCCCGCGCACGCCAAATGGCGGGCCCAGACCCAGCGCGCGGTGGAGAACTTCCCCATCTCCGGCCAGCGACTGGAGCGCGCCCACATCGAGGCGCTCGCCCTCGTCAAGGCCGCGGCCGCCGCGGTCAACGCCAAGCTGGGCGTGGTGGACGAGGACATCGCCGACGCGATCCGCTCCGCCGCCTCCGAGGTGGCCGAGGGCCGCTGGGACGAGCACTTCCCGGTCGACGTGTTCCAGACCGGGTCCGGGACCTCGTCCAACATGAACGCCAACGAGGTCATCGCCACCCTGGCCGGCGAGCGGCTCGGCCGCGAGGTCCACCCCAACGACCACGTCAACGCCTCGCAGAGCTCCAACGACGTGTTCCCCTCGTCCATCCACATCGCCGCGACCGCCGCCGTCACCCGTGAGCTGATCCCGGCCCTGGAGCACCTCGCCGCCGCCCTGGAGCGCAAGGCCGCGGAGTTCGCGGAGGTGGTCAAGGCGGGCCGGACCCACCTGATGGACGCCACCCCGGTGACCCTGGGCCAGGAGTTCGGCGGGTACGCCGCCCAGGTGCGCTACGGCGTCGAGCGGCTGCGCGCGGCCCTGCCCCGGCTGGCCGAACTGCCGCTGGGCGGCACCGCCGTGGGCACCGGGATCAACACCCCGCCCGGATTCTCCGCCGCCGTGATCGCCGAAGTGGCCGCCGCGACCGGGCTGCCGCTGACCGAGGCCCGCAACCACTTCGAGGCCCAGGGCGCGCGGGACGCGCTGGTGGAGACCTCGGGGATGCTCCGCACGATCGCCGTGTCCCTGACCAAGATCTCCAACGATCTGCGCTGGATGGCCTCGGGACCGCGCACGGGATTGGCCGAAATCAATCTCCCCGATCTCCAGCCGGGGTCCTCGATCATGCCCGGGAAGGTCAATCCGGTGGTCCCGGAGGCCGTACTGATGGTCGCCGCACAGGTGACCGGGAACGACACGACCGTCGCCGTCGCGGGCGCGGCCGGCAATTTCGAACTCAATGTGATGCTCCCGGTGATGGCCAAAAACCTGCTGGAATCGATCCGGCTGCTCGGCAACGCGAGCCGCCTGCTGGCCGACCGCACGGTCGACGGGATCACCGCGAACGCGGCCCGGGCCAGGGAGTTCGCCGAGTCCTCCCCCTCCGTGGTGACCCCGCTCAACCGGTACATCGGCTACGAGGAGGCGGCCAAGGTCGCCAAGAAATCCCTCGCCGAACGGAAGACGATCAGGGAGGTCGTACTGGAGGGCGGGTACGTGGACCGGGGCGACCTGACGCTGGAACAGCTGGACGAGGCCCTCGACGTCCTGCGCATGACCCGGCCCTGAAAACGTTTCCGGTCAGGGGCCGGATCCGGTCGTTTCCCGTCCCCGCGCACCTCCGTGACCTGCACCGCAGCGGGCGCGGGGGCCCCCGCCCTAAGATCTGCGCATGACAGGTACCGGAGGCCGCGGGGGCGGCGACGCGCAGGGCACCCGCTGGCGGCCGGGCGAGCAGGTCCTGTGGCGCTACCGCGACCACGCCCCGGGCCTGAAGGGCGCGGTCCACATCTGCCGCCCGGTGACGGTGGTGCAGGACACCGCCGAACTGCTGGCGGTGTGGATGGCCCCCGGCACCGAGTGCGTCAAGCCGGTACTGGTCGACGGCACCCCCGTCCACGAGGAGCCGCTCGCCACCCGGTACACGGCGCCGCGCACCACCGTGCGGTCGCGCTGGTTCGGCGCCGGCGTGCTGAAGCTGGCCCGGCCGGCGGACCCGTGGTCGGTGTGGCTTTTCTGGGACCACGGCTGGCGGTTCAAGAGCTGGTACGTCAACCTCGAAGAGCCGCGGACCAAATGGTCCGGCGGAGTGGACTCCGTGGACCACTTCCTGGACATCTCCGTCTACCCGGACCGTACCTGGAAGTGGCGCGACGAGGACGAGTTCGCGCAGGCCCAGCGGTCGGGTCTGATGGACGTGGAACAGGCCCGTCAGGTGCGGGTCGCGGGGCGGGAGGCGGTGGACGTGATCAAGGCGTGGGGGCCGCCGTTCTCGGACGGCTGGCAGGACTGGCGGCCGGATCCCGCCTGGGGAGTTCCGGCCCTGCCCGAGGACTGGGACCGCACTCCGGCGCATATGACCTCATGAGACCCTTGATGCGCCCCCGGGGTCCAACCGTAAGATCTCCCTCCGCAAGGGTCGCGCGCGGGAGGCGCACGGGGCCCCGAATCCGTAAATGTCGTGCCGTACGCGGGACTTGACCGGAGGTCAAAGCAGAGCGAGAGGTAACGAGCGGGACGCGGAACCGCGGGGCGATGGTGTCCCCGCCGCTGAGCGGGTATACCGCGACTGACCGAGTTGAGTGCAGCGCACATCGAGCGCAAACGGACGGAATTCCACGCGTGACGGAGTACCCCACCTCGCAGGAGGGCCCGCAGCCTGCCGCGGCCGCCGCGACACCGGCGCCGGGCGGTCCCGGCATGCCTGCTCCTTCCGGCGGTTGTGCGGACGAGCTGGGCCACGGCAAGGCCCCCGTCCCCGCGGCCGAGGCCGTACGCGGCTCGGCCGCGCCCGGCGACGACCCGGTCCGCTCGGACGTCCCGCGCCCGCGCGGCGAGGGCGTACCCGCTACCCCGCAGGACGGCACGCCCCGCCCGGCGCGCGGCCGCGCACGCGGTACGGCCGCCCAGGGCGCGGCCGGCCGCCGCGGCCGCGACGGGGAGGCCGCGCGGGCCGCCGCGCGCGCGGCGGCCGCCCACGGCGAGGACCCGGCCGACGTGAGCGCCGGACGGGCCCACGAGGCCCGCGGCGGGCCCGAGGGCCTCCCGGCGTCGATACCGGGCGCCTCCCGCCCCCGCGACACCCGGGCCGGAGCCGGGGCCGGGGCCACGGGCCGCGCCGGCGCGGCCGCCGGGCCGGCGTACGGCGGCCAGGACTCGGTGCACGCCGGCCAGGACGGTGCGGATGCCGCGGCGGCGTACGAGATCCAGGACGCCGGCGGCATCGATGCCGCGGCCGCCCCGTCCGGGCCCGGTCCCGACGGCGGCGTGGCCCGGCGCGAAGGCGACCGGCTGCGGTTCGTCGGCGCCGCGACCCGGCGGATCGCCCGCGGCATCGACCTCGACGAGATCGTGCTCGGCCTGTGCCGGGCCACCGTGCCCACCTTCTCGGACGCCATCCTCGTCTACCTGCGGGACCCCCTCCCGGTCGGAGACGAGCGCCCCGTCGGACCGGTCGTTTTAAGGCTGCGCCGCACCGACCGGCTCCGCCCGATCGACGATCTGACGGGAGCCGAGGGCGCCGCGGTCACGGGAGCCGCAGGGGTCCCGGGAGCCGCCGGGCCCGCCGGCGAGCTCGATTTCAGCCAGCTGCCGCTGGTCGGCCCGCAGGGTGACCTGCCCGCGGCGGAGCTCTGCGAGATCCGCCCCGGCGGGGCCCTCGCCGAGGTCCTGCGCGGCGTACGGCCCGTCTTCGGGTCCGCCGCCGGGGCCAAGGACGCGCTGCCGGAGCTGCTCGGCTCGGAGCACCCGATCCCGCGCGGCCAGCGGGCCATCCTCGCGCCGCTGCGCGGCCGCCGCCGCGTCATCGGCTCGGCGGTGTTCCTGCGCAGCCCCGAGCGGCCCGCGTTCGAGCAGAACGACCTCCTGGTCGCCGCGCAGCTGGCCACGCACACCGCGCTCGGCATCGACAAGGCGGTCCTGTACGGCCGCGAGGCGTACATCGCCGACGAGCTCCAGCGCACGATGCTGCCCGACAGCCTCCCCCAGCCCACCGGGGTCCGGCTCGCCTCCCGCTACCTGCCCGCCGCCGAGACGGCGCGGGTCGGCGGCGACTGGTACGACGCGATACCGCTGCCCGGCAGCCGCGTCGCGCTCGTCGTCGGCGACGTCATGGGCCACTCCATGACCTCCGCCGCGATCATGGGCCAGCTCCGCACCACCGCGCAGACCCTGGCGCAGCTGGACCTGCCGCCCGCCGAGGTCCTGCACCACCTGGACGAGCAGGCGCAGCGCCTCGGCTCCGACCGGATGGCCACCTGCCTGTACGCGGTCTACGACCCGGTCTCGCACCGGATCACCATCGCCAACGCCGGCCACCCGCCGCCCGTGCTCCTGCACCTGGGCGGCCGGGCCGAGGTGCTCCGCGTACCTCCCGGCGCCCCCATCGGCGTCGGCGGCGTGGACTTCGAGGCCGTGGAGCTGGACGCGCCCGCCGGGGCCACCCTGCTGCTGTACACGGACGGCCTGGTGGAGTCCCGGCTGCGCGACGTGTGGACCGGCATCGAGCAGCTGCGCGAGCGCCTGGCCACCACCGCCCAGCTGACCGGCCTGGACCATCCGCCGCCGCTGGAGGCCCTCTGCGACGACGTCCTCGACATGCTCGGCCCGGGCGACCGGGACGACGACATCGCGCTCCTCGCGGCCCGCTTCGACGGGATCGCGCCCAGCGACGTGGCGTACTGGTTCCTGGACCCGGAGGAGACCGCTCCGGGGCGGGCCCGCCGGTTCGCCCGCCGCGCGCTGACCCGGTGGGGCCTGGAGGAGCTCCAGGACTCCCTGGAGCTGCTGGTCAGCGAGGTGGTCACGAACGCCGTGCGGTACGCCGAGCGGCCCGTGACCCTGCGCCTGCTGCGGACGGACGTACTGCGCTGCGAGGTCGGCGACGACTCCCCGCAGCTGCCGCGCCAGCGCCGGGCGCGGGAGACCGACGAGGGCGGCCGCGGGCTGTTCCTGGTCAACCGGATGGCCCGCCGCTGGGGCGCGACCCGGCTGAGCAGCGGAAAGGTGGTCTGGTTCGAGCTCCCGTTGCCGGGGGCGCATGACCGGCGTTGACTGGGTAGGCGCGCGAGGACAGCCAGGGGGGATTCGTCGAGCCCGTGGGAGGACCCTCGTGACCCAGGAAGCACGGAAGAACCCGTACACGACGGACCACGCCGGGATCCCGGTGGAGAGCGACGAGCACTCGCTCACCCTCGGGCCCGACGGCCCGGTCCTGCTCCAGGACCACTACCTGATCGAGAAGATGGCCCAGTTCAACCGGGAACGGGTCCCCGAGCGGGTGGTGCACGCCAAGGGATCGGGGGCGTACGGCGTCTTCCGGGTCACCAACGACGTCAGCCAGTTCACCAAGGCGGACCTGTTCCAGCCGGGCCGGCGGACCGAGATGCTGGCCCGCTTCTCCACGGTCGCGGGCGAGCAGGGTTCCCCCGACACCTGGCGGGATCCGCGCGGGTTCGCCCTGAAGTTCTACACGGAGCAGGGCAATTACGATCTGGTCGGCAACAACACGCCGGTCTTCTTCGTGCGCGACGCGAGCAAGTTCCAGGACTTCATCCGCTCGCAGAAGCGCCGGCCCGACAACGGGCTGCGCGACCACGACATGCAGTGGGACTTCTGGACCCTGTCCCCCGAGTCCGCGCACATGGTGACGTGGCTGATGGGCGACCGGGGCATCCCGCGCTCGTACCGGCACATGAACGGCTACGGCTCGCACACGTACCTGTGGGTCAACGGCGGCGGCGAGAAGTTCTGGGTCAAGTACCACATGAAGACCGACCAGGGCATCGAGTTCCTCAGCCAGGCCGACGCCGACCGGATCGCGGGCGAGGACCCGGACCTGCACCGCCGCGACCTGTACGAGTCCATCGCGGGCGGCGAGCCGCCGAGCTGGACGGTGTACGTCCAGGTCATGCCCTTCGAGGACGCCGCGGACTACCGGTTCAACCCGTTCGACCTGACCAAGGTCTGGCCGCACGGCGACCATCCCCTGATCGAGGTCGGCCGGATGACCCTGGACCGCAACCCCGAGGACTACTTCATCCACATCGAGCAGGCCGCGTTCGAGCCCTCCAGCCTGGTGCCGGGCATCGGCCCGTCGCCGGACAAGATGCTGCTGGGCCGGCTGTTCTCGTACCCGGACACGCACCGCTACCGGATCGGGGCGAACTACGCCCAGCTCCCGCCGAACCGGCCCCGCTCGCAGGTCTCCTCGTACGCGAAGGACGGCGCGATGCGCTTCGAGGCCTCGGCCGCGGCGCGCCCGTACGCGCCGAACTCCTACGGCGGCCCTTCGGCCGACACCGGGCGCTTCGGCGAGCCGGCCGGCTGGGCGGCGGCGGGCGAGATGGTGCGCGAGGCGTACTCGCTGCGCCGCGAGGACGACGACTGGGGGCAGGCGGGCACGATGGTCCGGCAGGTGCTGGACGACGCGGCCCGCGAGCGCCTCGTCTCGAACATCGCCGGGCACCTGGCGGACGGGGTGAGCGCCCCGGTGCTGGAGCGCGCCGTGCAGTACTGGCGCAACGTGGACAAGGCGCTCGGCGACCGGGTCGCCGCGGCGGTCCGGGGCTGACGCCGGCCGAGAGGGCGGCGCACGGCCGGCGCGAGGCCGGCCCGAGGGCCGGCGCCCGAGAACACCGCCGCCCCGCAGCGTGGATGCTGCGGGGCGGCGGTGTGTCACGGTCCGTGGGAGCGCGGGCGCTACGGGATCGTGATCGGCGGGGTCTTGGTCGGGTCCGGGGTCTTGGTCGGATCCGGGGTCTTGGTCGGGTCCGGGCTCTTCGTCGTGCTCTTGGTCGGGTTCGGCGAGCTCTTGCCGGGGTCCGGGCTGTTCTGCGACGGCGAGACCGGCGCCGAGGGCGTGTTGGCGGACGAGGAGCTCGACGAGGACGGGGAGCTGCTGCGGCTCGGCGCCTGCGAGGCGCCCATCTTCGCCTCGGAGAGGTCGAACTCGGCGGTGTCCACGCCCTTGAGCGCGGCCAGCGTGTACGCCTTCCAGATCTCGGCCGGGAAGCTGGAACCACCCGCTCGGCCACCGCCGGCGGTACCGGTCAGGGTGACCTGCTTGGCCGTTCCGGGCTCCTCGCCGAACATCGCGACGACGGTGACGAGCTCCGGGGTGTACGCGGTGAACCAGGCGGCCACGTTGGACTCGGTGGTACCGGTCTTGCCGGCGGCCTCGTAGGCGGAGCTCTTGACGGCCTTGCCGGAACCGTCCTGGACGACGCCGGTGAGCACCTTGGTCACCGTGTCGGCGGTCTCGCGGGTGATGGCCTGGCCGCCCACGGACTCGACGGGAGTGAACGCGCGGCCGGCGTGCTTGGCGCTCTTGATGACCGTCGGGGCGATCTTCTTGCCGTGGTTGTCGAAGGTGGCGTAGACCCCGGCCATTTCCAGGGTGTTGGCGCTCATGGTGCCGAGCGACATGGCCGGCTTGTCGGCCGGCCAGCCGTCGCGGTCCTTCATGCCGAGCTGCAGCGCCGTCTTCTTCACCTTCGGCGGGCCCACGTCGACGATCATCTGGGCGTACACCGAGTTCACGGAGGAGTTGGTGGCGGCCTGGACGGTGAGGAACGGGTCGCCGTAGTTCGCGTTGTCCTGGTTCTGCGGGGCGAACGGGGTGTCGCTGCCGACGACCGGGCGCTTGCTGGTGCCGTCGTAGAGCGCGTTCGGGGTGATCGGCTTGCCGTCGTGCGTCGTGGACTTGTTCTCCAGTGCGGAGGCGAGCACGACCGGCTTGAAGGTCGAGCCCGGCTGGAAGTCCTGGCGCAGTGCGTTGCTCGCCCAGTGGTCGGAGAGCCCGGTGCCGCCGTACATCGCGACGACCGCGCCGGTCTTCGGGTCCACGGACGTGGCGCCGGCCTGCACGCTCGCGTCGACTGCCCGGTCCTTGCGGTCGAGCTTGGACTCCAGCTCGTCCTGGACGGCCTTCTCCAGCGCGGCCTGCTTCTTGGGATCGATGTTGAGGGTGATCTCCCAGCCACCGGCCTGGAGCTCCTGGCTGGTCATGCCGGTCTGCCTGCGCAGCTCCGCGTCCGCGGCCTGCTTCAGGTAGCCCTTCTGCCCCTCCATGCCGGGGGCCGCCTTGGGCTTGATCGGCATCGGGAGCTGGAGCTGCTTGCGCTTCTCCGGGTCGAGGGCCTTCATCTCGACCATGTTGTCGAGCACGCCGTTGAAGCGGATCTTGACCAGCCGCGTGCCGTTGGGGCCCGCGGTCGCCAGGTCGTAGTCGCTGGGCGCCTGGAGGACGGCCGCGAGGTACGCGCCCTGCTCCAGGGTCAGCTTGTCGACGTCGACGCCGTAGTACGCCTGGGCGGCGGCCTGGATGCCGTACGCGCCGCGCCCGAAGTAGCTGGTGTTCAGGTACCCGGCGAGGATGTCGTCCTTCTCCATGCGCTGGTCGACCTTGAGCGAGATCACCAGCTCCTTGAGCTTGCGGGTCGCCGTCTGGTCCTGGTTCAGGTAGAAGTTCTTGACGTACTGCTGGGTGATCGTCGAACCGCCGGCCTTGCCCTTGCCGGTGGCCGTGTTGAACAGGCCGCGGGCGATGCCGATGAAGTCGACGCCCTGGTCCTTGTAGAAGGTCTTGTTCTCGATCGCGATGAAGCCGGTCTGGACTTCCTTGGGGACCCGGCTGATCGGCACGATCTCGCGGTTCGTCTTGCCGTCGCGCGCCATGACCGAGCCGTCCGCGTACTTGTAGACGTTGCTCTGCGTCAGGGCGTCGGCGTTCGGGTCGGGCTCGTCCACGTAGAAGTAGAGGGCGACGAGTGCACCCATGCCGAGCAGGATGATCCCGAAGAAGGCTCCGAGGATCTTCTTCCATGTGAAGAAGCGGCGTATGCCGGTTCGCTTGCCGGCGCGCCCCTTCCCGGTGGCGCCCCCGCGCGGCGCCCGTCGCGCACTGCGCTGCTGCGCCTTACGCGCTTCTGCTCGGCCCATCGCTCCCGCTCCGCTCGATTACCCCCCCGACGTCAGCTCAGAAAGCTAACACCGCAGGTTGTGACAAAGGTTGGCCAACCGTGGCCAATACCGGTCAATTCGGACGTGAGAATCAGCACCCACATCAAGGGAACCGACGCGCGGTGAGCCCGTAGGGTTGCGGCCACCCTAAAAAGTGATATCACTTTGCTAAGCGGTTCGACCGGCCGCGACTGCGTGAATGGGGGCAGATGATGACGAAGACGACTGCTGTGGCAGGAGAGGTACGGGAGTTCACGGCGCGCAGCCTGGGAGGTGGACTGGCCCTGCTCCTGGGGCTGTTGGGGGTGCTGGCCGGTGCCGGACTGATCGCCCTGGGCGCGGCCTCGGACGCCTCGGTGGCGCACGTGGCCCTGATCGTGCCCGGCGCCCTCCTCATCGCCGCCTCGGCCTTCGCGATGAGCGGGCTGAACATGGTGGCCCCGGGCGAGGCCCGGGTGGTCCAGCTGTTCGGTCGGTACCGGGGGACGATCCGTACGGACGGCCTGCGCTGGGTCAACCCGCTGACCTCGCGGGAGAAGATCTCCACCCGGGTGCGCAACCACGAGACGGCCGTCCTGAAGGTCAACGACGCGTACGGCAACCCGATCGAGCTCGCGGCCGTCGTGGTGTGGCGGGTGGAGGACACGGCGCGGGCGACGTTCGAGGTGGAGGACTTCACGCAGTTCGTCGAGACCCAGACCGAGGCGGCGGTGCGGCACATCGCGATCGAGTACCCGTACGACGCCCACGACGAGGGCGGGCTCTCGCTGCGCGGCAACGCCGAGGAGATCACCGAGAAGCTGGCCCTCGAACTGCACGCCCGGGTGGATGCGGCCGGCGTGCGGATCATAGAGTCCCGGTTCACGCATCTCGCGTACGCTCCGGAGATCGCCTCCGCGATGCTCCAGCGCCAGCAGGCCGGCGCGGTCGTGGCGGCCCGCAAGCAGATCGTGGAAGGGGCGGTGGGCATGGTCGAACTGGCCCTGACCCGGCTGGCGGAGCAGGACATCGTGGACCTCGACCCGGAGCGCAAGGCCGCCATGGTGTCGAACCTGATGGTGGTCCTGTGCGGCGACCGGGCCGCCCAGCCGGTCGTCAACACGGGCACGCTCTACCAGTGAGCCCCGCCGACGAGCCCCAGGACCCGGAAGCGGGCGAGGGCCGGGAGCGGCCGGCCGCGCGGACGGGGCGGCAGGCGCGCAAGCAGGTGCTGCTGCGGCTCGATCCGCAGGTGTACGACGCGCTCGCGCGCTGGGCGGGCGAGGAACTGCGCAGCGCCAACGCGCAGATCGAGTTCCTCCTGCGGCGGGCCCTGTCCGAGGCCGGCCGGCTGCCGGGCGGGGCCGCCCCGATCCCGCCCCGCGGCCGCCCCCGCGACACTCCCTAGGGGGGTGTGGATCAGGACCGGCTCAGGAGGACGAACCCGTCCTCCTGGGCCACCATCCGGTACCCGTGTGCCCGGGCCCCGGCGAGGGCGATGGACTCGTCGACCGCGGACAGCGGCCAGCGCCGCTGCTGCGGCACCTGCGTGTCCACCACGATCCACTCCGGCTCCGGTCGGCTGGCCGGCCAGCCGTAGAGGCTGACGCTCGTACGGTCGGCGAGGTGCGGCACCAGCCCGTCCGAGGCCTGCACCGTGGCCCCGTCCGGGATCCGGCCCATCACCCGGTGCGCCGCCGCGATCCGCGGATCGGCCCGCCAGGTCTGCGGGTACGCCACCTGCGCCAGGGAGTACACCGGCAGCAGCAGCACGCAGACCCCGGCCGCGCCCGCCAGGTAGCGGCGCAGGCCCGCGTCCGTGGTCCCGCGCCGGCGCAGGGCGTCGACGAAGGCGGCGAAGACGATCGGCATCAGGGTGAGCGAGTAGTGGTAGCCGGTCCCCCAGTGGGCCGTGTAGTCCGAGACGCCCCGCCACACCAGCGTGGGCACGGCGACCAGGACCAGCGGCGAGCGCAGCGCGAGGAACAGGGTCGGCGCCAGCACCAGCATCAGCGTCGTCACCTTGGTCTCGGGGGTGACGAGTCCGATCGTGGCCTTGCGCAGCACCTCCCCGAAGCCGGAGCCCGCCCCGCCCCCGGAGCCGCCCAGGAACGAGGCGTAGAAGTACGAGCCGCTCGGGCTGAGCGCCGGCAGCACCACCAGCACCACCAGCAGCGTCCACATCAGGCCGGCCGCGGCGACCGCGATCCCGAGCCGGCGCCCGCGCCATCCGCCGCGCCAGCCGCCGCGCAGGCCGCCCTCCCCGCCGCCGCGCCAGGCGATGAGCAGGCCGATCACCGCCACCGTGAGCCCCATGTCCTCCTTGACCAGCACCAGCGGCAGCGCCCAGCACGCCGCGGCGCGCAGCCGCCCCGCACCGAGCGCGGCCAGCGCGCACATGAGGAGCGGGACGGCGAAGGCCCATTCGTGGAAGTCGAACCCGACCCCGTTCGCGATGCCCCAGGAGAGCCCGTAGCAGAGCCCGATCACCACGGCGGCGGTGGAGCCGAGCGCCCGGCGCGCCCACTGGGCCAGCGGCAGCACGCTGACGGCGACCAGCGCCGCCTGCGCCACGAGCAGGGTCCGCGCCGACGGCCACAGCCAGTACAGGGGTGCCAGCAGGGCGAGTACGGGTGAGAAGTGGTCCCCGAGGACCGGGAAGTCCGGCCCCTTGACCTCGGAGACGGGCAGGTGGCCCTCCGCGTACGAGCGGACGGCCTGCTCGAAGATCGCCAGGTCGAAGCTGTGCGACAGCAGCCGCTCGTGGGTGCGCAGCGACAGCAGCATGTAGACGAGGAACAGCCCCGAGGCCATGGCCCACATCCACCAGGCGGGGCCCGCCCCCTGCCCGGGGGAATCGGCGGACGACTGCCCGGCCGTCCGTGCGGGCGAGCCCGACTGCTGGGGCGGGAGCGCGGTGACGTCGGTGGGGGGTGCGTGCATGGCGCGCCTTTCGGGAGCTTCCGGGAGCCTTCCGGGGACGGGGCCGTCAGCCGGCCCTTCGCCGTCCGCCCTCAAAGTGCCAGCCGCCCGGGAGTGCGGCTCCGAACCCTCGCGCTCGGGGCGAAAGTCCCTACGAATGGCCGCTAGGGCAGGCCGAAAGTCATCTCTACACCACAGGTATACATCGAGCGTATACACCCCATGTATAGTCCTCGCATGTCCATCGGTCACACGCTCCTGGGCCTCCTTGAGGCCGGTCCACGCCACGGTTACGACCTCAAGCGCGCCTTCGACGAGAAGTTCGGCCACGACCGGCCGCTCGCCTACGGGCAGGTCTACTCGACGATGTCCCGCCTCCTGAAGAACGGCCTCGTCGAGGTCGAGGGGATAGAGAGCGGCGGCGGCCCCGACCGCAAGCGCTACGCCATCACCGACGCCGGCGTCACCGACGTCGAAAGCTGGCTCGCCCAGCCCGAGAAGCCCGAGCCGTACCTCCAGTCGACCCTCTACACCAAGGTCGTCCTCGCCCTGCTCACCGGCCGCGGCGCCGCCGACCTGCTGGACACCCAGCGGGCCGAACACCTGCGGCTCATGCGCATCCTGACCCAGCGCAAGCGCAAGGGCGACCTCGCCGACCAGCTGGTCTGCGACCACGCCCTGTTCCACCTCGAAGCCGACCTGCGGTGGCTGGAACTGACCGCCGCCCGCCTCGACCAGCTCGCCCGGGAGGTACGCCGATGACCACGACGCCCCCGGCCGGCACCCTGCTCAGCGCCGACGGCCTGCGCAAGACGTACGGGTCCACCGCCGCGCTCGACGGCGCGGACTTCTCCATCCACCCCGGCGAGGTCGTCGCCGTCATGGGTCCCTCCGGATCCGGCAAGTCGACGCTCCTGCACTGCCTCGCCGGGATCGTCCCGCCCGACTCCGGCACCATCACGTACGCCGGGCGGGAGCTGTCCGCCATGAACGACGCCGAGCGCAGCGCCCTGCGCCGCAGCGAGTTCGGCTTCGTGTTCCAGTTCGGCCGGCTCGTCCCCGAGCTGACCTGTGTGGAGAACGTCGCGCTGCCACTGCGGCTGACCGGTGTGAAGCGGAGGCAGGCCGAGCGCACCGCGCTGGAGTGGATGGCCCGCCTGGAGGTCGCCGAGCTCGGCCGCAAGCGCCCCGGCGAGGTCTCCGGCGGCCAGGGCCAGCGCGTCGCCGTCGCCCGCGCCCTCGTCACCGGCCCGCGGGTCCTCTTCGCGGACGAGCCGACCGGCGCCCTCGACTCCCTCAACGGCGAGCTCGTCATGCAGCTGCTGACCGAGGCCGCCCGGTCCGCGAACGCCGCCGTCGTCCTCGTCACGCACGAGACCCGCGTGGCCGCGTACTCCGACCGCGAGATCGTGGTGCGCGACGGCAGGTCCCGCGACATGGAGCGCGCCATATGAGCGGCCCGGGCATCCTGCGGGTCTGGGTCCGCGACCTCGGCCTCGGCGCGCGCTTCGCCTTCGGCGGCGGCCGCGAGGGCTGGACCCGCACCCTCCTGACGGGCCTGGGCGTCGGCCTCGGCGTCGCGCTGCTGCTGATCACCAGTGCGGTGCCGAGCGCCCTCGCCTCGCGCGAGGAGAGGGGCCTGGCGCGCATGGTGAACAGCTCCGGCGAGGCCGAGCGGCCCGGCCCCGCCACCGTGCTCACCGCCGGCGCCGACCAGTCGTACCGCTCGTACGGGGTCGACGGGCTGCTCGTGCAGCCCGAGGGCGCCTTGGCCCCGCTGCCGCCCGGCCTGGAGAAGTACCCCGGGC
Organism: Streptomyces sp. NPDC051582; assembly: GCF_040681715.1. Taxonomy (NCBI): domain Bacteria; kingdom Bacillati; phylum Actinomycetota; class Actinomycetes; order Kitasatosporales; family Streptomycetaceae; genus Streptomyces; species Streptomyces sp. NPDC051582. Next base: position 301,968 of record NZ_JBFAZJ010000001.1, read on the forward strand.
CGGGCGAACTGGCCGTCTCCCCCGCCCTCGACGAGCTGATGAAGACCTCCGAGGGCGAGCTCCTGCGCGAGCGCCTCGACGGGCGGATCGTCTCGGTCATCGCCGACGCGGGCCTGGTCGGCCCCGGCGACCTCTACTTCTACGAGGGCAGCGACCGGCTCGCGCAGTGGGCCGCCGACCCCGAGACCGGCTCGTACGTCCACCGGATCGCCGACTTCGGCGACGAGCGGGACGAGCAGCCCCTCGACCCCGTCCTCGCCCTCCTCGTGGTGCTGGTCTTCGTCGCCCTGCTGATGCCCGTCGCCGTGTTCATCGCGGCCGCCGTCCGCTTCGGCGGCGACCGCCGCGACCGCCGGCTCGCCGCCCTGCGCCTGGTCGGCGCCGACGCCCGCATGGTGCGCCGGATCGCGGCGGGCGAGGCCTTCGCCGGATCCCTGATCGGCCTGGCCCTCGGCACGGGCTTCTTCCTGATCGCCCGGCAGCTCGCCCCGGCCATCACCCTGTACCAGCGCAGCGTCTACCCCTCCGACCTGAACCCGGCTCCCTGGCTTGCCGCCCTCGTCGCCGTGGCCGTGCCCGCCGCGGCCGTCGCCGTGACCCTGTTCGCCCTGCGCGGCGTGGTCATCGAACCGCTCGGCGTGATCCGTACGGCCACCGAGCGCCGGCGCCGGATCTGGTGGCGCCTGCTGCTCCCGCTCGTCGGTGTCGGCCTGCTCGTCCCGATGATCGGCCGCGGCAACGACAGCGGCCGGTTCAACACCTACCAGGTCTCCGCCGGCGTCGTCCTGCTGTTGATCGGCGTGACCACCCTGCTGCCCTGGGTGCTGGAACGGTTCGTCGACCGGCTCGGCGGCGCCGGGCCCGTCTCCTGGCAGCTGGCCGTCCGGCGGCTCCAGGTGGCCGGCGGCACGGGCGCACGCCTGGTCAACGGCATCGCCGTGGCCGTGGCCGGAGCGATAGCCCTGCAGATGCTCTTCGCCGCCACCTCGTCCTCGTACACGCGGGACACGGGCCAGGATCCGACGCGGGCCTCGGTCTCGATCCTGACCCGCGGCAACGACCCCGCGCGGGCTGAAGCCCTCGCGGGCAAGATCGCCGCCGCCGAGGGAGTCACCCAGGTGCTTCCGCTGCGCTCGGCCTCGGCCGCACCGACCCCGCAGGGCGAGGGCTCGACGGTCCAGCTCACCATCGGAAGCTGCGCCGCCCTGGCCGAACTGGGCGCCCTGCCCGGCTGCAAGGACGGCGACGTCTTCGTCCTGCCCGCCTCCACGGACCGCGACCGGGTCGCGGACGGCGTCGCCAAGGCGGGCGACAAGCTGTTCGCCGGGAACGTCTACGGCAACGACGGCCCGCCGCCCGTCCCGTGGACCGTGCCGGCGGACGCGCCGACGGTGACCCCCCGCAAGGACCCGAACGGCAGCCTGCGCAGCGGTCTGCTCGTCACCCCCGCGGCCGCCCCCCGGGGCATCGGCGACTTCCAGTCCTCGCAGGTCTACGTCAAGGTCGACCCGGACGTGCCGGACGCGATCGAGCGGGTGCGGACCGCCTCGTTCAAAGCCGACCCGCTGGCCGTCCCCATGACGATGCAGCCGACCTCGGTCAACGACCGCTTCGCCTCCATCCGGACCGGCCTGTTCGTCGGGGCGAGCTGCGTGCTGGTGCTGATCGGCGCGAGTCTGCTGGTCTCCCAGCTGGAGCAGTTGCGGGAGCGCAGGAAGCTGCTGGCCGCGCTGGTCGCGTTCGGTACGAAGCGCTCCACGCTCAGCCTGTCGGTGCTGTGGCAGACCGTCATCCCGATCGGCCTGGGCCTGGGCCTCGCCAGCCTGGTGGGGGTGACCCTGGGTACCGTGCTGATGCGGATGGCCGCCGTACCGGTGCGCGTCGACTGGGGCTCGATCGCCTCGATGATCGGCGTCGGAGCGGGGGTGGCCCTCGTGGTGACCCTGCTCAGCCTGCCGCCGCTGCTGCGGCTGATGCGCCCGGACGGGCTGCGTACGGAGTAGCGCCGAGCGCGCGCGGGTCCGTACGCGTACGCCCGCCCCGGCGGGGCCGCCCTATTCGGCCGGCCACACCGGGAGCGGGCGTACGGCTTCGCGCAGGGCGCCCGCGATGGCCCGGAACTCCTCCTGCCGGGCCGTCCCCGTCCGCATGGCCAGCGCGATCCGCCGCGAGGGCGCGGGCTCGGCGAAGTACCCGGTGGCCAGGTACTCGTTGCGGGCGGTCTCCAGCCGCAGTGCGGTGCGCGGCAGCAGGGTCACGCCCAGCCCGCCGGCGACCAGCTGTACGAGGGTGGACAGCCCGGCGGCGGTCGTGGTGACGGCCGCCCCGTCGGGCCGGCCCGCCTCGCGGCAGATGTCCAGGGCCTGGTCGCGCAGGCAGTGGCCCTCGTCGAGCAGCAGCAGCCGCAGGCCCCGCAGTTCCTCGCGCGGGATGTCGCGGCGCCCGGCGAGCGGGTGCTCCCGGGGCGCGAGGAGGACGAAGTCCTCGTCGAAGACCGGCAGTTCGGTGACGCCGGGAACACCGAGCGGCACCGCGAGCAGCAGCAGGTCGAGGCGCCCGCCGGCGAGCCCGTCCAGCAGCGAGGAGGTCTGCTCCTCGTGCACCTGGAGGTCCATCCGCGGGTAGCGGCGGTGGAAGAGCCCGAGCACGGTCGGCAGCAGGTACGGGGCCACGGTGGGGATCACCCCGAGCCGCAGGATCCCGGTGAAGGGGGCCCGTACGGCCTCGGCCTCCTCCAGGAGCCCTCCCATGGCGTCGAGGACCGCCTTGGCCCGGGCCGCGATCCGCTCTCCCGCCGGGGAGAGCAGCACCTTGCGGGTGGTGCGCTCCAGCAGCTGGACGCCGAGTGCCTCCTCCAGCGCGGAGACGGCGCCCGAGAGCGCGGGCTGGCTCATGCCGATCGCCGCGGCGGCGTCCCGGAAGTGCAGGTGTTCGGCTACGGCGGCGAACGCGCGCAGCTGCGCGAGCGTCGCCTGCTTCGCTCCCCTGTTGCCGACGGCCACTGGCAGGTACCTCCGATCACCCGCCACCACAGTAGCTCCGGTGGGACTCCTCCCCGGAAGCAGTGCGCTGCGGGGCGGACCGGGGTGCGTGAGAGTGGAGGTAGGGCAGGAGAGGCCCGGCCATGGCCTTCGCCCGGGAGGCAGACATGCGGAACAAGTTCGTTCGGATCGCCCTTCTGGCCCCGCTGGTGGCCTCACCGCTGATCCTGGGTCCGATGGCGTCGGCCCGGCCCGCGGCGGCGGCGCCCGCGGCCGGCACGTGCAAGGCCTCCGAGAGCGCGTACACCCCGAAGGCCAACAAGTGGTCGGTCTTCGGCGACGGGTTCCCCGCGAACACCACGGTCGCGGTGAAGGGCGACAACGGCTACAGCGACCCGTCCTACCAGGTGACCGGTGACGGCAAGGTCCGGATCGTCGAACTGACCGCCGGCCACTACACGGTCGGGGGCGTCGCCTGCACGGGCGGGGCGGATCCCGCGAAGGACGGCACGGGCACGGGCACGGACACGGGCAAGGACCCGAAGGCCCAGTACGACGCGGGCTTCCAGAAGGGGTTCCAGGCGATCAAGAACAACTGCACCGCCGTCATGCCGAAGACCCTGACCCAGGTCGACCCCAATTACCAGAAGGGCTACGACAACGGTGCGGCGCTGGCCGCCAAGACGTTCTGCGGCGGCCAGACGGGCGGCAAGAAGGGCATGTCCCAGTACGACAGGGGCTACAAGCTCGGCTTCGACAGGACGAAGGCGACCTGCAGGACCACTCCGCCCCAGAGCGCCGTCCCGCCCGGCCCCGAATGGCTCCGCGGTTACCACGCGGGCGCCGCGAAGGCGGCAGCGCGGTTCTGCTGAAAGGTGTGACGGAACCGATCGCTCTCCGTCGCAATCTGCCCCTACGAGGGCATTGATAGGGAAGCCTGATCAGCGCGACCACCGCATGCGATTTCCGCGATCAATGCTGCTTGTGCCAGCATGTGAGACACGTCCAACCCCTCAGGGAAAGCCCCAAAAGGGACTACTTTCCCATCTCGCAAGGAGAGCACGTGCTCACTGTCGGTGACAAGTTCCCCACCTACGATCTGACCGCCTGCGTCTCGCTCGAAGCCGGCAGCGAGTTCGCCCAGATCGACCACAAGACCTACGAGGGCAAGTGGCGCGTGGTGTTCTTCTGGCCGAAGGACTTCACCTTCGTCTGCCCGACCGAGATCGCCGCTTTCGGCAAGCTGAACGAGGAGTTCCAGGACCGCGACGCCCAGATCCTCGGCGTCTCCGGCGACTCCGAGTTCGTCCACCACGCCTGGCGCAAGGACCACGCCGACCTGCGTGACCTGCCCTTCCCGATGCTGGCCGACTCCAAGCACGAGCTCATGCAGGCCTGCGGCGTGCAGGGCGAGGACGGCTTCGCGCAGCGCGCGGTCTTCATCGTCGACCAGAACAACGAGATCCAGTTCACGATGGTGACCGCCGGTTCCGTGGGCCGTAACCCCAAGGAGGTCCTGCGGGTCCTCGACGCCCTGCAGACCGACGAGCTGTGCCCCTGCAACTGGAACAAGGGCGAGGGCACCCTGAACGCCGGCGCGCTGCTGGCCGGTGAGTGACGGATGTCCCTCGACTCCCTGAAGTCCGCCATACCGGACTTCGCCAAGGACCTGAAGCTGAACCTCGGCTCGGTCATCGGCAACCAGGACAAGCTCTCGCAGCAGCAGCTGTGGGGCACCGTCCTGTCCTGCGCGATCGCCGCCCGCTCCCCGCGCGTCCTGCGCGAGCTGGAGCCGGAGGCGAAGGCGGCCCTGTCGGCGGAGGCGTACACCGCCGCCAGGTCCGCGGCCGCGATCATGGCGATGAACAACGTCTTCTACCGCACCCGCCACCTGCTCTCCGACCCGGAGTACGGCACGCTGCGGGCCGGCCTGCGGATGAACGTCATCGGCAACCCGGGCGTGGAGAAGGTCGACTTCGAGCTGTGGTCGCTCGCCGTCTCCGCGATCAACGGCTGCGGCCAGTGCCTGGACTCTCACGAGCAGGTCCTGCGCAAGGCCGGCGTCGACCGCGAGACGGTCCAGGAGGCCTTCAAGATCGCCTCGGTGATCCAGGCGGTCGCGGTCACCCTCGACGCCGAGGCCGCCCTCGCCGCCGAGTAGCAGTTCTTCGCGAGCCCGTACGGACCGCCGTACGGGCTACGGGGCCCCCGCTGCCGTTCCCGGCCGCGGGGGCCCTCGCGTTCACGTGCGCAGGCTCGCCATCAAGGCGCGCACGTCCTCGATCATCGCCGCCTTGATCGCGTCCTCGTCCGGCTCCGAGTCCGTGTCCGCACCCGGCCCGAACCACTGGACGTTGAGCGTGAACACCGCGCCGCCGTCGACCACTTGGAGCCGGTGCCAGCCGCCGCCCGCCATGGTGCGCAACTCCGCCCGGCCGGGAAGCCCGGGCACCTGCTCCGCCGTACCGCCGTCGCCCGCGAACAGGCCCCAGCCGGCCATCGGTCCGGCACCGAACTCCGCCTGGGGATCCGTCTTCTTGTGCAGCTCGACCAGCACCTGCACCTGGTAGTAGACGGAGTCCTTCTCGGTGTAGTCGCTCTGGTAGCCGCAGTACGACCAGTCCAGCGCGGGATGCTCACCGTGCGACGGGAGGCCGTGGCCCGGCTTCACCTCGGTCTTGGCGAGCGCGGCCATGTTCCGGCCCTCGCAGAGGTCCTCGGTGTGCCGGCAGGACAGGCGCGGTGCGGTAGTGAAACGATCCTGCGCCACCAGGACGCCGGCCCAGACGGCCGAGGCCAGCACGGCCCCGCCGAGGGCCCATAACCAGCCCCTGCCCGGCCCCCGCCCCCGTGCGCGCTCGCGCGGGGTGACGGGCTCCTCGGCGGCCGCGGGCGGCCGGCCGGCCTCCCACTCACCGCCGAGCTCAGGCTCGCTGATCACGTCCGGCTTCCCGGGCTGCCTGCTCGACCGCCGTCGAGCCGTGCGGACCCGGGCCGATGGCGGCGGCGCCGTGCAGGAGCTGGTCCCGGGAGTAGGCCCTCAGGTAGACCACCACCGTGTTGGTGACGGCGACCAGCGGGACCGCGACCACCGCCCCGCCGATGCCCGCGACCATGCCGCCCGCGGCCACGGACAGGACGACCGCGAGCGGGTGCACTCGTACCGCCCGGCCCAGGATGAAGGGCTGGAGCACGTGCCCCTCGATCTGCTGCACGGCCAGTACGACGGCCAGCACCATCAGCGCGGTCCACGGCCCCTGGGTCACCAGGGCGACGACCACCGCGAGGGCGCCGGAGACCACCGCGCCGACGAGCGGGATGAACGCGAACAGGAAGATGAAGACGGCGAGCGGCACCGCCATCGGCACCTTGAGGAAGTAGATGCCGAGGCCGATGAAGATGGCGTCGATCAGCGCGACGAGCACGGTGCCGCGCACGTACGCCGTCAGCGTGCGCCAGGCGCGCGGACCGGCGCCCGCGACACCGGGGCGGGCGGCGGCCGGGACCAGGCCCTGCACCCAGGTCCAGATGCGCTTGCCGTCGTAGAGCAGGAACAGCGTCGAGAACATCGCGAGCAGGATGCCCGTGAGCACCTCGACGAGGACCGTCACGCCCTGCAGGCCGGCGGAGGTGATCTGCTCGGTGTTGGTGCCGATGGTCTCGCTGAGGTTCTTCGCGATGTCGTTGATCTGCTTCTCGGTCACGTGGAACGGACTGTCCAGTGCCCAGAGTTTGAGCTCGTTGATGCCGTCGCGGACCCGGGCGGAGAGGTCGTCGAGGTTCTCCATGACCTGCCAGACCACGAACCAGCCGACCAGCCCGATCACCACGAACCCGAGGATCGCGGTGACGGCCGTGGCGAGCCCGCGCGGCAGGCCGAGGCGGCGCAGCCGGACCACGAACGGCTGGAGCAGCGCGGTGACGAGGAGGGCTGCCGCGAAGGCGAGGACGACCAGGCGGACTTCGCTGATCACCTTCATCACGACCCAGAGCATCCCGGCGAGCAGCAGGAGCCGCCAGCTGACCTCGGCGGCGACCCGCATGCCCCACGGGACGACGCTCACCGGTTCGGGCCGGTCGCGCAGGGTGGGCGGGTGCGGCGGGTGGCCGGGCTGCCCTGCGGGCGTGCCGTCCGCCTCGGCCGCCGGGGCGGCCGTACCCGTGCCCGTACCCGAAGGGACCGTGCCGGGAGCCGCGGCCGGGACCGCGGCCGTGCCGGTGCTCTCCGCCTCGACCTCGGCCCGCCGCGCCTGGAGACGTGCCTCCACGCGGTTCAGCCTGTTCCCGAGCCGGCCTACCCAGCCTGCCCTCTTCGCCATGTCTTTCCCTTCCCCCGCCCGTGTACCCACCTCGAAAGACCGTACACGCGAGGAGCCCCGCACCGTAGGACGGTGCGGGGCTCTTCGAGGTTGAGCGGAGGCGAGCTCTAGTACCAGCCGTTGGACTGGTGGAAGCTCCAGGCCGCGCAAGGGCTGTGGTACCGCTCGTTCATGTAGTTGAGGCCCCACTGGATCTGGGTGGCCGGGTTGGTCCGCCAGTCGTCGGCGACCGAGGACATCTTCGAGCCCGGGAGCGCCTGGACCAGACCGTACGCGCCCGAGGACGAGTTCACGGCCTTGTAGTTCCAGGTGGACTCCTCGTTGATGATGTTCGAGAAGCACTGGAACTGACCGGCCGGGACGATCTGCCGGGCGATCTCCTTGACCTGGGCGACCGTGTACGAGCTCTGGACGGCGAAGTCGCCGGCGCTGCGCGCCGCGGAGCGGGAGGCGATCTGCTCCTTCTCCTCGCGGTCCTTCTTCGCCTTCTCGTCGGCCGCCTTCTGCGCCTCGGCCTTCTTGGACTTGGCGTCCTCGGCGGCCTGGATGCGGGCGGCTTCCTCGGCGACGCGCTTGGCGTCGGTGTCGGCGCCCTGGGCGATGGCGTCGGCCTGCTGCGTCAGGGACGCGCTCTGGACCTGCGCTTGCTCGCCGACCGGAATGTCGGTGAGGAGGGTCGCCCCGGACGCGGTGGTCTCAAGATCGTTCGAGGCGGGGTCGCCAGCGGCAACGCCCACGACTGCGCCAACGGTGGTGACTGCGGTGGCCGAAGCCACTGCGAATCCCCGGACCGAGATCCGGCTCACACGGTGTCCTTCCAGCAGCGTCCGCAGTGACCGGGCGGGCGCAATAGTGCCCCTCGACACTGGCCTCCGTGGAGCTGTGATCACTGGAGGCGCGGGCCCGTGGACAACTCCCTTGCGGGGGCTGTCGCGTGACGACTCGGGCGGCATACGGCGAACGGCTCTGGAGTTGTGGTGCAGCGCGCACCTCCCGTCGTAGTGACGGGAGATACAGATGTGCCGTATGCGGGGCCTGACGGAAAACAGACTCTGCCGGACCCCGACACCGCAAGGCAATTCTCCGTTGCGTGTGAAAGGTCACACCTGGCATGTCGCCGTCGGTTTCCTCAAAGGGCTGTGCAGCACGACGCCGCCCGGCTAGGCTCTCGGGCCTTTGCCGGGCGGCGCCAACTCACGTATCCGCTATGGGGGTTTTGCCCCCGTCGCGGCCTACAGCGACTCCAGCATCTCCGTCACCAGCGCGGCGATCGGGGAGCGCTCGGAGCGGTTGAGCGTGACGTGCGCGAAGAGCGGATGGCCCTTCAGCTTCTCAACGACGGCGACCACTCCGTCGTACCGGCCGACCCGCAGGTTGTCCCGCTGCGCGACATCGTGGGTCAGAACGACACGCGAATTCGCACCGATCCGGGACAGAACGGTCAGAAGGACATTGCGCTCCAGCGACTGCGCCTCGTCCACGATCACGAAGGCGTCGTGCAGCGAGCGCCCGCGGATGTGCGTGAGCGGCAGGACCTCCAGCATCCCCCGGTTCAGCACCTCCTCGATGACCTCGCGCCCGGCCACCGCCGAGAGGGTGTCGAAGACCGCCTGCGCCCAGGGGCTCATCTTCTCGGACGCGTCCCCGGGCAGGTAGCCGAGGTCCTGGCCGCCCACCGCGTACAGCGGCCGGAAGACCATCACCTTCTGGTGCTGCCTGCGCTCCAGCACCGCCTCCAGGCCCGCGCACAGCGCCAGCGCCGACTTTCCGGTGCCGGCCCGGCCGCCCATGGAGAGGATGCCGATCTCCGGGTCGAGCAGGAGGTCCAGGGCGATGCGCTGCTCGGCGCTGCGGCCGTGCAGTCCGAAGGCCTCGCGGTCGCCCCGTACGAGCCTCACGTTGCCGTCCGGCGTGACCCGGCCCAGCGCCTTGCCCCGCTCGGACTGGAGGACCAGTCCGGTGTGCACGGGCAGTTCGGCGGCCTCCGGTACGTACAGCCGCTCCTCGGAGTAGAGCAGGTCGATCTGCTCCCCGGACAGCGCGAGCTCGCTCATGCCGGTCCAGCCGGCATCGGTGATCGCGAGTTCCGCCCGGTACTCCTCGGCGAGCAGCCCCACGGAGGAGGCCTTGATGCGCAGCGGGAGATCCTTCGAGACGACCGTGACGTCGTAGCCCTCGGCCTGGAGATTGCGGGCGACCGCGAGGATCCGCGAGTCGTTGTCCCCCAACCGGAAGCCGGCCGGCAGGACGCCGGGGTCGGAGTGGTTGAGCTCGACACGGAGGGTGCCGCCGAGATCGCCCAACGGGATGGGGGCGTCGAGGCGACCGTAGCGAACCCGGAAGTCGTCGAGCAGGCGCAGGGCCTGACGGGCGAAGTAGCCGAGTTCGGGATGGTGCCTCTTTGCCTCCAGCTCGGTGATCACCACGATCGGGAGCACGACCTCGTGCTCGTCGAAGCGGGAGATCGCGTTGGGGTCTGCCAGCAGGACGCTGGTGTCGAGGACGTAGGTCCGCCTGTCGGGCAGGCGGCGCTTTGTGCTGGTCACCACGGAAGGACGTACCCCCTCGGAAGAGGTCGGGCCATGAAGACCGGACCGGTCATCGGCACCCCTGCGGGGCCGATTTCCGGCCCTCCCACTCCGTCCGTGCGAACCGCACGTGCGTCCTGGTGCAAAGGGCCTCCCGGGCGGACGACCCCATGTCGCCCGCTGAGACTCGACACCCGTGGATCGGGCATCGACCTGAAAGGGATATTCCCCGATCAGGCCCGGCCATGCCATGGCATATGACGGACGCTCGGTGAATCCCAGGTGAAGGCCTCGACGAAGGGACGGCCGGGGCCGAGGGGGCGTCAGCCCGCCCGGCCGTCAGGCTCCGTAGCGCCGGTGGCGGGCGGCGTAATCGCGCAGGGCCCGGAGGAAGTCGACCTTGCGGAAGGCCGGCCAGAAGACCTCGCAGAAGTAGTACTCCGAGTGGGCGCTCTGCCACAGCATGAATCCGGACAGCCGCTGCTCACCGCTGGTGCGGATCACGAGGTCCGGGTCGGGCTGGCCGCGCGTGTAGAGGTGCTCGGCGATGTGGTCGATGTCGAGGATCTCGGCGAGCTCCTCGAAGGAGGTGCCCTTCTCCGCGTGCTCCAGCAGCAGCGAGCGGACCGCGTCGGCGATCTCCTGGCGGCCGCCGTAGCCGACGGCGACGTTGACCAGTATCCCGTCGACGTCGTGGGTGGCCTGCTCGGCCTCCTTGAGCACGGACTGGGTCCGCCCGGGGAGGATGTCGAGGTTGCCCACGTGGTGGACGCGCCAGCGGCCGTCCGCGGCCAGGCCCCGGACGGTGTTCTCGATGATGTTGAGCAGCGGGCGGAGCTCGACCTCGGGCCGGTCCAGGTTGTCCGTGGACAGCATCCACAGGGTGACGACCTCGACGTCCGTCTCGGTGCACCAGCCCAGCATCTCGGAGATCTTGTCGGCCCCCGCCTGGTGGCCCTGCTCCGTCGTTCCTCCGGACGCCTTCGCCCAGCGCCTGTTCCCGTCCAGGATCACGCCGATGTGCTTGGGCGACGCGTCATGGTCGAGGCGGCCTTCCACCCGGCGTGCGTAGAGCCTGTACACCAGGTCGCGCAGCTTCACGATCTTCCAGCCCCTCCGTGCAATGCCCCCGTGCGAATTGCGGTCCCTCCCCCGAGTCCGCCACATTACTGCGCGGTGGGATCGGGTACCCAACTCGGTCTGTCACAAGTCCGTGATAGGGAGGACAACGTGACTGATAACAATCCCTATCGGGCAGAGCCCTCGCGCTACGACTCCATGGAGTACCGGCGCACCGGCCACAGCGGCCTCAAGCTCCCCGCCATCTCCCTCGGCCTCTGGCACAACTTCGGCGACGACAAGTCCCTGGAGTCCCAGCGAGCGATCCTTCGCCGGGCCTTCGACCTCGGTGTCACCCACTTCGACCTGGCGAACAACTACGGCCCGCCCCCCGGCTCGGCCGAGCTCAACTTCGGGAAGATCTTCGCGCAGGACTTCGCGTCCTACCGCGACCAGCTGATCCTCTCCACCAAGGCCGGCTACTTCATGCACGAGGGGCCGTACGGCGAGTGGGGCAGCCGCAAGTACCTGCTGGGCTCGCTCGACGCCTCGCTGAAGCGGATGGGCGTGGACTACGTCGACATCTTCTACTCGCACCGCTTCGACCCGCAGACCCCGCTGGAGGAGACCATGGGCGCGCTCGCGTCCGCGGTCCAGCAGGGCAAGGCGCTGTACGTGGGCGTGTCCTCGTACACGGCCGCCCAGACGGCCGAGGCCGCGCGGATCCTGCGCGAGATGGGCGTCCGCCCGCTCATCCACCAGCCCTCTTACTCCATGATCAACCGCTGGACGGAGGAGGACGGGCTTCTGGACGCCCTGGAGGAGGCCGGCATGGGCTGCATCTCCTTCGCGCCGCTCGCGCAGGGGCTGCTGACCGGCAAGTACCTGAAGGGCATCCCGGAGGACTCCCGGGCGGCCGCGGGCAAGTCCCTGAACCCGGACCTGCTGTCGCAGGACGTGGTCCGCCGGCTGACCGGCCTGAACGAGATCGCGGTGCGCCGCGGGCAGTCGCTGGCGCAGCTGGCACTGAACTGGGTGCTCCGGGACGAGCGGATGACCTCGGCGCTGATCGGCGCTTCGAGCGTGTCCCAGCTGGAGCAGAACGTGGCCGCACTGGGCGGTGCGCCGCTCTCCGAGGAGGAGTTGAAGGAGATCGACTCCTTCGCGGTCTCCACCCCCGGCACGAACATCTGGGCCCAGCGCGGCTGACCTGCGCTTTTGGGCGTGGGCTCGTGGAAACAAAAAACGGGCCGGTCCGTGGGGGGGATACGGACCGGCCCGAGGGGGGGGTTCCACCATAACCCTTCGTAAAGCCTGATGCGTGCATTGGCGCAAGATGATTACGCTCCGAAACCACCCAGCAGCACTCCGGTGAGTGCTCCGGCGGCCATGAAGGGGCCGAATGGGAACGCCGTCCGGCGGCCCGCGGGGCCCCGCAGCACAAGGGTGAGCCCGTACAGGGCGCCGTAGAGGAACCCGAGGAAGGCTCCGGCGGCCCATACCCCCCAGCCGTACCACCCAAGAGTGACCCCGAGCGCGAGCGCCAGCTTGACGTCGCCGAAGCCCATGCCGGCGGGGTTGACGAGGAAGAGCAGGAGGTACGCCCCTGCCAGCACGCCCCCGCCGGCCAGCGCACCGGTCCAGGACCCCGCGGCGCCGGGCAGCAGCGCCGCTCCCCCGAGTCCGAGGGCGAGGGCTCCGGCCAGGGGCAGGGTCAGCACGTCGGGCAGCCGCTGTACGGCGAGGTCCACGAGGCCCAGCAGGAGCAGTACCGGCGCCGCGGCCACGAACACCACCGCTTCGGGCCGCCCCCCGACGGCTCCCCCCAGTACCCCGCACAGCACTCCGGCGAGGGCGACGGTCCACGCGGGGCCCGCACCGTAGCGGTGGCCGGCGGATCCGGCCCCGCCGGCCCGGCAGCGGGGCAGGCCCAGCCAGCCGGGAATGGGGTGGCCCTCGGGGCAGCGGTCGCGCCATCCGGCATCCGGGGCGACCGACAGCCGGTAGGCCGCCCGCGGCAGCAGCAGCCCCGCGGCCACGCCGTAGGCGGCCGCGGCGGCGGTGATCACGAGCAGGCCCATCCGCCGACGGTAGGCCCGCGCTCCGCCGCCCGCATGGGCCCGGGGGCCCAACCGCCCCTACCCTGCCGCCATGACCACCAGCGAAGGCCTTCTCCGGCTCGGACCGGACCTGCCGGCGGTGCCCCTGGAGATCGCGGCCTCCTACCGCGCCCGCACCCGCGGGCTCCTCGGCCGCGACGGCATCCCGGGCGCAGCCCTGCTCCTGACCCCGGCCGGGAGCGTGCACACGTTCCGGATGCGGTTCGCGATCGACGTGGCGTACCTCGACCGCCGCCTGCGCGTCATCGCCCTGGCCACCATGGCGCCGAACCGCCTGGGGCTGCCCCGGCTCCGCTCCCGGCACGTACTGGAGGCCGAGGCGGGCGCCATGGCCGCCTGGGGCCTGCGGGTCGGGGCACGACTGTCCGTCGAGGGACCGGACGGCCGACCCGACGCCCTGACCCGTCCCGGCCGCCGCTAGGCGCCGCGCGGGGACGGCGGTAGGTTGGGGCGGTTGAGCTGGGGTCTCAGGGGAGCGGCATGACGGAGAACGCGCGGATCAAGGCGCTGGAGCAGATCATGCCGGCGACGCACGGCGCCGACGAGGACATCGACTGGCCGGCCGCGGAGGCCACCTGGCGCACCCGGTTCCCGGCCGATTTCGTCGCCTTCATGGGCCGCTTCGGCGCCGGCTCCATCAACGGCGAGGCCAGCATCCTCCTCCCGCTCCCCAAACCCGGCCTCCAGTGGGACCCGGCCGAGATGGCCGAGGAGACCGCCAACGCCCGCCAGCTCTGGGACGCGGAGGGCGGCCGGGCCGCCTTCGGCGTCGACCCCGAGTCGATCATCGCGTGGGGCGTCACGGGCGGGTCCGACATCCTCTGCTGGCTCACGACCGACCCCGATCCGGACCGCTGGCCCGTCCTGGTGGTCGGCCGGCACACCGCCGACGCCTTCGCCGTGTATCCGTACGGCATGGCGGAGTTCCTGTACCTGCTCTGCTCCGACGAGTTCGACGTGAGCCCGGTCAGCATCACCTTCTGGGACGGCGGGCACCTCAGCTTCGTGCACTGGCGCAAGGCCCAGCGGCGCTGGCAGGAGGGCCGCAACCCCGAGACGGGCGAGCCCGACCCGTACGCGGGCGACTTCGCGGACTGAAGGCCCCCGGCTCCGGCCGGCTCCCTGACCTGATCCGGACCCCCCACCCGCTCCGGCGCCCCAATGGGCCGGAATCGGGCGATTCGGCATGTCTACGCGCGTCCGATTTGTTGATCACATATCGGAAAACACCAGCCGGAAAAGCCGCACTTGGAGCATTGACCACAAGTTCCGCCCCAATGGAATCAATCGCCCCCGCACAGGAGAGAATTCCGGCCAACGGGCCACGGACGGACACCCCAGCCCGGAGCAACTCATAAGTAGTAACGGGACTCAAAAGAAATTCAGGGGAATACACCCGTGCAACGAAGAATCTTCGGCCCGAGTGCGATCGCGGTCGTGCTCGGTCTGCTGATCCCACTGTCCGGATGCGGCGATTCAGACAACAGTGCAGGTGACAGCGGTACGCTCCGTCTGGTCGCCGCGGAATACGGGGACAACCAGGCCACCAGTTCCAAAGCCTTCTGGGACAAGGTGACGGAGGATTTCACCAACGCCAACCCCGGTATCAAGGTCGAGGTCAAGCTCCTGCCCTGGGCGGACATCGACCGCGAGGTCTCCCGTATGGTCAAGGCCGGCGATGCGCCGGACATGGCCCTCATGGGCTCGTACTCGGACTTCGCCGCGCAGGACAAGCTCTATTCCGCGGACGAACTCCTCTCGGTCACCGCCGAGGCCAACTTCCTCCAGCCGCTGGCCGAGGCCGGCTCGGTCGGCAACACCCTCTACGGCCTGCCCTGGGTGGCGAGCAGCCGGCTCCTCTTCTACAACCAGGGCCTCTTCAAGCAGGCCGGCGTCAGCGAGCCCAAGACCTGGTCCGACCTGAAGTCCGCCGCCAAGGCGCTCAAGGAGAAGGGCGTCAAGTACCCGTACGCGCTCCCCCTGGGCCCGGAGGAGGCGCACGCCGAGGCGATGATCTGGGAGCTCAGCAACGGCGGCGGCTACTCCGACAGCAGCGGCAACTACAACCTGGCCTCCGACCAGAACATCGAGACCTTCCGCTGGCTCAAGGACAACCTGGTCGGCCCCGGCCTGACCGGACCCGTTCCGCCGTCCCGGCTCAACCGCGCCGACGCCTTCGCCGCGTTCACGCGCGGCGAGGTCGGCATGCTGAACGGCTACCCGCAACTCCTGCACGAGGCGCGCGCCAAGGGCATCGACGTGCGCACCGCCGCGATGCCGGTCTCGGACACCCTCGGCTCCGGGGAGAGCCCGCCGGCCGTGGGCGTCGCCGACTGGATGATGGCGTTCAAGCAGCACGGCAAGCGCGCGGAGATCGGCAAGTTCCTGGACTTCATCTACCAGGACAAGAACCTGTCGGACTTCGCGGGCCGCTACCACCTGCTGCCGTCGACCGTCTCGGCCTCCCGCAACCCCTCGGGCGCCGGCCTGGACAGCAACGACCAGTTCTTCCTGACCGCCCTGCGCGGGGCGCAGTTGTACCCGGTGAACGACCCGTCGTGGGTGACGGTCAGCGACACGATCAAGCGCAACATCGGGCGGGCCGTGGAACCGAACGGCGATCCGAAGACCGTGCTGGACGAGATCGCCGCCACGGCGAACGAGGCGGGCAAGAAGCAGCACTGACCGGGAAGACCGCCGAACATCCCGTCCGACACAGGACTTTCGACCCTGACGCACCCCATCCCATGCGACAGAATGGCTGCAACGGCTCTTGATCCAAGGCCGCGGACCAGTCGCCGCCGACCACCCACAAGGTGCGCGGGGCGGCCGGCCCTCTCCCCCTCCTCTCCCCTCTCGTCTCCGGGTCAGACCTTGCCGTTCTCCGTGGAGAACGCCGTCCGGTACTGCTCGCAGCCGGAGTCCCAGCGCAGCGTGCCCGTGAGCGTCCCGTAGCCCGAGCGCGTGAGCGACCACTCCACCGTGTATTCACCGGTGTCGCAGGCGATCCGCTTTCCGCCCGGGACCCTGGCGCGCCCCGTCGCCGGCCGGCCGGTCAGCTCCTGGTGCACCTCGACCGCCTTGGCGTGGTCCGAGGCGCGGCGCAGTACGGCGTGCACGACGATCGGGTGCTTGCCGTCCTTCGTGGTCACGGCCTTCTTCACCAGCGTCGAGTCCGACACCGCCCAGCCGAAGTCGAAGGACGGCTGCCAGGCCAGGGTCTTGGGGTCGGCGACCTTCCGCTCGTAGTCGGGGGCGCCCGAGGGGCCGGGGCGGGTCACCATCTTGTACTGCACGCCGGGGTAGAAGCGGAACTGCCCTTCCACCTTGTGCATCTCGTCCTTGGTCCACTGCGACTTCATCGTCTTCTCGCCGCCGGCCGGGTCCTGGAGGTACGAGCCGTCCGCGGCGGTGGCGGCGGCCTGGCCGAGGGCGGGGGCGAGGGCCGCCGCGGCGGCGGCGAGGGCGATGGCGGCGGTACGGGTGCGCTTCATGCCCGGTCCAACGGGGGCCGGCGGGGGCCGGAACGAGCCCGGGCGCGCTTTCACCCGTACGGGATGGACGTACGGGTGGGGCGGCGCCTCGGGCCCGGCCGCTCAGGCCTGGCCGGTCTCGAAGCGGCTGATGCGGCCGCCGTCGGTGACGAACCGCCAGGCGGTGCGCATCTCTCCCCAGGTGTCGTTGCGGTAGTCGACGACGAGGGCGAGACCGCTGTCGGACTCGCTCATGACGTCCATGTGCCCGTTGGCGGACCAGATCTCCTTCTCGGCCCACTGCGCGACGTCGCGGTCCGAGCCGTCGTCGGACATCGTGGCGTTGGGGGCGAGGAGGGCGGAGAAGGCGTTCTGGTCGCCGGCGTTGACGGCGGTGACGAAGGCGCGGACGGTGGGGTCGGTGAGCTGGTTCGGCGCGATCACGGGGGCCTCCTGTGCGGTCGTACGGGCCGTCGTGCGGGCCGTCGTGCGGCCGCCGTACGGGCGGGCTGTGTGCGCGACCAGGGAACACCGCGGGCGGCGGCGGGGCGGCGACCTTCACCCGTTCGCCGCCGGACGGCGTGTCAGGAGCCGTCCGGGGTGGTGCGGACGGGGAATCCGGTGGGACGGCCCTGGTCCTTCAGCCAGGCCAGCACCTGGTCGAGGGCCTCGACGGTCTGCGCGCGGTTGCCGCCGCCGTCGTGGAAGAGGACCGTCGGGCCGTTGCCGATCTCGCTCTTGACCGCCTTGACGATGGCGGCGACGCCGGGCTTGCCGAAGTCCTTGGTGTCGACGTTCCAGCCGAGCGGGCGCATGCCGTTCGCGGCGGCGATGCGGCGGCTGTCGGGGGTGAACGCGCCGCCGGGGGCGCGGTAGTACTCCACCTCGGCGCCGCCGCCCGCCGCGTCCTCGATCATCTTCTTCGCTCCCAGGATCTGCTGCTCCTGGTAGCCGACCGGCTTCTTGCCCATGCCCGTGTCGTGGTCCGTGGTGTGGTCGCAGAGCCGGTGGCCGGCGGCGACGACGCGCTTGACCAGGTCGGGGTGGGCCTTGGCCTGCGGTCCGATCATGCAGAAGGTGGCCTTGACGTCGTACTTCTTCAGCACGGTGAGGACCTTGGGGGTCCACTGGGGGTCCGGGCCGTCGTCGATGGTGATGTTGACGGCGTTGCCCCCGCTCTCGGAGGCGTGGGCTATGCCCTCGGGTATGCCCGAGGGCGGTGCGCCGCCCGCGCCTTGGGCCCCGCCGCCCTTCGCGCCGTCGTCGGGAGTCCCGGACGCGGCGGGTGCGTCGCCCTGGCGCGACGCGTTCGCGTGCGCCGGCCGCTGTCCGGAGCCATGGCCCGGTCCCGCGAAGGTCGACGCTCCCCATACCGTCCCGGCCACCGCGGCGGCCGCCGCCACGACGGCCGCCCCGGCCCGGATGCCCTGCCCGTTCGCGCGCGCCATGAAGCCCATGAAGCGTCCCCTCCCCGTCCGCGTGTGTGGTCGCCCTGCCTTCCATGACGATCCGTGAGACGGACGGGTTCCCGCCAATTGCGCCATAAAATCCAGCTAATAGGACCTTGGTCCTTGATCATGCCGATTTGGACCCCACCTGAAACAAGACGGAACCAGTTCAACCTCCCCTGCCACACGCGTACTCACCCACCCCGCACGCAACGGCTTCAGCCCACGAAAAAACCCGGCCCCGGCGGAGATCCGCCGGGGCCGGGCTGGTGAACCGAGTGAACCGAGAGGGTGCCTGGGTTCGGGAGGTACCTGGGTCAGTGAGCGAGGGACTCCGCCGGAGCCTGCGCACCGCTGCCGTCGGCCGCGTCGCCGTCCTTGGCCGGACCCGCGCCCCGCAGCGGGACCTCCTTGACGAACCAGGCCGCCACGAAGCCCAGTACGGCGACACCCGCACCGAGGAGGAACGCCGAGTGCGTACCGGCGGCGACCGCGTGCTGGTAGGCCTCGCGGATGACCGGCTTCAGCTTGGCCAGGCTGGCCGCGTCGAGCTGGGCGGAGCCGGCGGCGGTGGCGGCGCCCGGACCGAGGCGCTCGGTCATGGTCTGGGTGACCTGGCTGGTGAACAGCGAGCCCATCAGGGCCACGCCGAACGAGCCGCCGAGCGTACGGAAGAGGGTGGCCGAGGAGGACGCGACGCCCATGTCCTTCATGTCCACGCTGTTCTGCGCGACCAGCATGGTGATCTGCATCAGGAAACCGAGGCCGGCGCCGAGGATGGCCATGTAGACGCCGGACATCAGGCGGGTCGTGTCGGTGTCCATCTGCGCGAGCAGGAAGAGCCCCACGACCATGAGCGCGCCGCCCACGATCGGGAAGATCTTGTACTTGCCGCTGCTGGTGGTGACCCGGCCCGCGATCAGCGAGACGACCATCATCGAAAGCAGCATCGGCAGGAGCAGCAGGCCGGAGTTGGTGGCGGAGGCGCCCTGGACCGACTGCTGGAAGAGCGGCAGGTAGAGCACGCCGCCGAACATCGCGAAGCCGACGAGGAAGCCGATGACCGACATGAGCGTGAAGTTGCGGCTGCGGAAGATGTGCAGCGGCATGACCGGCTCGGCGGCCTTGGTCTCGGTGAAGAGGAAGGCGGCGATCGACAGGATGCCGACGACGATCAGGCCGATGATCTGGCCGGAGCCCCACGCGTACTCGGTGCCGCCCCAGGTCGTGACGAGCACGGTCGAGGTGATGGCCACGGTCAGGAGGGCCGCGCCCAGGTAGTCGATCTTCGGCCGCTGGGCCCCGGCCTTCTTCGGCAGGTGCAGGACGGCGGTGACCATCGCGAGGGCGACGGCGCCGAGCGGCAGGTTGATGTAGAAGGACCAGCGCCAGCCGAGGTGGTCGGTGATGGTGCCGCCGACCAGCGGGCCGCCGATCATCGCGAGGGCCATCACGCCGGCCATCATGCCCTGGTACTTGCCCCGCTCACGGGGCGGGATCAGGTCGCCGATGATCGCCATGACGCCGACCATCAGACCGCCGGCGCCGAGGCCCTGGACGGCGCGGAAGCCGATCAGCTGGGCCATGTCCTGGGCCATGCCGCTGAGCGCGGAGCCGATCAGGAAGATCACGATGGAGGTGAGGAAGGAGCCCTTCCGCCCGTACATGTCGCCGATCTTCCCCCAGATGGGGGTGGAGGCGGCGGTGGCCAGCGTGTACGCGGTGACCACCCAGGAGAGGTGCTCCAGGCCGCCGAGCTCGCCGACGATCGTCGGCATCGCGGTACCGATGATCATGTTGTCGAGCATGGCGAGGAGCATTGCGATCATGAGGGCCATGAGGACGACACGAACGCTGCGCGGCTTCACCCCCTCCGAGATCTCCGCCGCGTTTATGTTTTCAGCCATGTCACTCCCCGTTTACCCATGAGCTCCGGGCCCTTACTTGCCGCCCGGCTAGTTGACTACACTGGGGAAGGTAGACCCGTCACTAGCCGGGCGTCAAGTAAGTAGTTTGGGAGAGCCATGTCCAGTAGCAGTCCGCAGGCGCGCCGCGGCAATACGCGCCAGCGCATCCAGGACGTCGCGCTGGAGCTCTTCGCCGAGCAGGGGTACGAGAAGACGTCGCTGCGTGAGATCGCGGAGCGGCTGGAGGTCACGAAGGCGGCGCTGTACTACCACTTCAAGACCAAGGAAGACATCATCATCAGCGTCTTCGAGGACCTGACCAGGCCGATCGACGAGCTGATCGACTGGGCGGAGCAGCAGCCGCGGACGCTGGAGATGAAGCGCGAGGTGCTGCGCCGCTACAGCGAGGCCATGGCGGCGGGCTCGCCGCTGTACCGCTTCATGCAGGAGAACCAGGCGACGATGCGGGAGCTGAGCATCGGCGAGACCGTGAAGCGGCGGCTGTTCACGCTGGTGGAGCTGTTGCGTACGGATGACGGGCCGCTGACGGACCAGGTGCGGTGCGTGAGCGCGCTGTTCACCCTGCACGCCGGGATGATGTTCCTCCAGCACGTGGAGGGCAACCCGGAGGAGACCCGGCAGGCGGCCCTGGAGGTCGCGACGGACCTCATCACCCAGGCCCACCAGGCCTCGTGAGGGCGGGGGCCGCGGCGGGGGCCGGGGCGGGTCGGGTCGGCTACGCCGCCGCGGACCGGATGAACGCCGCGAGGGCGTCGGCGTAGCGCTCGGGGTGGGTGAGGTGCGGTACGTGGCCGTCCCCCACCAGCGTCCGCGTTCGCGCCCGGCCGTCGAGCGCACTCGCGAGCTTGCCCACGATCACCGGGAACCAGGGCGGGCTCTCGCTGCCGAAGGTCAGCAGCGCGGGACCCGGGAAGCCGGCGAGGCGCGCGAGGTCGAGACGGGCCCAGTCGGGGTCGCCGTGTTCGTCCAAGAAGGTGGGCGCGTTGGCGGTGAACACCTGGCGGGCGCGCTCCGGCAGTCGCTCCCAGCCACCCGGTCCGATGACGACGTCGTCCACGAACCGCTGCGCACCGGCCCGGTCCTCGCCCGCCCGCAGGGCCGTGAGTACGCCGTCGAGGGCGGCCTCCATGGCCTGGAGCACCGGGCGGAGCTCCCGGTCCCCGTCGCCCCCCTCGCCCCCCTCGCCCACGACGCCCATGAGCGGGGGCTCGTGCGCGGTCAGGCTGCGCAGCAGCTCGGGGCGGCGGGCGGCGAGGCCGAGGGCGGCGGAGGCCCCGAAGGAGTTCCCGACCACGTGGGCCGGTGCGCCGAGGATCTCGATGAGCGACGCGAGGTCGTCCTCGTCCTGGCGCCGGCTGCCCTGGCCCGGCGGGCGCTCGCTGCGGCTGTGGCCGCGCCGGTCGTAGACCAGGACGCGGAACGACCCCGCGAGGCGGGGGACGACGCGCCGCCAGGTCTCGTGGTCGACCCACGAGCCGTGGACGAGGACCAGGGGGTCCCCCTCGCCCACGATCTCGTAGTAGAGGTCCAGGCCGTTCACGCGAGCCCGCGCCGCCATGCCGAGTCTCCTCACAGGGGGGTGAGCGATCGGGCAGACACATACCGCGGGGCGGCGGACGGCACACCCGTCAGACGAGGCGGCGGTCCTCGGGGGTGATCGGAACGTCGTTGATGCTGGCCTCGCGGCGTCGCATCAGCCCGTCGCCGTCGAACTCCCACTGCTCGTTGCCGTGGCTGCGCCACCACTGGCCGCAGGCGTCGTGCCACTCGTACTCGAAGCGCACGGAGATGCGGTTGCCGGTGTACGCCCACAGTTCCTTGCGGAGCCGGTAGTCGAGCTCGCGCTCCCACTTCTCGGCCAGGAACTCGCGGATCTCGTCACGGCCGCTGAGGAAGCGGTCGCGGTTGCGCCAGAACGAGTTCTCGGTGTACGCGAGGGCCACGCGCTCGGGGTCGCGGCTGTTCCAGGCGTCCTCGGCGGCCTGGACCTTGGCGCGGGCCGATTCCTCGGTGAAGGGCGGCAGGGGCGGGCGTACGGCTTGGGCATCGGTCATGACGGTCACCTCGGGGTGGAGAGCCTCTGAGAACGTTCGTTCTCCATGAGTGAGGACGATAGAGAACGGACGTTCTCAACGCAAGCGATCCTGGGCTACGCTGCCTTCATGGACGATGAAGAGGCCCGGACCCGGCTGCTGGACGCGGCGGAGGCGCTGTTCTACGCCGAGGGCATCCAGGCCGTCGGCATGGACCGCATCCGCACGGAGTCGGGCGTACCGCTCAAGCGGCTCTACAAGGTCTTCCCGGCCAAGGAAGCCCTGGTCGCGGCCTACCTCGACCGCCGCGACCGGCGGTGGACGGCGAGCCTGCGGGGCGCGGTGGCGGAGGCCGCCGATCCGGTCGCGGCGGTCTTCGAGTGGCTGGCCGCGTGGTTCTCGGAGCCGGACTTCCGGGGCTGCGCGTTCCTGAACGCTTACGGGGAGCTGGGCACCGGCCCCGCCGCGGTGCTGGACGTCGTACACCGCCACAAGGCGGAGCTGCGGGAGCTGCTGACGGAGGCCGCCGGGCCGGGGCGCGAGGACCTGGCGGAGCAGCTGCTGATCCTGGTCGAGGGCGCGACGGTGGTGGCCGCCCTGGCCCCCGGCCCGCAGCCGGCCCACCGCGCCGGCGAGGCGGCGGCCACGCTGATCCGGGCGGGGGCGTAGGGGGCGCTGGGGGCCGGGGGCCGGGGCGCGTCCGCCCGGCGGCCCTAGTTGCCGCCGGCGGGGGTGGTGCGGGGGAAGGTGATCTCGACGCGGCGGTTCTTCTTGCGGCCTTCCTCGGTGCCGTTGTCGGCGATCGGGTAGTCCTCGCTGTAACCGCGCACGTCGTAGATGACGCCGGGGCTGGTGACGGTCTTGGCGAGCTCTGCCTGAACGGCGTCGGCGCGCTGCTTGGAGAGTTCCTTGCCGTGCTCGTAGCTGCCCTGGTCGTCGGTGAAACCGAAGACCCGGACGCGGGTCGCCTTCTGCGTGTTGATCTCGTTGGCGATGGCCTGTATCCGGGCGGCGGCCTGGGCGTTGAAGACGGCGCTGTTCTCGGGGAAGAGCACCTCGGACTGCAGGGCCATCATGACGGTCTGATTGGTCTCCTGCCGCCGCTGCTCCCCGCCGAGGTCTTCGACGACCTCGGCGATGTCCAGGACCTTGACCGGAGCCAGGGTTCCACCCTGGGGGATCTTCAGGCCGGGCGAGTTCGAGTCGATGGACACGGGCGCGGAGGCCGACGGCTCGGTGCCGGGAGGCACGGAGGGCTTGACCCCATCGGCGTGGGCGCTCGTCGCGCCGATGAAGTGGGCCCCGGCGATGACGAGGCCGACGACGGCCGTGGATGCGGAGACGCGGTGGCGTTTATTCATGGGGGTCACCCGGAGATTTTGATGGTGGCCGTTGCGAAGGTGGGGAGGTTGAATTCAACCTCCGCCGTGCCGGCGGGGGGCGCCGGGAACTGGGCGAAGAACGGAATCGTCGCACCGTGCTCAATGAGGGCGATTCCCGTGGTGCACAGACACCTGCCGTCCGTGTCGCGCAGGACGTAGTACCGCTTCTTTCCCACCTTGTCCGTCACCGTGACTCCGGCGATCGACGTCCCACTCTGGGTGAGCTCATTGCCCCTCCATGCGGGAGTCTTCGCATAGTCGGCGGCGCCGCCGTTCTTGAACTGGCCGCTGATGGTCAGGAATCCTCCGGCATCACGAGTTGCCGAATTGATGGTCATCACCATGCCGTCCTCACCATTGGCCGTGGCCAATACCTGCGTCGGCGTCGGGCTGGGGCTTCCGCCGGTCGCGGGTGTCTGAGTAGCGGAACCCTGCGGGTTGGCTGCAGCAGATTTCTGCGGCTCCTTCGACTTTCCGTCATCGCCACCGCCACACCCGGCCAATGCGAAGGCGAGGGCCGCCGCAACCACTACGGCCGCTCCCCCGCGGGCTTTCACCGTGCGCCGAATGCTCATCTGTGCAGCTTCCTTGTCTCTCGTTCGCTTGTCAGTCGACCAGTCGTACGGTGAAGAGTGCCCTCGCCAGCTGGGACAACGGACCCGGATTCGCCGGGTCCAAGCTGAGGGGCTTCCCGCTGCACTCGAACGTGACGGTCCCAGGCCTCGGCGTGGGTGAAGGGCTGGGGGTCGCCGTCGGGGTGGGAGTGGGGGCGGGGGCAGGTGCCGAGCGCAGCGAGCATCTCGGTTCGATCCGGGCTGTGGCCGTGGCCTTACCCTTGATGTCCCCACTCGCAGGGATAACCGACTTGCCTACGGCGTCATTCGTTGTCACTTTGACGGTGAACTCGGGGGCAGCCGCTGCGCAGTCCGCGGTGGCGTTGTTCAATTCGGCGAACTCGACAGCCGCACCGCAGGCACCCTTCCCGTCAAGGAGATCGCCATTGACGATCTTGTCCCAGTCGGCAGGCGTGAGGGCGAGCAGGTCGATCCCGAGGAACACGCCGTCCCTCGCTTCACGGGCAGCCGCCAGCGCCGCCGCGTCGGCGGCACCTTGTGCGTTACTCCGGGTGGCACCGGCCATTCCGACGACGAAGAAGGCGAAGGCGGCAAAGAGCAGACCCGCGACCACCACGATGTAGATGGGGAAGGCCTGCCCTTTGTCGCCGGGGAATTCGCCCTCAGTCACTTGCCAGCCGTGATCGCGCCGATCTGAGTCGTGATCTTGGACGTGATCGTTTGACCGATGCCCGTGCCGACGATTGCGCCGATGATCACTACCACCACCAGGATGATGCCCAGGTATTCGAAGGCCGTCTGGCCTCGGTCCCGGGTGGTCCTGGTTCCGTACCGGTTCCGCATCCTCGCCAGGGTGTTCTGCAACATGGGGGTTTCCTCCCGGGCCGGTGGCGCTGTTGGTTTGCGGACCGTACGGGGAGTCACCGGTGTTAACCAAGGGTCCCGGGGCCCAATTACGGACCCACTGCGCACTCCGTCTACCCATGGCCGCTCACCCCTGGACGGGCGGTTCCCAGCCAGCGCGCTATCGCCTCGCTGCGGCTCGTGCTCTGGAGCTTCGCGAAGATGCGGTTGATGTGGTTCTTCACCGTCTTCTCGCTGATGAAGCAGGTGGCGGCGATCTGCTGGTTGCTCATCCCGGACGCGATGAGGTCCATGATCTCTGCCTCCCTCGAACTCAGGCCGAAGAGAACCGAGTTGTGCAGCCTCTCAGGAGAGCGTGCCACATTTCGTTGCGGTTGCGAAGAGGTGCGGAGGTCAGCGAGGAGAGCGCTCGCCGCCGTCGGCGTGAAATGGGCGCGGCCCTCGCGGACGTCTCGGACCGCCCTGACCAGGTCTTCCGGCGTGAACTCGCCGTGGACCAGGTAGCCGCCCGCGCCCAGCAGGAGCGCTTCTCGGACGACCTCCGACTCCTGGCTGTACGTCAGCATCAGTACGGGCGCCAGCTGTACGAGGTGCGGCAGCGCCGAGATGCCGTCGACGCCCGGCATCCGCACGTCCAGCAGGATGACGTCCGGGGCGTGCCTGCGGGTCAGGCTCAGGGCTTCGCGGCCGTCCGCGGCCTGGGCCACCACCGCCATGTCCTCCACCGTCGCCAGGAGGGACGCCAGACCCGCCCGTACCACCGGGTTGTCGTCGGCGATCAGGACGCGCAGCGGCATCACGGGCTCCCCTGCGGGGTCAGGGCCGCGAGCGGGAGGCACAGGACCACCGCCGTCCCGGGGCCGGGCCGGCGGGCCGCGATCGTCAGCCGGGCGCCCATCGCCTCCGCGCGTTCCGCCATGCCGAGCAGGCCGTAGCGGCCCCGGGAGTCGCGGGCGTCGGGGGGGAGGCCGCGGCCGTCGTCCTCGATGGTCACGGTGAGGCCCGTCGGGTCCGCCGCCGCGGTGACCGTCACCCGCGAGGCCTCCGCGTGGCGGCGGGCGTTCTCCAGGGCCTCCGCGGTGATCGACAGGATGTGGTGGGCCACGCCGGCGGGCGGCTCCGGGAGGGCGCCCCGCGTGCGCAGCTCCGCGTCCGTGCCCACCAGGCGGCGCAGTTCTGCCGCCAGCGCGGGCGCGGTCCCCTCCGGCTCCCGGCGCAGGTCGGTCAGCAGGGCCCGGGATTCCGCCGCCGCCGCGCGGGCCGCGCCGGAGAGGAAGGTCGCCTGCCGGCGCACGGCCGCCGGGTCCGTGGTGCGGGCCAGGGCGTCGGCCGCCAGGGCCAGGCCGTGCAGGGTCTTCGCCACCGAGTCGTGCATCTCGCGGGCCAGGTGGTCCCGTTCGGCGCGCACCGCCTCGGCCACGGCCAGCCGGGCCCGCGCCTCCGTCAGGGCCTGGCTCGCCGCACCGAAGCGGAAGAGGAGGTCGCGCAGCGAGGCACCGGCCGCGCCCGCCAGCAGGCACAGCGCCGCCAGCGTCGGCCCGCCGGACACGGCCGCCACCGCCACCGCCACCCCCGCCGCGTACACCGCCGAGCCGCGCCATCCGTAGACCAGCCCGGCCAGCAGCGGGGTGCAGAGCACGGCGAAGCCGAGCGGCGACTGCGGCCCCGCCGTGACCAGCAGCAGTCCGCAGCACGCCAGGTCCGGGGCCAGCAGCCAGCGGTGGCGCAGCAGGAGCGGCCCGAAGCGCTCCCAGTCGCGGAAGAGCACGTAGGAGAGCATGAAGGTGAGCAGGACCGCGCCGCCGACGAGGTACGTCGGCCCGCCGCTCGCCGTGCGTCCCAGCGCCAGCGGCGCGCCCAGGCCGATCATCACCATCCGGAACGCGAACACCCGGCGGCAGAGCGCCTGGAGCGCGTTGGACTGGAGGGCCGGGGAGGGTTCCCCCGCCGCCGCCTTTGCGCGTACGGACGGACCCGCGAGGGGGATGTGGAGGACCGCCATGGTTCACCCGCCCCCGAGCAGCGCGCCGAAGTCCACGTCCGCGCCGTACACGAAGCCGCACACCAGCAGGATCAGGGTCCCGGGCAGCATGAACATGGTCACCGCGAACGTGGCCTTCGGGACGGCGCGGGCCGCCCGGCGGCGGGCGTTCTGGGCGTCCGTACGGCGCATGTCCTCGGCGATCGCGATCAGCGTGTCCACGATCGGCGAGCCCAGCTCCTCGCCCTGGAGCAGCGCGGTGACGAACTGCGCCACCTGCTCGGAGTCGTTGCGCCTGCGCAGTTCGTCGAAGGCCTGGCGGCGGCTGACGCCCATGTCCATCTGTTGCAGGGTGATCCGGATCTCGTCGGACCAGGGGCCGTCGTACTTGGCCGCCACGCGCTCCAGCGCCTGCCGGAAGCCGAGCCCCGCGCTCACCACGACCGCGAGCACGTCCAGGAAGTCGGGCAGCGTCCGCTCGATGTGGTCGCGCCGCGCCCGGATCGCCGACCACAGGCCGACCTCGATCCAGAAGAGGCCGAACGCGACCATCAGCAGGGCCGGTACGAGCTGCCCGTTGATCAGCATGGAGAACGCGCCGAGCGCGCCGAGGAACCCGTACACCGCGCGGCGCGCCGCGTACCGGTCGATCGTCAGGCCCGCCGGATTGCCCGCCAGGTCGATCTGGCGGCGCTTGCGGGCGACCCGGGCCGGGCCCATCAGGCGCAGGACGAGCGGCGCCCAGCGGATGCCGAGGCGGTCGACGGCCGATCCGACGGCGGTCGTACGGGTGGCGCCGACCTCCAGGGCGAGCGCCAGGTCGCTCGGCAGTTCGACCTCGGCGCGGTAGAGGCGGATGCCGTGGAAGACGCCGAGGACCGACACCCCCAGCAGTACGGCGAGCAGCAGAGCCGTCATGTCCGTCGTAGCCCCCTCACACGTCGATCTTCGAGAGCCGGCGGATCAGGACGAAGCCCAGCGTGAAGAACCCGATGGCCACGAGCACCGCCGTCTGGCCGAAGAAGGCGCCGGTCATCCGGTCCAGCGCGCCCGGCATCATCGTGTTCACGAGCAGCAGCGAGCCGAGCCCGATCGCCGGTACCAGATAGGCCGTGACCGTCACTTGGGAGAGCTGGGTGCGGACCTCGCGCCGCGTCTCCTTGCGCTGCTCCAGCGTCACCGTCAGGTTGCGCAGGCTGCCGACGATCGCGCCGCCCGCCCGCGCGGAGAGCACCAGCGTCGAGACCAGTACGACCAGCTCCCGCGAGGGCAGCCGTTCGGCGATCTCGCCCAGTGCCTCGTCGATGGAGTGGCCGACGGCGAGGCGGTCGGCGACGCGCGCGAGTTCCTCGCCCGCCGGGGCCTCCAGCTCTTCCGCCGCTATGGCGATGGCCGTACGCAGGGCCAGCCCGGCCTGGGTGGCGTTGGCGAGGATGCGGGCGAGCTCGGGCAGCTGGTTGATGAACCGCTCACTGCGCCGGGCCCGCTGCCAGTTGAGGTAGGCGTCGGCCGCCCACAGACCGATCAGGCCCGCCACCGGGCCGAAGAAGGGGGCCAGGAAGCTGGCCGCGACCAGCCACACCCCGGCCACCGACATCAGCACGTAGACGAAGAACTCTCCGGGGGTGAGGTCCAGGCCGGTCACGGCCAGCTTCAGCTCGATCCGTTTGCCGAGGGCGGTCCGGCGCAGCCGCCGGTCCACCCCGGGGAAGCGGCGCCGGCGGCCCGACGGCTCCGGTGCGCCGTCGGCGGCGAGGCGTTCGACGAGGGCGGCGCGCTGGGCGCGGCCGGCGGCGTACGCCTGGACGCCCGCGACCACGAGGACGCAGGCCAGCAGCGTGACGCCGAGGGTGAGGAGGATCAGTGGGTTCACAGGACGGTCCGGGTGATGCGGGTGGCGAGCTGGTCGTCGGACATGGCGACCCCGAAGGCCTGGGGGATCGGCTGGTTGTTCATGTAGAGGCGGTCCGCGATCCGGCGCGGCAGCGGGTAGTACTCGAAGTACCCGTGCACGCGTCCGTCGGCGCCCATCGGCTGGGCGGCGAACCGGCAGACGGTGGTGATCCGGAAGGGCTCGCGCCCGTGCGAATCGAGGATGGCGATCTCCGTGAGGCGGCGCGAGCCGTCGCCGAATCGGGTCAGCTGGACGACCACGTTCACGGCGCTGTTGATCTGGTCCTGGAGGGCCTCGAAGGGGACCTCCACCTCGGACATCGAGGCGAGGGTCTGCAGGCGCATGAGCGCGTCCTCGGCGCTGTTCGCGTGGACGGTGGCCAGGGAGCCGTCGTGGCCGGTGGACATCGCCTGGAGCATGTCGAGGGTCTCGCCGCCGCGGACCTCGCCGACGATGATGCGGTCGGGGCGCATGCGCAGGGAGTTGCGGACGAGGTCGCGGATGGTGATCCGGCCCTTGCCCTCCACGTTCGGCGGGCGCGATTCGAGGCGGATGACGTGCGCCTGCTGGAGCTGGAGCTCGGCCGAGTCCTCGATGGTGATGATCCGCTCGCCCTCCGGGATCAGGCCGGAGAGGGCGTTGAGGAGGGTGGTCTTGCCGGTGCCGGTGGCCCCGGACACGATGACGTTCATCTTCGCCTGGACCAGCCCGGACAGCAGCAGGAGCATCTGCTCGTCCAGCGAGCCGAGGCCGATCATCTCGTGCAGGGTGAACGCGCGCGGGAAGCGGCGGATCGTGAGGGTGGCGCCGGTCAGGGAAAGCGGCGGGATGATCACGTTGACGCGCTCGCCGCTGGGCAGGCGGGCGTCGACCATCGGATTGGCCTCGTCCACCCGCCGGTTGACGGTGGAGACGATGCGCTCGATGGTCTGCATCAGCTGCTCGTTCGAGGCGAAGCGCAGGGGCAGCTGCTCGACCCGGCCGGCGCGCTCGACGAAGATCTGGTCCGGCCCGTTGACCATGATCTCGGAGATCGAGGCGTCTTCGAGGAGCGGTTCGAGCACGCCCAGGCCGAGCGCCTCGTCCACGACCCGGCGGATCAGCTGTGCCCGCTCGACGGTGGACAGGACCGGGCCCTCGCGGCTGATGATGTGCCCGAGTACGCGCTCCAGCCGGGCGCGGCGCTCGGCGGGCGCGAGCGCCGACATCTCGGCGAGGTCGATCTCCTCCAGCAGCTTCGCGCGGTACGCGGAGACGAGCCGGCCGTCCTCGCGCGGACTGTGCCGGTCGTCGGGGGTGTTGACGCGGGAACGCAGGCTCATGGTGCGCTCACCCCTTCGGATCGTCGTCGGGCATGACGGCCGTTCGTTCGGCCGTGATGGGGTCCAGGCCGGGCACGATCGACTTGACGGTGATGCTCGCCGTCGCCGTCACCGCGCCGCGCGTCTTGACGACGCCTATCTGCGCGAGCGAGGCGAGGCTCGGCCGGATCGCCGCCAGGCCCGCCGCCTCCCCGCCCTCGCCCCTGCGGGCCTCGACGCGGGCCGCGGTACGGGCGGCGGTGTCCGCCTGCTGCTCCACGTACGCGACCCAGCCGAGCTGGATCCCGCAGAGCGCGACGAACAGCAGGATCGGGACGAAGCCGATGTACTCCAGGGCCACCTGACCCCGGTCCCGGCCCCTGTTCCCGCCTCCGCCTCCGCCTCCGTCCCCGTCCCCGCCCCCCTGCCCGTCCGCGCCCCGGTGCCAGGCCCGTATCCGGTCTCGGTACCGCTTCACTCGTCCTCCTTCGCGGAGCCGCCCTCGCCCGTGATCGGCGTGCCGATGTCCAGGCCGGGGAAGAAGACCGGGAGGTTGAGCCGCACGGTCGCCTTGTAGACGTCCCCCGACTCCCCGCAGCTGACGCTCATGTGCCAGGCGCCCCCGATGTGGCGCCCCGCCGCCTCCGCGCACGCCCCGTCCCCGTGCACCGCGCCCACCCGGGCCGCCTCGTCCGCCGCGTTGCCCGCCAGGGAGAACGCGTACCCGATCAGTACGCACTCCCACACCGCCGCCACCAGCAGAAGGATCAGCGGCACCATGCCGACGAACTCGACCGCCACCTGGCCGCGATCCCGTGCGGGTCTCCGCGCGGACATCCGTCAGCCCTCCCGGCCGCGGCGCAGCCGCGCCACCGGGCCCGCGGCCCGTACGGCCAGGGCCGCGCCCGGGGCTCCCGCGGCGGCGGCTTCGGGCTCCGCCTCGGACGGGGGCGTCAGCAGGCCGAGTTCGCCGGCCAGCGCCCACAGCGCCTGCTTCACGCTGGAGCGGTTGTCGAGGTCCTGCACCCGGCCCGCGTCCACCACCGCCTGGAGTTCCTTGAAGGCCGCCGGCACCGGGGTCCGGGTGGCCCGCGTCTTCGTGATCTTCTCGATGAGGGAGGGCTGGATCTCCGTGTGCTTGCTCCAGCGGTTGACCACCATCGCGGTGTCCTCGGCCTTGCGCACCTGGAGCCGCTCCCACATCCGGACCAGCCGCTTGGCCGCCCGTACGGAGACCACGTCGGGAGTGGTGACCAGGACGGCCACGTCCGCCATCTCCACGGCCGCCGCGTTCGCGCCGGTCACCTGGGAGCCGCAGTCGATGACGACGAGCTCGTACCGGCCGCGCAGGGCGCCGACGACGTGCCGGGCGGCGCGCTCGTCGACCTCCTCGCCGCGCTCGCCCTCCGCCGGGGCCAGCAGCAGCGCGAGCCCGGTCCGGTCCTCGTACACCGCGTCCTGGAGCACCCGCGGGGAGATGTCGTGGATCCCGGCGAGGTCGGCG
This sequence comes from Streptomyces sp. NPDC051582, assembly GCF_040681715.1. Lineage (NCBI taxonomy): Bacteria > Bacillati > Actinomycetota > Actinomycetes > Kitasatosporales > Streptomycetaceae > Streptomyces > Streptomyces sp. NPDC051582. The sequence goes on from NZ_JBFAZJ010000001.1 coordinate 333,358, forward strand.
ATCGAGCGCCGGAACTGCACGTCGAGGTACGAGCCGACGTCGCCGGCCTGGAGGTCCATGTCGACCAGGGCCGTGCGCCGTCCCGAGGCGGCCGCGGCCAGCGCGAACTGCACGGCGGTGAAGGTGGTGCCGACGCCCCCCTTGGCCCCGGTGACCGTGACCACCTTGCCGCCGGGTCCGGTGAACACGTCGGGTCCCCGGCCCAGGTGGCGGCGTACGCCCACGGACCACTGGGCGGCGGCCTGGACGCGGGCGGCGAGCTCCTCGTAGGCGAGCGGCAGCCCGACCACACCGCGGGCGCCCGAGTCCATGGCGGCGGAGAACACCGCCGGCCCGGCGTCCGAGGAGATCAGCACCACGCCCACCGCCGGGAAGCGGAGGGCGACCTCGCGGATGAGGTCGAGGGCGGGCACCGGCCCGATCCGCTCGTGTACGAGGACGACCTCGGGCAGTTCGTCGATGGACTCGGCGGCCAGCCGCCCCAGGGTGTCGAGCAGGGTGGTGGAGTCGGGGACCGGGGCGCCCGGCTCCGCGGCCGGTAGCTGGCTGAGGAGGGTGGAGATGGCGCGGGCGGCGTCCGGGTCGGCGGCCGCGGGGAGGATTCGGGTGGTCATCCGGGCCTCACTTGTCCCCGTCGAGGGTGTACGTGCGGTCGCCCGGGCCGGGCGCGGAGTCGGTGCCGGGGGCCACCAGGGCCAGGCGCACGTGCTCCGCGAAGGACTCGGCGTACGCGACGCGCTGGGTGTCCTTGGTGTTCAGGGCGAAGGTGATCGGGACCGCCTCGGCGGGGCCCTTCTTGTCGCTGTCCTTGTCGAGGGCGGTGAGTCTGCCGACGTTCAGGACGCGGGCGTTGGCCACGATGATCACCGAGCGGGAGGGATCGGACTCCTTGGCGCCCTTGAAGGTGGCGATGATGTTGACCTTGGCTCCGGAGTAGATCTTGCCGGCCACGCCCGTCGACGCGTCGATCATGATCGCGATCTCCTGCTCCCCGGGCTGGAGCTGCGGTTTGTCGACGAACATGTCCGACTGGAGCAGCGAGCCCTTGCGCAGGGTGGTGAGCGCGATCTTGTCCTTGAGCCGGCCGAGGTCGGTGACGGCGGTGTCGGACAGCCAGCGCTTGGGGATGGAGATCTGCTCGAACTGGCCCGCCGAGAGCGGGCTGTACGGCGGGATGTCGCCCTTGGCGCGGTAGGCGGTGACCTCGGCCCCGACCTTGGAATTGACGTCGCCGATCACCACGAGGACCCCGCCGAACGCCGCGAGGGCGCACAGGACCGACAGGAGCAGCAGGATGACGCCGCGGCGCTGGCGTGAGTTCATGGGCCGTACTACCTCGCCGTTCTTCGATCGGTCAGCCGGTCAGTGTCTTGGTCTGGGGGCGCCGGCGAAGGCCGGCGGTGTCGTCCGCTCCCCGGTCCCGGCTGGCGGCGGGGCGGCCAGGGGGGCGGCGCAGAAGCCGCAGCGGTCGCCGATCAGTTCGAGGCCGCACCAGTGGCACTCCTCGCGGCGGACGGAGGCGACCAGCTGGTAGAGCACGGACGGGTCCGGGATGGCGGCGGCGAACTCCACCAGCTTCGCCGTGGCCCACCAGACGGGCGAGTCGGCGGGGAGCGGGTTCTCCATCACGCCCTGGACCCGCCAGGCGGGGGCGAGTTCGGCCGTGACCCAGTCGGAGGAGAGCTGCCCGCGCGCGAAGGTCAGATGGGTGGCGTAGGCCGGGCCCGGCGGCAGCGCGGAGCCCCCGGCGTGCGCGCCGCCCCCGCCGGAGCCGGTCAGCCTGGCCAGGTGCGGGGTCGGGTGGGCCAGTACGGCGAACTGCGCGCTCGGCGACCAGGAGCGGGCGTGCGCCTTGAGGCCGACCGGGACCCGGTCCAGTTTGGCGACGGACCCCAGCAGGGCCCCGGCGTGGATGTAGTGGGACAGCAGCCGGGCGGCGGAGGCGATGACTCCGGGGCTGAAGTCGCAGACGCTGAGCTGGCGTAGCTGACGTACCAGCAGGGCCGTCGCCAGCGGCGGCAGGTCGATGTCGACGAGGGCGATCCGATCGGTCTCCAGGATGGCCCGCACCGTGTGCAGCCGCCGGACGGTCGCGGTCGGCAGCCAGGGCGGCACGACGGCCACGAGGTGGCCGTGGCGCTCCAGCAGGGCGCTCGTCTCGGCGAGGGCTCCCGCGAGGTCCAGCCGTCCCGGCGGGTGCAGTACGACGGCCGGCGGTGTGTGCCGGTCGGGGGCCGGAAGCACCAGATCTGCGCTGGTGACGGCAATGGCGGTCGGCACGCGAATCCCCCTGTTCACCCCGTACGCCCCATACGTCGGCGCCTACTTCACGTACGCGCACCCCTGCGCGACCGCAAACGATCGGCGTCCATCCCCCTTGCCCCAGCACCATATCCGCGTCGTCCCTGGCGGGGCAGGGCCTTGGCGATTCCCGTCCCGGCGGCCCCGGTCACAGGTGGCGGGAAACCCGGACATCCGGGATCGGACGGCCGATCAATTCAAGCCACATTGCAAAGAGCCTTGACAGGAAGATTGGTCTGGACCAACTTGGGGCCCACGCGGCGACGTTCCCTCCGGGCCTCCCCCACCCACGGCCCCGGGTCCGTTCGTTCACCTGTTCCACCTCCCCCTTCACATCCCCTTCTCCCCCCACGGAGACCACGTGAACCGCATACGCTCGCTCGCCCTGCTGGGCGCCGCCACCCTGACCGCAGGCGGGCTGACCGCCCTCGCCGCCGGCACCGCGCAGGCCGCCGACGTCAACGTCGTCCGCAACGGAGGCTTCGAATCCGGTCTGGCGAACTGGACCTGCACCTCCGGGAGCGGCGCCGTCGTCTCCTCGCCCGTCCACGGCGGGACCGCCGCCCTCAAGGGCACCCCGGCGGGCCAGGACAGCGCGCAGTGCAGCCAGACCGTCACGGTCAAGCCGAACTCGACGTACACGCTCAGCGAGCAGGTGCAGGGCTCGTACGTCTACCTCGGAGTGACCGGGACCGGCACGCAGGACGTGTCCACCTGGACCCCCGGCTCGGGCGGCGGCTGGCAGCAGCTCTCCACCACCTTCACCACGGGCGCGAACACCACCCAGGTCACCGTGTGGACGCACGGCTGGTACGGGCAGCCGGCCTACGTCGTCGACGACTTCAGCGTCTTCGGCCCGGACGGGGGCGGCGGCACCGACCCGGGCCCGTCCGTCCCCGGCGCCCCGGGCGGGAGCGCCGTTTCCGGCCAGAGCGCGAACGGGCTCACCCTTTCGTGGAACGCCGTCAGCGGAGCGAGCGGCTATTACGTCTATCAGGACGGCGTCCGCGTCAAGACCGTGACCGGATCCCCCGCCCCGATCACCGGGCTGGCCGCGGCCACCTCGTACTCCTTCCAGGTGAGCGCGTACAACGCGGCCGGCGAGGGCCCGAAGTCGGCGGCGGTGACCGGCACGACGACCGGCGGCGGCAACCAGAACCCGAACCCCTCGGTGCCGGGGCACGCCCTGACGGGCTACTGGCAGAACTTCAACAACGGCGCGACCGTCCAGAAGATCTCCGACGTCTCGTCCCAGTACGACATCATCGCGGTCTCGTTCGCCGACGCCACTACCACGCCCGGTGCCATCACCTTCAACCTCGACTCGGCGGGCCTCGGCGGCTACACGGTCGCCCAGTTCAAGGCCGACATCGCGGCGAAGAAGGCGGCCGGCAAGTCCGTCGTCCTCTCCGTCGGCGGCGAGAAGGGCACCATCTCGGTCAACGACTCCGCCTCCGCGAACAACCTGGCGAATTCGGCGTACGCCCTGATGCAGGAGTACGGCTTCGGCGGGATCGACATCGACCTGGAGAACGGCCTCAACCCGACCTACATGACGCAGGCGCTGCGCTCGCTGTCCGCCAAGGCCGGCTCCTCGCTCGTCATCACGATGGCCCCGCAGACCATCGACATGCAGTCGACGGCGGGCGGCTACTTCAAGACGGCGCTGAACATCAAGGACATCCTGACCGTCGTCAACATGCAGTACTACAACAGCGGCTCGATGCTCGGCTGCGACGGCAAGGTCTACTCGCAGGGCTCGGTGGACTTCCTCACCGCGCTGGCCTGCATCCAGCTGGAGGGCGGGCTCGACGCCTCGCAGGTGGGCATCGGCGTCCCGGCCTCGCCGAGCGGCGCGGGCAGCGGGTACGTCTCCCCGGCCATCGTGAACAACGCCCTGGACTGCCTGGCCAGGGGCACGAACTGCGGGTCCTTCAAGCCGTCGAGGACCTACCCCGGGCTGCGCGGGGCGATGACCTGGTCGACCAACTGGGACGCCAAGGCGGGTGGCGCTTGGTCCAACTCGGTGGGTCCGAAGGTTCACGCCCTGCCCTAGGCGGTACGTGTGGGGATGGCCGTCCGGGCGGACGGCCGTCCGGCGGGCCGCCGGCCCGGCGGATCTGGCCGGAATGAAGTCCTTGACCGGGACATGCCAGAAGAGCACGCTGTGCGCGTCCGCACGGCTACCCCACACTCCCACCCAGGAGAACGCATGCGGCTCCACACACGACGCAGGGCCGCCGTCACGGCGGCCCTGCTCGCTCTCGCGCTCGGTGCGCCCGCCTACGGCATGAGCGCGACGGCGGCCCCGCCCCCCACCCCCTCGACGGCCACGCAGGACGAGGCGATCGTCCAGTACGAGGTCAAGGGCCCGGCCACGGCGGCCGAGCGAACGGCCCTGCTCCGTACGGGCGTCTCGATCGACGAGGTCGACGCCCGCTCGGTCGTCGTCAGCGCCGACCCGATGCAGGCCAAGGAGCTGCGCGCGCTCGGCTACGAGCTGACCGCGCTGCCCGGACCGCCCGACCGCTCCGAGCGGGGGGTCGCCGCGAACCCGATGGACTTCCCGTCCAAGGACTCGATGTACCACAACTACGCCGAGGCCAACGCGGAGATCGACCAGCGCATCGCGCAGTACCCCTCGATCATGAGCAAGAAGGTGATCGGGAAGTCGTACCAGGGCCGGGACATCGTCGCCATCAAGATCAGCGACAACGTCGCCACCGACGAGAACGAGCCCGAGGTGCTCTTCACGCACCACCAGCACGCCCGCGAGCACCTGACCGTCGAGATGGCGCTCTACCTGCTCAAGGAGTTCGGCTCCAAGTACGGCACCGACTCGCGGATCACCAACATGGTCAACGGCCGCGAGATCTGGATCGTGCCGGACCTCAACCCGGACGGCGGCGAGTACGACATCGCGACCGGCTCGTACCGCTCCTGGCGCAAGAACCGGCAGCCGAACGCCGGCTCCTCGTACGTCGGCACCGACCTGAACCGCAACTGGGACTACAAGTGGGGCTGCTGCGGCGGCTCCAGCGGCAGCAAGAGCTCCGAGACCTACCGCGGGGCGGCCGGCGAGTCGGCCCCCGAGGTGAAGGTGGTCGCGGACTTCGTGCGCAGCCGGGTGATCGGCGGCAAGCAGCAGATCACCGCCTCGATCGACTTCCACACGTACAGCCAGCTGGTGCTGTGGCCGTTCGGGTGGACGTACAACGACACCGCGCCGGGCATGACGGCGGACGACCTCGCCGTCTACAAGACCATCGGCACGAGCATGGCCCGCAGCAACGGCTACACGCCGGAGCAGTCGAGCGACCTGTACATCACGGACGGGACGATCGACGACTGGCTGTGGGGCAACCAGAAGATCTTCACGTACACCTTCGAGATGTACCCGTCCGAGTCGGGCAGCGGCGGCGGCTTCTACCCGCCGGACGAGGTGATCGAGCGGGAGACGGCGCGCAACCGCGACGCCGTGCTCCAACTGCTGGAGAACGCGGACTGCATGTACCGCTCGATCGGGAAGCAGGCGCAGTACTGCACGTGAGCCGACGGCGCGGGCCGAGGCCGTGAGCCGGGGCGCCCCACCGCCGGGGGGCGCCCCTCGCCGCGCCCACCCTCCTCACCCGAGGACGGCGAGCGCGTCGATCTCGATGAGGAGGCCGGCGGGGAGGCCCACGTAGACCGTGGTGCGGGCGGCCGGGGCCTCCTTCAGGCCCTGCTGCTCGAAGTAGGCGTCGTAGAGCTCGTTCATCTCGGCGAAGTGGCCGGTGTCGGTCAGGTAGACGCGGATCATCATCACGTCGTCCCAGCCCGCGCCGCCGGCCTCCAGTACGGAGCGGACGTTCTCCAGCGTCTGGAGGGTCTGCTCGCGCAGGGTCGGCCCGGCGGGCGTGGGCGCCTGGCCGTCCACGTGCGGGAGGAAGCCGACCTGGCCGGCGACCTGGAGGATGTTCCCCTTGCGCACGCCGTGCGAGAAGCGGGCCGGCGGGGTGGTGTGGGTGTCGGGGGTGATGGCGGTCTTCTCGGTCACGGGGTTTCCTCGTCGTGGTGTGGGGCGTGCGGGGAGCCGGAGTACTCCCGGCTGACGGTGTCGGCGGTGCGCTGGACCAGGGGGAGCAGTTCGAGCAGCCCCTCGGCGCTGACGACGACGCTGGGCGCGGAGACGGACAGCGCCGCGACGGCCCGCCCGTCCGGCCCGCGCACGGGCGCGCCGAGGCAGTTGACCGACTCCTCGTGCCCGCCGAAGTCGGCGGCCCAGCCCTGTTCCCGTACGAGGGCCAGCTCGCGCAGGAAGGCCTGCGCGTCGGGGGTGGAGCGGGCGGTGTGGCGGGGGTATTCGATGCGCTCGGCGAGGGCCCGCCGCTCGGCCTCGGGGAGGTCGGCGAGCAGCAGCTTCGCGACGGCGGCGACGGTGAGGGGGACGGGCCGGCCGATGCGGGAGTACATGCGGACGGGGTAGCGGCTCTCGACCTTGTCGATGTACACGACCTCGTCGTCCTGGTGGAGGGCGAGGTGCACGGTGTGGCCCGTGAGGCGGTTGAGTTCGACGAGGTGGGGGTGGGCGACGGTGCGGACGTCGAGGTTCTCCACGGCTTCGGCGGCGAGCGCGAAGAGCTGGGCGCCCAAGCGGTAGCGGCCGTCGGGCTGGCGGTAGACGAAGCCGTGCTCGTGCAGGGTGCGCAGGAGGCGCAGCGCGGTGCTCTTGTGCACGCCGAGCTCCCCGGCGACCTCACCGAGTCCCGCCGGACCCCGCGCGAGCAGCGGCAGGATCCGCAGCGCCCGCTCCACCGACTGGCTCACGCCGTGTCCTCCCGTACCGCCGCAGGCACTGCCGTCACTGCCGTCACTGCCGTCACTGCCGTCATCGCGTCACCGCCCCCACCGCCCTCACCCCCGTACGGAACCCGTGCGCGCGGCCGGCCGTTGACCCCTCGTACGCAGGATGCTAGACAGCAAGCGGCACGACACGCAACGGGCGTTGCAGCAGATGCAACGCGAGGAGGATTCCGCATGGGCAGCGACGCAGTCCGACGGCTCGCCGACGAACCGCTCGACCACCGGTTCAAGGGGCTGCCGCCCGACGCCGAGCGGGCGGGCCTCACCGTCGGGCAGCTGGCCGCCGAGAAGCGGGACCTGTACGCCGGCGGGTTCACCACCCCGGTCCTGACCCTCGACGCCGAGGCGCTGGAGCACAACCTCACCGCCCTCGGTGAGTACGCCTCCCGCCACGGCCTCGCCTTCGCCCCGCACGGCAAGACCTGCATGGCCCCGCAGCTCTTCGAGCGCCAGCTGGAGCACGGCGCCTGGGGCATCACCGCCGCCGTCCCCCACCAGGCCCGCGTCTACCGCGCCTTCGGCATCCGGCGGATCTTCCTCGCCAACGAGCTCGTCGACCCGGCGGCGCTGCGCTGGGTGGCCGCCGAGCTCGCCGCCGATCCCGGCTTCCGCTTCGTCTGCTACGTCGACTCGGTCCGCGGGGTCGAGCTCATGGACCGGGCCCTGCAAGGGCAGTCCCAGGTCCTCGACGTCGTCGTGGAGCTGGGGGCCGGCGAGGGCGCCCGGACCGGTGCGCGGACCGACGAGGACTGCCGGGCCGTCGCCGACGCCGTGGCCGGGGCGGCCGGCCTGCGCCTGGTCGGCATCGCCGGGTACGAGGCCGAGGTCCCCGGCGCCGACCCGGAGTCCGTGCACGCCTACCTGCGCCGGCTCACGGGGCTGGCCGTCGAGTTCGACCGGGCCGGGCGCTTCGCCGCCGACCTCGACGAGATCGTCGTCAGCGCCGGCGGCTCCGCCTGGTTCGACGCCGTCGCCGACGTGTTCGGCGAGCTCCCGGAGCTCTCCCGGCCGGTGCTCAAGCTGCTGCGCTCCGGCGCCTACGTCTCGCACGACCACGGCTGGTACACCCGCCTCACCCCCTTCAACCGGATCCCGGAGGAGGGCGGTCTGCGCCCCGCCTTCCGGCTCTGGACGCAGGTCGTCTCCCGCCCCTCCCCCACGCAGGCCTTCGTCAACGCCGGCAAGCGCGACATCGCGTACGACCTCGGTCTGCCCGAGGCCGAGCTGGTGCGCGACGCCCTGACCGGCGAGGAGCGCCCGGCCGCGGGCGTCCGCGTGGTCAAGCTGTCCGACCAGCACGCCTGGCTGGAGACCGATGCGCAAGAGGACGTGCGGGTCGGCGACTGGGTGGCGCTGGGGATGTCCCACCCGTGCACGATCTTCGAGAAGTGGCCGCTGATCCCGGTGGTCGAGGCGGACGGCACGGTCACCGACTACGTCCGCACCTTCTTCTAGGCGGGCCGGGCCGAGCCGGTGGACCTGGTCATCCGCGGGGCCCGCGTCGTCGACGGCACGGGCGGGCCCTCCTACACCGCCGACGTGGGTGTCCACGAGGGCCGGATCGCCGAAATCGGCCGGATCCGCTCCGGCGGCCGGCACACCGTCGACGCGTACGGGCTCGCCCTGGCGTCCGGCTTCGTCGACATGCACGCGCACAGCGACCTCGCCCTGCTCCGCGATCCGGACCACAGCGCCAAGGCGGCGCAGGGCGTGACCCTCGAAGTCCTCGGCCAGGACGGGCTCTCGTACGCGCCCGTCGACGACCGCACGCTCGCCGAGGTGCGGGCGGCCATCACCGGATGGAACGGCACGGGCGAGGACATCGCGTTCGACTGGCGGGACGTGGGCGGGTACCTGGACCGGCTCGACCGCACCGGCATCGCCGTCAACGCCGCGTACCTCGTCCCGCAGGGCACCGTCCGCGCGTACGCCCTCGGGTGGGAGGACCGCCCCGCGGCCCCCGCCGAGCTCGACCGGATGCGGACGCTCGTCGCCGAGGGCCTCGCACAGGGCGCGGTCGGCATGTCGTCCGGGCTCACGTACACCCCCGGCATGTACGCGTCCGGCGCCGAACTGACCGAGCTGTGCCGGGTCGTGGGCTCGTACGGCGGCTACTACTGCCCGCACCACCGCTCCTACGGGCGCGGCGCCCTGGCCGCGTACGCGGAGATGGTCGATCTGGCCCGGGAGGCCGGGTGCGCGCTGCACCTCGCGCACGCCACCATGAACTTCGCGGAGAACGGGGGCCGGGCGGGCGAGCTGCTGGCCCTCCTCGACGGGGCCCTCGCCGCCGGGGCCGACATCAGCCTGGACTCGTACCCGTACACCCCCGGCTGCACCACCCTCGTGGCGCTGCTGCCGAGTTGGGCGAACGAGGGCGGGCCGCGGGCCGTGCTCGCCCGGCTGCGCGACGACGCCGCGTCGGAGCGGATCCGGTACGCGCTGGAGGTGACCGGGGCGGACGGCTGCCACGGCGTCCCCGTCGACTGGGCGACGATCGAGATCGCGGGGACGGCGGACCCGGCGCACGGATCGTACGTGGGCACGCGCCTGCGGGACTGGGAGAGCGCCCGGCGACTGCTGCTGGCGGACCGGCTGGGGCCGACGGTGCTCCAGCACGTCGGCCACGAGGAGAACGTCCGGGCGATCATGCGGCACCCGGTCCACACCGGCGGCTCCGACGGCATCCTCCAGGGCGCGAAGCCGCATCCGCGGGCGTACGGGACCTTCCCGCACTACCTCGGCCACTACGTGCGCGAGCTGGGGGTGCTCTCGCTGGAGGAGTGCGTGGCCCATCTGGCGGGCCGTCCGGCGGCCCGGCTGCGGCTGGCGGACCGGGGGCTGGTGCGGGCCGGGTACCGGGCCGATCTCGTGCTGTTCGATGCGGACACGGTCGCGGCCGGGGCGACGTACGAGGACCCGCGCGTACTGCCGGTCGGCATCCCGCACGTGCTGATCGACGGCCGGTTCGTGATGCGGGACGGGCGCAGGACGGATGTCCTGGCGGGGCGTTCGGTCCGCCGGGCCCCGTACCGGGGCCGCTGAGCACCGCCGCGGGCACGGGCCGGAAGGGGATGCGGGCCGTCCGCCTACGATGGGCGGCATGCTCGCCTTCGTCCCCGCCGCGCTGTTTTTCGCCCTCTTCTGCGTGAGCGTGCGGGAGGACCGCCGGCGCTTTCGGAACGCGGTCCTCCTGGGCCTCACCCTCATGTTCGGCTCGATCGGCCTGCTGTTCCAGATACCTGAACTGCCGTCACCGCTGGACGCGATCGCCGTGCTGCTGGTACTCGTCGTGCCGACGCTCGGCACGCTCGTCCTCGGCGGCTACCTGATCCGCAACGGTCTGACGATGCTCCGCAAGGAGGGCCGCAGCCCGACCAACATGCTCTCCATGGCGGCGGGCCTGGGCATCTTCGCCCTGATCGCGCTGGTCCTCGGGGTGGCGGGGCGGGGCAACCGGATCGTGGACACGGTGGTGGCGGGGCTGGTCATGCTCGTCGGGTACGTCTCCTTCCTCTTCCTCTGCTTCCTCGCCTACGCCTTCCTCTACGCGCGGATCACGGTGCGCGGCGACGTCGACTACGTGGTGGTGCTGGGCTCCGGGCTCATCTGCGGGGAGCGGGTGTCCCCGCTGCTGGCGTCCCGGCTGGAGAAGGGCCGGCAGATCCACGCCGCGCAGGTGGCCCGGGGCGGCCGGACTCCGCTGCTGCTGGTCTCGGGCGGACAGGGCACGGACGAGAAGCTCTCGGAGGCGCGGGCGATGGCCGACTGGCTGATCGCGCGGGGCGTCGCGGAGGAGCAGATACGACTGGAGGACCGCTCGACCACGACGAGGGAGAACCTCGCCTTCAGCCGTACGATCATGGCCGGTGCGGACCCCGGTTACCGGTGTGTGGTCGTCACCAACAACTTCCACGCCTTCCGGGCCGCGATGACGGCCCGCACGGCCGGGGTCAACGGCCAGGTGCTCGGCTCCCCGACGGCCACGTACTTCTGGCCGAGCGCCACTCTGCGCGAGTTCGTCGCGGTGTTCTGGGAGCACAGGAAGGTGAACCTGAGCATCTGCGCCGGGATAGCGGCCGTGACGGCCCTGGCGGCCGTCGCCTCGGCCTAGGGGGTGGCCGCAAAGTAGCGGCGTCCGCCCGCAGGGCGGGCCCGCATATGAGCCCGATGTGCGTTCATGGCCGCGTCGCCGGAGGATGAGGGGACCGGTGGCATGGAAACCGGGGGCATTTCCGAGGAGGTATCCCGATGGACAGTGAATCGGGCCAGCAGCCCAGTCGGCCGGCCAAGCTCTTCAGTGGCGGGGAACGGCCGTACGACCCTGAGGACCTCGTGATGGTGCAAGGCATGGAGCCGACTCCGGAGCGGCTCGAAAAGGCGCGCCAGCTGATCGAGAAGGAGGGTCCGCAGGTCATCGAGCGCTACCTGCCCTAGGGAGCGGACGGCCAGCCCCCCGCCAGGACGGTGAAGCGCACGAAGCTGCTGGTGGCCCCGACCGGGGCGGTGTTCCCGGGCCGGGGCCGCGAGGCCTGCCGTGCAGGGCTGCCGGTGGCGGCGGTCCCGGCCGGCCGGCCGGGACGTGGGGATGCGGCGCACGCGCTTGCGGCCGACCGCATCCAGAATCGGTGAAGGATCGTTAAGCCGCGCGGGGGTCTGATTTCGGAGGCACCGCCATGCAGACGATCACCATCGACTGGGACCACCCCACCGACCCGCGCCGGAGCCGCGAACGGGACCACGTCCGGGACTACGTGAGCACCGGCGGACTCGACGGCCGCCTGTGGCACGGGGTCCCCACGCTCCTGCTCACCACGCTCGACCGCACAACGGGCCGGACCTCCCGGACCCCGCTGATCTACGTCGAGGACGCGGGCCGCCACATCGTGCTCGCCGCCGACTGGGGCGCCGCGCAGGACCCGGCCTGGTACCGGAACCTGACCGTCCACCCGGAGGTCCGCCTCCAGGTGGGCGCGGCCGTCTTCCAGGCCACGGCCCGCACGGCGTGCCCGGTGGAGCGCGAGATCTACTGGCCGGCGATGACGGCCCTGTGGCCCCTCTTCGACGACTACGCGGCGGCCGCCTCCCCCCGCGAGATCCCCCTGGTGATCATCGGCAAGTAGGTCCCCTCAGGCGTGGTCGTAGACGGTGACGGCCACGCCCCGGGCGCACAGGGCCCCGCTGACCAGCGGTTCGACGCGCTCCCACTTCCCGCCGCCCAGCCCGCAGCCGATGCGCGGCATGTGCACCGAGGCGCCCAGGTCGAGCGCGTCCCCGCCGAGCGCCACCAGGCACCGCTCCAGCGCGTCGTAGCGGATGGGCGGGCCGCCGCTACCCGTGCGCATGCCGCGCTGGGCGACCATGTTGGCCACCCAGACGTCCGCCCGCACCCGGACCAGCCGCACGCCGCCGAGACCGAAATCATTGCCGTTGCGGCCCCGGTGCCACGCCCGGTACTCCTGCTCGGGGCCGGGCCAGCGCTTCGAGAGCGCCAGCACGAAACCCTTGCCCCAGCCGCCGACGTCGTTGCAGACGTGCGCGATGATCTTCGGCCCCTTGGCCTGCGGGCTGGTCGCGTCCCCGCGATGATGCGAAGTGCCGTCATGGTCCGCCCCCTTCCCCCCGTCACGAGCCCAGGGGGGACCACCGACAACGGCGGTCAGAGGTATTCGCGGGCGAATTCCATCGCCCATTCCACCGCCGCGATCGGAACGCTGCCCGACAGGGGGTCGATGGTCAGCCGGGCGCCCTCCCAGCCCTGGCCGTGCTCGCGGTGGATCGCGAAGTGCGCCCCCTCTGCCCCCTCCGCCTCCTCCGCCCCCTCGGCGCCCTCCGCGCCCTCCGCGCCCCGCGGTGCGACCAGGAACTCGATCGTCCGGTCGTCCCCGTCCGTCCCCACCGTGCTGATCGCCATGTCGCCGACCATGAATTCCACCGCTCCGCCCCCGTCTTCCCACGCTCCGGCCTGCCGTCGGGGCAAGCCTGCGCCGCGGCGCCGCCGCGACGCATGAGTGCGCGTACTCATGCCCGTACTCAGGCCCCCTACGCACCCCCGCGCACGCACCCCGACGTGACGAGTGCAACACCGCAGATCCGGCTCCCGCCCGGATTCACCCATTCCGCAGGTCGCAGCGGGTCGGTGGCCGCCGTTTCCAAGGGCGGACCGGGCCGCCACCGTCCCATCATGCGAAACGGGACATATCCCTCCCCCGTTCCCGTCCTGAATACCTCGGCGGACCGGCCGCCAGGCCCGTAAGCTCCCGTCATGCAGGTGATCCAGTCAACGAAACTCGCCAACGTCTGCTACGAGATCCGCGGGCCCGTGCTCGAAGAAGCCATGCGGCTCGAAGCAGCAGGTCATCGCATCCTCAAGCTGAACACCGGCAACCCCGCGGCCTTCGGCTTCGAGTGCCCGCCGGAGATCCTTGAGGACATGCTCCGCAACCTGGGCAACGCCCACGGGTACGGGGACGCGAAGGGGCTGCTCTCCGCGCGCCGCGCGGTCATGCAGCACTACCAGACCAAGGGCATCGAGCTGGACGTCGAGGACATCTACCTCGGCAACGGCGTCTCCGAGCTGATCCAGATGTCGATGCAGGCGCTGCTGGACGACGGCGACGAGGTGCTGGTCCCGGCGCCGGACTACCCCCTGTGGACCGCCTCCGTCAGCCTGGCCGGCGGCACCGCCGTGCACTACCGCTGCGACGAGCAGTCCGACTGGATGCCGGACCTCGCCGACATCGAGCGCAAGGTCACCGACCGCACCCGCGCGATCGTGATCATCAACCCGAACAACCCGACCGGCGCCGTCTACGACGACGAGATGCTGCGCGGGCTGACGGACATCGCGCGCCGCCACAACCTGATCGTCTGCTCGGACGAGATCTACGACCGGATCCTCTACGACGGCACCACGCACACGAACACCGCCGCCATCGCGCCCGACCTGCTCACGCTCACCTTCAACGGGCTCTCCAAGAACTACCGCGTCGCCGGCTACCGGTCCGGCTGGATGGCGGTCTGCGGCCCCAAGAAGCACGCCTCGTCGTACATCGAGGGCCTGACGATCCTGGCCAACATGCGGCTGTGCGCGAACATGCCCTCGCAGCACGCCGTCGCGACCGCCCTCGGCGGCCGGCAGTCGATCAACGACCTGGTCCTGCCGGGCGGGCGGCTGCTGGAGCAGCGCGACACGGCGTACGAACTGCTGACGCAGATCCCCGGCATCACCTGCGTGAAGCCGAAGGGGGCGCTGTACCTCTTCCCGAAGCTGGACCCGTCCGTCTACAAGATCAAGGACGACCGCCAGATGGTCCTCGACCTGCTGCGGGCCGAGAAGATCATGGTCGTGCACGGTACGGGCTTCAACTGGCCCGAGCCCGACCACTTCCGCATCGTGACGCTGCCGAACGCGAAGGATCTGGCGGACGCGGTGACCCGGATCGGGAAGTTCCTGGACGGGTACGGCCAGCCGTAGCGGACCGATCGGCCCTCATTGCCGGATCAAGGACAACTTTAGAACGGATCCAATGTAGGATGGCCTCCTGACCACGCAGGAGGCCCCCTCATGTACGAGCCGATCCGCACGAAGCCGGTCGTCCACCGTGTGGGCGGCCACCACTCCGACGGCCACGCGGGATACCCGCACAGCAGTCGCGCCGAGGCGCTGGACGCCCAGCTGGGCGGGCACCTGGCGGCCCTGCTCGCCGTCACCGACGAGCTCGGCCTCGACGGCGCCGCCGCGCGCATCGCCGCGCAGGTGGCGCGACTGCGGGGCGCCGAGCCTGCGCGGGCGGCTCGCGCCGACATCGCGGACGCCGGCGGGCTCGCCGCCCTGCACCAGCGGGCCCACGACCTGGCCGGGCGGACGCTGGTCGTCGCCGCGTCCCGCGCCGACACCACTGTCGCGATCCTCGCCGCCGAGCGGATGGACGCGCACGCCGCCGAGCTGGACCTGGCCGGCAGCCACTGATCGGCCCCGGTCCGGGGCCGCGCAGGCTCCGGACCGGGTGCCATGCCCTGGCCGGGCGGGGTTCGGCGTCCTCTCCCCGACCCGCCCTTCCACCGTTCCCGGGGGCTCCGCCCCTGACCCGCGCCTCACCCGCCGGCGGGGCCGGATCGGAACTCCGCCGCCGCGATCCCGCACCAGGGCGTCGCCGTCGCCGGCCAGATCGGGCCCACCGCCTCCGCGTGTTCCGTGGCGGTCGGGGCCACGTTCGGGAGTCTCACCAGGGCCTGGGGCGCGCGGCCGGCGGTCGGGGCCGGGGTGGCCCCCTCACGGAACTCGACCGTGACCAGGTAGGCGCCGGGGCCCTCGGGGCGGCCCGAGACCTCCACCGTCGCCACCACGCGGCGGCTGCCGGGGTCGATCCGGCAGCCGGTGACCCGTACGTCCTCCACCGCCGGTCGCGGCGGCGCAGCGCCCGGCTCCCCGCTGGCCCACACGTACAGGCCCAGCGGGGCGAACACCAGCAGGCCGGCCAGAGCCGTCAGGCCCACCGCCCAGCCCTGCCACTTCAACGCGCTCACGCCCATGGGACGATCCTCCCGGCCTGCCGCCCCGCCTGCCAGCACCGGCCGATCCACACAGCATTTCGAAGTGGGACCGCCTGGACACCTGACGTTCATTCAACTCGACGCGGAATGTGGGTTTCCGCGAGCACGCTGCACCCGTGAGACGCATCCTGGGAATCGCACTGGCGGTCCTCCTCCTCGGCGGTGTGACGGCCGTCGCGCTCGCCGGAGGAGAAGACCGGCCGGCCACGGCAACGAAGACCGTGAAGGGCGTCATCGGATCCGAGAAGTCCGAATACTTCCGGGACCCTGACGTCGTCAAAGCCCTGGCCGACAAGGGCTACACCGTGAAGACCGAAACGTCCGGCTCCTGGGCGATGGACCAACTCGCCCTCAAGGAATTCGACTTCGCCTTCCCCAGCAGCAGCGAGCCGGCACCGGAGATCGAGGCCGCGGCCGGCGTCAAGGGGGCCCAGACCACCAAGCCGTTCTTCTCCCCGCTCGTGGTCATCGCCCGCTCCAACGCCGCCAAGGTGCTCGTCGACAACGGCCTCGCCACGACGAACGGAAAGAACTCGGGAACCCTCCTGATGGGTCCCTACCTGAAGGCGGCCGCCGAGGACCGCAAGTGGCAGCAGCTCTCCGGCTCCGCGGCCTTCGCCGAGCTGACCGGCACGGTGTTCATCAAGACCACCGATCCGACGACGTCCAACTCCGGGGCGCTGTTCCTGGCCGCCACCTCCAACGTCGCCAACGACAAGACGGTGGTCTCCGACGACGCCGGGATCGACCGCACCGCGCCCCTGATGCAGAAGCTGATCCGCGTCCAGGGCGCGCTGGAGCCGAGCACCGACGACCCGTTCCGGGCGTTCATCTCCGGCAGCGGCGAGCCGCTCATCCTGGCGTACGAGTCCCAGGTGGCCTCGCTGCTCCAGCAGAAACAGGCTCCGGGGGACATGGTGGTGCTCTACCCGGACACCACCGTCAACTCCCCGCACACCTTCGTGCCGATCAGCGAGAACGCCAAGGAGCTCGGCTCCCTCCTCGCCAACGACCCGAAGCTGCGCGAGCTGGCCGTCCGGCACGGGTTCCGGCCGCAGAACGGCGTGCCCGAGTTCACCGCGGCCACCGCCTCGCACGCCGCGTACCTCAACCCGGAGCTGACCGGCATCCGCCAGGTCAGCGCACCGACCGTCAAGATCCTCATGGCGCTTGCCGCGCGCGCCAAGAGCTAGGGGGACACACGCATGACGCTGACACCACCCGAGGAGAGCCCGCTCGTCCTCACCGCCCCCGAGCCCGTCGCCCCCGTCAAGCGGGAGCAGGCCGGCGGCCTCGTCCCGCTCCAGGACGGGGTGCGCGAGGAGATGGCCCGCCGGGCCGGGGAGTACGTCGGCTCGCTCGCCGGTATCGACACCCGCTCCCCCGAGTTCGCGAGCCGGATCGGGGAGCTGTCCGGACTCGGCGCCGGCGACATCCGCAGCGCCGCCCAGCAGTCCAACCGCATGCTGGACCGGGCCGTACGCTCGCTCGGCTCCGACGGGGGCGGCGACGCCCAGGCCCGCGTCGCGGGCTCCCTGGTCGAGCTGCGCCGCACCGTCGAGGACCTCGACCCGCGGGACGCTCCCGCCAGGGGGGCCCGCAAGCTGCTCGCGAAGCTGCCCGGCGGCAACAGGTTCCGCGACCACGTGGCCAAGTACGCCTCCTCGCAGACCACGCTGAACAACATCGTGGGCTCGCTGCGCAGCGGCCAGGACGAGCTGCGCCGCGACAACGCCGCCCTGCACACCGAGCGGGCCCGCCTGTGGGAGACCATGGGCAAGCTCCAGGAGTACGCGGTCCTCACCGAGGCCCTGGACACGGCCGTGGAGGAGCGGATCGCCGAGACCGGGGACACGGATCCGCAGGCGGCCGACGTGATGCGCGCCGACCTGCTCTTCCCGGTCCGGCAGAAGCACCAGGACCTGCTGACCCAGCTCGCGGTGTGCGCGCAGGGCTACCTGGCGATGGACGTGGTCCGGCGCAACAACGACGAGCTGATCAAGGGCGTCGACCGGGCGGCCACCACCACCGTGTCCGCGCTGCGGATCGCCGTGATGCTGGCCTCGGCCCTCGACCACCAGCGCAGGGTGATCGAGCAGGTCAACGCCCTGAAGGGCACGACCGAGGACCTGATCCGGGGCAACGCGGACATGCTGTCCACGCAGAGCGGCGAGATCCAGCGGATCGCCGCCGATCCGGCGGTGGGCGCGGAGACGCTGCGCACGGCCTTCGCGCAGATCTACGCGACGCTGGACGCGATCGACACGTTCAAGGCGCAGGCGACCGAGAACATGGCCGCCACCGTCGAGTCCCTGACCGGGGAGCTGCGGACCGCCTCGGCCCATCTGGCCCGTACGCGCACCTCCGGTGTGCTGGAGGGGGGAGGGCGATGAGCGTTCGCAGCGCATCGGTGCGCAGACGGCTGGCCGCGGCGGTCGCGCTCGCCGCGACCCTGCTGGGGGCCTCGGCCTGCGACTCCGGCTCTGCCGATCCGGCGAAGCCCGCGCAGTCGAAGTACCAGGAGGGCAAGCTGCGGGTGCTGGCCTCCAGCGAACTGGCCGACATGGAGCCGGTGCTGAAGGCGGCGAAGGCCGCCACGGGGGTCGGCGTCGAGCTCACCTGGTCCGCCACCCTGGACGCGGCCGAGCAGGTGGCCTCGGGGAAGGCCGACGGCAAATACGACGCCATCTGGCTGTCCTCGAACGACTACCTGCGGCTGCGTCCGGAAGCCGCCGGGAAGCTCAGCAGCGAGACACCGGTGATGTCCTCGCCGGTCGCGCTGGGCGTACGGGCGGACGCGCTGACCCGGCTCGGCTGGAAGCCGCAGGACGTGACCTGGTCGGCGGTGCACGAGGCGGTCGCCGCCGGGAAGCTGACGTACGGGATGACCGATCCGGTGCGCTCCAACTCCGGCTTCTCCGCCCTGATCTCGGTGGCCTCGGGGCTGTCGGGCGCGCAGGCGGCGCTGACCGACGCGGACGTGAGGACGGCGCAGCCCAAGCTGAAGGAGTTCTTCGCCGGGCAGAAGCTGACCTCGGGCTCCTCCGGCTGGCTGGCCACCGCGTACGGCAAGCGCGGGGACGTGGACGCGCTGGTGAACTACGAGTCCGTGCTGCTGTCCATGAACCGGGACGCGAAGACGGGCCTGACGGTGATCCGGCCGCGCGACGGGGTGGTCACCGCGCACTACCCGCTGACCCTGCTCACCTCGGCCCCGGCGGGGGCCCGCGAGTCGGGGCGGGCGCTGACCGACTACCTGAGCGGCGCCGAGGCGCAGAAGATGATCACCGAGAAGACCTTCCGCCGGCCGGTCGCGGCCGGCGTGCAGCCGGCGGCCGGACTGGACGCGGACAAGCGGCGCGAGCTGCCGTTCCCGGGTACCCGCTCGGTCGCGGACGGGCTGCTGGCCTCGTACGAGAACGAGCTGCGCCGGCCCTCGCGGACGGTGTACGTGCTGGACACCTCGGGCTCGATGGAGGAGGACGACCGCATCGGGCGGCTGCGCTCGGCGCTCACCGAGCTGACGGGGACGGGCGATTCGGGGACCGGGCAGCGGTTCCGGGACCGCGAGGAGGTGACGCTCCTGCCGTTCGGCGACAAGGTGAAGCAGGTGCTGACGCACGTGGTGGAGCCGGGCAGTCCGGGGCCCGCGCTGGACGCGATCCGAACCGACGTGAAGTCGCTCCGGCCGGAGGGGGGTACGGCGGTGTACGGCAGTCTGAAGGCCGCGTACGAGCACCTGGGCAAGGGCAACGCGGACGCGTTCACCTCGATCGTGCTGATGACGGACGGGCAGAGCGGCGACAAGGCGAAGGACTTCGAGTCCTTCTACGCCGGGCTGCCGGACGCGCAGAAGCACACGCCGGTCTTCGCGGTGCTGTTCGGGGACTCGGACCGCAAGGAGCTCGCCCACATCACCGAACTGACCGGCGGGCGGCTCTTCGACGCCACCGGTGGCAACGGTTCGCTGGGCGGCGCCTTCGAGGAGATCCGTGGCTACCAGTAGATCCCTCGCGAGAGCGCTCGGCGCGCGTCTTCTCGCTTACGTGGAGTCGAAGAAGAACCTGGCCGGCAGCGCCTGCGGGGTGGTCGGGCTGGGCCTGACCGTCACCGGGGCGGCGGGCACGTACTGGCCGGTGGTCGTGGCGGGGCTGTACGGCGCGGGCGCGCTGATCGCCCCGCCGGAGCGGCCGGCCCCGCCGCCGCCCGGGGGTCCCACCGAGCAGCTGAACGACGTGCGGGAGCGGTTCGGGCAGCTGCGGGAGTACGTGGCCGAGGTGGACCTGCCGGATCCGGCCGACGGCAGGCTCGCGGAGCTGATGGAGCTGTACGGGGCGCTGCTGGAGCCCGGGTGGGTGTCCGAGGTGCTGGCCGCCGACCCGGAGTCGGTGCACGCGCTGTCGCGGGCGATCGAGCTGGACGTGCCGGAATGCGTGGACACCTACAACCGCACGCGCTGGTGGATCCGGCTCACGCCGGGCGGTGAGTCGCCGGAGCGCCACCTGGAACGGCAGTTGTCGCTGCTGCACGAGGAGGCGGAACGCCTGACGGCGGACCTCCGCGAAGCAGAGGCCCGCCGTCAGCAGACGCACACGACCTACCTGGAGGAGCGCGGACAACGCTCCTGACAGGGATCCGGTCGGTGCTGCGGTGGGAACCGCTTGGTCGGGGGCTCCCACACTCAGGTGCCCGGATCAGCCTCCGGGCAGGTCTTTCAGCCCAGGCGCTCGACGAGCGCGTGGTACTGGTCCCACAGCTCCTTGGGAGTGTGGTCGCCGTAGGTGTTCAGGTGCTCCGGGACCAGGGAGGCCTCGTCGCGCCAGACCTCCTTGTCGACGGTGAGCAGGAAGTCCAGGTCCGCCTCGGGGAGGTCCAGGCCCTCCAAGTCGAGGGAGTCCTTGGTCGGCAGGACGCCGATGGCGGTCTCGACGCCGGCGGCCTTGCCTTCGAGGCGCTCGACGATCCACTTCAGGACGCGGCTGTTCTCGCCGAAGCCGGGCCAGACGAACTTGCCCGCGTCGTTCTTGCGGAACCAGTTCACGTAGTAGATCTTCGGGAGCTTGGACTGGTCCTTGCCCTTGGCCACGTCGACCCAGTGGCCCATGTAGTCGCCCATGTTGTAGCCGCAGAACGGCAGCATGGCGAACGGGTCGCGGCGCAGCTCGCCGACCTTGCCCTCGGCGGCGGCGGTCTTCTCGGAGGCGATGTTCGAGCCGATGAAGACGCCGTGGTTCCAGTCGAAGGACTCGGTGACCAGCGGGACCGCGGAGGCGCGGCGGCCGCCGAAGAGGATCGCGGAGACCGGGACGCCCTTGGGGTCCTCCCACTCGGGGGCGATCGTCGGGCACTGGGAGGCCGGGACGGCGAAGCGGGCGTTCGGGTGGGCCGCCGGGGTCCCGGACTCCGGGGTCCAGGCGTTGCCCTTCCAGTCGATGAGGTGCGCGGGCGCCTCTTCGGTCATGCCCTCCCACCAGACGTCGGAGCCGTCCGGGGTGAGCGCGACGTTGGTGAAGACGGTGTTGGCGTACATCGTCTTCATGGCGTTGGCGTTGGTGTGCTCGCCGGTGCCGGGGGCGACGCCGAAGAAGCCGGCCTCGGGGTTGATCGCGTAGAGGCGGCCGTCCTCGCCGAAGCGCATCCAGGCGATGTCGTCGCCGATGGTCTCGACGGTCCAGCCGGGGATCGTGGGCTCCAGCATGGCCAGGTTCGTCTTGCCGCAGGCGCTCGGGAACGCGGCGGCGACGTACTTCGCCTCACCCTGCGGCGGGGTGAGCTTGAGGATCAGCATGTGCTCGGCGAGCCAGCCCTCGTCGCGGGCCATGACGGACGCGATGCGTAGGGCGTAGCACTTCTTGCCGAGCAGGGCGTTGCCGCCGTAGCCCGATCCGAAGGACCAGATCTCGCGGGTCTCCGGGAAGTGCGAGATGTACTTGGTGGTGTTGCAGGGCCACGCCACGTCGGCCTGGCCCTCGGCGAGCGGAGCGCCGAGGGTGTGGACGGCCTTGACGAAGAACCCGTCGGTGCCGAGCTCGTCGAGGACGGGCTTGCCCATGCGGGTCATCGTGCGCATGGCGACGGCGACGTAGGCGGAGTCGGTGATCTCGACGCCGATCGCGGACAGCTCGGAGCCGAGGGGGCCCATGCAGAAGGGGACGACGTACATCGTCCGGCCCTTCATGGAGCCGCGGAAGATGCCCTTCTCTCCCGCGAAGAGCTCCTTCATCTCCGCCGGGGCCTTCCAGTGGTTGGTCGGGCCTGCGTCCTCCTCCTTCTCGGAGCAGATGAAGGTCCGGTCCTCGACGCGCGCGACGTCGGACGGGTCGGAGGCGGCGTAGTACGAGTTGGGTCGCTTGCCCTCGTCCAGCTTCTTGAACGTGCCCTTGGCGACGAGCTCCGCGCACAGGCGCTCGTACTCGGCCTCGGAGCCGTCGCACCAGACGACCTGGTCGGGCTCGGTGATCGCTGCGATCTCGTCCACCCAGGAGATCAGCTCCTGGTGGGTCGTCGGGAGGGAAAGGGGAGCCGCGTTCTCGCGCGCCACGATTGCTCCTTGAAGAGGGGTTGTTTGGTGTTTGCCCCGTGGGGGCTGCGACCCGGATGCTTCGCGCTCCGCTCATCCGGTGCCGACCGCACTCATCTGATCATCCGGTGCGTGTGCGCATATGTCCAGGGGGCTTCTCACGTGAGCATCGCCACTCCCGTCAATCTTCCGTAAAGCGCACTAACGGAAACCTACGGACCCGTAGGTAGCATGGCGGCCATGACTTCTGACGCCGCCGCCGCTCCGGCCGCACCGGAGGCCAAGCCGCTGATGCGCGGCTGGCTGCACACCGGGATGTTCCCTGCCGTGGTCGTCGCGGGGCTGGTGCTGATGGCTTTCACCGAGTCGACGCGGGCGCGCGTGGCGTGCGGGGTGTACATCCTCACGGCCTGCCTGCTCTTCGGCGTCAGCGCCGTGTACCACCGCGGCACCTGGGGGCCGCGGGGCGAGGCGATCTTGCGGCGTCTCGACCACGCCAATATTTTTCTGATCATCGCAGGGACCTATACCCCGCTGACGGTGCTCCTCCTCCCGCCCTCCACCGGACGGACGCTCCTGTGGGCGGTGTGGATCGCGGCCGCGGCCGGCATAGCCTTCCGGGTCTTCTGGGTCGGCGCCCCCCGCTGGCTGTACACCCCGTGCTACATAGCGATGGGCTGGGCCGCGGTCTTCTTCCTTCCCGACTTCCTGCGCACCGGCGGCATCGCCGTCCTGGTCCTGGTGATCGTCGGCGGACTCCTCTACAGCGCGGGCGGTGTGATCTACGGGATCAAGCGCCCGAACCCCTCCCCCCGCTTCTTCGGGTTCCACGAGGTCTTCCACTCACTGACCCTGGCCGCCTTCGTGGCCCACTACGTCGGCATCTCGCTCGCCGCGTACCAGCACTAGGGGGTGTCCGCGAAGTGGCGGCGTCCGCCCGCAGGGCGGGCCAGGCGGGACTGTGCGGACACCCCCTGGGAGCACTGGAGCGGGAACTCGCAGGAGCCCCGGCGCCCATCGGCGCCGGGGCTCCTCCCGTGGCGGGTGCCGCGGTGGGCGAACTCTCGGACCGGCAATCGGGATTGACGCCGCTCGGGAGCGGAGTCAGGGATGGGCCGCACCCAACTGGTCGGCCAGCTCGACCGGGTCGGTGGTGGGCCGCGCGCAGACGAAATGCCGGCACACGTACGCCGTCGGACCGTCGTGCACGAGCGTGCGCTCGGCCAGGAGGGGGAACTCGCCCCCGCTGCCGTCGGCCGCCCGCGGCAGCCCGACCGCCACCACCGCCCCGGGAGCCGTCCCCAGCAGAGCCGTCCGGTGCAGCGCGGCCAGCGCCGGGTCCTCCGGGTGGCCCACCACGGCCACCTCGCGCGGACCGTCGAGCAGCGCCTCCGCGACCGCGAGCCCGTGCCCGATGAAGCGCGGGACGCGCGGACCCAGCGCGTGCACGACCCCGAGGGCCCGCTCGGCCGCCGTACGGTGCGCCTCGGAGCCGGTGTGCGCGGCGTACGCGAGGAGTGCGCCGGCCGCGGCCGTCCAGCCGGAGGGGGCCGCGGTGTCGGTCGGGTCCTGGGGGCGGCGGATGAGCCGCTCGGCGTCGTGCGCGGTGTCGTAGAGGGAGCCGTCCTCGGCGGTGAACCGGTCCAGGACGAGGTCGACGAGGAAGCCGGCGAACTCCAGCCACACCCCCTCGCCGGTCACGGCCGCCAGCGCGAGGAAGCCGTCGGCGACGTCGCCGTAGTCCTCCAGGACTCCGGCGTTGGCGCCGACGCGGCCGTCCTTGCTGGTCCGGGCCAGCCGGGCGCGACCGTCCATGTGCACGCGGACGAGGAGGTCGGCCGCCTCGGTCGCCCGCTCGACGAGGTCCGGCCGGTCGAAGTACGCCCCGCACTCGGCCAGCGCCGCGATCGCCAGGCCGTTCCAGGCGGCGACCACCTTGTCGTCACGGCCGGGCGCGGGCCGCTCGGCGCGCGCCGCGAGCAGCCGCCGGCGGATGCCGTCGATCACTTCGGCGTCCACGAGGGGCCCGTCCTGCGGCAGCTGGAGCACGGACTTGCCGTGCTCGAAGGTGCCCTCGTCCGTCACCCCGAAGCAGGCGGCGGCCAGCGCCGCGTCGTCCGCGCCGAGCACCTCGGCCAGCTGGGCGGGGGTCCAGGCGTAGTACGCCCCCTCGACGTGGGCGCCGGTCTGCGGGTCCTCGCTGTCGGCGTCGAGCGCGGAGGCGAAGCCGCCCTCGGTGGTGCGCAGCTCGCGCACCATGAAGTCGGCGGTCTCCAGGGCGACTCGGCGGGCGAGGTCGGAGCCGGTGGCCCGCCACAGGTGCGCGTAGACCCGGCACAGCAACGCGTTGTCGTAGAGCATCTTCTCGAAATGCGGAACAACCCATTCCCGGTCGACGGAGTACCGGGCGAACCCGCCGCCCAGCTGGTCGTAGATCCCGCCGCGGGCCATCGCCTCGCAGGTGTCGGCGGCCATCTGCAGGGCCCCCTCGCCCCCGGTGCGCGCGTGGTGGCGCAGCAGGAACTCCAGCACCATGGACGGCGGGAACTTCGGCGCCCCGCCGAAGCCGCCGCGGACGGCGTCGTACTCGCGGGTCAGCCCGAGCAGCGCCTGGGCCAGCTCCTCGGGACCGGGCGCACCGGCCTTGCCGTAGTCCAACTGCCGCCCGGCGAGGTCCCGTACGATCCGCTGCGCGACCTCGGCCACCTCCTCGGGCCGCCCCACCCAGGCGGTCCGCACGCCTTCGAGGATCTCCATGAAGGAGGGCATCCCGTGGCGGGGCTCGGGCGGGAAGTAGGTCCCGAAGTAGAAGGGCTCGGCGTCGGGGGTCAAGAACACCGTCATGGGCCAGCCGCCCTGTCCGGTGGCGGCCTGCACGGCCTCCATGTAGACGGCGTCGACGTCGGGCCGCTCCTCGCGGTCCACCTTGATGTTGACGAAGTGCTCGTTCATGTAGGCGGCCGCCAGTTCGTCCTCGAAGGACTCGTGCGCCATGACGTGGCACCAGTGGCAGCTGCTGTACCCGACGCTGAGCAGCACGGGCACCCCCCGCTCCCGGGCCTGCGCGAAGGCCTCCGGCGACCAGGGCCACCAGTCGACGGGATTGTCCGCGTGCTGCAGCAGATACGGCGAGGTCTCATGGGCGAGGCGGTTCGGCATGGCCCCATCCTCGCGTACCGGGCGGGACGCCGCCGGGAGCGGGGGACGGCGTGCCCGCGGTGCGTCGGCCGGGCGCCGGGCCCGCAGGCGTGATCACGCCGCGTCGACCGGAGGCCCCGTCCGCGGGGCGGAAGGTACATATATGCGCGGGAGCGCGCGGAGTCGGGGCAACTCCCTCTGATCTAGCTCAGATTCCCTCGCGCTCGTGGCGGTCCCGGCGGACACTTGGGACACGTTGCCGGAGCTCTCTTGAGGGGGATTGCCGATGCGGGAAAGCCATCGCGGTGAGGCCGAGCGACTGCTGGAGCGGGCCGTGGACGAGGAGGCCCGGCGGGGAGCCGGAGCCGGCACGCCGGCCGACACGGCGGCGCTGACGGCGCGCGGCATGGAGGCGCTGGACGCGCTCGCCGCGAGCGCCGCCGAGGAGTACGAGGCGTACGTACGGGCCCTGGACGAGGCGGCGGCCGGGGAGGAGTCCCTCGGCGAGGCCTTCCGGCGCGGGAACACCTCGACGGCTCTGCTCGTGACGGCGGTTGCGGCGGCCGCGGCCGCCGGGGCGGACCTGTCCCTGGGCGTGGGGGCGGGCACGGCGCTGGCGGCCGGCGCCGTCACCGGCATCGCCGGGGCGGTGGCCACGGTCGCCAAGGTGACCGCCCTGCACCTGCCCGCCGCGAACCGGCGGGCCGGGGTGCGCGGGCAGCCCGGCGGGCCGGAGCAGCTGAGGCTCCAGTGGCTGACGGCGCTTGAGGTGCGCGGGATACGCCCGTTCCTGGAGCAGCAGCGGGCGGTGGCCGCCGCGGCGCGGGCGCCCCGGCAGCCCGCCCGGACCGCCGCTCCCCAGCTGCGCGGGACCGACCGCAGCGCGGAGGCCCGGCGGCGCAGCGTGCTGGAGCAGTCCTTCGGCCAACTCCCGCAGACGGCCACCGCGTTCGCGGGCCGCAAGGCGGAGCTGACCCGGATCGCGCAATGGGTGCAGGCGGCCCGGGCCAGTACGGAGACCCGCCCGGTGGTCGTGGTGCTGCACGGCGAGCCGGGCGTGGGCCGCACGGCCCTCGCACTGCGGGCGGCGGACACGCTGCGCGACCAGTTCCGCGGGGCCTGCGTGGTGGACCTGCGGGGCGGCTCGCTCAGCGGGGAGGCACCGCTGCCGATCCGGGAGGCGCTGCTGCACCTGCTGAACCGGCTCGGCGCCCCGCGCGAGCAGCTGCTGTTCCGCGAGGGGTCCTCGGCGGAGCAGCAGGTACGGCGCCTGGGCGAGCTGTACCACCAGCATCTCCAGGGGCTGCCGGTCACGGTGCTGCTGGACGACGCGGTGGACGCGGAGCAGGTGCGGACGCTGGTGCCGGAGCGGTCGGAGAGCCTGGTGCTGGTGACGTCCCGGGAGCCGCTGGAGCTGCCCGGCCTGTCGGCGTGGGTGCACCAGCTGCCGGTGGAACGGCTCGCGGAGGCGGAGGGCGCGGAGCTGGTGCGCGCCGGTGCCGAGGCGGCCGGGACGGCCCCCTGCGGGGAGGAGGCCGTGAGCGGGCTGCTCGCGCTCGGCGGCGGGCTGCCGCTGGCCCTGCGCGTACTGGCCCCGCTGGCCGCCTCGGCCCCGTCGGCCCCGTCGGCCCCGCCCGGACCGGGCGACGCCGATGCCCTCGACGGCGCCCTCACGCTGGCCTACGCACGGCTGCCCGAGGAGCGGCGGCGCCTGCTGCGGCGCCTCACCCTCGCCGGGCGGGCCTCGCTCGGGCCCTCGGCCGCGGCCGCGCTGATCGACGCCGACAGGGCGGCGGCCGGGCTGCTGCTGCGCGAGCTGGCGCAGGCGGGCCTGCTGGACCACGTGCGCGGGGAGCGGTACCGCATGCACGACGCGGTGCGCTCGTACGCGGCGGCGCGGCTCGCGGCGGACGAGGACCGGGCCGAGTCCTCGGCGGCGCACGGCCGGCTGATCCGCAACTACGCGCAGCTCGCCGACGCGGTCATCCGGATGGTCGACGGGAAGATGTCCACCCGCGCCAACCACTTCGGGGGGCACGGCTTCGCCTCGCTCGACGCGGCGCTGCGCTGGCTGGACGACGAGTCGAGCTTCATCACGGCCGCGCTGCGGCACTCGCAGGACGTGGACCAGCAGGCCGTACTGGACCTGCTCGGCGCGCTCTGCGACTTCTGCCTGCTGCGCGGGGACCTCTACCGCCTCGGCGAGATCAACGAGCTCACCCGCGCCGTGGAGGCCGCCCGCCGGGGCGGCCCGGGCGAGGGGCGCCTGGTCCGCTCCGTGCAGTGGCGCACCGGTATCGCGGCCCGCCAGCTCGGCGAGCTGGACAAGGCCCGCACCACGCTGACCTCGGTGGTCGACCAGTACCGGGAGGCCCACCAGGACGCCGGCGCGGGCATGGCCCTCATCTCGCTCGGCATCACCCTGCACCACCAGGGACAGCTCCCGGAGGCCGCGGCGCGCATCCGCGAGGCGCTGGTGCTGCAGGAGCCGGACGAGCTGGCCGGCGACCGCGCGTGGGCCCTGCACGCCCTCGCGGCGGTGGAGCGGGACCGCGCGCACCTGGCGGAGGCGGTGCAGCTGCTGGAGCGGTCGCTGGCCCTGCACCGGGAGAGCGAGAGCGTGCACGGCGAGGCGTGGGCGCACTTCCAGCTGGGGCAGGTGTACCTGCGGCTCGGCGACGTCCCTGAGGCGGAGGCGGAGCTGAAGCTGGCCCTCGACCTGTACGGGCGTACGCACGACGAGCGCGGCCAGGCCTGGGCGCTGACCCAGCTGGGCCGCGCCCGGGTCGTCGACGGGGACCCGGGCCCGGCGGTGGAGGGGCTGCGCGAGGCGCTGGCCAGCCACCGGGAGCAGGAGGACGCGCGCGGCGAGGCGTGGACGCTGTACTACCTCGGACAGGCGCTGGAGGAGGGCGGCGAGCGCGATCAGTCCGTACGGGAGCTGGAGCGGGCCCGCACGATGTTCTCGCGGATGCGGGACGTGTACGGGCTGGCGCACGCCCGCCACCACTCGGGCCGGGTCACGCGCGACCAGCGGGCGGCGCAGACGGGGAACCTGAGGAACTCCGGGTTCGCCCGGCAGCTGCTGGTGGACGCGCGGGCGGACTTCCGGCGGATCGGGCTCGCGCACGGGGAGGCGTGGACCTGCCTGGAGCTGGCGGTGATCGACGCGGGCAACGGCCGGGTGGCGCAGGCGCTGGGCCTGTGCGAGGAGGCGGCCCGGCTGTTCATCTCGTACGGGGACCGGCGCGGGGAGGACTGGGCCCGCTTCCTGCGCTGCACCCTGCTGCCGTACGCGCTGCCGGGCGCGGGCGTGGAGGAGGCCCGGGCGGAGCTGGCCCGGCTGGCCGCGGCGCCGCACGCGATGCGGGACGGGCGCCTGGAGGACGGCCTGGACACCTACGCGGTGGTGCTGGGGCGCGGGGTGGACCCGGCGGAGGGCTGGCAGGCGTGGCGGCTCGGGCTGGTTCCGAACCTGCACTCGCGGGAGATCATGGGCGTTCCCATGCCACCGGCCTCGCCGGACTCGCCGGCCGCCTGACCGGGCGGGCCGCACCGCCCCGCGAGGGGAGGCGGCCGCCGCCGGGGCGAGGTGCCGGCGGTACGGCCGGGCCGCGGGCGTACCGCCGGGCCGCGGGCACACGGGGGCCGCCCCTCCCGCCCGCAGGTGACGGGAGGGCGGCGGCTCACAGCCGGGGAACCGGCTCCCGCGTGACTACGGGGCCCGGTCGGCGGCGGGTGCGGCGGCGGACGCCGCCCCGGCCTCCGGGGCCTCCTTGAAGTCGACCCGGCCCATGTGCCGGCTCATCGACTTCATCAGGCCCCACACCGCCAGGGCGAGGGCCGCGAACACGATGAAGCCCAGGACGCCGGGGGTCACCTTGTTCTTGTCGAAGGTGTCCCCCGCCAGCGGAAGGAGCTCGGTCAGTGCTGCCTGCGTAGCGCTCATGGCTACGCATTCTCCCGGATGCCCTCGAAGAGGTCGGACTCGGGGAGGGAAGTGTCGACGAGCGACTTGGCGAGCTCGTACTCCTCCGTGGGCCAGACCTCCTTCTGGATCTCCATGGGGACGCGGAACCAGCCGCCGTCCGGGTCGATCTGCGTGGCGTGCGCGATGAGCGCCTTGTCACGGATCTCGAAGAAGTCGGCGCAGGGCACGTGCGTGGTCAGGGTCCGCTCCTTGCGCTCGAACTCCTTCCAGCGCTCCAGCCACTCCCCGTACGGGGACTCCATGCCGCGCGAGAGCAGCGCCTCGTGCAGGGCGACGGTGCGCGGCTTGTTGAAGCCCTGGTTGTAGTAGAGCTTCTGCGGCTGGTACGCCGGGCCGAACTCGGCCTCCGGGTACTTCTCGGTGTCCGCGGAACCCTCGAAGGCCACCATCGAGATCTTGTGCGTCATGATGTGGTCGGGGTGCGGGTAGCCGCCGTTCTCGTCGTACGTGGTGATGACCTGCGGCCGGAAGGCGCGGATCTTCTTCACCAGGCGGCCGGCCGCCTCGTCCACGTCCTCCAGGGCGAAGCACCCCTCGGGCAGCGGGGGCAGCGGGTCGCCCTCGGGCAGGCCGGAGTCGACGTAACCCAGCCACTCCTGATCGATGCCGAGGATCTGGCGCGCCTCGTCCATCTCCTTGGCGCGGACCTCGTGGATGTTCTCCTCGATGTACTTGTCGCCCTGGAGCTTGGGGTTGAGGATCGAGCCGCGCTCGCCCCCCGTACAGGTCACCACCAGCACGGGAACCCCCTCGGACACGTACTTGGCCATCGTGGCCGCGCCCTTGCTCGACTCGTCGTCGGGGTGGGCATGGACGGCCATCAGTCGAAGCTGCTCGGTCAAGACAGGATCCTCTTTGAGTCGTCAGGGCGTTCGCCTCCTATAGTGACCGAATCGGGGGGTGGAAAAATTCCGGGGCTGCCCCCGGAAATCCGACAGTCCTGCCTTCCCGAAAGGAACGATCGATGAGCGCGGTGCGCGAGGGGCTGCCCGAGGGTCGCTACGGCCGGTCGGCGGACGAGCGTGCGGACCGCAAGCTCAAGATCGTCGGCTCGGTGCTGGGCGTCGGGCTGCTGGGCCTGGTCGGATGGATCGGCTGGGATTACGTAGCGGGCCAGAGCGTCAGTGCCGAGGTGATCAAGTTCCAGGTGGTCTCGGACACGGAGGTCAAGGTGCACCTGGAGGTGCGCAAGGACGCCGGGGTCACCGGGGTGTGCACCCTCAGCTCCCAGAACGAGGAGCACGCCGAGGTGGGTCGCGCGGACTTCACCTTCGGGCAGAAGAGCTCGCGCGTGGACGAGATGCTCTCGCTGAAGACCACCGGCCGGGCCACGATGATCGAACTGGTGGGCTGCCAGGCCGCGGGCCGGGGCACGCCGACGGCAGGCTGATCTCTTCCCTGCTCACGGGCCCGATGACACACTTCATACACATGGTGTCCTCCCCCTTTTCTTCCCGAATTGTTAGGCTCGTGGTTTCGCCCGCCGCTGGCGGACAAGTAGTCCCCTGTACCGACGAGGAGCACCCGTGACCCAGACGAGCGAGAGCGTCACCTGGCTGACCCAGGCGGCGTACGACCAGCTGAAGGCAGAGCTGGACTACCTCTCTGGTCCCGCACGCACGGAGATCGCCACCAAGATCGCAGCCGCCCGCGAGGAGGGCGACCTGCGTGAGAACGGCGGTTACCACGCGGCCAAGGAGGAGCAGGGCAAGCAGGAGCTCCGCGTCCGCCAGCTGACGCAGCTCCTGGAGAACGCCAAGGTCGGCACCGCGCCCGCCGCCGACGGCGAGGTCGCGCCCGGCACGGTCGTCACCATCGCCTTCGACGGCGACGAGGACGACACCATGTCCTTCCTGCTCGCCTCGCGCGAGTACGCGTCCTCCGACTTCGAGACCTACTCCCCGCAGTCCCCGCTGGGCACGGGCGTGATGGGCAAGAAGATCGGCGAGAACGCCGAGTACGAGCTGCCGAACGGCAAGAAGGCCGCCGTCAAGATCCTCGACGTCAAGCCCTTCACCGGCTGATCACCCCACGCGTACGGGTAAGCCCCCGCCGGACGGATCCGGCGGGGGCTTTCCCGTGTCCGGGGACCGGGCGCGCCCGGCCTACGCGCTCGCCGAGCGGTACTTGCGGACCGACAGGGTCCGGAAGACCACGACGATCAGCACCGACCACAGGATCGACGCGGTGACCGGGTGCTGCATGGGCCAGGCCGCGGGGGCCTCGTATCCCGGCGGGAAGTTGCCGAACAGCTGCCGGGCCGCCTGGACGGTGGCGCTGAACGGGTTCCACTCCGCGATGGTCCGCAGGAACGTCGGCATGTTCTCGGAGGGTACGAAGGCGTTCGAGATGAACGTCAGCGGGAACAGCCAGATCAGCCCGCCCGAGGTGGCCGCCTCCGGAGTGCGCACCGACAGGCCGATCAGCGCGCCGATCCAGGAGAACGCGTACCCGAGCAGGAGCAGCAGCGCGAAGCCTGCCAGCACCTCGCCGGCGCTCGTGTGGGTGCGCCAGCCGACGAGCAGGGCGACGACGGCCAGGACCACCAGCGTGAGGGTGGTCTGGACGAGGTCGGCCAGCGTGCGGCCGGTCAGGACCGCGCCGCGGGCCATGGGCAGCGAGCGGAAGCGGTCGATCAGGCCCTTGTGCATGTCGTCCGCGATGCCCGCGCCCGCCCCGGCCGTGGCGAAGGTGACGGTCTGGGCGAAGATGCCGGCCATCAGGAACTCGCGGTAGGCGGCGGGCGAGGTGTTCCCGTCCACGCTGATCGAGCCGCCGAAGACGTAGCTGAAGAGCACGACGAACATGACCGGCTGGATGACCCCGAAGATGATCACCTCGGGGATCCGGCACATCCGGATCAGGTTCCGCTTCGCGATGACCAGGGAGTCGTTGACGCCCTGGACGATGCCGCCGCGGGGGCGGGGCGCCGCGAGCCGCGGAGTCGGGGACGTGGTCATTTCTGCGCCTCCTCGTCGTTCAGGGCGGCAGCGTGGCCGGTGAGGGAGATGAACACGTCGTCGAGGGTGGGCCGGCGCAGGGCGATGTCGTCGATCTCGATGCCGCGCGAGTCCAGCTCGCGGATGACCTCGGCGAGCAGCTTGGCGCCGCCGCTGACCGGGACGGTCAGCTTGCGGGTGTGCTGCTCGACGGTGGTCTCGCCCTTGCCGAAGCCGGCCAGCACGGCGCCGGCGTCGGCCATGTGCTCGCGCTCGTGGACGACGACCTCGACGCGCTCGCCGCCGGTCTGGGCCTTGAGCTGGTCGGAGGTGCCGCGGGCGATGACCTTGCCCTGGTCGACCACGCAGATGTCGTGCGCGAGGTGGTCGGCCTCCTCCAGGTACTGGGTGGTGAGCAGCAGGGTGGTCCCGCCGGCCACGAGCTCCTGGATGACGTCCCAGAGCTGCTGGCGGTTGCGCGGGTCGAGGCCGGTGGTCGGCTCGTCCATGAACATCACGGGCGGGCGGACGACGAGCGCGGCCGCGAGGTCCAGGCGCCGGCGCATGCCGCCGGAGTACGTCTTCGCGGTGCGGTCGGCGGCGTCGGCGAGGTTGAAGCGCTCCAGCAGTTCACCGGCCCGGACCTTCGCCGCCTTGCCCGTCATCTGGTACAGCCGGCCGACCATCTGGAGGTTCTCGCGGCCGGTCAGGTACTCGTCCACGGCCGCGAACTGGCCCGAGAGGCCGATGGCGCGGCGGACTTCGTTGGGATGCCTGAGCACGTCGATGCCGGCGACGACCGCCCTGCCGCTGTCGGGCCGCAGGAGGGTGGTCAGGACGCGCACGGCCGTGGTCTTGCCGGCGCCGTTGGGGCCGAGGAGCCCCAGCACGGTGCCTTCGGGGACATCGAGGTCCACGCCGTCGAGTGCCCGTACCTCGCCGAAGGTCTTGACCAGGCCTTCGGCGTAAATGGCGCCTGGCATAGGGATTCCCCCTGTGTGCATCGAGCCAGTGACCGGTACTTTCCTAGGCAAATCCTATGGGCACGGGTCAAGCACCGCCCGTGCGTCAGCCCGCGCCGAGGTACGTGACGTTCACGGTGAGCAGGCTCTCGTTCGATTTCAGGTTCACGGTGGTCGACTGCTTCACACTGCCGACCAGCAGCACCCAGTCCGTCTGTTCGTAGCTCTGCGGCGCCGTCTCCCGCCAGCCGAGGTGCTTGAGGTGCTCGGCGATCTTCGGCAGGGCGCTCTCCACCTGCTGCGTGTTCACGACCGCGGTCCAGTCGACCTGGCTCGCGTTCTTCGTGTTGTCCGCGTCGCCCGAGCCCTTGCCCTTCTCGGGGTCCAGGCCCGCCGCGCGCAGCGCCGAGCGGACCTCCTGGTCCACGGTGTCCCGGCTGACCGGCGCTTCGCCGCCCTTGGCCGCGGGCTGCGCGGAGGATTCGGCCGCCTTCTGCGCCCCCGCCGCGCCGGATCCGTCGGAAGAAGAGCAGCCCGCGAGGACGAGGGCCGCCGACGCGGCCAGAGCGATGACGGCCGCCGTTTGCGGTCTGACGCGAATGTGCACCGAGAGACTCCCACCCCATGTGAACGTGGCCGGGAGTCTCACACAAACGGCCGGATTCCGCACCCCTGTGTCACCACCGAAGGGGACAAGACCTAGCTGATCACCATGTATCCGGCACCGTGGAGGGAGCGCGCGACCTCGGCACAGTGCTCCGGGCCCTTGGTCTCCAGGTGCAGTTCCACCTCCACCTCGGTGAGCCCCAGCCGCGGATCGGTCCGTACGTGGCTCACGTCCAGCACGTTCGCGTCCACCGTCGACAGCACCGCCAGGAGCCCGGCCAGCGCCCCCGGCCGGTCCGCCACGCGCAGCCGCAGCGACAGGTAGCGGCCCGCCGCCGCCATGCCGTGGCGCAGGATCCGCTGGAGCAGCAGCGGGTC
Source organism: Streptomyces sp. NPDC051582 (assembly GCF_040681715.1). Taxonomy (NCBI): domain Bacteria; kingdom Bacillati; phylum Actinomycetota; class Actinomycetes; order Kitasatosporales; family Streptomycetaceae; genus Streptomyces; species Streptomyces sp. NPDC051582. The sequence goes on from NZ_JBFAZJ010000001.1 coordinate 367,591, forward strand.
GATGTTCCCGCCGGACAGGACCGCGACCACCGGGCCGCCGCCCCCGTACAGCTCGGGACGGCTCAGCAGGGCGGCCACGGGGCTGCACCCGGCCGGCTCGACGACCAGCTTGGCGCGCTCCAGGCAGAGCAGCAGGGCGCTGGAGAGGGCGTCCTCGGAGACCGTGCGCACGCCGTCGAGGAGGTCGCCGATGATGTGGAACGGGATGTCGCCGGGGCGCCCGACCTTGATGCCGTCGGCCATGGTGACCGGGTTGTCGATCGAGACCGGGTGCCCGACCCGCAGCGAGGGCGGGTAGGCGGCCGCGCCCTCCGCCTGGACGCCGATGACCTTCACGTCGGGGCGCAGGGCCTTCACGGCGACCGCGACGCCGGCGGCGAGCCCGCCGCCCCCGATGCCGACGAGGATCGTGCGCACCTCCGGGCACTGCTCCAGGATCTCCAGGCCGACCGTGCCCTGGCCGGCGATGATGTCGCGGTGGTCGAAGGGGTGGATGAACACCGCCCCGGTGCGGTCCGCGTACTCCTGGGCCGCCGCCAGGGTCTCGTCCACGACCTGCCCGTGCATCCGTACCTCGGCCCCGTACTCCTGCGTCGCCGCCACCTTCGGCAGCGGTGCCCCGACCGGCATGAACACCGTCGAGCGGACGCCGAGGAGCGAGGAGGCCAGGGCCACGCCCTGCGCGTGGTTGCCGGCGCTGGCCGCGACCACGCCGGCGGCCCGCTGCTCGGGGCGCAGGCCGGCGATGCGCACGTAGGCGCCGCGCAGCTTGAAGGAGCCGGTCCGCTGGAGGTTCTCGCACTTGAAGTGGACCGGGGAGCCGGTGAGTGCGCTCAGGTGCCGGCTGTTCTCCATCGGCGTGACCCGGGCGACGCCCGAGAGCATCTTCTGGGCCCCGCGGACGTCGTCGAGGATGACCTGCGGAACGGGCACGGGCACGCGGTAGTTCATGCCGCCAGTCTCGCAGCCCCCACCGGTCACGGCCGGGGGCACCTGAGCAGGGCGCTCGGGACCGGGTGCCGCGCGGGGCGGGCAGGTCTTCGCGGGGCAGAGCTCCGGTGGGCCCACAGGGGGCGAAATCACGCCATCCGGGACGGGCCCGCCGCCCGGGTCCGTACCGCCCGTATCAGTTCTCGTACGAGGCGTACGGGCCGCCCCACGGCCGCGTACTCTGTCCCCCAACCTTGTCGGCCCCACGCGAAGAGAGCTCACGGCCATGCCCTCCAACCCGGCCAATTCCGACCTGCCCACGGCGGCCGAGGCCTCCGCCGAAGCCGGGCTCCTCGACGCGCTCCAGCACCAGGTGGCCGTCTTCGCCCGGCGCGCGGAGCAGACCCGCCTGGGCGGGGTCGGCCAGGCCCGCAATTCGATGGACCGCGCCGCGTACCTGCTGCTGAACCGGCTCGACCTGGAAGGCCCGATGGGCGTCAAGGCGCTCGCCGGCGGCATGGGCATCGACTCCTCCACCGTCACCCGCCAGGTCGCGCCGCTCGTCGACAGCGGCCTGGTCAAGCGCACCTCGCACCCGGAGGACGGGCGGGCCGTGGTCCTCGCGCTCTCCCCGCGCGGACTCGCGCGGCTGGAGGAGGTCCGCTCCTCGCGCCGCGAGCTGATGGCCCGGGTGACCGAGGACTGGTCCGAGGACGAGCGCGAATCGTTCACCGGACTGCTGACCCGGTTCAACGGATCGCTGTCGGAGCTGATGGGCGCCGCTTCGGAGGCGGGTCCCGCCTCCTGAGGCCCGGGGCGGTCCGCCGGCTCGATCCGGAGTCCGTCCGACCCCTTGGCCCGGCGGTCCCGCTGCCCGCACTATGTGGCCTGTGGACGACCACCGGCCGGGCACCTACGCGGAGTTCGAGGCCTACGTCGCGGGCGCGGCGGGGCGGCTCCTGCACGTCGCCGTCCTGCTGACCGCCGAGCCCGAGGCCGAGCCCGCCGCCGCCCGCCGGCTGCTCGCGGGCGCGCTGGCCCGTACGTACGCGCAGTGGCGCCGGGTCCGCCGCGACGACCCGTACGACCACACCCGCCAGGAGCTGTGCGCCGCCTTCGCCCGCACCGGCCGGCGCCACCACGGCGGTACGGGGCTCCTCGCGCCGCTCGCCACGCTGGAGCGCCTCGTGCTGGTGCTGCGCGTCTACGAGGGCGTCGCCGAGGAGGTCACCGCCGCCCAGCTGGGGCTGCCGGTCGAGCGGGTGCGGGCGCTGTGCGCCCGGGGCGTGGCCTCGGTGCGCTCCCAGGAGGCGGCGTGAGTGACCACGACCGCAAGCAAGACCAGGTCAGGAGGGTGCTGGAGGGTCCGCACCCGGTGGTCCCGACCGGGCTGGCGGCGAGTGCCGCGGCCCGCGGGGACCGGCTGCTGCGCCGCCGGCGGGCCCTGCGGCGGGCCGGCTGGACGCTGCTCGCCGCGGCGGCCGTGGCCTTCGCGGTGTGGGCCTCGCTGACCCGGCCGTGGGAGGTGCCGCCGAGCGGGGTGTCCCCGCCCCTGGAGGGCTGGTAGCCGCCGCCCGGCTGCACTCGCCGTACCGCCGGCTAGCCGAGGGCCCGCGTCAGGTCCGCGATCAGGTCGTCGGCGTTCTCGATGCCCACCGAGACGCGGATCAGGTCCGCCGGGACCTCCAGGGCCGAGCCGGCCACCGAGGCATGGGTCATGCGGCCCGGGTGCTCGATGAGGGACTCGACGCCGCCGAGGGACTCGGCCAGGGTGAAGATCTCGGTGCGGCCGCAGACCGCGACCGCCTCCTCCTCGCCACCGGCGACCTGGAAGGAGATCATCCCGCCGAAGTTGCGCATCTGCTTGGCGGCGATCTCGTGGCCCGGGTGCTCGGGCAGGCCCGGGTACAGGACCTTGGTGACCTTCGGGTGGCGCTTGAGCACCTCCACGATCTTCTGCGCGTTCTCCGCGTGCCGGTCCATGCGGACGGCCAGCGTCTTGATGCCGCGCAGCACGACCCAGGAGTCGAAGGGACCGGCCACGGCGCCCATCGCGTTCTGGTGGTACGCCAGTTCCTCGCCGAGCGCCGCGTCGGCGGTCACCAGCGCGCCGCCGACCACGTCGGAGTGGCCGCCCATGTACTTGGTCAGCGAGTGCACGACCACGTCGGCGCCCAGCGCGAGGGGCTGCTGGAGGTAGGGCGAGGCGAAGGTGTTGTCCACGACCAGCTTGGCGCCGGCCGACCGCGCGATGTCGGCGACGACGGCGATGTCGGTGATGCCGAGCAGCGGGTTCGACGGGGTCTCGACCCAGATGACCTTGGTCTTCGGGGTCAGGGCGGCCCGTACGGACGCCGCGTCGGAGGTGTCGGCCACCGACCATTCCACGCCCCAGCGGGAGACGACCTTCGCGAAGAGGCGGAAGGTGCCGCCGTACGCGTCGTTCGGGATGACCACGTGGTCGCCCGGGGAGAGCAGGGTGCGCAGCAGGCAGTCCTCGGCGGCGAGCCCGGACGCGAAGGCGAGGCCGCGCCGGCCGCCCTCCAGCGCCGCGAGGTTCTCCTCCAGCGCGGTGCGGGTCGGGTTCGCGCTGCGGCTGTACTCGTAGCCGCCGCGCAGTCCGCCGACGCCGTCCTGCTTGTACGTGGACACCTGGTAGATCGGGGGCACGACCGCGCCGGTCTGCGGGTCCGCCGTGTTGCCCGCGTGGATCGCACGGGTCTCGAAGCTCTGGTGCTCGTGGCTGTCGTCGCTCATGGGCAGAGCTTATGGGGTGCCGGGCCGGAGGGCGGGGTGGGGCATTGGCCTTCGCGCGGGTGCGTCTGGTTCGCTTGGGGGCATGGAGATTCTGTGGTTCCTGATCGCGCTCGGCCTGCTCGTGGCCGCCTTCAGCCCGTACATACGGCGCAGGCGGGGCGGGAGCCTGCGCCTGGTCGCGCCGGGCAGCCCCGACGCGGCCGACCCCGAGAACTACGGTTTCGCCCGCCAGGAACACCTGGACATCCGGGTGCCGGGTCCCGACGAGGACCTGATGGACGCCCTGGACGCCGTTCAGCGCACCGGCCGGTGGCAGGCGGCCTCCCAGCTGCTGGCCGGCACCCCGAAGGAGGGCGAGCTGCGCTGGCAGCGGGTCCAGGCCTTCGGCGGGGCGGCGGCGCTGGAGCTGGTCGCGGAGCCGGGGGTCGGCGCGCGCTGGCTGAAGGCCTGGCGGCTGGAGGCGGAGAAGGACGCGGGCGGCGCACAGGTGCACGCGGAGCTGCTCGTGCAGCAGGCGTGGCGGCATTCGGGCGGCGTGGGCTCCGCGGACCACCGGATCATCCTGGAGGAGGCCCGCGAGGCGTGCCGCAAGGCGGCGCTGCTGGCGCCGGGCGACCCGGTCCCGTTCATCACCGAGCTGGCCGTGGCGCGGGCGCTGGGTTACTCGGAGGCGGAGTTCGACGCCCTCTGGGCGAAGGTCATCGACGTGGCGCCGGCGCACATGGGCGCACATCTGGCGGCGCTGCACTACTGGTGCGAGAAGTGGCACGGCTCGCGGGAGAAGGCGGACGCCTTCTCGCACGCGGCGGCGGCCCGCGCGCCCCAGGGCTCGCTGCTGGCGGCGCTGCCGCTGTTCGCGGTGTACGAGCACGTGCCGGACGTCGTGCTGACGAACTACTGGCGGGGCGCGGTGGTGACCCGGGCCGTGGAGGGCGCGCTGTACGCGGTGCACACCGCCCGCCAGGACGACCCGATGCTGGCGCACGTACGGCACATGCTGCTGTCGTTCCTGGTGCCGATGGAGCGCTGGGCGGAGGCGATGGAGCAGATCCGCCACATCGACGGCTGCGTGGGCGCCCTCCCCTGGTCGGTCTCCCCCGACCCGGCGGCCCGGTACGCGGTGTTCCGCGCCCTGGCGGTGGCCGGCTACGAAGCCAACGGCGGCTCCCCGGCGACCCTCCCCCACTGACCCGACGAGGTCCGGCGGGTGGGAGCACTCCCCCCTGGCTCCGCCCGCGCGCCCTCGGACCATAAGGTTGCCGTAAGCCCGCGGCCGTGTCGTGTCCGTCCGCGGCCACCTGCATCCGCACCGCTTCATCCCGTGGGGGGATCTGTCCATATGGGTGCTTCACTGCGCGCGCTGCGCGCCCTCGTCCTGCTCGCAGGCTTCTACCTGCTCGGCTTCGTCCTGCTGGCCGTGCTCGCGGCCGCCGACTGGGCCACCGTCACCTGGCTGCACGGCGGCGTCGCGTTCAAGGTCCTCATCGTCTCGGTGGTCCTCGCGGTCCCGATCGTGCGCGGGATGTTCATGCTCCGCACTCCCAAGGGCGAACCGCCGCACGGCGTGCCCGTCACCGAGCGGCAGGAGGCCGTCCTGTGGCAGACGGTCCGCGAGGTCGCCGGCCAGGTCGGTACCCGCGCGCCCGACGAGATCCTGCTGATCGACGAGGTCAACGCGGCCGTCAGCGAGGACGCCCGGCTGCTGGGCCTGATGTCCGGCACCCGCCGCCTCTACCTCGGCCTGCCCTTGATGACGGGCCTGGACGAGATGCAGCTGCGGGCCGTGCTCGCCCACGAGATGGGCCACTACGCCAACCTCGACACCCGCCTCACCCCGCTGATCGCCCGCGGCCGCGCCCAGCTGATCCGCACCATCCGCCACTTCCACGAGCGCGCCGATGCCAAGGTCGCGGGCGAGCGCGCCCGGCAGGAGAAGGCCGCCGAGAAGCGGCTCGCCAAGGGCAGGAAGGCCAAGGAGGTCGACACCGCGGGCCAGGGCGCGACGTACCGGGCCATGGCGAAGATCTACACCGGGTACGCGCACTTCTACATGCGCGCCACGCTCTCCGGCAGCCGCCGCCAGGAGCTCGCCGCCGACCTGGCGTCGGTCCGCGTCGCCGGCCGGGACTCCGCCGCCTCCGCGCTGCGCGAGCTGAACGCCCTCGGCCCCGCGCACGGCTTCTACATGGACTCCTACGCCACCCTCGGCGTCGGCGCCGGCCTGCTGCCGCGGCCCGGCCAGGTCTTCGGCGGCTTGCGGCAGCTGCTCGACGCCCGCGCGCAGGAGCTGGAGGGGCTGCGCCTGGAGCTTTCCACCGAGCCCACCTCCCCGTACGACTCCCACCCCGCGCTCGCCGAGCGCGTGGCCCGCATCGAGGCGCTGCCCGACGACGGCCGCGGCACACAGCCGGCCCGTCCGGCGCTGGAGCTCCTGGCCTCCCCGGAGGCGGCGCTGGCCGCGCTGGAACAGGCGGTGCTGACCCCGGAGGCGCTCGCGCTGACGCGCATGGACTGGGCGGACCTCGTCCACGAGAGCATGACCCGCTACGTCGGCAACGGCGCGCAGGAGATCCGCGAGGCCCTCGCCGCCGAAGGCGCGCCCGCGGAGCCGGCGGCCCTGCTGGACGCGATCGACGCCGACCCGGCGCTGCGCTGGCGGATCGCCGACCGCTTCCCGAAGTCCGAGGAGGCTGCGGCCGCCACCGGCCGCGCCGCCCGCGAGTTCGCCCGGCCGGCTTTGCGCGGGGCGCTGAGCAGACTGGTCACCGCCGAGCTGACGGCCCGCGGCACCGCCCGCTGGCAGCTGTCCTGGTCGGACTCGGCCTCGCTGCGGTTCGCGACCGACGGCTTCGAGGAGCAGCTGGAGCTCGCCCTGGACGCCGTCGTCGCCGACCAGCCCGACACCGAACCGCTCCGGAAGCTGGTGCTCGTCTGATGCTCGGCCTGATCATCTTTGGCGTCCTGCTGCTGGGCGGCGCCGCCTACCGCTTCATGACCGCCCGTACGAAGACCCTCCAGGGCCGGATCGCCGCCATCGAGGCGGACACGGAGTCCGCGAAGACCCGCACCGATGCGGAGAAGGCCGCGGAGAAGGCCGCGAAACGGGCTCGGGACGCGGCCGCGGTCGTCGCCCTGGGCTTCGTCGCCGAGGCGGACCTCGACACCGAGCAGGGGCAGCCGGTGGCGCCGGAGCGCACGGCGGCGGTCGCGGCCGTCCGCAGCGGCGACTGGGAGGCCGGCGCCGTGTACGTGGCGGCGGCCGGCCGGGACTGGGAGGAGCGCTGGCAGCGCGTCCGCGCGCTGGCCGAGGTCGCGGCGGAGGACGACGCGTGGCTGCTGGCCTGGCGGGCGGCGTACCCGTCCGACCCGACGGCGGCCTTGGTCGACGCCGACACCGCCGTGAGAGTCGCCTGGAACGTGCGCGGCAGCCAGGCGGGCAGCCGCACGACCCAGGAGCAGTTCCGGCTCTTCCACGAGCTGCTGGTCAAGGCGCAGTCCCGCGCGCACGAGGCCCAGCGGCTGGCCGACCCGGCCGACCCGGTCCCGTACATGGTGGAGCAGCCGATCGCGCAGGGCCTCGGCTACCCGCACGATCAGTACGGCACGCTGTGGGCGGAGATCACCGGACGTGACCCGAAGATCCTGACCGCGCACACGACGGCCCTGCAGTACTGGTGCGAGAAGTGGCGCGGCTCGCACGAGCTGGCGCTCGCCTTCGCCCGCGGGTCGGCGGCCTCGGGGGCACCTGGTGAGCTGCTCTCGCTGCTCCCGCTGGTGGCGTACGTCGAGCAGGAGCTGCACGACGAGGAGCTCGCGCCGGAGACCTTCTTCAAGGAGCCGGGGGTCCGGGCGGCGGTCGACGCCGCGCTCGCGGACCTGGGGGCGGCCGATCCCGCCGACCGGCGGGCGGTCCGGCTGCGGCACGTCCTCGCGTGGCTGCTGTTCTGGCAGGACCGGGACGCGGAGGCGGTGGAGCAGTTCCAGGTCATCGACGGGTACATCGGCGCGCTGCCCTGGTACTACGCGGGCAGCCCGAAGGGCCGGTACCTGTACGCGCGGGACTGGGCGGTGCTGGCGACGGCCGGCGACGGGACCTGAGCAGCGGGAAATGACGAAAGTCTGACGTGGTGGGCGGGGGCGGGCCTGGGGGGAATCCCGGTCCGCCCTCGCCCGTTGAAGGGAGCACCACTAGGAGGGAATCATGTTCTCGTACCGCCGCACTCCCGAGCTCCCCACCCGCGAGGAGGCCCTGCCGGGCCGCGCGACCCCGCAGTTCTCGCTCCCGGACCGGCACACCGTCCTCGGCAACCCGCTCTCCGGCCCCTACCCGGCGGGCCTGGCGGTCGCCGACTTCGGCCTGGGCTGTTTCTGGGGCGCGGAGCGCAAGTTCTGGCAGACCCCTGGGGTGTGGACCACGCTGGCCGGCTACCAGGGCGGGTTCACCGAGAACCCGACGTACGACGAGGTGTGCTCGGGTCAGACCGGCCACACCGAGGTCGTGCGGGTGGTCTTCGACCCGGCGCAGGTCTCGTACGCCACCCTCCTGAAGCTGTTCTGGGAGTCGCACAACCCCACCCAGGGCTTCCGCCAGGGCAATGACGTCGGCACCCAGTACCGCTCGGCGATCTACACCCACTCCGAGGCCCAGCAGGCGGAGGCCGAGGCCTCCCGCGACGCGTACCAGCAGGTCCTGGCCTCGTCGGGCTACGGCGAGATCACGACGGCGGTCCTCCCCGCGGCGGAGCGCCCCTTCTGGCCGGCCGAGGCCTACCACCAGCAGTACCTGGACAAGAACCCGGACGGGTACTGCGGCATCGGCGGTACGGGCGTCAGCTGCCCGATCGGCGTGGCCAGGGCCAACGGCTGACCCTCCCCGGAGCTCCGGCGGCGCCCCGCCGGAGCTCTGCCCGGCCCGGCCCGGCGCGGGCGCTGGCGGGCGCTGGCGGGCGCTGGCGGGCGCTGGCGGGCGGCCGGGGGCAGGGGTCAGATCGTCGAGGCGTCGATCACGAAGCGGTAGCGCACGTCGCTGGCCAGGACCCGGTCATACGCGGCGTTGATGCCGGACGCGGGGATCAGCTCGATCTCCGAGCCCAGGCCGTGCACCGCGCAGAAGTCCAGCATCTCCTGCGTCTCGGCGATGCCGCCGATCATCGAACCGGCCAGGGTCTTGCGGCCCTGGATGACGGAGAACAGGTTCAGCTCCACCGGCTCCTCCGGGGCGCCCACGTTCACCAGCGCGCCGTCCACCTTCAGCAGGCCGAGGTACGCGTCGAGGCCGAGCGGGGCCGAGACCGTCGAGACGACCAGGTCGAAGGTGCCGGCCAGCTCCTCGAAGGTGGCCGGGTCGCTCGTGGCGTAGTAGTGCGAGGCGCCCAGCCGCAGGCCGTCCTCCCGCTTGCGCAGCGACTGCGACAGGACGGTGACCTCGGCGCCGAGGGCCGCCGCGATCTTCACTCCCATGTGGCCGAGCCCGCCGAGGCCGACGATCGCGACCTTCTTGCCGGGGCCCGCCTGCCAGTGCTTCAGCGGGGAGTACAGGGTGATCCCGGCGCACAGCAGCGGGGCCGCCACGTCGAGGGGCAGCCCGTCGGGGATGCGGACGGTGTAGTTCTCGTCGACGACGAGGTGCGTGGAGTAGCCGCCGTACGTGGGCTCGCCCTGCTCGTCGCGGGCGTTGTACGTGCCGGTCATGCCCTTGACGCAGTACTGCTCCTGGCCGCGCAGGCAGTACTCGCACTCCCGGCAGGAATCCACGAAGCAGCCCACGCCCACGTGGTCGCCGACCGCGAACTTCGTGACGCCCGCCCCGGCTTCGACGACGACACCGGCGATCTCGTGGCCCGGGACCATGGGGTAGATGCCCTCGCCCCAGCCGTCGCGGACCTGGTGGATGTCGGAGTGGCAGATGCCGGCGTACTTGATCTCGATGAGGACGTCGTGCTCGCCGACGGGGCGGCGCGGCACGGTGGTGCGCTCCAGCGGCGCCTTCGCGGCGGGGGCGGCGTAGGCGGCGACCTGGGTGACGGACATGGCGGGGACTCCTCGAACGCTGCTGCTGACGGTCTGCGTGCACCGAACGATCCCCGGACCAGCAGCCGGCAGCCACGCCCCTGTCCTGCCTAGGACCGGTGGTCCTATCCCTGGCGGGGTCAGGAACACGGCCCCGGCGCCCCGGCCGCCCGGCGATACTGGCGTCATGGACCAGCTTGATCAGCGTGCCGAACTGGGCGAGTTCCTCCGCTCCCGCCGGGCGCGGCTGCGTCCCTCGGACGTCGGCCTGCCGGACTACGGGCGCCACCGCCGCGTACCGGGGCTGCGCCGCGAGGAGCTGGCGCAGCTGGCGGGCGTCTCGGTGGCGTACTACACGCGGCTCGAACAGGGCCACGGGCAGAACGTGTCCGCGGAGGTGCTCGACGCGATCGCCCGCGCGCTGCGCCTGGACGGCACGGAGACGGCCCACCTGACCCACCTGGCCCGCCCCAGACCCCGCCGGCAGCGGGCGAAGCAGTACCGGGCGGAGCACGTGCGCCCGCAGCTGCGGACGCTGATGGACGCGATGGACGGGGTGCCCGCGTACCTCCTGGGGCGGCGGCAGGACGTCATCGGATGGAACCGGCTGGCCGCGGCGGTGTTCGGGGACTTCGGCCTGCTGCCCCCGCAGGAGCGGAACCTGGTGCGGCTCGTGTTCCTGGACCCGGCGGCGGCCGAGCTGTACACGGAGTGGGACTGCCTGGCGTGCCGGGTCGTGAGCAGTCTGCGCATGTACGCGGGCGAGCACCCGGACGACGAGCAGCTGTCGGCGCTGGTCGGGGAGTTGTCGGTGAAGAACGAGGAGTTCCGGCGGCTGTGGGCGGCGCACACGCTGGCCGACAACAAGACGCACGGCGTGAAGGAGCTCCGGCACCCGCTGGTCGGCGAGCTGTCGCTGTCCTTCGAGACCCTGGCGCTGCCGGGCGACTCGGCACAGGTCCTGGTCACCTACCACGCGGCGCCGGGCTCCCCGTCCGAGGACGCGCTGCGGATGCTGGCTTCCTGGTCGGCTCCTGCCGCCGCGCCGGCTCCTTCCGGCCCCGCCGCTCCCCCTTCGGCTCCCGCTTCGGCCGCCCCGTCCGCCGACGGGGCGACGGCCTGAGCCGGACGCGCGGATGGCGGGGAGCCCCGCCGTTTCCGGGGGCTCCCCGCCATCCGCGGGGGTCGGTCGAAGCCGTTCGGTCGAACCGTCGGCAGGAGCCGGTCGGCAGGGACCGGGGGTCAGGGACCGGGGGTCAGGAGGCCGTGCCGGCCTTCCAGTCCGCCCAGCTCATGTTCCAGCCGTTGAGGCCGTTTTCCGGCTTGATGGTCTTGTCCGGCGAGTTGACCACCGTGACCACGTCACCGATGAGCGAGTTGTCGTAGAACCAGGCCGCGGGCTGGCTGGGGTCGTTGGCGCCCTGGGCGTCGTTCAGACCGACACAGCCGTGGCTCGTGTTCACGCTGCCGAAGACCGAGTCCGCTCCCCAGTAGTTGCCGTGGATGAACGTGCCCGACTCGGACAGCCGCATCGCGTGGGGGACGTCCTTGATGTCGTACTCGCCCTTGCCCTCGCTGTTCTTGAAGCCGACGGTGGAGCCGTCCATCCGGGTCTCCTTGAACTTCTCGGAGATCACCATCTGGCCGTTGTACGTCGGGTTCGCGGGAGAGCCCGCCGAGATCGGGATGGTCTTGAGGACCGCTCCGTCCCGGGTGACGGTCATCTTCTTCGTCTTCGCGTCGACCGTCGAGACCTGGCTGCGGCCGATCTTGAAGGTGGCGGTCCGGTTCTGCACGCCCTGGACGCCGGGGGCGCCCTGCACCCCTTCCAGCGCGAGCTTCAGGGTGACGGTGGAGCCGGCCTGCCAGTACTGCTCGGGGCGGAAGTCCAGGCGCTTCTCGCTGAACCAGTGCCCGACGACCTCCTGGCCGCTGCTGGAGGAGACGGTGATCGCCGCCTGGACCGCCTTCTTGTCCTTGATCGCCTTGTTGAAGGTGATCGAGACCGGCATGCCCACGCCGACGGTCTGACCGTCGTCCGGTATGAACGAGCCGACGAAGCTGTTCTCCGGGGAGACGGTGGTGAAGGACGCGTTCTCGTGCGCCTCCTTGCCGGACTCGTCCTTGGCGGTGGCCGACAGGGCGTACTTCATGGAGCGCTTCAGCGCGGCGTCCGGCTTCCAGCTCTTGCCGTCGGCGGCTATCTTGCCGGCCACGGCCGCGCCCTCGGAGGTCTTCAGCTCGACCGCCGTGAGGGTGCCGTCGGCGACGGCGACGTTGGCCGCGTCGTTCAGGCCGACATTGGTCGCGCCGTCCTTCGGCGTGATCGTGATCTTGGCCTTGGAGGCGTCCTTGGCCGCGGCCGCGTCCACGTCCGACTGCGACTTGCCGGTCGAGTCCCCGCCCTTGGCCTTGCCGTCGTCGCCACCGCCGCAGGCCGAGAGCACCAGCACGCCACCGAGTACGGCGGATATGGCCACCAGGGACCTTCTCCGCCGCTTCTTGTCCGTCCTCACACGCCACTCCATCGTTGCCAGAACCCCCGAGCTTCCCCCGGCCAGCGCCGGGCGGTGCCCCGATCAAGGCAGGGAGACACGCCCCCTGCCTCGCACCAGTCAACGCGTTTCAGGCCCGGACGGTTCCACATCACGTTTGAATGTGGGCAACCACACGGTCAGGCGTTGTCGGTCGTCTCTTCGTCGTACTCCCCATCTTCCTCGCCCAGGTCCCACTCCATCGACTCGGGGTCGTATTCGACGGGCTCGCTGCTCCAGGAGGCCTGCGCCAGCTCCACCCCGGGGATGTCCGCGACCAGGTCAGTGGGGTCGACGAGGTACGCGAGCGCCTCCGATTCGTCTTCCCGTACGGCCGATTCGGCGTGGCCGCGCTCCTCGTCCGGCATGAACTCGTCGGCCTCGATGTGCGCGAGCGCGGCGCCGGTGAGCGCCTCGGCGTCGGGCACCTCCAGTACCAAATCCACTCGAAGTCGGACGTATCGTGATGTGTCAGCAGGGTTCATACGACGGAGAGTAAGCCCGCGGCAGCCCCGACTTTCCCGCGACCCGCCCTTGTCCGTAGCATCACCGCACACGGCCAATTCGCTGCGTCCGCAAGGGGGATCGCACCGTGTCCGCACGTCGTCCGCTGCTCACCGCTCTCGGAGCGACCACCCTCCTCGCCGCCCTGTGGTTCGTTCCCTCGGCCGGCGCCACCGCACCGGGGTCCACGGACTCCGATTCCTCCACGTCCGCCCCGTCCTCCGGTTCCGGTTCGGATTCCGGTTCCGGTTCCGCCGCGCCGGAGTCCGCGAACACGGCGGGATCCGGGTCGGTGACCACCCTGGTCTCCGGTTCCCCGGCCGGCTCCGGCGACACCGCGCAGAGCGCCGGCCAGGTTCCGCTGGGCCTCGCCGACACCGGCGGGATCGACACCACCCCGTACCTGCTGGGCGGCACGCTCTGCCTGGGCCTCGGGGCCGGGTTCGTCACCTTCTCCGTACGCCGCTCGCAGGCGTAGGTCCCGTACGCGCGAACGCCGAAGGGCCGCCCCGGAAGACTTCCGGGGCGGCCCTTCGGCAGCTGTACGACCGGCCGCTAGGCGAGCGGGCCCGTCACCGGCTCCACCGCCGCGACGAGGCCGCCCGCACGGACGAACGCGTCGGCCGCGGCCAGGTCGGGGGCGAGGAAACGATCCGGCCCGGGACCCTCCACACCGGCCGCCCGGGCCGCCGCGATGGCCGCCCGGCTCGCCGGAGCGGGGGTGAGCCCGTGCCGCAGCTCGATGGCGCGGGTGGCCGCGTACATCTCGATCGCGATGATCCGGGTCAGGTTGTCGACGGCGGTACGGAGCTTGCGCGCCGCGGACCAGCCCATCGAGACGTGGTCCTCCTGCATGGCGGAGGACGGGATCGAGTCGGCGGAGGCCGGCACGGCCAGCCGCTTCATCTCGCTGACCAGGGCGGCCTGCGTGTACTGCGCGATCATCAGTCCGGAGTCGACACCGGCGTCGTCCGCCAGGAACGGCGGCAGCCCGTGCGAGCGGTTCTTGTCGAGCAGCCGGTCGGTGCGGCGCTCGGCGATCGAGCCGAGGTCGGCCGCCGCGATCGCCAGGAAGTCCAGGACGTACGCCACCGGCGCGCCGTGGAAGTTGCCGTTGGACTCCACGCGTCCGTCGGGCAGCACCACCGGGTTGTCGACGGCGGAGGCCAGCTCGCGCGAGGCGACGAGGGCCGCGTGCGCCATGGTGTCGCGGCCGGCGCCGGCCACCTGCGGGGCGCAGCGCACCGAGTACGCGTCCTGCACGCGCGGGGCGGACTCCTCCTGGAAGTGCCCGGTGAGCCCGGAGCCCTTCAGGACGGCGGCCATGTTCGCGGCGGAGGCCCCCTGGCCCGGGTGCGGGCGGATGGCGTGCAGCTCGGGGGCGAGCACCTTCTCGGTGCCGAGCAGCGCCTCAAGGGTCAGCGCCGCCGTGATGTCGGCCGACTTGTAGAGCTTGTCGAGGTCGGCGAGGGCCATGACCAGCATGCCGAGCATGCCGTCGGTGCCGTTGAGGAGGGCGAGGCCCTCCTTCTCCTTGAGCTCGACCGGCTGGATCCCGGCCTCGGCGAGCAGCTCGCCGGCGGGGCGCACGACCCCGTCCGGACCCTCGGCGTCGCCTTCGCCCATCAGGGTGAGCGCGCAGTGCGAGAGCGGGGCGAGGTCGCCGGAGCAGCCGAGCGAGCCGTACTCGTGGACGACGGGCGTGATGCCCGCGTTGAGCACGTCGGCCATGGTCTGCGCGACGGACGGCCGGACGCCGGTGTGACCGGAGGCGACGGTCTTCAGGCGCAGGAACATCAGGGCGCGCACGACCTCCCGCTCGACGCGCGGGCCCATGCCGGCGGCGTGCGAGCGGACGATGTTGCGCTGGAGCTGGGCGCGCAGCTCGGGGCTGATGTGCCGGGAGGCGAGGGCGCCGAAGCCGGTGGACACCCCGTAGACGGGTTCGGGCTTGGCGGCGAGGGCGTCGACGATCTCGCGGGCGCGGGCGAGGGCGTCGAGCGCCTCGCCGGACAGCTCGATCCGCGCGTTGCCGCGGGCGACGGCGATGACGTCCTCGGCGGTGGTCCCGGACGTCCCCACCACGACAGTGTGCATATCCATATTCAGCACCCTACGGACTGAATCGCTTCATGTCACTAGCGACTTTCGGGAGGGCCCCTTACGCCCCCGCGCCCGGCTCACGCGCGGCCGCGGAAGCGGCGGCGTTCGCCGGCCGCCTCCTGCTGGGCGGCGTCGGCCAGCCGGACGACGGCGGTGTCCCGGCCGGCGACGACGGGCTTCGGGGAACGGGCGGCCTTGGCCTTGTACTGGGCGGCGTCGGCCAGCCGGAACAGCCGCCGGGAGGACTTCACGGGGCCGATCGGATCCCCGGTGGACGCCACCCCGCAGGCCACGCCCTCCCCGAGCTCCAGCTCGGCGGCGCGCAGGCACAGCTCCTCCGTGACCCGTACCACCTCGTCGGCCGGGGGCCCGACGCTGACCAGGCAGAACTCGTCGCCGCCGAGGCGGGCGACGAGCGCGCCGGGCAGCATGGCCCCGCAGAGGCTGAGCACGGACCCGAACCGCTCCAGCAGCCGGTCGCCCATGGCGTGGCCGAGGGTGTCGTTGACCCTCTTGAGCCCGTTCAGGTCACAGACGACCAGGCTGACCACGGCGGCGGCACGCCGGTGCTCCTCCAGGGCCTCGTCGAGCCGTATGTCGACGGCACGGCGGTTGGCGAGGCCGGTCAGCGGGTCGGTGAAGGCGAGGCGGCGGGCCTCTTCGAGCCGCTCGTTCTGGGCGAGGCCGGCGGCGACGACGGCGGCCAGGACGGTCGCGAACTCGGCGTCGTCCTCGTCGAAGTCGGGAAGGCCGGCGTCCCGGGCGACGTACAGCTCGCCCCAGGCGCGGCCGCTGAGCACGATGGGCGCCACGACGCAGGTCCCGCGGCCGCGGCGGCGCAGGGCCTCGCCGCGCCGTCCGGGGCGGCCGCCGGCGGCGCCCTCCACCCAGGCGTGCGGGCCGCCGCCTCCGGCCCAGCGCTCGTGCAGGAACTCGGTGATCTCGGGAAAGTCGTGGACGGGGTAGGACTCGTCCTCGGGGAACTCCTCCTCCCCGGCGCGCCGCTCGCCCTCGTTGACGAGCACCCGCAGCCGCCCCCGCTCGCGCTCCCAGGCGGAGATCGCGGCGAACGAGCCGTCCATCGCGAGCCGGGCCCCGCGGGCGGCGGCCCGTAGGCTGTCCCGCGGCGCGCATGCGGCGGCCATGGCCTGCGCCAGGCCCACGACGGCTCGCAGCCGCCCGTCGACTCCCATCACCCCAGGTTAGGGAGTTTCGTCAGTTTTGCCGACAAACACCGCAATCTTCGCACCGCGGCCGGAGCCGCAAAGCGGTGCGAGCCCGCCCCGATCCGAAGGGCCCGGCTTCAGTGCCCCGGCCAGTTCGGGCGGCGCTTCTCGTTGAACGCCGCCACGCCCTCCGCGCGGTCGCCCGAGAAGGCCACCGTCCGCCAGGCCGCGTCCTCGATCTCCAAGCCCGTCGCCAGGTCCATCCCGTGTCCCAGGCGCAGGGCCCGCTTCGCCGCCCGCAGGCCCACCGGGGAGTTCGCCGCCATCCGGGCCGCCAGCGCCAGCGCCTGCGCCCGGTCCGTACCCGCCGCGACCACCGAGTCGACCAGGCCCAGCGACAGCGCCTCCGGGGCCTCCACCCGCCGCGCCGTGAAGACCAGCTCCGCCGCCCGCGCCGCACCGACCCGCCGCGGCAGCAGCTGCGTACCGCCGCCGCCCGGGATCACGCCCACGGAGACCTCCGGCAGACCGACCACCGCCGTTTCGTCCGCCACGATCACATCGCACGCCAGGGCCAGCTCGAAGCCGCCACCGAGCGCGAAGCCGTGCACCGCCGCGATCGTCGGCATCGGCAGCTCCAGCACGCCCCCGTAAGCGCCCCGCGTGGTCGGCCGCTGCCGTAGCAGCTCGGCGTCCGAGAGCGAGTTGCGCTCCTTGAGGTCGGCCCCGACGCAGAACGCCCGCTCCACCGCCGACGACAGCACGACCACCCGTACCGAGGCGTCCGCCGCGAGCTCCGCGCAGGCGTCGCCGATGGCCCGCGCCATCTCCGTCGAGACGGCGTTCATCGCCTTGGGCCGGTCCAGGACCAGCTCCGCGATCCCGTCGTCATGTCGGCGCACAGCCACGAACTCAGACACGAAAGACCCTCCCGGTTAACGAACGTTACCCGGGGATCTTAGGCTTCCGCCGCGTCAGCGACCAGGGCTCCACGACCCCCAGTCCGCGCACCGGCCGCTGCCACATCGGCTGGAGCGCGAAGCGGTACGCACCGCCGCCCTCCTCCGCCTCGGCCTCCTTCTCGGAGACCGGCGCCGCGCCCGTCCGGCCCAGCTCCTCCGCCATCGCACCGTCGACGAGCACCGCGTCCTTGGGCGCTATCGAGGTCAGCCGCGAGGCCAGGTTCACGGTGGTGCCGAAGACGTCGCCCATCCGGGTCGTCACCGTCCCGAACGCCATGCCGACGCGCAGCTCCGGCATCTGGGCGTCCGCTTCCATCGTCTCGATCAGCCGCAGCGCGATCTCCGCCGCCGTCGCCGCGTCGTCGGCGCAGTACAGCACCTCGTCGCCCAGCGTCTTGATCAGCCGGCCGCCGTGCGCGGCCACCAGGTCCGCCGAGGTCGTCTCGAAGGACTCGACGAGCTCTCCGAGCTCCTCCTCCTCCAGCCGCCGCGTCAGGCGCGTGAAGCCGACCAGGTCCGCGAAGCCCACCGCGAGCCGCCGGTCGACCATCTCCTCGTCGTCCGCCACCTGCACCACGCGCCCGGTGGCCGCCGCGAGCTGGCGGCGCCACACGTAGACGAGGAACTCCTCCAGCTCCGGCAGCAGCAGCTCGACCAGCGGGTACGTGACCTCCGTACGGGTCATGCCCGGCTCCGGCGGCTCCGTCAGCCCCTCCAGGAAGGAGTCGATCTGCCATTCCGCCAGCCGGGCGGTGGTCTGCCCGGTGGACCGTGCCACCTGCACGGCCATCGGCTCGCTCAGCAGGCCCGCCTCGACCAGGCCGGCGAGCCGGCGCAGCGCCAGTACGTCGGCCTCGGTCAGCGCCTTGGCCTGGCCGATGTCCGCGAAGCCCATGGCCCGCCAGAAGCGGGAGGCGAGCTCCATCGAGACCCCGGCGCTGCGGGCCGCCTGGAACGGGGTGTACCGGCGCTCCGCGCCCAGGATCAGCTGCTCCAGCCGGATGGCGAGCGGGTCCGCCGTCGGCTGCGCCGTGTGGTCGACCTCGTGGTGGGGAGTGTGCTGGTCCCGTCCGATCGGGGTACCCGGACTGCCGGGCCCCGGGCCGGACTGGCCCGGACCACCCGTCCGGGAGGCGGACGCGCCGGACGTAGAGTCGTCGACGGTCAAGGGCCGCCTCCTGTCCATTGCCGTGCGCACTGCCCTGCCGAACCGGGTGATCACCGGGAGGACCGGGATCGCCTAAACCATACGGCAGGTGTGCCGTAGCTCACTCCCCACTCCCCGCGGCCGCGGCCGCGGCCGCGACGGAGGGCCGGCTACCGCACCGACCGCAGGTGGACGACGTCCCCGGCTCCCACGGCCTCGTGCTCGTCCTCGGCCGTACGGACGAGGAGCCGCCCGTCCGCGTCGACCGCTTCGGCCGTCCCGGTGAGCGTGCGCCCGCCGGGCAGGTCGGCCCGTACGTGCCGGCCCAGGGTCACGCAGTCCGCCGCGTACGCCTCCTGGAGTCCGCTGGCGGCCGGGTCGCCGCCCGCCGCCCGCCAGTCCCCGTACCACTGCTCCAGGGAGCGCAGTACGGCCTTCAGCAGGGGTTCGCGGTCCGTCACGGCGGCCTTGGCCAGGATCAGCGACCCGGCTTCCGGCACCGGCAGCTCGTCCTCGGTCAGGGTCACGTTGAGCCCGATCCCGACCACGACCCCGTCGCCCACCCGCTCGGCGAGGATGCCGCCGGTCTTGCGCTCCTCGCCGTTCACGGTGACGAGCAGGTCGTTGGGCCACTTGAGTGCCGTGTCCACTCCGGCGGCCCGCGACAGCCCGCTCGCGGCGGCCACCCCGGCCAGCAGGGTCAGCCACCCCCACCGCTCCTGCGGTACGGAGTCGCCGGGCTTGAGCAGGACGGAGAAGAACAGCCCGGACCGCGGCGGCGCGACCCAGCTCCGGTCGAGCCGGCCGCGCCCGGCGGTCTGCTCCTCGGCGACGAGCACGGCCCCCTCGGGCAGCCGCCCCGCACGGGCCGCGAGATCGGTGTTGGTGGACCCGGTGGCGGCGACCACCTCGACCGAGGTCCACAGCCCCCCGTCGGTGACGAGGGCCCGCTCCAGCGCGGCGGCGCCCAAAGGCGGCCGCTCAAGGCTCGACCAACGGCCGGCGGAAGCCGCACCTGATGCATCTGATGGCGTCATGCAAGCCAGATTAGGTGTGTCAAACGCCGCACTGCCGAGCGCCATGCCCGCCGATACGCTACGCACCAGTAGCCAGCAGTAGTCAATCAATTGACCAGGCAGTTGACACCACACAGGGAGCCGCGACCCCGATGTCACAACCCTCAGAGCCGATCGACACGCACACGACCGCGGGCAAGATCGCGGACCTGCAGCGCCGCATCGACGAAGCCACTCACGCCGGGTCCGCGCGCGCGGTGGAGAAGCAGCACGCCAAGGGGAAGCTGACGGCGCGTGAGCGGGTCGCCCTGCTGCTGGACGAGGGGTCCTTCGTCGAGCTCGACGAGTTCGCCCGGCACCGCTCGACCGCCTTCGGGCTGGAGAAGACCCGTCCCTACGGCGACGGCGTCGTCACCGGCTACGGCACGGTGGACGGCCGCCCGGTCGCCGTGTTCTCGCAGGACTTCACGGTCTTCGGCGGGGCCCTCGGCGAGGTCTACGGGCAGAAGATCATGAAGGTCATGGACTTCGCCCTCAAGACCGGCTGCCCGCTCGTCGGCATCAACGACTCCGGCGGCGCCCGCATCCAGGAGGGCGTCAGCGCGCTCGGCATGTACGGCGAGATCTTCCGCCGCAACGTCCACGCGTCCGGCGTCATCCCGCAGATCAGTCTGATCGTGGGCCCGTGCGCCGGCGGCGCCGTGTACTCCCCCGCCATCACCGACTTCACCGTGATGGTCGATCAGACCTCGCACATGTTCATCACCGGCCCGGACGTCATCAAGACGGTCACCGGCGAGGACGTGGGCTTCGAGGAGCTCGGCGGCGCGCGCACCCACAACTCCACCTCCGGCGTGGCCCACCACATGGCCGGGGACGAGAAGGACGCCATCGAGTACGTCAAGAACCTGCTGGCGTACCTGCCGTCGAACAACCTCTCCGAGCCGCCCGCCTTCCCCGAGGAGGCGGACACCGAGGTCACCGACACCGACCGCGAGCTCGACGTACTGATCCCGGACAGCGCGAACCAGCCGTACGACATGCACACCGTGATCGAGCACGTGCTCGACGACGCGGAGTTCCTGGAGACGCAGTCGCTGTTCGCGCCGAACATCCTCACCGGTTTCGGCCGCGTCGAGGGCCACCCGGTGGGCATCGTCGCCAACCAGCCGATGCAGTTCGCCGGCTGCCTGGACATCAACGCCTCCGAGAAGGCCGCCCGCTTCGTGCGGACCTGCGACGCCTTCAACATCCCGGTGCTGACGTTCGTGGACGTCCCGGGCTTCCTGCCGGGCACGGACCAGGAGTACAACGGAATCATCCGGCGCGGCGCGAAGCTGATCTACGCGTACGCCGAGGCCACCGTCCCGCTGATCACCGTCATCACCCGCAAGGCCTTCGGCGGCGCGTACGACGTCATGGGCTCCAAGCACCTCGGCGCGGACCTGAACCTGGCCTGGCCGACCGCGCAGATCGCCGTCATGGGCGCGCAGGGCGCGGTCAACATCCTGCACCGGCGGGCCATCGCCGAGGCGGAGGAGGCCGGCACCGCCGAGGAGACGCGGGCCCGGCTCATCGCGGAGTACGAGGACACGCTGCTGAACCCGTACACGGCCGCCGAGCGCGGGTACGTGGACGCGGTGACCATGCCGTCGGAGACCCGGGCGCACGTGGTCAAGGGGCTGCGGCAGCTGCGCACCAAGCGTGAGTCGCTGCCCCCGAAGAAGCACGGCAACATCCCCCTCTAGGACGCTGGAACGCTAGGAGGCAGTCCCGTGGTGATCAAGGTCGTCAAGGGGAATCCGACGCCCGAGGAGCTGGCCGCCGCACTGGCGGTGGTCCAAGCGCGCGCGGCGGTGCTGGCATCGGCACCGTCGGGCGCCGCGCGGGTGGCGGACGAATGGTCGGCGCCGGCCCGGGTGGCGCGGCGGACGATGCCGCAGCCGGGGCCGCGCGCGTGGGCCCGTACGTACTGGCCCGGATAGGCGGCCCGGACGGGCGGCCCGGGGCGTGCCGGCCCGGACGGGCCCCCGTCCGCTCGTGAAGATGACGTGAACGGACCGTGGCGCCTGAGTACCCGTACTCAGGCGCCACACCGGTCGGCGGGGTCAGGATCGGGGCATGCTCTGGTCAGACCCGAAGAACGAGCCGCCCAAGGACATGCGCGACGCGCAGGCGATGGTCCGGCGGATGACCGTCGTGGTCGTCCTCGCCATGCTGGTGGTCGTGTACGTGCTGGGGGTGGGTTTCTAGCCGGGCCGAAAGGGCGTCCGGCGGGACGCCCGGAGGGGCGTCCGAAGGGGCGTCCGCAGCGGTGGGGCCCGCGCCTACGATGGCGGGCATGACTGCTGCTGCCCAGGCCCCCGCCCACGCCCTCGTCCTCGCCTCCGCCTCGCCCGCCCGGCTCAACCTGCTGCGGCAGGCCGGGCTGGCCCCGCACGTGATCGTCAGCCACTTCGACGAGGACGCGCTCAGCGCGGATTCCCCGGCCGAGCTGGCCCTGGCGCTGGCCGAGGCCAAGGCGGGGGTCGTGGCGGCCCTGGACGAGGCCGCGGGCGCCCTGGTGATCGGCTGCGACTCGGTGCTGGAGCTGGACGGCGAGGCGCTCGGCAAGCCCGCGGACGCCGCGGAGGCCACCGCCCGCTGGACGTCGATGCGCGGACGGGCCGGCGTGCTGCGCACCGGGCACTGCGTGATCGACACGGCGACCGGCCGTCAGGTTTCGGCCACGGCCTCCACGACGGTCCGGTTCGGCGAGCCGACGGACGCCGAGGTGGCCGCGTACGTGGCCAGCGGCGAGCCGCTGCACGTGGCCGGGGCCTTCACCCTGGACGGGCTGTCGGCGCCGTTCATCGAGGGCATCGACGGGGACCACGGGAACGTCATCGGGCTGTCGATGCCGCTGCTGCGCTCCCTGCTGGCCGAACTGGGAGTGTCCATCACGGATTTGTGGGCTTGAGCCCCCCGTACGGCGGCGGCGGGGCGTCCTGGGGGCCCGGACCGCCCTGCCCGCCGGAGGCGCCCGCAGAAGGCGTCCCGGCCGCGCCCTGAGCCGCGTGGAGCACCAGGGTCAGGACCAGCAGGCACAGGATCACCATCGTCACCGCGAAGGCGCCCCAGCCGACCAGTCCGACGGCGAGGGCGCCGAGCACCCCGTGGACGACGGCCGCGGTGACGAGCACGACGCGGGCGAAGGTGCCGGGCGCGCGGTCGCGTACGGCCGCCACGGCGAGGAGCACGGCGCACAGGAGCAGGAACGCGCCGATGCCCGCCCCCATCACGTACGTGGCCGTAGACATGACATCCGGGTCCATGCCGGCTATGGACATCGACTGGTTGCGGGTTGTCTTGCCCAGGACGACGTGGACGAGGACCAGCACCGCCGCCTCGGCGACGAGCACGACCGCGGCCAGCCCGGCCACGAATCTGCGCAGTACGACGCCCACGACGACACACCCCTCCCCCGCCGGCCGATCACAAGCCTGTTCGACGCCCTGGAGGCTACTAACGGGTAAACGTACGGACAAGGGGTCCGGGCAGCTTCGTTACGCGGGGTGCCGTCTCCGGCGATCACGCAAAGAATGTGTGGGCCGTTCGTAGGGACTCGACAAAGAATCACGGGGGCCCGCTGACCGGGCGAACAGAGACCTCGGACGGGTGACGGGGTTACTGTGCAGTCGGGGATCCCCCTGACCTGGGGCGCCACAAGGGCTTTCCTCGCTTGAGGCGGACTCGAATCACACTCTGTGTGGGCAAGGTCACCTCTAGGGGAGGGTCGAAACCCCGTGTGGGCTGTCCCTAAACTCAGCTTGTTTCAAGGAGGGAGCCATCGTGCGCAAGGTGCTCATCGCCAACCGTGGCGAAATCGCTGTCCGCGTTGCTCGGGCCTGCCGGGATGCCGGAATCGCAAGCGTAGCCGTCTACGCCGATCCGGACCGGGACGCTCTGCATGTCCGCGCGGCCGACGAAGCGTTCGCGTTGGGCGGTGACACCCCGGCCGCCAGCTACTTGGACATCTCCAAGGTCCTGCAGGCCGCAGCCGATTCCGGCGCGGACGCCATCCATCCCGGATACGGCTTCCTCTCCGAGAACGCGGAGTTCGCCCAGGCCGTGCTCGACGCCGGCCTGACCTGGATCGGCCCGCCGCCGCAGGCCATCCGCGACCTCGGCGACAAGGTGGCCGCCCGTCACATCGCCCAGCGCGCGGGCGCCCCGCTCGTCGCGGGCACGCCGGACCCGGTCTCCGGGGCCGACGAGGTCGTCGCGTTCGCCCGGGAACACGGCCTGCCGATCGCGATCAAGGCCGCCTTCGGCGGCGGCGGCCGCGGCCTGAAGGTCGCCCGCACCCTCGAAGAGGTGCCGGAGCTCTACGACTCGGCCGTCCGCGAGGCCGTTGCCGCCTTCGGCCGCGGCGAGTGCTTCGTCGAGCGCTACCTCGACAAGCCGCGCCACGTCGAGACGCAGTGCCTCGCCGACTCCCACGGCAACGTGGTCGTCGTCTCCACCCGCGACTGCTCCCTCCAGCGCCGCCACCAGAAGCTGGTCGAGGAAGCCCCCGCGCCGTTCCTGTCGGAGGCTCAGAACGCCGAGCTTTACGCGGCGTCGAAGGCCATCCTGAAGGAGGCCGGCTACGTCGGCGCGGGCACGGTGGAGTTCCTGGTCTCCGCCGACGGCCTGATCTCCTTCCTGGAGGTCAACACCCGCCTCCAGGTCGAGCACCCGGTCACCGAAGAGGTCTCCGGCATCGACCTGGTCCGCGAGATGTTCCGCATCGCCGACGGCGAGGAGCTCGGCTACGGCGACCCGGTCCTGCGCGGCCACTCCATCGAGTTCCGCATCAACGGCGAGGACCCGGGCCGCGGCTTCCTGCCGGCTCCGGGCACCGTCACCCGGTTCGCCCCGCCCACCGGCCCGGGCGTCCGCCTCGACACGGGCGTCGAGACCGGCTCGGTCATCGGGCCGGCCTGGGACTCCCTGCTGGCGAAGCTGATCGTCACCGGCGCCACGCGCGAGCAGGCCCTCCAGCGTGCGGCGCGCGCCCTGGCCGAGTTCGAGGTCGAGGGCATGGCCACGGCCATCCCGTTCCACCGCGCGGTCGTCGTGGACCCCGCCTTCGCTCCGAAGGACGGCAGCCCGTTCACCGTCTTCACCCGGTGGATCGAGACCGAGTTCGTCAACGACATCCCCGCGTTCGCCGCCCCGGCGGCCGAGGACACCGAGGACGAGCCGGGCCGCGAGACCGTGGTCGTGGAGGTCGGCGGCAAGCGCCTGGAGGTCTCCCTCCCGTCCTCGCTGGGGATGACGCTGGCCCGTACGGCAGCGGCGGGCGGCGCGAAGCCGAAGCGCCGCGCGGCGAAGAAGTCCGGCCCGGCCGCCTCGGGCGACACGCTCGCCTCGCCGATGCAGGGCACGATCGTCAAGGTCGCGGTCGAGGAGGGCCAGCAGGTCAACGAGGGCGACCTGGTGGTCGTACTGGAGGCCATGAAGATGGAGCAGCCGCTGAACGCGCACCGCTCCGGCACGATCGTCGGCCTGACCGCCGAGGTCGGCGCGAGCCTCACCTCGGGCGCCACCATCTGCGAGATCAAGGACTGATCCCGCGGCCGCGGCGAACGAAGTCGGCCCCCAGGACCCGTTCGGGTCCTGGGGGCCGATCTCATGTGCGGCTCCCGGCGGCTACCAGGTGCCGGGCTGTGCCGTCCAGCTCTTCACCGGGGGCTCGAACCCGCCGTCGGTCTTGGCCTTGAAGCCGAAGAACGCGTTGTTTCCGGCGGAGTAGTTGTACATGATCGCGATGTCGTCGCGACCGTCCTTGTCGAGGTCGCCGGAGACCGGGTTCCCGGTGTTCTCCAGGTACCAGGAGTTCTCCGGGCTCTCCCAGCTCTTGACGGGGGCGTTGACCCCGCCGTCGGGCTTGCCCGTCAGGGTGAACGCGGCCGAGCGGCCGTTGTCGTACCTGAACAGGATGGCGGCGTCGGCCCGGCCGTCGCCGTTGTAGTCGCCCGAGGTGAGCTTGGAGCGGTTGTAGTCCCATACGCCCGGGGCGGCGCTCCACGACTTGACGGGGGCCGCGAAGCCGCCGTCGGGCTTGCCGAACAGGGTGTACGTCTCGACGGAACCGTCGCCGTGGCCGTACAGGGCGAGGATGTCGTCGCGGCCGTCCTTGTTGAAGTCGCCCGTGACGTGCTTGGACTCGTTCCAGCACCAGTTTCCGGCGCCGGAGTTCCAGCTGCCGAACTGCTGGTCGAACGTGCCGTCCGCCTTCGAGAGGAAGGTGTGCGTACCGGTGGAGCAGCCGCCGTGGTCGTACGTCATGGCCACGTCGTCGCGCTTGTCGCCGTTGAAGTCGCCGGCGACGAGCTTGGCCTTCTTCGCCTCCCAGTTGCCCGGGCCGACGTAGGCGCTGCGCGCCAGGTTGGTGAAGGTGCCGTCGGCGTTGCCGATGAAGGTGAACAGGCCGTTCGATCCGCTGCCGTAGTCGTACAGCGCGGCCAGGTCGTCGCGGCCGTCGTTGTTGAAGTCGCCGGCGACCCACTGCGAGTCGCTGTAGCGCCAGTTCCAGGCCCCGCTGTTGAACCCGAGGACCGGGGCGCCGTATCCGCTGCCGTCGGCCTTGCCGGGCGCGACGTAGAGGGCCATCGCGTCGCTGCCGTAGTCGTAGACGGTGGCCACGTCGGACCGGCCGTCGCCGTTGAAGTCGCCGCTCAGTTCGGTGCGCTTGTCCATGGTGCGGTCGTTCGCCTTGTGCTCGACGCTGACGCCCGTGGTGTTGTTGTGACGGATGTAGCCGCCCGAGAAGTCCTCGCGGGGGCCGCCGTAGACGCCGTACTCGTCCGACTGCGGGTAGCCCAGCCAGCTCTTCTCGGCGCCGAGGCTGACCCACTTCTCACGGATCGTGCCGCGGACCGACCAGGCCCTGCCGGTGGTGGTCGTCCAGTAGATGGAGGCCGTGTCGGACGTCTGGCCGCGGTGGCGGAAGTGGTTGTAGCGGCCGATGCCGTCGGGGTGGTTGGTCTCGTCGGTGGTCGGGTATCCGAGCGGGCCGCTGGGGCCGCCGAGCTCGATGTACTTCTTGTAGATGGTGCCCCGGACCGACTGGCCTCCGAAGTCCCACGTCCAGTAGATGGCACCCCCGCCACCGCCGCCGAAGGTGCTGAACCAGCCGACGTTGTCGAAGGTGAGGGCCTCGTCGGAGGTCGGGTAGCCCATGACGCCCTTCTCGGCGCCGAGGCTCATCCACTTGTCACGGATGCCGTTGACGACCGTCCACGCGCCGCTGCTCGGGTGCCAGTAGATGGACCCGCTGTCGCTGCCGTCCCCGTCCCGGCGGAAGTGCACGAAGCGCCCCACCGCGTCGGACGACTCGGTGACGTCGGTGCTCGGGTAGCCGAGGCCCGCGGTGCCCCCCTTGGCGATGAACTTCGCCAGGATCGGCCCGCACAGCTGGCGCGGGGTGGTCGTACCGGGCTTGGTGAACGCCTGGCACTCGGACCACGGGGTACCGCCGAGGACCAGCTTGCGGCCGGGACCGAAGGCGGAGCCGCCGCTCGGGGCGCGGCCCGGGAACTCGGTGATCTGGCCGTTGCCGTCGCGCGACCAGAGGTCGGCGTGGCCGTCCTTCTCGAAGTCGCCGTCGGTGGACAGGTGCGGGTAGGCCGCGCCGGTGAAGCCGGTGCCGATCGAGGCCGTCCGGACGGCCGGGTCGCGGTAGACCGTCAGGTCGATCACCGCGGGCGACGTGTTGGTGGTCGTCTTCTTGCTGGTGTACTGGTGGATCTTGCCGCTGACCGTGTCGCGGGCCCAGATCTCCGGCAGCGCGTCACCGTTCAGGTCACCCGGCGTCATGACCGTCATGTTCTGCCAGTCGGCGTTGCCGAGCAGGATCGGCTCGAAACCGGGAAGGGCGACCATGCCGGTCGGCGTCCCGAAGTAGAGCCACAGCTCACCGCCCTTCTTGACCAGCATGTCGGGCACGTCGCTGTCGTCGGTCTTGCCGTCGCCGTTGTCGTCGTTGACGCTGCCGATCGACACCACCTGGTCGGCCTGGGCCCAGTGGTTGTGGTCGGTCACCCCGTCCTCGAAGGCCGTCACCTCGAACCCCTGGGTGTCCAGGGGCTGGAGGTCGCCGTCGCCCTTGCCGGGGTAGACCCACAGGGTGTTGCGGGAGGGGTCGCCGTTCTGCGGGCGCAGGACGAGGAGGTCCTCGTAGTAGTCCTCGTTCCAGCTGTTGTGGTGGCTCATCGACTTGACGTTGCCGAAGGAGGCGTGGTTCAGCTTCCGGGACAGGTCGAACGAGCCGTCGCCCTTGCCCGGGTGCATCCACAGCTGGCCGGAGCCCGGGTCGACGCTCCACAGGTCGACGGTGGTGTCGCCGTTGAGGTCGCCCGGCTTGTCGCGGACCGGCTGGCGCTTGGCGTAGAAGAGGTACGACTTCAGGTCCGAGCGGTTGCCGGAGGCGTCCAGGCTGCGGACGTACATGATCTGCGGGCCGGCCGTCGTCGGCTTGTACTTGACGTCCACCGAGCCGCCGGGGGCTGCCGGGGCGGCCTCCTGGACCTTGGGGTCGGACTCCGTCCACCACTGGTACTTGGTGATGTCGCTCTCGCCACCGGAGGTCAGCTTGAACGTTCCCTCGGTACGGGCGTAGGCGGTGTTGTCCGGGTCGTTCTCCGGGAACTGCACCGAGGAGACGCCGGGCAGGGAGGCCGGGCGGGTCGCGTCGATGGTGAACAGGCACTGGCCGGCCCAGGGGCCGTCCGCCGTCCCGTCGTTGCCGCGGACGTCCCAGCGGTAGGTGTTGCTGGCGAGGCCCGCGGCGGGGATTCTCAGCTCGGCCATGTTTCCGCTGGCCACGGGGACCCGGGCGGTCTTCAGCGTGCCGTAGTCGCTCGCGTTCCAGTAGTGGAACTCCGCGGACAGCGAGTTGTCCTCGGCGTCGGAGACGCGGGCGCGCAGCACGACGTTGTCGGTGGTGCCGATCTGGCCGCCGTTGCAGGCGACCGACGGGCTGGAGCTGCGATCGTACGGGGCGGTGGGCAGCGTGTTGAACTTGGTCGAGATGCGGGCGCTGTCCGGGTTGAACTTGCGCCACGACACGTCGACGGTGTCGTTCGCGGACTTCAGGCCCATGGTCCAGGCCGGCCAGTGGTATCGGGCTGCGTCGGCGACCGCGGAGGTCACGTTCAGCTCGATGGTGTCGCCGTCACCGGGGCAGTTGCGGCCCCCGAAGGACTGGCCGGAGGCGTCGACCATGCGCTTCCAGGCGGGCTGGTTGTTCCAGGTGGTGCCGCCGCCGATGGCGTCGGTGTCCCAGATCTGGAGCTGGCCGGACTGGCAGCTCCAGGAACCCGCGTACTTCTGCTGGATGCGGAAGGTGGATTCCACGATCTGCTTGTCCCACATGGAACCCATGCCGACCTGGAAGAAGGTCTTCGCGCAGACGGTGCCGCCGTTGGCCCCGTCCTTGGCGCAGCCGACCCGGGCCTCCTTGCTGAGCGTGCCGCCGTTCCAGTAGTTGGTGTTGGCGGAGTTCGCGAAGGCGGTGTGCTTGTAGGCGATCGCCCAGGCCGACTTCCAGTCGTCCCGCCACACCGGGTCGATGACGACCGGGTAGGTGGTCCCGGCAGCGGTGAGCAGCTTGCGGTCGGGCGTCAGGGTGAGCTTGGAGCCCTTGAGGTCGACACCGAGGTCGGCCTCCTTGGAGCCGTTGGAGATGCCGTCGACGGCGGGCACCGGGGGAATCGGGGCCGCGGCGGGGGCGGCGTCCTTCGGCGCCGGGGCGGCCTGGAGGCCGGAGGTCTTGGGGGCCGCGTCCTTCGGGGGTGCCGACTTCGAGGCGGCGTCCTTCGGGACGTCGGACTTCGGGACGTCGGACTTCGGCGCGGCGCCCTTCGGGGCGTCGGACTTCGGGGCCGGGGTGGTCGGCGTCGGGCCCGTCGTACCGGCGGTGGACTCGGGGAGGATCTCGTCGGCGCCGGAGTCCCACATCTGCGGCTTGGCGGCGCTGAACACCGTCTTGCCGACCGGGTCCACCGCGCGGAGCTCGCCGCTCGCCTCCTTGCGGATGGTGACGCCCTTGCCTTCGAGGCCGAAGTCGAGGCTCGCGAGGGCCGGGTTCTCGGCGGCCTTGCGCGTCTTGACGACGATCTGGTGCGAGAAGCCGTTCACGTCGGCGCTGACGCGCAGGTCCACGTCGTCCAGGACGTTCGCGTACGTGGCGCTGTTGCCCTCCAGCTTCGGCGCCGGGAGCGCCTTCGGCCAGGTCAGCGAGACGTCCCGGCCGTCCTTGCGCAGGGTGGCCAGCGGGCCCGCGCCGCCGCCGGAGAAGGACAGGCCGACGGCGGTCGCCGCCGGGGCTATGCGCCCGCCGTCCACCTTCGCCAGCGTGGTGTCCGCGTCCACGAGCTTGCCGCCGCGGTACACGCGTACCGGCACCAGCGCGTGATTGGCCGTCAGGGTTCCGTCCGGGTTGGCCCAGACGTCGTCCGTCTCCGTGCGCTTGGACGGGATCTCGACGGGCTTGCCGGACGTCTTCGCCTCGCCCTTGGCCTTCGCCTCCGCGGCGGCCTCGTCCAGGCGCTCCTTGACCTTGTCGACGGCCGGGGCGCCGGACTTGCCCGACGCCGCGGCGGGGATGGCGCCGAGCAGGGTGGTCGTCAACGCGGCGGTCAGCACGGTCGCCGTGGCGACGGCGAACCTTCTGCGGGAGGGCGGATCGTCGACGCGCGCGTGCGTCGCAAATGGTCTCACTGACAGGTCCTCAAAGGTGATGCGGCGGCCGTGCCGAGACGACGATCCACCGACCGATGGCTGAGGCGACCTCCTGCCTCTGGCACTGTTGCGGCCACGCCGGCAATCGGTCACCGATTGTTCGAATGATTTCTAGCAGCCCGGAGAGGGCTTTCAGGCAGAAGCGTCCTGCGGGCGCCAACCCTGAGCAGGTCCGACAAGTTCAGCGGGGAAATTTCATCGCCTTTGCCGTACAACCTTCTTGACGGTTCGTTTACTACGACTTTTGTCACGAATTACCGACCGCCGACGTTCCGAACGCCTTCGACGAGCCACCTGTCGGCTTGTTAGGTTCAGCGCCGTTGTCCCCATAGCGCGGTGGCTCGTTCACCGTGCGCGACGGCTTGGAGTGTTCGAACTTGAAGAGATCCCGGGCGCACGCGTTGCGTGCGCCTCTAAGGCGTGTCTGGCGGTGGCCGATACCGGTCCTGGCGCTCAGCATGCTGACCGCCGGCCTCACCGCCACCCCCGCCATGGCAGCCGGTTCCGACCTGAAGCGGCCCGGCCTGCAGAAGCTCACCAAGGTCGGCGGAGCGCCCGTCACGGGCAAGCCCGCGGCGGGCCCCGCCGAGTCGCAGAAGAACGCGTGGAAGTCCTCCGCGCCGAAGGTCGCCTGGCCGAAGGCCGGTTCGGCCGAGGTCGCCCTTCCGGACGCGTCCGCACCGCCGGCCGTGAGCCTGAAGTCGGCGCCCCAGGGGTCGGCCGGGGCGTTCGCCCTCGCCCCCTCGAAGGCTCCGGGCAACCCGGTCAAGGCGGGCGCCCTGCCCGTCACCTTCGCCGCCCTCCCGGCCGCGGCGGCGGCTGCCGGCCCGAAGTCCGGTGCGAACAGGCAGAGTCCGTCCGCGGACGCCGCACCGGCCGCCGCCTCGTCGGTGAAGCTGAAGGTCGACCTGCACGACCAGGCGGCCGCGAAGAAGGCCGGCCTCGCCAACAGCCTGCTCATGTCGGTGAAGCGCACCGACGAGGGCAAGACCGCGGCCCCGGTCTCGGTCGAACTCGACTACGACGCCTTCAAGAACGCGTACGGCGGCAGCTGGGGTTCCCGGCTCCGCTTCACCGCCGTTCCCGCGTGTGCGCTGACGACGCCGGAGAAGTCGCAGTGCAGGGGCAGCCTTCCGGTCAGCACCAAGAACGACCCGGTGACCGGCAAGCTCATCGCCACCTTCACGGCGCCCCCGGCCTCGGCTCCCGCCCAGTCGGCCGTGTCCTCGGACCAGGCCGGCATGAACCTGTCGTCGGCTCCCTCCGCGGTCACCGCGGCCTCGGCCGGCCAGGGCATGATGCTGGCGGCCACCCCCGGCGCCGACGGCGCGAACGGCACGTTCAAGGCCACCTCCCTGAACCCCTCGGGCTCCTGGCAGGCCGGCGGCTCGGCGGGTGACTTCTCCTGGTCCTACCCGCTGGACATCCCGGCCTCCCTGGGCGGTCCGAGCCCCTCGCTCTCCCTCGGCTACTCCAGCGCCCAGATCGACGGCCGTACGTCGGCCTCCGCGCAGCAGACCTCGTGGGTCGGCGACGGCTGGGACCTGGCCTCGAACTACATCGAGCGGGGCTACGTCCCGTGCAGCCAGGACAAGAAGGCCGGCTCCGGGTTCAACAACCCGAAGGACGACACCGGCGACCTGTGTCACGGCGCGCCGATGGTCACCATGTCGCTGAACGGCGGCTCCACCCAGCTCGTCCTCGACGACACCACGAAGAAGTGGCGGCCGGCGAAGGACGACGGCTCGCGCATCGAGCTGCTCCAGGGTGCCTCGAACGGCGACAAGGAGGGTGACCACTGGAGGTTCACCAACCCCCAGGGCATCCAGTTCTACTTCGGTCTGAACAGGGTTCCGGGCTGGACCACGGGCAAGCCCGTCACCAACTCCGCCTGGAACGTCCCGGTCTACGGCAACCAGCCCGGTGAGCCCTGCTACAACGCGACGTTCGCCGACGCGGTGTGCGACCAGGCCTACCGCTGGAACCTCGACTACGTCGTGGACCCGCGCGGCAACGCGATGACCTACTGGTACCAGAAGGAGGTCAACCACTACGGATCGAACTACAAGATCGCGGGCGGTTCGACCGCCCGGGCGTACGACCGTTCCGGCTGGCTGGACCACATCTCGTACGGCCTGCGCAGCGACAACCTGTTCGCCGAGGCCCCGGCCCAGGTGAACTTCGGCGTCGCCGAGCGCTGCCTCGTCACCTCCTCCTTCGACTGCGACCCGGCGAAGCTGAAGCCGGAGGTCGCCTGGGACATCGCGAAGAACTGGCCCGACACCCCGGGTGACCAGCTCTGCGCGTCCGGCGAGGAGTGCAAGGGCCGGTTCACGCCGACCTTCTTCACCCGCAAGCGCCTGACCGAGGTCTCCACCTCGGTCTGGAACGGCACCGCGCGCAAGCCCGTTGACTCCTGGAAGCTGACCCAGGACTTCCCGATGACGGGCGACGGCACGGACTACCCGCTGTGGCTGGGCGAGATCAAGCACACGGGCAAGAACGGCATGGACACGGCGCTGCCGCCGGTGAAGTTCCGCGGCAAGCAGCTCCCCAACCGCGTCGACGGCGCATCCGACGGCAAGCCGCCGTACCTGCGCTACCGCATCGAGGCGATCGACAGCGAGACCGGTTCGACGATCCTCGCGCACTACAAGGACCCGGAGTGCCGCGCGGCGAACCCGCGCGTCATGCCGACCTCGCCCGAGTCGAACACCCTGCGCTGCTACCCGGTGATCTCCGAGATCCCGGACCCGACCGATCCGCAGCACGAGAAGAAGCTCTACGTCACGGACTGGTTCCACAAGTACGTCGTCGACTGGGTCCAGGAGGAGGACCGCAACGGCAACTCGCCGACGCGGCGCACCGAGTACCAGTTCCTCGGCAACCCGGCGTGGGCGTATGACGACGAGACCGAGATGATGCGTCCCAAGACGCGCACCTGGTCCCAGTGGCGCGGCTACGAACGCGTCCGCACCTTCATCGGCCAGGCCCCCGACAAGCGCTCCATGACGGAGACGCTGTTCTTCCGGGGCCTCGACGGAGACCGGCTCGCCCCCTCGGGCGGCAAGAAGTCGGTCAAGGTCAAGGACTCCGAGGGCAACGAGGTGGCGGACCACCGCCTCTACGCCGGCCAGACCCGTGAGGTCCTGGCGTACAACGGCGAGGGCGGCGCGCTGGAGGCGGCCACGACGTACACCCCGTGGCTGTACGGCCCGACGGCGACGCGCCTGCGCAAGGGAGCGGTGCCCGAGGAGGACATCGAGCCGCAGCAGGCCTTCGTCCAGCAGACGACGGGCGTCAACTCCCGGATCCTGCTGTCCGACGGCCGCGGCTGGCGCCGTACGGCGATGAGCACGACGTACGACAACCGGGGCTTCGCCCAGTCGGTGTCGAACCTCGGCGACGTCGCAGACCCGTCGGACGACAGCTGCACGCGCTACGAGTACGACGACGACCAGACGCGCTGGATCATCGCCCGCCAGAAGCGGGTGGAGACGGTCGCCAAGGCGTGTGACGCCGCCAACGTGTCCCGGCCGGCGGACGTGACGTCCGACGCGCGGATGTACTACGACGCGGCGGGCAACCTGAAGTCCACCGAGTCGCTGTCGGGGTACAACGGGTCCACCCCGGTCTACCAGACCGACGGCAGCGCGACCTTCGACGCGTACGGCCGCATGAAGACGACGACCGACGTCTTCGGCAAGACCTCCAAGGTCGACTACACCCCGGCCTCGGGACAGATCGTCTCCAAGGTCGTCACCACCAACTCCGCGGGTCACACGCAGACCACGGAGACCGACCAGGGCCGCGGTTCGGTCCTGGCCAAGCAGGACACCAACGGTCGCCGTCAGGTGATGCAGTACGACGGCCTCGGCCGTCTGCTGAAGGTCTGGTCCCCGGACCGCGACCCGCTCTCGAAGTCCCCGGACGGCGAGTTCTCGTACGACGTCCGCACCGACGGTCCGGTCGTCATCTCCAACAAGAGTCTGCTGGACGACGGTACGTACCGCACCAGCTACGACATCTACGACAGCAGCCTGCGCATCCGCCAGACCCAGATGGAGGCCCTCGCAGGCGGTCGGCTCATCACCGACACCTTCTACAACAGCCTCGGCCAGGTCTGGAAGAGCAACGGCGCCTACTACACGGCCGGCGCTCCCTCCGGCGTCCAGTGGGAGCCGAGGGACAACGAGGTCCCGTCCTCGACGGTGACCGAGTACGACGGCTCCGGCCGCTCGACCGCCCAGATCTCCCGCAAGCTCGGCGAGGAGACCTCCCGCACGACCACCTCGTACGGCGGGGACAACATCACCGTCGACCCCCCGAAGGGCGAGACCCCGACCCGGGCCTTCCTCGACGGCGCGGGCCGCAAGACGGAGCTGCGCTTCTTCCGCTCGGACTCGCCGACGGGCGCGTACGACAAGACCACGTACGCGTACAACCAGCGCGGCATGATGGAGTCGGTCGTCAACCAGGCCGGCGACAAGTGGGCCTTCGAGTACGACATCCGGGGTCGCCAAACCAAGCAGACGGACCCCGACAAGGGCACGTCGACGATGGCGTACGGGCAGGGTGACCGCCTTGCGACCGTAACGGACGCCCGGGGCAAGACCATCGCCCAGGAGTACGACGACCTGGGCCGCATCATCGCCACTCGCGAGGGGTCGCTGACGGGGCCGAAGCTGACCTCGACCACGTACGACACCCTCCCCGGGGCCGTCGGCCTCCCCGTGTCCTCGACGCGCTACGACAACGGCAACGCGTACACGCAGGAAGTCACAGGCTACGACAACGAGTACCGCCCGACGGGGACGAAGGTCACCATCCCGGCCTCGGAAGGGGAACTCGCCGGTACGTACAGCTTCTCCACCGGGTACCGCCCGAACACCGGTCTCACGGCATGGTCGAGCCAGCCCGCCGTGGGCGGCCTGCCCGCCGAGACGGCCACGATGAAGTACAACCACCTTGAGCTGCCCACCATCATGGGCGTCCAGGGGAAGACCTTCGTCGGCAAGGTCGACTACTCGCCGATGGGCGACGTGCTGCGCACGGAGTCCGGCCCGGCCGGATCCCAGGTCTACTCGACGAACTTCTACGACGAGCAGACGCGCCGCCTCACCCGGACGGTGAACGACAAGGAGCAGTCGCCGAGCCGGATCAACGACACGTCGTACGACTACGACGCGGTCGGCAACATCCTGAAGGTCACCGACAAGGAAGGACCCGGCACCACTCCGCCCACCGACGTCCAGTGCTTCGCGTACGACTACCTGCGCCGCATGAACGAGGCGTGGACCGCGACGGACGACTGTGCGGCCCAGCCTGGCGCATCCGGTCCCGGTTCGAAGCCTCAGGTCGGCGGCCCGAGCGCGTACTGGAACTCGTACAGCTTCGACGCTGCGGGCAACCGCACCAAGGAGGTCCAGCACTCCGCGACCGGTGACCTCACGAAGGACGTCACCCGCACCTACACCTACGGCACTCCCGGTCAGGCCGCAGCCAACGGCCTGAAGAAGGTCGACACGACGGGACCGGGTGGTTCCCGCACCGAGTCCTACACCTACGACGAGGCGGGCAACACCAAGACCCGCACCATCCAGGGCAACACCCAGAACCTTGAGTGGGACGCTCTGGGTCAGCTGGCGAAGGTCACCAAGGGCACCGAGTCGACCGAGTTCGTCTACGACTCCGGTGGCAACCGTCTGATCAAGCGCGAGCCCTCCGGCACCACGCTGTACCTGCCGGGGACCGAGGTCAAGCTCACTGCGGCGGGCAACCTGGAGAGCACGCGCTACTACTCCCACCCGTCCGGCCCGACGATGGTCAAGACGGCCAAGGGCGGGGTGGTAACGACCTCGTACCTGATGGGCGACCAGAACGGCACGGCGACCACGGCCGTGGACGCCACCACCATGGCGATCACCCGTCGCAAGTTCACGCCGTACGGCGATGTTCGCGGGGCAGCCCCGTCCCTGTGGCCCGGCAAGAAGGGCTTCGTCGGCGGAGAGATCGACGAGTCCACGGGGCTCGTGCATCTGGGTGCTCGGGAGTACGACCCTGCGACCGGCCGGTTCCAGTCGGTTGACCCCATCGTCGACTTCAACGAGCCCAAGCAGCAGAACCCGTACGCCTACGCGAACAACTCGCCGGTGACGTTCAGCGACCCCAGCGGTCTCTCCATCGCACCGCCCGTGATGCCGATCAAGGACTTCTCGGACGCCGAGGCGGCCTGGGCGAACATGATCCAGGGCAAGAGCGCCCTGGACATCGCGCTCGAAGTCGCGATGGGCATTCTGAAGGACGCTTCGGGTTACAACGACATCCGTGACTGCCTGGGCGGCGACTGGGGCGCGTGCGCCGGCCTCGCCTTGGATGCGGCACTGCCCTTCGCGGGCCGTGCAAAGCGCATTCTCAAGGCACTGGATCGCGCCTGGGACGCCTTCAACAGCTGGGCGCACAAGCTGGCTCTGGCGCGAGACATCCTCAGGCGGGTCGAGCGTTACCAGCAGGCCATGGCCAAGTACGCCGAGGACCTGGCCGAGTGGAAACGGCAGATAGAGGAAGCCGCCGAACGCGCGAGAAAACTGGAGGAAGAAGCAGCGGCGGCCCGAAGAAGGGCGCAAGAGGCAGCGGCCGCAGCTGCCAAGCGAGCCGACGAAGCCAAGGCCACGGCGGCCAAACAGGGCAAGGCCTCCGCCACGAAGGCCAAGAAGGCCGACGGCGACGGCAAGGCGTCGAAGTCGGACGAGACGAAGAAGGCCGATGGCCCGAAGAAGTCGACCGCCAAGGACTCCGACGGCGGCGCTCCTGAGAATGGGACCTGCAACAGCTTCGTTCCAGGCACCGATGTCCTCATGGCAGACGGCTCGTCGAAGCCCATCGAGGACGTCGCCCTCGGCGACGAAGTCGTGGCCACGAATGCCGAGACCGGAGCCACCAGCGCTCAGCCTGTCGTCGCGCAGATCATCGGCGATGGGCAGAAGAACCTCGTCGAGATCACGATCGACACCGACGGCGCCAAGGGTGACGCGTCCGAAACCCTGACCGCCACCGACGGCCACCCGTTCTGGGTCCCGTCGCTGGACAAGTGGCTGAAGGCCACCGACCTCACGGCCGGCCAGTGGCTGCAGACCTCCTCCGGTACCTGGGTCCAGGTCACCGAGGTCCGGCGCTGGACCCAGCAGAAGAAGGTCCGCAACCTCACCGTCGCGAGCGAGCACACCTACTATGTGTTGGCGGGCTCGACTCCGGTACTGGTTCACAACTGCGGTGACAGCCGTCCCGACTTCAATTCCACCCAATCGGCGAACGACCACTACGCCAAGCACGTCAAGGGCGTCGATGTTCGTCGCAAGAAGGGCAAGCAGCGCGAGCCGAAGGCTGTCGAAGCCGACATGCCGGAGTTCGACCACATGGGCGGAAAGCGCGCCTACCGGGAAGCAGCCCGGGACTTCATGAGCGGCGACGGACCTGACGGCTCCATCTCCGTACTGACATCGAGCGGTGGTATGCACCGGTTCGATCCGGCCACTGGATATTATGGATACCTGAACAGCGGAGGAACGATCTCGACATTCTTCCGACCGGCAGAGGGCTTGTCGTATTTCCGGCGGTGGACCATGAAGGACAAGTAATGTTGTTCCTGGACCGATACCAGGCAGTTCTCGAAAGGTCGGGCCGTCGCGGCCCCACCACCCCGTTTCGGGCGATCGAGACATGGGCGGACTTCGTCGAGGACTGCCAGGACGGCTACGAGGCAACCTTGTTCGAGTACTGGGACGAGATCTCGATCAGGCGCTTCCTGCAGTCGCTGCTCGACGACCCGGTAGTCCGCGAAACTCCGGAGATCCAGTGGTTCGCGGCCGATGTTCATCGAATCGACGATGAATTCAAGCAGGTGATCCTCGGAGGCTTCGCCGTTCCAGGGGACAGAAAGTGGTGGTGGGAGTCGACGCTCCCGAGAGAAGCAGGAGAGGAAATGGCGCGAAACGTGAAGGACCTGTACGGCTTCGAGATGGAAACCGTTTAGCGAGCCTTCACACGCGGAAGTGAGGGGCCGGTCCGGTAACGGGCCGGCCCCTTGCCGTTGATTACGGCAACGCGAGGACCGCAGACGAAAGGCGGTCACCGGCGCCGGAGGTCCGCCACCCTTGCTCGTTCGCGTTCCCCCGGCTGGGGGTCCGGGAGGGGGCCCGCGCTGCGGAGTTGGTGGGCGCCCCGGCGCTGGACCGGGAGCGGCGACTCGCGGCGCGGGCGGCGGCCCGCCGGGCCGTCACCCGCACCGCCGGAGGCCACGCCCCCGGCGATCGTGATCTGGACGCCCTGGTCGGCCAGCGCCTGGAGCTCCGTGGCCGCGCGGTCGTCGTGCGGCGGCGGCTCGTCCGTGACCAGACGGGTCATCACATCGGTCGGCACCGTCTGGAACATGGTGTCGGTGCCCAGCTTCGTGTGGTCCGCGAGGACCACCACCTCCGCCGCCGCCTGGACCAGGGCCCGGTCCACGCTCGCCGACAGCATGTTGGACGTCGACAGGCCGCGTTCCGCGGTCAGGCCGCTGCCGGACAGGAAGGCCCGGGAGACCCGCAGCCCCTGGAGGGACTGCTCCGCCCCGCTGCCGACCAGCGCGTAGTTGGAGCCGCGGAGGGTGCCGCCCGTCATCACCACCTCCACCCGGTTGGCGTGCGCCAGGGCCTGGGCGACCAGCAGCGAGTTGGTGACGACGGTCAGTCCGGGCACCCGGGCGAGCCGGCGGGCCAGCTCCTGGGTCGTGGTGCCCGCGCCGACGACGACGGCCTCGCCTTCTTCGACGAGACCGGCCGCCACGTCGGCGATGGCGGTCTTCTCCGCCGTCGCGAGATGGGACTTTTGCGGAAATCCGGACTCCCGCGTGAAACCGCCCGGCAAAACCGCACCGCCATGTCGGCGGTCGAGGAGTCCTTCGGCCTCCAGCGCCCGCACGTCCCGCCGTACGGTCACTTCGGAGGTCTGGACGACGCGGGCGAGCTCCCGGAGCGATACCGCTCCGTTGGCCCGCACCATTTCGAGAATCAATTGGCGACGTTCTGCAGCGAACACGAAACTGACAGTAACCCCAACGACCGTCTTGTTTCAGCTCCTTGCGCCGGAATACCGAAGTTGTCCATAGAGCAGGGCGACTAGTGGTATACGCGGCGGGTCGGTTGAGTGAACGTCACTCCACCCTCCGGGAGGCCGCCCCAAGTCGCCTGTGACGTGGGGCGGTTGTCTCCGTCAGGCCTCGCCGGCGGACTTGCGCGTGTGCAGCTGCCGCGCCACCTCGGCGATCGAACCCGACAGCGAGGGGTACACCGTGAACGCGTTTGCGATCTGCTCGACGGT
Organism: Streptomyces sp. NPDC051582; assembly: GCF_040681715.1. Lineage (NCBI taxonomy): Bacteria > Bacillati > Actinomycetota > Actinomycetes > Kitasatosporales > Streptomycetaceae > Streptomyces > Streptomyces sp. NPDC051582. Next base: position 406,849 of record NZ_JBFAZJ010000001.1, read on the forward strand.
CAGGTTGTTGTCGACTGCGATCGAGATCGGGTGGATCAGCTCGCTCGCCCGCGGGGAGACCACCACGCCGCCGACCACGATTCCCGTGCCCGGACGGCAGAACAGCTTCACGAACCCGTCCCGGATGCCCTGCATCTTGGCGCGCGCGTTGCGCAGCAGGGGCAGCTTCACGACACGGGCGTCGATCTTGCCGGAGTCCACATCGGCCTGGGTGTAACCGACAGTGGCGATCTCCGGGTCGGTGAACACGTTCGACGAGACCGTCTTGAGGTTCAGCGGGGCCACCGCGTCGCCCAGGAAGTGGTACATCGCGATGCGGCCCTGCATGGCGGCGACGGAGGCCAGCGCGAAGACCCCGGTCACGTCGCCGGCCGCGTACACGCCGGGCGCGGACGTGCGGGAGACCTTGTCGGTCCAGATGTGTCCGGACTCCTTGAGCCGGACCCCGGACTCCTCCAGGTTCATGTCCTTGGTGTTCGGGATCGCGCCGACCGCCATCAGGCAGTGCGTGCCGGTGATGACCCGGCCGTCCGACAGCGTGACCTCGACGCGGTCGCCGACCCGCTTGGCGGACTCGGCGCGCGAGCGGCCGACGACGTTCATGCCGCGGCGCCGGAAGACGTCCTCCAGCACGGCCGCCGCGTCCGGGTCCTCGCCGGGCAGCACGCGGTCGCGCGAGGAGATCAGCGTGACCCGGGAGCCGAGCGCCTGGTACGCGCCGGCGAACTCGGCGCCGGTGACACCGGAGCCGACCACGATGAGCTCCTCGGGGAGCTCGTCGAGGTCGTAGACCTGGGTCCAGTTCAGGATCCGCTCGCCGTCGGGCATGGCGTCGGGGATCTCGCGGGGGTGGCCGCCGGTCGCGATCAGCACGGCGTCGGCCGTCAGGATCGTCTCGGTGCCGTCGGCGGCGGTGACGATGACGTCGCGCGTGCCGTCGATGCCCTGCGGGCCGCCCAGCTTGCCGCGGCCCCGTACGACGCGGGCGCCGGCCCGGGTGACGGAGGCGGTGATGTCGTGCGACTGGGCGAGCGCGAGGCGCTTGACGCGCCGGTTCACCTTGCCGAGGTCCACGCCGACGACGCGCGCGGCCTGCTCGATGTGCGGGGTGTCGTCGGCGACGACGATGCCGAGCTCCTCGTACGACGAGTCGAAGGTCGTCATGACCTCGGCGGTCGCGATGAGGGTCTTGGAGGGCACGCAGTCGGTGAGGACGGACGCGCCACCGAGACCGTCGCAGTCGACGACGGTCACCTCCGCGCCGAGCTGGGCCCCCACGAGGGCCGCCTCATACCCGCCGGGTCCGCCGCCGATGATCACGATCCGGGTCACGAAAACTCCGCCTCACGTCTACCCGGCCGGCTGCCGCCCCGGCCGGGGCTTCCGGGGTCTCCCCGGGGGATGCATTCCGTGCCCCATTGTCCCGCACGCTTCAAGGTGCTTCTCCCCCGGTCCGGCCATCCGTGAGGGCGGGCGGGCACGCGGCCCGCCCCGCCCCTCCCGTACCCTCGACCTCATGTCGCTCTACGCCGCGTACGCCGGCAACCTCGACCCGCGGCTGATGACGCGCCGCGCTCCGCATTCGCCGCTGCGCGGCACGGGCTGGATCAACGACTGGCGGCTGACCTTCGGCGGTGAGCAGATGGGCTGGGAGGGCGCCCTCGCCACGATCGTCGAGGCCCCGCGCCACCAGGTGTTCGTCGCCCTGTACGACATCGCGCCGCTGGACGAGGACTCCATGGACCGGTGGGAGGGCGTCGGGCTCGACATCTACCGCCGGATGCGGATCCGCGTCCACACGCTGGACGGCGAGGAGCCGGCCTGGTGCTACGTGCTGAACGGGTACGAGGGCGGCCTGCCCTCGGCGCGCTACCTCGGCGAGATCGCCGACGCGGCCGAATCCGCCGGCGCCCCGCACGACTACGTGATGGAACTGCGCAAGCGCCCCTGTTAGGGGACGAACCGCCGGGGGCATTTCGGCGGAAACGACAAGGCAACGATCCGAACACCGTGAGCTGCGCCATCTACGCGCGTAGGCAATGCTCGGCTACGCTCGTCTGCGTGAACGCATCTGTTACCGACCCCTTCGCCGACGCCACCGCCGCAGCCGCCCGCCTGCGTGAGCTGACCGGCGCCGAATCCCACGATGTCGCCCTCGTCATGGGCTCCGGCTGGGCCCCCGCCGCAGAGGCGCTGGGCGCCCCCGAGGCCGAGTTCCCCGTCACCGAGCTGCCGGGCTTCCCGCCCGCCGCGGTCGAGGGCCACGGCGGCAAGATCCGCTCGTACAAGATCGGCGACAAGCGCGCCCTGGTCTTCCTCGGCCGGACCCACTACTACGAGGGCCGCGGCGTCGCCGCCGTCGCCCACGGCGTGCGCACCGCCGTCGCCGCCGGCTGCAAGACCGTCGTCCTGACCAACGGCTGCGGCGGCCTGCGCGAGGGCATGAAGCCCGGCCAGCCCGTCCTGATCAGCGACCACCTCAACCTGACGGCCACCTCGCCGATCGTCGGCGCGAACTTCGTGGACCTGACCGACCTGTACTCGCCGCGCCTGCGCGCGATGTGCAAGGAGATCGACGAGACCCTCGAAGAGGGCGTCTACGTCCAGTTCCCCGGCCCGCACTACGAGACCCCGGCCGAGATCAACATGATCCGCGTCATGGGCGCCGACCTGGTCGGCATGTCCACCGTGCTGGAGGCCATCGCCGCCCGTGAGGCCGGCGCCGAGGTGCTCGGCATCTCCCTGGTCACCAACCTGGCGGCGGGCATCTCCGGCGAGCCGCTGAACCACGAAGAGGTGCTCCAGGCCGGCCGCGACTCGGCCTCGCGCATGGGCAAGCTGCTGACGCAGGTCCTCGCCCGCATCTGAGGCATCGGCACCGTACGAGAGACAAGGCGGAAGCAGTGGCAGTGCAGGAACAGGACGACCTGATCACCCGGGCGCGTGCCTGGCTGGCGGAGGACCCGGACCCGCAGACGGCGGCGGAACTCGCCGGGATCGTCGAGGCCGGGGACGTCACCGAGCTCGCGGACCGGTTCTCCGGCACCCTGCAGTTCGGCACGGCCGGGCTGCGCGGCGAGATCGGCGCGGGCCCGATGCGGATGAACCGCTCCGTGGTCATCCGGGCGGCGGCGGGCCTCGCCGCCTACCTGAAGGCCCAGGGCCACGCCGGCGGCCTCGTCGTCGTCGGCTACGACGCGCGGTACAAGTCCGCGGACTTCGCCCGCGACACCGCCGCCGTGATGACCGGCGCCGGCCTGCGCGCGGCCGTCCTGCCCCGACCGCTGCCGACGCCGGTCCTCGCGTACGCCATACGGCACCTGGGTGCCGTCGCCGGCGTCGAGGTGACCGCGAGCCACAACCCGCCCAGGGACAACGGCTACAAGGTCTACCTCGGCGACGGCTCGCAGATCGTGTCCCCGGCGGACGTCGAGATCGCGGCGGAGATCGGGCGCGTGGAGACCCTCGCCTCCGTCCCCCGTCCGGAGTCCGGCTGGGAGGACCTCGGCGACGAGGTCCTGGAGGCCTACCTGGCCCGTACGGACGCCGTCCTGACCCCCGGCTCCCCCCGCGGGGTGCGGACCGTCTACACGGCCATGCACGGCGTCGGCAAGGACGTCGTCCTGGCGGCCTTCGCCCGGGCCGGCTTCCCGGAGCCGGTGCTGGTCGCCGAGCAGGCGGAGCCGGACCCGGCCTTCCCGACGGTGGCGTTCCCGAACCCGGAGGAGCCGGGCGCGATGGACCTGGCCTTCGCCAAGGCCGCCGAGGTCCAGCCCGACATCGTGATCGCGAACGACCCGGACGCCGACCGGTGCGCGGTGGCCGTCCCCACCGCGGACGGCTGGCGGATGCTCCGCGGGGACGAGGTCGGCGCGCTGCTGGCGGCCCACCTGGTCCACAAGGGCGCGACGGGCGTCTTCGCCGAGTCCATCGTCTCGTCCTCCCTCCTGGGGCGGATCGCGGAGGCGGCGGGCGTCGGCTACGAGGAGACCCTGACGGGCTTCAAGTGGATCGCCCGCGTCGAGGGCCTGCGGTACGGCTACGAGGAGGCGCTCGGCTACTGCGTGGACCCCGAGGGCGTCCGTGACAAGGACGGCATCACGGCCGCCCTGCTGGTGGCGGAGCTGGCCTCGGAGCTCAAGGAGCAGGGCCGTACGCTGACCGACCTGCTGGACGACCTGGCGATGGCCCACGGCCTGCACCACACCGACCAGCTGTCGGTCCGCGTGGAGGACCTGTCGGTCATCGCCGACGCGATGGCCGCGCTGCGGGCGGAGCCGCCGACGTCCCTGGCGGGCCTGCGGGTCGCCTCCGCGGAGGACCTGACGCGGGGCACCGAGGCGCTGCCGCCCACGGACGGTCTGCGCTACCACCTGGAGGGCGACTACAAGGCCCGGGTGATCGTGCGCCCGTCGGGCACGGAGCCGAAGCTGAAGTGCTACCTGGAGGTCGTGGTCCCGGTGGCCGAGGCCTCCGACCTGGCGGCGGCCCGCGTCCGCGGCCAGGAGATCCTGGACGCGGTCAAGAAGGACCTGTCGGCGGCCGCCGGCATCTGATCCATCACGCGCCGCTCACGCGGCTCGGCCCCTGGGGGCCTCCCCGGCTCCGCGCCGCCGCGCCCGACCCGTCCGTCGGGTGCGGCGCCGGAGCCCGGACCCCCCGCCCGGCCCCCCGAGCTCCGGCCCGGGGGGCCGTCGGCGTTCTCGGGGCGCATCCGTCCCGGGCCGTTCCGTCCCACCGCGGTCATTGCCCTCGAACTCTGATGATCATTAGGTTGGGGCGCATGCAGCCGACATTCGTACTGGTTCACGGAGCCTTCTCCAACTCCTTCGCCTTCGCGCCGCTCCAAGCGGAACTCGGCCTCCTGGGACACCGTTCGGTCGCCGTCGACCTGCCCGGCCACGGTTTCGGGGCGACCTACACGCGCGCCTACCAGACGCCGCAGGACCCGGCGGGCCTCGCCGCGGCGCCCGGCGCGGTCAAGGGCGTCACGCTCGCCGACAACGCCGCGCACCTGACGGGCGTCCTCGAACGGGCCAAGCGGAACGGGCCGGTGATCCTCGTCTCCCACAGCCGCGGCGGCATGACGGCCACGGCCGCGGCCAACGCGCGGCCCGATCTGATCGACCGCCTCGTGTACGTCTCGGCCTGGTGCCCCGTCGACCTCGACGCCGGCGCCTACTACGCCGAGCCGGAGATGGCCTCGGTCGACACCGCTTCCCTGGGGCTGGCACTGGCCGGGAACCCGGCCGAACTCGGTCTGCTCCGCGTCAACTTCCGCACCGCGGATCCGGACGCCCTCGCTGCCTTCAAGGCCGCTTTCCTCGCCGACGCCACCGACGAGGAGTTCCTGGTCTTCCTCAACACCTTCCAGCCCGACGAGAACCTGGACGTCGGCACCTCGGCCGACCGGGCGCAGGCCGGGACCTGGGGCCGCATCCCGAAGACCTACGTCCGCCTGGCCGGCGACACGAGCCTGCCGCTCGCGCTGCAGGACCGGCTGATACGCGAGGGCAACGCGCTGACCCCGGACAACCCGTACGACGTCCGCACCCTCGAAGGCAGCCACCTGAAGTGGCTGGTCGACCCGGCGCCGGCGGCCCGGGTCCTCGGCGAGCTCGCGGCGCTGACCCCCTAGTCCGCAGCGCCCCGGGCCCGGGAGGCCCGCCAGGGCCGAGCCGTGCGAGCGGTGCGTCAGGAAGGCGACGGGGTCGGGCGGACCAGTTCGCCCAGCGTGGGGACCGACTCGGGGCGGGAGCGGACCGCTTCCGTGCACTCCCAGGCGCGCGGCGGGTCCGTGTCCGGGCCGCCCAGCACCACCGGGCCCGGGCCCGCCGAGACGGCCTCGCTGCCGGCCAGCGTGCACACCACCTGCGACAGCGCCACCGGCGGCAGGTCCTCCGGCTTGCGGCTGATCCGTATCGTCCCCGCCGGGTCCCCGGCCCGCGCCGGCGCGACCGTCAGCCCGCCCGGCACCCCGGTCGTGAAGCCCGCGTCCCGCTCCTGCGCCGACGGCTCCCGCTCCAGCGCCTCCAGCAGCGCCTCGGCGACCAGCACCACGGGGTCCCGCACCGGCTTCTTCTCCGGTACCGGCACCACCCGCTCCACGCCGACCAGCTGCGATCCGCACACCAGCTCCACCGTGGCCCGGAAGCCCTGCACCTCGGTCTGCGGCTGCGGCGTGTCGCACGACACCCGCGAAGGCGCCGCGCCGACGTCCACCGGTACCGTCGTCGCCCTGATCCCGCAGGCCGAGGTCAACAGGACGAGGAGTACCGCCCCTGCCCTACGCGTCCGCTTCACCGGCGATCACCTTTCCCACGTCCACCGGCAGCCGCAGCGTGAACAGCGCGCCGCCCTGCGGCCCGTTGGCCGCGGTGATCTCGCCTCCGTGGATGTGCGCGTTCTCCACGGCGATCGACAGGCCCAGTCCGCTGCCGTCCGACTTCGGCCGCGAGGCGCTCGCCTTGTAGAACCGGTCGAAGACGTGCGGCAGCACCTCCTGCGGGATGCCCGGCCCGTTGTCCTGGACCGCGATCACCAGCCACTCGCCCTCGACGACCACCGACACCCGCACCGGCGAGCCGCCGTGCTTGAGCGCGTTGCCGATCAGGTTGGCCAGGATGACGTCGAGCCGGCGCGGGTCGAGCCGCGCCACGATGCCCCGCTCCGCGTCCAGTTCGACCGCGTCGAGCCACGCCCGCGCGTCGATGCACGCCGTCACCTGGTCGGCGACGTCCACGTCGTCCAGGACCAGCTTGGCCGTCCCCGCGTCGAAGCGGGTGACCTCCATCAGGTTCTCCACCAGGATGTTGAGCCGCCGGGTCTCGCTGACCACCAGGCCCACCGCCGGTGCGATCATCGGATCGAGGTACTCGACCTCCTCCTCCAGCACCTCGGCGACCGCCGTCAGCGCCGTCAGCGGAGTGCGCAGTTCGTGCGACATGTCCGCGACGAAGCGCCGGCTGGCCTCCTCGCGGGCGCTCATGTCGGCGACCTTCTTCTCCAGCGCCTCCGCCGTCTTGTTGAACGTGTGCGAGAGGTCGGCCAGTTCGTCCGTACCCGACACGTCGAGCCGGTGGTCCAGCTCGCCCTCGCCGAGCCGCCGCGCCGCGTCGCCGAGCCGCTGCACCGGCTTGAGCACGGTCCGGGCGGCCGCCTGCGCCAGCAGCGCGGACCCGAGCAGCGCGAGGCCCGTCGCGATGGTCAGCGACCAGCCGAGCGCGTTGAGGTCGTCCCGCTCCTGCGCCAGCGACTTGTACATGTAGCCGGTCGGCCCGCCGCCCACGATCCGCGTCCCGCCGACCAGGTACGGATTGCCGCGCGGCTTCGTCCGCTGCCAGTACACGTGGTACTCGGAGTCGTTCGCGGCCGTCGCCTTCTGCCGGTCGTTCACCGCGCGCTGGAGCGAGCCGGGTACGTCGTCCAGCCCGAAGGAGTCGGGACCGGCCGCGCCGAACACCTTGCGGCCGTCCTTTCGTTCGTCGACCAGCAGCACGCTGTAGCCGGGGCTGCTGCCCGCCATCAGCTCGGCGGTGCGCTGCATCTCCTCGGGCGTCGGGTCCGCGGGCAGCGCCGCCGCCCGGTTCTGCATCTCCTGGCGGAAGTCGCCGAGGGCCGCGTCCTGGGTACGGGTGAGCACGGCCTCGCGGTTGAGCCAGTACGCGATCCCGGACGCGGACACGGCGGCCACCAGCGCGACCAGGGAGAACACCATCAGGAGCCGCAGCCGCAGGCTGGTCCAGCGCCGGCCCGCGAACAGAGCCTTGATCACTGCGGCGAGTCCAGCCGGTAGCCGACGCCCCGGACGGTCCGGATCAGGGTGGGCGAGGACGGTACTTCCTCGACCTTGGCCCGCAGCCGCTGCACGCAGGCGTCCACGAGACGGGAGTCGCCCAGGTAGTCGTGCTCCCAGACGAGGCGCAGCAGCTGCTGGCGCGAGAGCGCCTGGCCCGGCCGGCGGCTGAGCTCCAGCAGCAGCCGCAGCTCGGTCGGCGTGAGCTGGAGGTCCTCGCCGTTCTTCGTGACCGTCATCGCGGCCCGGTCGATGACCAGGGAACCGAACACCGCGGAGTCGCTGGCCTCCCGTTCCCCGCGGCGCAGGACCGCCCGGATCCGGGCGTCGAGCACCCGGCCCTGGACGGGCTTGACCACGTAGTCGTCGGCCCCCGACTCCAGGCCCACGACGACATCGATGTCGTCGCTGCGGGCGGTCAGCAGGATGATCGGCAGCTGATCGGTGCGGCGGATGCGCCGGCACACCTCGAAGCCGTCGATCCCGGGCAGCATGACGTCCAGCACGATCAGGTCCGGCCGCTGCTCGCGCAGCAGTTTCAGGCCGTCCTCGCCCGTCGCCGCAGTGGCCACACGGTGGCCCTGGCGAGACAGGGAGAGTTCGAGGGCCGTGCGGATGGCGTCGTCGTCCTCGATCAGCAACAGGAAAGGCACGGGCTCATTCTGTCCCATCGACCGTTCGGAGTTCGACCGTCGGGTCCAAGCGATCGCACGGGGGCCCCGCGGGAGGCGCTGTGACAGGCCTGTGACAGTCGGCGGACACCCCGGTTAAGTCGGCCGGGCAGTCTTTTACCAACGAAACCGAGCAGGATCCGAAGCAGACTCCACGACGGGGGGCGCGAGATGAACACGCTGCACAGCACCACCACCAGCGCGGTTGTCACGCGGCTGCACGATGTGAACCGCCGGGCAGGTGTCCGGTCGGTGACGGTCGCCCGTCCGCGGCCGGCGCACACGGTGGCCATCGACGCGAACACGTACCAGACCGCCTCCGCCGTCCCGGTGCAGCCCGCGCCCGAACTCTCCGCCACCTCGGAGGCCGAGTTCACGGCGTACGTACGGGAGCGGCGGGCCGCCCTCTACGCGACGGCCTTCCACCTGACCGGTGACCGTTACGAAGCCGAGGACCTGCTCCAGAGCGCGCTGTTCTCCACGTACCGCGCCTGGGACCGGATCAGTGACAAGGCCGCCGTCGGCGGATACCTGCGCCGCACGATGACGAACCTGCACATCAGCGCGTGGCGCCGGCGCAAGCTCAACGAGTACCCGACGGAGGAGCTGCCGGAGACGGCCTCCGACACGGACGCGATGCGGGGCACGGAGCTGCGCGCGGTGCTGTGGCAGGCACTCACCCGCATCCCGGAGCCGCAGCGCACGATGCTGGTGCTGCGGTACTACGAGGGCCGCACGGACCCGGAGATCGCCGAGATCCTGGGCATCAGCGTCGGCACGGTGAAGTCGAGCATCTGGCGGTCGCTGCGGCGGCTGCGGGACGACGAGGTGCTGAGCTTCGGCCGCGACGAGGCCGAGTCCTTCGAGGAGCTCGTCGCGTAAGCCGCGCGGGGCCGCGTGACGCGGCCCACCGAAGACCATGGGCCAGGGGGGCCGTCCTACGGGGGTGGGACGGGGGCCTGCGGGGGGAGAAGGCGGGATCATGCGGCCGGGGGTCCGCAGGGTCCCGCCTTCTCGTACGTCCGGTGCCGTGCCCGAATGCCGGTGCCGCGTCCGGGTGGCGGCGCCTTGCCCGGGTGGCGGTGCTAGGCCGCGGCTGCCGCGCGGTGGCGGCCCGCCGCGCAGGCGGCCAGGCGGCCGAGCGCCTCGTCCCGGGCGCAGGCGTGCGCGCCGAGGGCGGTGTGCCGGGCCACGATGCCCCGCTCCAGCCGCATCAGCCGCCAGCCCCTGCGCAGCAGGAACGGCAGCGATTTGCGGCCCTCGCGCAGATCCCGCGCGAGCCTGCGCCGGAACGTCGTCGACGGCCGGCCGCGCAGGCAGATCGCGTCGGCCAGCAGCCCCATCTCCTGGCACCGGGCCACGATGTCGGCCGCGAAGATCCCCTCCGCGATGAACAGCGGGGTGCGGGAGATGTCCAGCGTCTCCGTACCCGTACGGGAGGAGGTGGCGATGGAGTACACCGGCACCTCGGTACGGCCGCCCGCGCACAGGTCCACGATCGCGGCGACCGCCGCGTCCGCGTCCCACGAGAGCGGGGAGTCCCAGTCGATGTCGGAACTGCCCTCGACCAGCGGGAGGCTCGGGTCGTCCGCCTCCTTGTAGAAGTCGTCGAGACGCAGCACCGGCAGCCCGGAACGGGCGGCCAGCCTGGACTTGCCGGACCCCGAGGGCCCGGTCAGCAGGACGACACGCGTAGGCAAAGGAGAGGAGGCGCTCACGGGACACCAGTGTGAACCATTCCCCCGCGCAGGGGATGCCCCCGGCGCCCGGTTGGTATCCAGGATCACACCTCAACTACGCTGCGTGCGCACGCGACTACGACCTCAGGTGGGATCCCCATGGCACGTCACGCAGCTCCCGGCAGCTCCACGCTGCGCTCCGCAGGCATCACGCTCTCCATGGCCGGTGCGGCCCTGGCCATGGCCGCCGGTGGCGCGCAGGCCGGTGAGCTCTCCGTCCCGGCGGCCCTCGCGGGGGTCACCGACCCCATCGCGAACCTCAAGGTGAACCCGCTGGCCCACACCGGCGTGGACCCGCTCGACAACGGCGTCGCCACCAAGGTCGCCGACTTCCCGGCGGTCGGCACCACCATGGTCACGGGGATCCTGACGCAGGGCCCGTCCGTCGGCGAGCTGCCCACGGCGGCCGCGTCCTCGCTGCTCGGCCCGCTGGCGCCGAAGCAGCCGTAACGGGGCGCGAAAAGGCCCCGGCAGCTCGGGGGAGACTGCCGGGGCCGGTTTCGAGGGGGACCGCTCAGTACGAGGATCCGCCCGAGCCCAGCGAACCCGTCGGGTGCCAGACCGTCTTCGTCTCCAGGAACGCCGTCATGCGCGACGTGCCCGGGTCGGCGCTCCAGTCGTCCACAGGCTGTGGACGCAGGACGCGCTTGAGGTTGTCGGCCGCCGCGATCTCCAGCTCCTTGGCCAGCGCGGCGTCCGCGCCGGCCAGGTCGATCGCGTTGACGTCCTGGTGGGACGCCAGGTGCGGGCCCATCTCGGCGGCCTTGCCGGAGAGGATGTTGACGACGCCGCCCGGCAGGTCGGAGGTGGCCAGCACCTCGCCCAGGGAGAGGGCGGGGAGCGGGGACTTCTCCGAGGTGATCACGACCGCCGTGTTGCCCGTCGCGATGACGGGGGCGATCACGGAGATCAGGCCCAGGAACGAGGAGTCCTGCGGGGCGACGACCGTCACGACGCCCGTCGGCTCCGGGGTGGAGAGGTTGAAGAACGGGCCCGCGACCGGGTTGGCCCCGCCCACGATCTGGCCGATCTTGTCGGTCCAGCCCGCGTACCAGACCCAGCGGTCGATGGCCGCGTCGACGACCGCGGCCGCCTTGGACTTCGACAGGCCCTCGGCCTCGCCGACCTCGCGGACGAACTGCTCGCGGCGGCCCTCCAGCATTTCGGCGATGCGGTAGAGGATCTGCCCGCGGTTGTACGCGGTCGCGCCCGACCAGCCGCCGAAGGCCTTGCGGGCCGCGACGACCGCGTCACGCGCGTCCTTGCGGGAGGACAGCGGGGCGTTGGCCAGCCACTTGCCCTTGGAGTCGCTCACCTCGTACACCCGGCCGCTCTCGGAGCGGGGGAACTTGCCCCCGACGTACAGCTTGTAGGTCTTGAAGACGCTCAGGCGCGTCGCAGAAGACTCAGACATCGAGGTAGCCCTCCAGGCCGTGGCGGCCGCCCTCGCGGCCGAAGCCCGACTCCTTGTAGCCGCCGAAGGGCGAGGTCGGGTCGAACTTGTTGAACGTGTTGGCCCACACGACGCCGGCGCGGAGCTTGTTCGCGACCGCGAGGATGCGCGAGCCCTTCTCCGTCCAGATGCCGGCGGACAGGCCGTACTGGCTGTTGTTGGCCTTGGCGACGGCCTCGTCGGGCGTACGGAACGTCAGCACGGACAGCACCGGGCCGAAGATCTCGTCGCGGGCGACGGTGTGCGCCTGGGTGACGTTCGTGAAGAGCGTCGGGGCGAACCAGTAGCCGGAGGACGGCAGCTCGCACGCCGGCGACCAGCGTTCGGCGCCCTCCGCCTCGCCGGTCTCCGCGAGAGCGGTGATCCGGGCCAGCTGCTCGGCGGAGTTGATCGCGCCGATGTCCGTGTTCTTGTCGAGCGGGTCGCCCAGGCGCAGGGTGGACAGGCGGCGCTTGAGGGAGTCCAGCAGCTCGTCGTGGATCGACTCCTGGACCAGCAGGCGCGAGCCCGCGCAGCAGACCTGGCCCTGGTTGAAGAAGATGCCGTTGACGATGCCCTCGACGGCCTGGTCGATGGGGGCGTCGTCGAAGACGATGTTGGCGCCCTTGCCGCCCAGCTCCAGGGTGACCTTCTTGTCCGTACCGGCGATCTGGCGGGCGATGGCCTTGCCGACCGCGGTCGAGCCGGTGAAGGCGACCTTGTTGACGTCCGGGTGCTCGACGAGGGCCGCGCCCGCGTCCCCGTAACCCGTGAGGATGTTGACGACGCCCTTGGGCAGGCCCGCCTGGCGGCAGATGTCCGCGAAGAACAGCGCGGTGAGCGGGGTCGTCTCGGCGGGCTTGAGGACGACGGTGTTGCCGGTGGCGAGCGCCGGGGCGATCTTCCACGCCAGCATCAGCAGCGGGAAGTTCCACGGGATGACCTGGCCGGCCACGCCGAGCGGGCGCGGGTTCGCGCCGTAGCCCGCGTGGTCGAGCTTGTCGGCCCAGCCCGCGTAGTAGAAGAAGTGCGCGGCGACGAGCGGGAGGTCCGCGTCGCGGGTCTCCTTGATCGGCTTGCCGTTGTCCAGGGTCTCCAGGACGGCCAGCTCGCGGCTGCGTTCCTGGATGATCCGGGCGATGCGGAAGAGGTACTTGGCGCGCTCGGAACCGGGCAGCGCGGACCAGGTCGTGAAGGCCTTGCGGGCGGCCTTGACGGCGCGGTCCACGTCGGCGGCGCCGGCCTGGGCGACCTCGGAGAGGACCTCCTCGGACGACGGGGAGACGGTCTTGAAGACCTTGCCGTCGGCGGCGTCGGTGAACTCGCCGTCGATGAAGAGCCCGTACGAGGGGGCGATGTCGACGACGGAACGCGACTCGGGGGCCGGCGCGTACTCGAAAAGGGAAGCCATGGTGATCAGTCCACCGTCACGTAGTCGGGACCGGAGTAACGCCCGGTGCTCAGCTTCTGGCGCTGCATGAGCAGGTCGTTCAGCAGGCTGGAGGCGCCGAAACGGAACCAGTGGTTGGACAGCCAGTCCTCGCCCACGGTCTCGTTGACCAGGACCAGGAACTTCAGGGCGTCCTTGGTGGTCCGGATGCCGCCGGCCGGCTTGACGCCGATCTGGATTCCAGTCTGCGCCTTGAAGTCGCGGACGGCTTCGAGCATCAGCAGCGTGTTGGCCGGGGTGGCGTTGACGCCGACCTTCCCGGTGGAGGTCTTGATGAAGTCGGCGCCCGCGAGCATGCCGATCCACGAGGCGCGGCGGATGTTGTCGTACGTGGACAGCTCGCCGGTCTCGAAGATGACCTTGAGGCGGGCGGCGGTGCCGTCGGGGCGTACGCACGCTTCCTTGACGGCCTTGATCAGCTCGTACGTGTCCAGGTAGCGGCCGGCGAGGAAGGCGCCACGGTCGATGACCATGTCGATCTCGTCGGCGCCGGCGGCGACGGCGTCACGGGTGTCGGCGAGCTTGACGGGCAGCGCGGCGCGGCCGGCCGGGAAGGCCGTCGCGACGGAGGCCACCTTGACGTCGGCGCCGTTCAGGGCGGCCTTGGCGGTGGCCACCATGTCGGGGTACACGCAGACCGCGGCGGTCATGGGCGTGCTGCGGTCGGTGGGGTCGGGGTTGACGGCCTTGGCGGAGAGCGCTCGGACCTTGCCCGGGGTGTCCGCACCCTCAAGCGTGGTCAGGTCGATCATCGAGATGGCCAGGTCAATGGCGTACGCCTTGGCCGTGGTCTTGATCGAACGGGTACCGAGCGCGGCCGCGCGGGCCTCCAGGCCGACGGCGTCTACGCCGGGCAGCCCGTGCAGGAAGCGGCGCAGCGCGCTGTCGGACGTCGTCACGTCAGCGAATGCGGAGAGGGTGGTGGGCATGGTCACCAGATGAGCATATCTACGCGCGTAGCGGCCTGTCACCCCCCACCGGCGCACATATGTGCGGACCGGGACACATCCGGGCGGGGCGGGAGCCGGCGGGGAGATCGCGCCGCGGACCGCTGACCTCCACTTTTCCTGTTACGTGGCGAAGACAGGAACCCCATGGTCCAGTCGAACAGGAAACGTAAATTTCTCTTCAGCAGCCCGCCAGACCTCACCGGATGAAAGCACCGACAGAGAAAACGCGGCATGCGACTCTCCCACCTTCCCGCGACACGTGCTTCAAGGAGTCGTTATGCGTTCCGCCCTCCGCACCTCGATCGTCACCGCCGCCCTCGCAGGGGCCCTCCTCGCACCGGCCGCGACCGCCGTCGCCGCGACCGCACCGCAGCCCGTGCCGTCGACCCGGGCGATCGCCTCCTCCGACGACAACGGGCGCTACGAGGGCCGGGCGGTCTACGTGGGCAACGGGATGGTCGCGGTGCTGCGCAACGAGGCCGAGGGCCCGGAGGCCTGGATCCGCTACGTCGGCGACCAGTGGAAGCCGGGCGACGACTACATGCAGCACGTGGTGGGCCTGCTCACCCGCGGGCAGACCACCGCCGAGGCGTACGGTGCCTCCTTCGCGCTCACCAAGGCGGAGACGGCCGCCCCGGTGCTCGTCGTCACCACGAAGGACGTCGTGAAGTCCTACCCGCTGCCCGAGGGCAAGGCCGGCCAGGTCTGCTCGGTGGTGAAGTCGCAGAACATCGGCGCCGGCATGAGCGCCAAGCTGTCGATGTCCCCCGACGGCCCGCGGGCCGAGCTGTGGGTCGCCGGTGAGGACACCGCCTGGCGGATCCTGGACCGCGGCTTCCCGGCGCTGCCCGAGTCGGCCGGCATCATCGCCCGCATCGTGAACCCGAGCGGCGCGGCCCCCGGCTTCGAGTGGAAGACCCAGGGCGGCGGCACCCCGCTCGGCCGGACCTCCTTCCCGGCGCTGCCCAAGGGCTGCAAGCCGAACTACGAGGTCACCGAGGACCGGGCCACCGACAAGCCCGCGCCGAAGCCCGCGCCGACGGTGACGGCCGCCGCCGAGCCGGTCGTCGACGTGAAGCCGCAGGGCGGGGCGCAGACCGTGGTCGTGCCGCAGGGCGGCGTGGCCGCCGGGGCCGAGCTCGCCGCCGAGGACACCGACGACAGCACGACCGTGGCCGCCGGCGCGGGCCTCGTGGCGATCCTCGCCGGGCTCGGTACGGCCCTGCTGGCCCGCCGTCGCCGCGCCGCCCGCAACCGCGTCTGAGCACCACCCCAGCCCCTTCCGTTCCCCTCCCGGCGGGCCGCCTCCACGGTGGCCCGCCGGGCCCGTTTCCCCGGAGCATCCCCATGGCCCGCCGCCTCCGTACCCCGCTCGCCGCCGCGCTGCTCGCTCCGCTCGCCCTCGCCGCCCTGACCGGCTGCGGCGGCCCGGCGCCGGCGCCGGCGCCCGCACCCCGCATCGCCACGGCCCCGGCGCCGGCCCCGACCGCCCCGGCGGCCCCGGCCGCGCCCGTCGTCGCGCTGCCCGCCTCCGAGCCCGTACGGGTGCGGATCCCCGCGGCCGGAGTGGACACGGGGCCGCTGCTGAAGCTGGGTCTGGCCGCGAACGGCGCCGTCGAGGTGCCGTCCGTCGCCGACGGGGACCGGATCGGCTGGTACACCAAGGGCGTCACCCCGGGCGAGACCGGCCCGGCCGTGCTCATCGGGCACTTCGACACCGCGCGCGGCCCGGCCGTCCTGCGCGACGTGGCGAAGATCCACCCCGGTGACGAGATCACCGTCTCCCGGGCGGACGGGCGCGCCGCCGTCTTCCGGGTGCGCGCGCTGGAACAGGTGGACAAGAAGAGCTTCCCGACCGCCAAGGTGTACGGGAACACCGCGCGCCCCGAGCTGCGGCTGATCACCTGCGGCGGCGAGATCACCGACGGGCACCGCCCGGACAACATCATCGTGTACGCCGATCTCGTCGGCTGAGATGACGTGAGGCAGAATCGGCCCCATGAGCAGCCAGCAGCCCCCTGAAGAGCCGGCGTACGACGACCGGGTCTACCGCTCCCCCATGGCCGTGGTCACCGGGGTCCTGCTGCTCGCGCTCATCGCGTGGCTGTGCGGGGACGCCATCGTGCGGGGGGCGGGGAACGCCCCGTGGTTCGCCGCGGCGATCGCCTTGGTGACCGTACCGCTGACGGTGGCGTTCACCATTCGTCCGGCCGTCTTCGCCAATGCCGACCGGATGCGCGTGCGCAACCCCTTCCGGGTCATCGAGCTGCCCTGGGGCGCCGTGGACGTGGTGCGCGCCGGGTACTCGGCGGAGGTGCTGGCCGAGGGGGAGAAGTACCAGCTGTGGTCCATCCCCGTCTCGCTGCGCGACCGGAAGAAGGCGAACCGGCAGAGCGCCAAGGGCGCGGGCGCGGCCGGGGCGGCGGACTCCGCCGGACCGCGGCGGGCCCAGGCCGACCAGGCGATCGACGAGCTGCGGGAGCTGGCCGAGCGCGGTGCCTCGCGGGCCGGTGCCCGGGGTGGCGTGCGCGTGCGGTGGTCGTACGAGATCCTCGCCCCCGCGGCCCTCGGCGCGGTGTTCCTGATCGTGCTGATCGCCATCCGCTGACCCCCTTGCCCGCACACGGAGCCGCGCCGGGGCCCGGGACGGCCCGGTGCGAGCCCGCTCACAGGCTCGGACCGGAACCGCGGCCACCGGGGCCTGCGTCCTCGCACATGTGCAGCGCAACGAGGTCGGCCGCAGTGCCGCCACCGCCATTCACCTCCGGCTCCGGCTCCTGGGCGGGGGGCTGCTGGTCGCCCACCTCCTCCTCGTCGGCTGGCTCACTCTGCGGCCCCTGGACGTGCCCTGGGCCGCCGCGGCCAATCTGACCCCGCTGGAGGGGATCCGGGCGGACCTCTCGTACGGACCGCTGGGGGCGGCCCGGCGGATCGGCGAGAGCCTGGCGCTGCTGGCCCCGCTCGGAGTGCTGCTGCCGCTCGCCAACGGGAACCTGGCTCCGTCGCCACTGGCCGCGTGGTCCTCGCTGGGCCGGACCGCCGCCGCGGGCGTGCTGGTCTCGCTCCTCATCGAGATGCTTCAGAGCGGTGTTCCCGGGCAGGTGGTCGACGTGGACTCGGTGCTGCTGAACGGGCTGGGCGTCGTGCTCGCGCACGCGGCCGTCGTACCGGCGCTGCGTGCGCGGCTGCGGCGCGCGCGGCGCTGCGAGCAGTCCTCTCAGGGGTCCACCCCGAGAATTCCCAGGGTCGGGCTCGGCCCTTGGACCGACGTTCTGTCCGCGGTGCCGCGGGAGTATTGAGGCATCGCGGGAAAACTTCCCGCCGGATGCCCCAGAGGAGAACCCATGAGCGCCATTGTCCGCCCCCGTGACGGTCGCTGGATCGGCGGCGTCTGCGCCGGACTGGCGCGTCGCTTCGGAATATCCGCGAACACGATGCGCCTGATTTTCGTCGTCTCGTGCCTGCTGCCCGGTCCGCAGTTCCTGATCTACCTGGCGCTGTGGCTGCTCCTGCCGAACGAGAAGTCCGCCTCCAACGCCTGGTAAAGCGGTCGAGGCGGAAATCCCGGGTGGTCAGCCGAGCCTTCCGGCCGGGGCGTCAGCTCGCGCCGCGGACCTTCTCCAGCTGCTTGTCCGCCACCTCTTGCGGGACCAGCGCCTTCTGCTGGCCTCCGGCGACGTTGAGGGCCATCAGGCGTACGACGGTGGCGCCCTGGCGGACGACGACCACGTGGACCTGGGCCGAGACGCCCTGGGCTGCCGCGGTGGTGGTCCAGCTGACGGTCTCGTCGCCGGCCGTCTTGTACTCGGTGGCCCGTACCTCGCGGTAGCTGCCGCTCTGCTTGTCGACGGTGGCGGTGAAGCCCGTGCCGCAGGCGCCCACCGCGCTCTTGAGGCGGGCGACGAGCGCCTTGGCGTCGCCCTCGGCGTACGAGCTGACGGAGGCGGAGACGGCGAGTCCGACCTGCTTCTGGGAGCCGATGCCGCGGTTGAGGGTCTCGCGGGCGGCCGGGTCCGGCTTGTCGCCCATGATGTCGGCCAGGGGCTGGCAGGCCTTGCGGTCGGCCTGCGGCTGCCCGTCGGGGGCGTTCGGGTTCTTGCCCTGCGCCGAGACCTGGTAGCCGGGCAGATCGCCCTGTTCCAGCGCGGAGCGCTCCAGCTTGCTCGCCCCGGCCTTCGGCGCGGCCGCGCCGCTCGGGGCGGAGCCCTGGGACGGGGCGGCCGAGCCCGCGGGGGCGGAGCCCTTGGGGTCGGGCGTCTTGCCCGCCGCGGGGGCGGCGTCCTTGTTGCTGCTGCACCCCACGGCCCCCAGGAGGAGGGCGGGGAGCAGGGCGGCGGTGGCCGCTCCGACCGTGACTCGTGCCTTCAAGCGCATGACCGATGACCTCATACCCATTGCGTCGGCGGGCAGTTGGTGGTGATCGTGGCACACGCCACGACGTGGCACACACCCGATCGAACCGGTGTGCGCCACGTGCGTGCGCGTGCGAAATCCGCGGACGGGTCCGCGGACCGATCGGGCAGGGATCAGCTTCCGCCGAGCGCGCCGCCGATGGGCAGGCCGCCAAGGGTCGGGCCGACCGCGTTGGTGAGGTCGTTGAGCGGGGCTGCCGGGTCGCTCTGCTGCTGGCCACCCTCGGGGCTCACCTGCTGCTGGCTCGTGAGGCCCTGGGCGGCGCCGGTGACGGTGCCCAGCGCGTCGGAGAGGCCGATCGCGGGTACTGCGGCCGAGGCGGAACCCGCGGCGGCGGCGACGAAGGCGGCGCCGAGGGCGGCGGCACCGAGGGTCTTGGCAGCTGACTTCTTCATGAAGATTTAGTCCTTGCGACGGGGAATTGAGCGGCTCCGCAAACTAGTCACTTCAAACCCCGGCCCGCAAACATACGTAAATACGAGAAAGCGCCCGGGAATTGCTCCTCCCGGGCGCTTTCCGTCTGTCACACCATGGCCTAGGCCAGGACAGAACCGCTGGTCGAAGCGGTCTGCTGGAACAGCCATTCCGACTTCAGCTCGGCGTAACCGGGCTTGATGACCTCATTGATCATGGCCAGTCGTTCATCGAAAGGAATGAACGCGGACTTCATCGCATTGACGGTGAACCACTGCATGTCGTCGAGCGTGTAGCCGAAGGTGTCCACCAGGTGCTCGAACTCGCGGCTCATGCTGGTGCCGCTCATCAGGCGGTTGTCGGTGTTGACCGTGAGCCTGAAGTGCAGCTTGCGCAGCAGCCCGATCGGGTGCTCGGCGTACGAGGCGGCCGCCGCGGTCTGCAGGTTCGAGGTGGGGCACATCTCCAGGGGGATGCGCTTGTCCCGGACGTAGGAGGCCAGCCGGCCCAGCTTCACGGAGCCGTCGGCCGCGACCTCGATGTCGTCGATGATCTTCACGCCGTGACCGAGGCGGTCCGCGCCGCACCACTGCAGGGCCTGCCAGATCGACGGCAGGCCGAAGGCCTCGCCCGCGTGGATCGTGAAGTGGTTGTTCTCGCGCTTGAGGTACTCGAACGCGTCCAGGTGGCGGGTGGGAGGGAACCCGGCCTCGGCGCCGGCGATGTCGAAGCCGACCACGCCGTTGTCGCGGTAGCGGTTGGCCAGCTCCGCGATCTCCAGCGCACGGGCGGCGTGGCGCATCGCGGTGAGCAGCGCGCCGACGCGGATCCGGTGGCCGGCCGCCTTCGCGCGGCGCTCTCCCTCGCGGAAGCCCTCGTTCACGGCCTCGACGACCTCTTCGAGGGTCAGGCCGGCTTCCAGGTGCTGCTCGGGGGCGTAGCGGATCTCGGCGTACACGACGCCGTCCTCGGCCAGGTCCTCGGCGCACTCGGCGGCGACGCGGAACAGGGCCGCCTTCGTCTGCATGACGGCGCACGTGTGCGCGAACGTCTCCAGGTAGCGCGGCAGGGAGCCGGAGTCGGCGGCTTCGCGGAACCAGATGCCGAGCTTGTCGGCGTCGGTCTCGGGAAGGTTCTCGTAGCCGGCCTCCCGGGCCAGCTCGATGATGGTCCCGGGGCGCAGGCCACCGTCGAGGTGGTCGTGGAGCAGCACCTTCGGGGAGCGGCGGATCTGATCCGGGGTCGGCAGGTTGGGGGTCTCGCTCGTCATCCGGGCACTCTACTCCTACGCGCGTAGAGCAGTGCGTTGACGACAGGGGTCGATATGTAACAGAGACCGTACGGACGGGTCGCGTACACCTGTCAGTCTGAGACTGTTCCGCCATGGCACAGCATGCGCCGCCGGCGCGCGGGGCCCGCCTGGGGCGGGCGGCCGGCGCGAACGGCTCGGTCTCAGAAGGCAACACGGTCAACGGGGTCGTCCTCTTACTCCCCGGCAAGTCCAGATTGTCCCCAGGTCCGGTGCGTCCGCTGGCGCGGGCGCTGGCCCGGGCGGGCGGGGCGGACGGGCTGGTCGCGCACACCGTGCTGCACGGCAAGGGGACCTGCCGGGAGGACGACGCCCGGTGGGCGGCCGACGAGGTGGTGCGCAGGTACGGGGACGTGCCGGTGTGCCTCGCCGGGTACGACGCGGGCGGCCGGGCGGCGCTGCGGGCGGCGGGCCACGAAGCCGTCAACTCGGTGCTGGCGCTCGCCCCTTCTTTGGGTGAGGCGCTCTCCCCGGAATCCCCGGAACCGGTGAAACAGCTGTCGGGGCGGCAGGTGCTGATCGTGCACGGGACGAACGACGCGCACAGCGACCCGGAGGCATCGTTTCGGCTGGCGGCCCAGGCGAAGAAGGCGAACCGTTCCACCTGCCGGTTCGAGGTGCACTCGGACGGGCACCGGCTGCGCGAGCACCAGGCGGAAGTCGTCGCGCTGTCCGTGGATTTCGTCCTGGGGGCGATGTTCTCGGGACGGTTCTCGCGGCCGGTGACGGACGCGCTGGCGGCGCCGCCTCCACTGGGGCTGCGGATGCCGCTCGCGACGGGGTTCGGACGTTCGCTGCGGGGATGAGGCGCCGGACCGGCCGGGCGTGAAGTGCCGGGCGTAAAGTGAGGAGTGGACTCGGGGCGCTTCTCCGCGGGAGGCGATGCGGCATGGCCGCGATCGTGCGCAAGAACTTCGACCAGGCGGACGAGACCCGTCCGTTCGCGGACGGCAAGGGCAGGCTCGACGTCATCCAGACGGACCGCGGGGGCGTCGGCCGCGCGGTCTTCGAGCCCGGCTGGCGCTGGTCCGAGCACATCAAGCCGCTGGCGGGCACGGACAGCTGCGAGGCCGCGCACACGGGTTACGTGGTGAGCGGCCGGATGAAGGTGGTCATGGACGACGGGGCCAGCGAGGAGTTCGGCCCCGGCGATCTGATGCAGATCGAACCCGGGCACGACGCCTGGGTCGTCGGCGACGAGCAGTGCGTGGCGGTCGACTGGACCGGCTTCGGCCAGTACGCGAAGCCGGCCTCCTGACCTGCGCGGGACTGCGCCGGTCTCATCCCGCCGGCAGCCACACCGGATTCGTGAACGCGGCCAGGGCGCCCGGCAGCGGCGGGAGCGCGGCGGGGTGGCGGACCTCGGCCCGGACGTAGGCCGAGCGGGCCGGGGTGGTGCGCCATTCCAGGGCGGCGTCCGCCGAGGTCACGGCCGTGCCCTGGTCGGTGATCAGCCTCAGCTCGCAGCCGGGGGCGCCCGTGACCGCGAGCCGCACGGCCACGTCCGCGTCCGGGGCAACCCGCAGCCGCTCCCCGATGCCTGCGTGTTCCCCGCGCGGGCCCACCGCCTCGAAGGCCACCGACACCTGCGCGGACTCGGCTCCGTAGGACCGCCCGGCCCGCATGCCCGCGAGGATCGCCTCCCGCGTCAGGTCCTCGGCCAGGACCACGGTCTGCGGGCCGCCGATGCGGTCCGGGTCGCGGTGGTGGTCGCTGTTCGCCACGGCCGGCAGCCACCGCTCGCCGTCGGCGCCGCGCAGGGTGGCGTCCCAGGAGGCCAGGGAGACCTCGTCGTCCGGGGTCCAGGGCCCGTTCCACACCTCCACGGCGTCGGCCTCGCCGAAGCCGAACTTCCAGGCGCAGCCGATGCAGGTGGCGTGCGGGTGGGCCGGTACGACCAGGCCGCCCGCGCCCCGGATCGTACGGGCGAACCGGCCGAAGCGATTCTCGCGGGCCCGGTAGCGCCAGTCGACGAAGGTGCCCGGATCGGTGCCGACGGCCAGGACGTGGCCGGTGCGGGTGGTGATCTCCTCGCCGGTCATGATCAGCAGGTCCGGGGAGAGCGCGCCGGCCCAGGCGGCGTGCGCGCTGTGGGTGTTGTGGTCCGAGGAGTTGATGAAGTCCAGGCCGGCCGCGCGGGCCAGTGCGGCTATCTCGGCGGGGGTGCGCCGCCCGTCGGAGTGGACCGAGTGGATGTGGCAGTCGCCGCGGTACCAGGCGCGGCCGCGGCCCCGGGCGCGCTGGGGCGGGTAGACCGGGCGGGGCGTGCGGCCCGGCTCGCCGAAGGTGAAGCGTGCGGTGATCTCGTACGGGAGTCCCTGCGGGGCGACGGTGTACGGGCCGAGCAGGACGTGCCAGCGGCCGGGGCCGATCGGGCCGGGCAGGTAGCCGGGGGTCGCGTCGTCGGCGCGCAGGAAGAACTCGGTGCGGGCGCCGCCGGACCAGCCGCGGAAGCCGCGGCCGCCGAGGGCGGTGCCGTGCTGGTCGAAGATGCCCATGTCGAGGGCGTTGCCGGGGGTGCCGGGCGGTACGGGCGGCCTGCCGTACGTGTACGCCACGCGTAACTCGCTCACGCCGCGCGGTACGTCGAGGGGTATCTCGACGAAGTCGGGGGCGCCCGGGGGGATCGTGCCGGTCAGCACGCGGGTGTCCGGCGAGGGCGCGGACAGGTGCGGGGCGGCGACCGCCGCGGCGCCGGACACACCGGTCGCCAGAACTTCACGTCGGGTGAGGGCCATGCCCTCACGGTGGGGGCGGTACGTGAATCCCGCGTGAATCGGGGGTGAGGGGTCCCGGTCGGCCGCCGAGCAGGGCCGCGGCCCGGTCCAGCGAGCGGGCCAGGGAGTCCGCCGTCGGGGCGGTGGCCAGGACGTGGGCGTGGTGCAGCGACCCGGTCGGGGGCCCGTGCACCGTCGCCCACGGCGGCACCTGGAGCCCCACCCGGAACACCCCGGGCACGGCGCGGGCGGCGGCAAGCCCCGGGCGGGCCCGCGCGACGCGGGTGCCGGGCGGGAAGTCCACGTACCGCAGCCCGGCGTGCGCGGCGCGCGGGTGGCGGACCGGCTCGGGCAGCCCCAGTCCGGCGGCGACGGCGAGGGCGAGCACGTCGGTGCCGTGGGCGAGGCGGAGCAGTGCGACGAGCTCCTCGGCGCCGGGGTGGGCGTGCGCCTCGATGAGGCGGGGCCCGTACGGGGTGAGGACGAGCTCGGTGTGGGAGGGCCCGTCGCGGTGGCCCGCGAGGTCGAGGACCCCGCGTACGAGGGCCCGTACGGCCGCGGCGGCCGCGGCGGGGAGCGCGACGGGCAGTTCGTGTCCGGTGGCGGTGGTGGCGGCGGCCCCCGGCCCCGGGATCCGGCGGGTCCAGCCGAGCACGCGGTGGCGGCCCTCGCGCGACAGGGCCTCGACGGCGAGCTCGGGGCCCTCCAGGTACTCCTCGACGAGGAGGTCGGTGACGTGGGGGTAGTCGCGGACGGCGGCCTCCGCCTCGGCCGGGCCGGCCAGCAGCCGCACGCCCTCGCCGAGGACACCCGCGCGGGGTTTGACCACGCAGGGGAAGCCGATGAGGGCGGCGAGGAAGGGGAGCAGCGCGGCGCGCCCGCAGCGGACGAAGGAGACGGGCCGGACGGCGTGTAACGCGTTGGAGCGGGCGCGCAGGGCGGCCTTGTCCATGAGGGCGGCGACGGCCGCGGCGGAGGTGCCGGGCAGGCCCAGGGCCTCGTTGGCGCGGGCGGCGGCGAGCGCCGCGGCGGGGTCGAAGCCGAAGACGCGGGCCGGGCCGCGGCGGACGGCGTCCAGCCGGCCGACGGCGGTCACCAGGCGGCCGTGGTCGCGCCAGTCCGCCGGTACCCGCCGCTCCGCCCCCTCACGGTCGGAAGGCACCGGCGGACCCGGCGCGACCACCACGGTGCGCGCGCCTGCCCGTCGGGCGGCGGCCACCACGGCGGGGCACGGGCTCAGCAGGACCGCCGTGGGCCCCCGCCCGGTCCTCCGTACCCGCTCCCGCTCCCCCGTCACCGCGTTTCCCCCTTCACCCGGTGTGACCACTGTGCCGGTCGGGCATATGCCCATGCGCCGAATCGGGCGTCGTCTTGCCGCCTTGCGGGAACACGAGGGGTTTATAAACATCCGCAAGCCGGGACGAATACGCATATGCCAGCTGTGCCAGTCGACGAAGCCGACCCGACGTCCGGAGGCGACCTGAGCCGCGCCGCCCGGCGGCTGTACGCGTACGCCGTGGAGCGGCACTCGTTCGCCGAGGCCGAGGCGACCGGGGACCTCGGGGCGCGGGCGGCCGTGGCGATCACCGAACTGGCTGCCGCGCACCTGCTCCAACGGGCCCCCGGCGGCGGCCCGGACCGCTGGAGCGCGGTCGCGCCGCGGGCGGCGGCGGCCCGGGCGCTGGCCCCGCTGGCCCTGCTCGTACGGGAGACCCACGACGAGATGGACCGGCTGCGCGGGCGGCTGGAGTCGCTGGTACCGGCCTACGAGGCGGGGACGGCGCACCTGGAGCGCAACGGTTCGGGGCGGGCGGAGCTGGAACTGGTCACCGACCTGGGGGCGGTGCGCGGGCTGATCGCGGAGCTGGTCGCCGGGTGCGGGCAGGAGCTGCTGACTTCGCAGCCGGGCGGGGGCCGGCCGGTGGAGACGCTGGAGGAGGCGATCGGGCGGGACGAGTCGCTGCTGGCGCGCGGGGTGCGGATGCGCACGCTCTACCAGCACACGGCGCGCTACTCGCGGCCGACGGCGGCGTACGTGGAGCGGGTGACGGCGCTGGGCGCGCAGGTGCGGACGCTGGGCGACGGGCTGATGCGGATGCTGGTCTTCGACGGGCACACGGGGGTGATGTCGGTGCCGGACCGGGCCGGGGCCGCGCTGGTGGTGCGGGAGCCGGCGGTGGTGCACTTCATGGCGTCGGCGTTCGAGCGGGCGTGGGTGGCGGCCGAGCCGTTCCCGACGACGGTGGGCCCGGACGCGGCGCGCTCGCTCTCGGACGAGCTGCGGCAGATGATCGTGCGGCTGCTGGCGGAGGGCCTGGAGGACAAGGTGATCGCCCGCCGGCTCGGCATGTCGGAGCGCACCTGCCAGCGCCACATCGCGGAGATCATGCGGGCGGTGGGCGCCAAGTCCCGCTTCCAGGCGGGCTACTTGCTCTCCCCGGCAGCCCCGCCGGCTCCCGCGGGCGGCGCCGGATCCTGACCGGGGTGCCCGGGGTGCCCGCCGTGCAGTTCGGGGATGAGGCGGCCGCGGCGGGAGAGGAGGAAGCGTTTGAACTCGGCCACCGGGCGGGTGTCGGGGTGGCCGTCGAGCCAGGCCACGCCGATCTCGCGGACCGCGCGCGGGGCCGTCACCGTCAGCTCGACCACGCCGGGGCGGGGCACGGCCGGGGGCGGCAGCAGGGCCACTCCGAGGCCCGCCGCGACCAGGCCGCGCAGGGTCTCGGCCTCCTCGCCCTCGAAGGCGACCCGCGGGGTGAACCCGGCCTCCGCGCACAGGTCGTCGGTGATGCGGCGCAGGCCGTAGCCGGCCTCCAGGGTGACGAAGGTTTCCTCGGCGGCCTCGGCGAGGCGGATGCGCTTGCGCGTGGCCAGGCGGTGGTCGTCGGGGACGACCAGGCGCAGCCGCTGCTCGTCGAGGCGGCGGGCGACCAGGTCGGGGGCGTCCGGAAGGGGTGAGGTCAGGCAGAGGTCGAGCTCGCCGGCCCGCAGCTTCTCCAGCATGGCCTCGCCGTAGTTCTGCACCAGCGAGAAGCGCACGTGCGGGTGGTCGGCGCGAAAGGCGCGGATCAGCCCGGGTACGGTCTCGGGGCCCAGGGTGTGCAGGAAGCCGAACGCCACCTTGCCGAGGGCCGGATCGGCGTCCAGCTGCACCGACTCGGCGGCGCGGGCGATCTCGGCGAGGGCCCGCTCGGCCGAGGCGAGGAAGGTCCGGCCGGCCGTGGTGAGGGCGACGGTACGGCCCTTGCGGGCGAACAGCGTGACGCCGAGGTCCTGTTCGAGCCGGACCATGGCCCGGGACAGGGTGGACTGCGGGACGCCCAGTTCGTGCGCGGCGCGGGTGACGTGCTCGTGGCGGGCGACGGCGGCGAAGTACGCCAGTCGCGGGGCCAGCAAACCTGTCACCGCCATGTCTTCTTCGTAACGGTTCATTGACAGGCACCCTTCCGAGCTGCACTCATGCACCAGTGGATCGATTATCGCGATTCTGTGCATTGGACGCATCAAACGGGCCGGGTCTACGGTCTTCGTATGCCTCCCGTTCATACCGGGGCACCTGTCACCACGGGTGCCTCCACCCCGTCGTCTCCCGCCGCACCGGAAGCCCACGCCCCCGGCCGCCCCGGCTACCGCCGCGTGAGCCTCGCGCTCTTCGCCGCCGGACTCGCGACGTTCGCCCTCCTCTACTCCACCCAGGCGCTGCTGCCCGCGATCTCCGACGGGTTCGGGGTGACGGCGGGTCAGGCCAGCTGGACCGTGTCCGCGGCCACCGGCGCCCTCGCCCTGTTCGTCCTGCCGCTCAGCGCGCTCTCCGAGCGCTTCGGGCGGACCCGGATGATGACCGTCTCCATGCTGGTCGCCGTCGGCGTCGGCCTCCTCGTGCCCTTCGCGCCGAACCTGGAGTGGCTCGTGGTGCTGCGCGCCGTCCAGGGCGCGGCGATCGCCGGCATCCCGGCCTCCGCGATGGCGTACCTGGCGGAGGAGGTCAAGCCGAAGGCGCTGGTGGGTGCGATCGGCCTGTTCGTGGCGGGCAACTCCATCGGCGGCATGAGCGGCCGTCTCGTCACCGGCTGGGCGGCCCAGGCCTGGGGCTGGCGCGGCGGGCTGCTGGCCGTCGGCGTCATGGCGCTGGCCTGCGCGGCGGCCTTCCTCGTACTCCTGCCCCGGGCCCGGTTCTTCCGCCCGGCCTCGCTGAACCCGCGCGCGGTGGGCCGTTCGGTCGCCGGGCACCTGCGGGATCCGCTGCTGCTGCGCCTGTACGGGATCGGCGCGCTGTTCATGACCGTCTTCGGAGCCGTGTACACCGTCATCGGCTACCGGCTGGTGGACGAGCCGTTCTCCCTCGGGCAGGGCGTCATCGGGTCGATCTTCCTGATCTACCTGGTCGGTACGGTCTCCTCGGCGGCCGCCGGCCGGCTGGTGGCCCGGGCGGGGCGGCGCGGGGCGCTGTACCTGGCGGTGACCACGACCGCGCTGGGCCTGCTGCTGTCGCTGGCGGACTCGCTGGCCGCGATCCTGGTCGGGCTGGTCCTGATCACCGCCGGCTTCTTCGCGGGCCACGCGGTGGCGTCGGCCGCGGTGAGCCGGACGGCGACCTCGGGCCGCGCGCAGGCCTCGGCGCTGTACCAGTCGGCGTACTACCTCGGCTCCAGCGCGGGCGGCACGCTCGGCGCGCTCGCCTACCACTCGGCGGGCTGGGCGGCGACGGTGGGCATCGCGCTGCTGGCCGTGCTCGGCGTCGTGTCGATCACCCTGTACGGATCGCACGCGGCGCGTGCGGAGCGCCGCCACGGAGCGCTGGCCGCCGCACGCTGATACGGCTGCGGCCGGATCGGTGCGTACGGCATCGGTACGAGCGGAATTACGGAGCCCGGAGGCGCAAGCCGCCCCGGGCTCCGGCGCGTTGCCCCTCCCCGCCGGGAAGGCATGAGGGCGTGGGAGGGAGTACGACGTGAAATCCACGCGGATGCGTACGGGACGGCGGGCGGCGGCGGTGGTCTGCGGGGCGGTGGCGCTCGCGGTCCCGCTGGTGGCCGGCGGGGGCGGAACGGCACGGGCCGCGGGCTCGTGCAACGTGACCACGGGCCCGTACCAGCGGCAGGTGGAGCAGTTCCTGGGGCGGCCGGTCGACGGGGTGCAGTCCGCGGCCGACTGCCAGGCGGTCAAGGCGTTCCAGGCGAAGCACGGGATCACCCCGACCGCCGGGTACGCCGGGGCGCTCACCTGGCAGACGATGAGCACGATGCTGGCGCAGCGGGCGGCGGGCACGAATCCGAACAAGGACGGGAAGTGCCCGGTGGACCTGGGCCGGATCGCCTGCGTCGACCTGACCCGCCAGCTCAGCTGGGTCCAGGACGGGGCCACCCTGAAATACGGCCCGGTGCCGGTGCGCACCGGGAAGGACGGCACCGAGACCCGGACCGGCCACAAGCGCATCTACTACCGCAGCATCGACCACTGGTCGACGATCTACGACGTGTCGATGCCGTACGCGCAGTTCTTCGACGGCGGGATCGCCTTCCACTCGGTGGAGAAGAGCATGTGGAACCCGCCGGGGTCGGGCGGCTGCGTGAACATGCGGCTCGCGGACGCGAAGGCGTACTGGAACCTGCTGGCGAAGGGGGACGACGTGTACGTCTACGGGCGCAAGCCGGGTACGTAGGGGCCGGCGCAGCGGCCGTCCGGCTGCCGTTGTCAGACCCCTCCGGTAGCTTCGGAACATCGGACCTACTGGGGGAAGACAGCCATGAGTGACGTCGCCACGAGTATCGAATCCGACCTGGACGCGGCGATGGACCGCTACCGGGTCGAGCTCACCGGCTACTGCTACCGCATGCTCGGCTCCTCCTTCGACGCCGAGGACGCGGTGCAGGACACGTACGTCCGGGCCTGGCGCAGCTTCGAGAAGTTCGAGGGCCGGTCCTCGCTGCGCTCGTGGCTGTACCGGATCGCCACGAACGTCTGCCTGGACCTGCTGAGCGCGGGGAAGAAGCGGGCCCGTCCGATGGACCTCAGCGCCCCGCAGCACCAGGCCTCGGCCGTGCTCAACGAGCGGCCGGAGGTGACGTGGCTGGAGCCGGTGCCGGACGGGCGGGTGCTGCCGCAGACCGCCGATCCGGCCGAGATGGCGCTGGCCAGGGAGTCCGTACGGCTGGCGTTCGTGGCGGCGCTCCAGCACCTGCCGGCGAAGCAGCGGGCGGTGCTGATCCTGCGCGAGGTGCTGGCGTGGAAGGCGGACGAGGTCGCGACGCTGCTGGACACGACGGTGGCTTCGGTGAACAGCGCCCTCCAGCGGGCCCGGGCGACGATGTCGGCGACCCGGATGCGCGAGAGCGAGAGCGCGGACCCGCTGGACGCGGAGCAGGTGAAGCTGCTGGAGCAGTACCTCTCCGCCTTCGAGGCGTACGACATCTCGCGGCTGACCACGCTGCTGCACGAGGACGCGGTGCTGGCGATGCCGCCGTTCGACCTGTGGCTCCGGGGCCAGGAGGACATCGCCGCCTGGCATCTGAACCAGGGCATCGGCTGCAAGGGCTCCCGTCTGGTCCCGACCACGGCGAACGGCCTGCCGGCCTTCGGCCAGTACCGGCCGCGGGAGGACGGGGCCCCGGGCTGGACTCCGTGGGCGCTCCAGGTCCTGGAGATCTCACAGGGGCGGATCACCGGGCTGAACGCCTTCCTGGACACCGCCCGCTGGTTCCCCCTCTTCGGCCTCCCCGAGCAGCTGGAGGAGTCCGGCGAGGTGCAGCAGGGCGCGTAGCGCGGGCGAGGCCCCGATCACGCGCAGCGGCCGCCCGCGCGCGGCGAGCCGCAGCCGGGCCAGCGCCTCGACGACGGCGAGGTCCGGCACGGTGACGGCGCCGGCATCACACTCCACGGCGTCGGCCCCGGCCTCGTACAGCTGCGTCAGCCGGGCGCAGAGCAGGGCCGCGTCCCGCCGGGTCGGGCCGGGGCCGGGCAGTACCAGTCGGGTGATCTCCACGCAGGGGTGACTGCCCGGGCCACCGGAACTCATCGGCAGGCCGTGGCCTCCTGCGGGCGGTCCGGTCCCGGCATGCGGAACGGGACCGGCGGCCGTCCGCCGGTCCCGTTCACCCGAAGGGGAAGCCGCAGGTCAGGCGATGCGGTCCAGGACGATCGGCGTGGCGGAGAACGCGGTGCCGGCCGGGGCGATGTCGTACGTGCCCTCCAGGGAGGCCAGGGCGTACTCGAACTTCTCCGGGGTGTCCGTGTGCAGGGTCATCAGCGGCTGGCCGGCGGTGACCGTGTCGCCCGGCTTGGCGTGGAGCTCGATGCCCGCGCCCGCCTGCACCGGGTCCTCCTTGCGCGCGCGGCCGGCGCCCAGGCGCCAGGCGCCGACGCCGACGCCGTACGCGTCCAGGCGGGTCAGGACGCCCGAGGACGGGGCGGTGACCACGTGCTGCTCGCGGGCGACGGGCAGGGCCGCGTCCGGGTCGCCGCCCTGGGCGGAGATCATCCGGCGCCAGACGTCCATCGCGGAGCCGTCCGCGAGGGCCTTGGCCGGGTCGGCGTCCTTGATACCCGCCGCGTCCAGCATCTCCTTGGCCAGCGCGATGGTCAGCTCGACCACGTCGGAGGGTCCGCCGCCGGCGAGGACCTCGACCGACTCGCGGATCTCCAGGGCGTTGCCGGCCGTCAGGCCGAGCGGGGTGGACATGTCGGTGAGCAGGGCGATCGTCTTGACGCCGCTGTCCGTGCCGAGGGCGACCATCGTCGAGGCGAGCTCGCGCGCGTCCTCGATGTTCTTCATGAACGCGCCGGTGCCGACCTTCACGTCGAGGACGAGCGAGCCCGTGCCCTCGGCGATCTTCTTCGACATGATCGAGGAGGCGATCAGCGGGATGGCCTCGACGGTGCCGGTCACGTCGCGCAGCGCGTAGAGCTTCTTGTCGGCGGGGGCCAGGCCGTCGCCCGCCGCGCAGATGACCGCGCCCGTGGTGTCCAGGACGTGCAGCATCTCCTCGTTGGAGAGCAGCGCACGCCAGCCGGGGATGGACTCCAGCTTGTCCAGGGTGCCGCCGGTGTGGCCGAGACCGCGGCCCGAGAGCTGCGGTACGGCCGCGCCGCAGGCGGCGACGAGCGGGGCCAGGGGCAGGGTGATCTTGTCGCCGACGCCGCCGGTGGAGTGCTTGTCGGCGGTCGGGCGGGACAGGGAGTCGAAGTTCATCCGCTCGCCCGAGGCGATCATCGCGGCGGTCCAGCGCTTGATCTCGGCGCGGTTCATGCCGTTGAGCAGGATGGCCATCGCCAGCGCCGACATCTGCTCGTCGGCGACGACACCGCGCGTGTACGCGTCGATGACCCAGTCGATCTGCTCGGGGCTCAGCTCACCGCGGTCCCGCTTCGTACGGATGACGGAGATGACGTCCATGTGGTGCTTCCTTCTACGCGCATAGAGAGGGGGAGTGAGAACGGCCCCCCGCCCGGCAGGGGCGAAGGGCCGTCGGCACGGCTATCTGAGGTGGTCCGGCCCGAAGGCCTGCGGCAGCATCTCGGCCAGCGGAAGGACCCCCTTCGGGGTCTCCACCAGCAGTTCCGGTCCGCCGAACTCGAAGAGCAGCTGGCGGCAGCGGCCGCACGGGACGAGGACGTCGCCCTTGCCGTCGACGCAGGTGAAGTGCGTCAGGCGGCCGCCGCCGGTGGCCTGGAGGGAGGAGACCAGCCCGCACTCGGCGCACAGGCTGAGCCCGTAGCTGGCGTTCTCCACGTTGCAGCCGACGACGATCCGGCCGTCGTCGACGAGGGCTGCCACCCCGACCGGGAAGTGCGAGTAGGGGGCGTACGCCCGGGACATGGCGTCCCGGGCGGCCTCCCGCAGGGCCTCCCAGTCGGGGTGGATCACCGTCGTCACTTGCCCTGGCCCTTGCGGTACGGCAATCCGTCCGCCTTCGGCATCCGCAGCCGCTGCGCGGAGAGCGCGAGCACCAGGAGCGTGGTGACGTACGGGGCGGCGTCGACGAACTGGCTCGGGACGGCGTCGGTCAGCGCGTACCAGAGGAACAGGCCGGCGGCGCAGGCCGCCGCGATCGCGCCCTGGACGTACTTCTTCTTGTACAGCTGCCAGACGAGGACGACCACGAGCAGGATCGCGAGGAGCAGCAGCATCGCGTGGACGTTCTCGGAGCCGCCGCGCAGCCGGAGGCTGTAGGTGAAGCCGAAGAGGCCCGAGCCGAGGGCCATGCCGCCCGGCATCCAGTTGCCGAAGATCATCGCGGCGAGACCGATGTAGCCGCGGCCGCCGGTCTGGCCCTCCTGGTAGATGCCGGTGGAGACGATCGCGAGGAACGCGCCGCCGAGGCCGGCCATCGCACCGGAGACGATCACGGCGATGTACTTGTACTTGTAGACGTTGACGCCGAGGGACTCGGCGGCGACGGGGTTCTCACCGCAGGAGCGCAGGCGCAGACCGAAGGAGGTCCGCCACAGCACCCACCAGGTGGCGGGCACCAGCAGCACCGCCACGACCGTGAGCAGCGACAGGTTGGTGACCAGGCCGCCGAGCACGCCGGCGATGTCCGAGATCAGGAACCAGTGCTTGCCCTGGAGCGTCGCCAGCCAGTCCGATAGCCCTGGGATCGTGATCTCGGTGATCGGGTCGATGCGCGGGGACTGCTTCGAGGAGCCGCCCGGGGCCTTGTCGAAGGTGAAGTTCGACAGGTACTGCGTGAAGCCGACGGCCAGGATGTTGACCGCCACACCGGAGACGATGTGGTTCACGTTGAAGGTGACCGTGATGACCGCGTGCAGCAGGCCGCCCAGGGCGCCGCCGACGATGCCCATGAGGACACCGGTCCACGGACCCCACTGGTAGCCGGCCCAGGCACCGAACCAGGTGCCCAGGATCATCATGCCTTCGAGGCCGATGTTGACCACGCCCGCGCGCTCGGCCCACAGGCCGCCGAGGCCCGCGAGGCCGATCGGCACGGCGAGCTGGAGGGCGCCGGAGACCTGGCCGACGGAGGTCAGGTCGTTGGCGCCGGAGATGACCCGGACCAGGGAGATCAGGGCGAGACCGCCCGCGATCATCAGCAGGATCCAGGGGAGGGTGAGCTTGCGGCGGCCGCCGCCCTTCTTGGGCGCGGCGCTCGTCGCGGAAACGGTGCTGGTGCTCACGCCGCGACCTCCTTGTTGTCGGTCTTGAGGGCGTGGCCGGCGGCCAGCTCTTCGCCGACCTTCTGCTGCTGGCGGCGGATGCCGTAGCGGCGGACGAGCTCGTAGCTGACGACGACGGCGATGACGATCAGGCCCTGCATGATCGTGCCGATTTCCTTGGCGTAGCCGTTCTGGTCGAGGCCGGCCGAGGACTTGTCGATGAAGGCGAGCAGGAAGGCCGAGAAGAGGATGCCGACCGGGTTGTTGCGGCCGAGCAGCGCGACGGTGATGCCGGTGAAGCCGATGCCCAGCGGGAAGGACAGGTTGTACGTGTGGGATTCGCCGAGCAGCAGCGGCATGCCCGTGAGACCGGCGACCGCGCCCGAGATGAGCATCGCGGTCATGATCATCTTCTTGGGCTCGACGCCGGAGGCCTGCGCGGCGGACTCGCTGGCACCGGAGGCGCGCAGGTCGAAGCCGAAGCGGGTGCGGTTGAGCACGAACCAGTAGACGATGCCGAGCGCGAAGGCCACGAAGGTGAACCCGTAGATGTCGCCGCCGGGCAGGGACAGCGCCGGGAACCAGCCGGACTCCGGGATGTCACCCGTGGTCAGGTCGTTCGAGCCGGCCGGCTGGACGCCGAGGTTCTTCGGCAGCAGCAGCCACGCGATCAGTGAGGTCGCGATGGCGTTGAGCATGATCGTGGAGACGACCTCGCTCACGCCGCGGCGCGCCTTCAGGATGCCCGCGATGCCGGCCCAGAAGGCACCGGTCGCCATGGCGACGAGCACGATCAGCAGGATGTGCAGCGGCCCGGGCAGCGCGACCTTCGCACCGACCACGGCCGAGATCATCGCCGCGAGGCGGTACTGGCCGTCGACGCCGATGTTGAAGAGGTTCATCCGGAAGCCGATGGCCACGGCCAGGGCTGCCAGGAAGTAGATGCCGGCCTGGTTGACGATCAGGACCTGGACGTCCTCGTAACTGGCCTGGTCGATCATGATGCGCAGCGGGTCGATCGGGTCCACGCCCGAGGCGGCCAGCACGATCATGGTCAGCACGAAAGCGCTGATCAGTGCGAGCGCGGGTCCGGCCGCCGCGAGGAGCAGCCGGTCCTTGTCGAATTTCTTCATCGGGCCTCGTCCTCCGTCGTGTCACCGTCGGCAGCGGCGGAAGGGTTGTCGTTGGCTTCCAGGTGTCCGCGAGCGGCGCCCGTCATGGCGGTGCCGAGCTCCTCGGGCGTGATGGTCGCCGGGTCGGCGTCCGCGACCAGGCGGCCGCGGTAGATGACGCGAAGGGTGTCGGACAGGCCGATCAGCTCGTCCAGGTCCGCGGAGATCAGGAGCACGGCCAGGCCCTCGCGGCGGGCCTCGCGGATGGCGTCCCAGATCTGCGCCTGCGCGCCGACGTCCACACCGCGCGTGGGGTGGGCGGCGATGAGGAACTTCGGGTTGTGGCTCATCTCGCGGCCGACGATCAGCTTCTGCTGGTTGCCGCCGGAGAGGGAAGCCGCGGTGACCTCGATGCCCGGGGTGCGCACGTCGTACTCGCGCACGATCCGCTCGGTGTCCTTGCGGGCGGCCTTCGGGTCGAGGATGCCGCGCTTGGAGTTTGGCGCCTCGGTGACGTGGCCGAGGATGCGGTTCTCCCAGAGCGGGGAATCCAGCAGCAGGGCGTGGCGGTGACGGTCCTCGGGGATGTACCCGATGCCGCCCTCGCGGCGCTTGCGCGTCGCCGTGGTGGAGATGTCCTTGCCGTCCAGGGTGATGACGCCGCCGTCCGGGAGCGTCATGCCCATGAGGGCCTCGATCAGCTCCGTCTGGCCGTTGCCCTCGACACCTGCGATGCCGAGGACCTCGCCCTTGTGGATGGTGAGGTCGATGCCGGCCAGCACCTCGCGGACGACGCCGTCCGGGTCGGTGGCGGCCAGGCGCAGACCCTGCACCTTGAGCATCGCGACGTCCGTGACCGTCGACTCGCGGGTCTCGGGCGTGGGCAGCTCGCTGCCGACCATCAGCTCGGCGAGCTGCTTGGTGGTGGCGGTCTTCGGGTCGGCGGTGCCGACCGTGGTGCCGCGGCGGATGACGGTGATGTCATCGGCGACCTTCAGCACCTCGCCCAGCTTGTGCGAGATGAAGATGACGGTCAGGCCCTCGGCCTTGAGCTCGCGCAGGTTGTCGAAGAGCGCGTCCACTTCCTGCGGTACGAGCACCGCGGTGGGCTCGTCGAGGATGAGGGTGCGGGCGCCGCGGTAGAGGACCTTGAGGATCTCCACGCGCTGGCGGTCGGCGACACCGAGGTCCTCGACGAGGGCGTCCGGGCGCACGCCCAGGCCGTACGCGTCCGAGATCTCCACGATCTTCTTGCGGGCCTTGGCGCCGATGCCGTAGAGCTTCTCGCCGCCGAGGACGACGTTCTCCAGGACGGTGAGGTTGTCGGCCAGCATGAAGTGCTGGTGCACCATGCCGATGCCTCGGGCGATGGCGTCGCCGGGGCTGGAGAAGGAGACCTGCTCCCCGTCGACGGCGATGGTGCCCTCGTCCGGCTTCTGCATGCCGTAGAGGATCTTCATCAGGGTCGACTTGCCGGCACCGTTCTCACCGATGAGGGCGTGGACCGTGCCCTTGCGGACGCTGATCGCGATGTCCTTGTTGGCGACGACGCCGGGGAAACGCTTGGTAATGCCGTTCAGTTCTACGGCGAGAGGGGGGCTGGACGCGTTGATGACGCACTCTCCTTGGCGCGGAAGGAGCTGGAAAGCCAAGTTGGCAGGGGGCAGGACGGGTATCGGCCGGGCGGGTGGGCGGGAGGAGGACGGTATCGCGTCCACGATGCCTCTACGCGCGTAGCACTGTCGAAAGTGAAAACTTGCGGCCAAGTGGCCACGAAGATCACAGAACACGGCTCGGGGTCCGGGAGCGATAGAGACCGCTACCCGGACCCCGGAGACCACTACTGCATGTCAGAGACGGCCTTACGGGGCGGTCTTGACGGTGATCTTCTTCGCGATGATGTCGGCCTTGGCCTTCTCGACCGCGGCGGTGACGTCCGCCATCTGCTTGTACGCGGGGTTGGAGTCGGCCAGGCCGACGCCGTCCTTGTCCAGGCCGTAACGGACCTCACCGGTCTGCGGCTTGCCGTCCTCGACCGACTTGATCAGGTTGTAGACCGCGTCCGGGACGTCCTTGGTGACCGAGGTCAGGATCTTGTCCTTGTACTTCGACAGGCCGGCCTGGTTGTACTGGTCGGAGTCGACGCCGATGGCCCACTTGCCCGCGTTGGCGGTGGCCTCGATCGCACCCGAACCGGCGAGGCCGGCCGCGGAGTAGACCACGTCGGCGCCGCCGTCGAGCTGGCCCTTGGCGGCGGCCTTGCCGAGGTCGGGCTTGGCGAAGCCCGAGAAGTCCGGCGGCTGCGTCAGGTAGGTCGACAGCACCTTGGCGTTCGGGTTGGTGTCCTTGACGCCCTGGGTGAAGCCCGCCTCGAACTTCTTGATCAGCGGAACCTCGACACCGCCGATGAAGCCGACCGTGCCGGTCTTCGAGGCCTTGGCGGCGGCGACGCCGGCCAGGTAGGAGCCCTGCTCCTCGTTGAAGACCAGGTTCGCGATGTTCGGACCGGTCACCGAGGTGTCGTCGATGATGCCGAAGGTGGTCTTCGGGAACTTCTCGGCGACCTTCTTGATGGCCGGGGCGTAGGCGAAGCCGACGCCGATGACCGGGTTGTTGCCCTTGCGCGCGAGCTCGGTGAGGCGCTGGACCTTGTCCGCCTCGCTCTCGCCCTCGGTGGGCTCCGCCTCGGCCGTCTTGACCTTCAGGTCCGTCTTGGCCTTCTCCAGGCCCGCGAAGGCGGCGTCGTTGAACGACTGGTCGCCGCGGCCGCCGATGTCATAGGCGATGGCTGCGGACTTCGCCGACGAACCCGCGGACTCCGAGGAGGACGCGGAGGTGTCGGAAGACTTCTTTCCGCCACAGGCGGTGGCCGAGAGGGCCAGCGCCGCGGACGCGATGCCCACGGTGGCGATCCTGGTGATCCGGCGCAAGGGGAGGCTCCTTCAAAACCTGACCGAAGCGCCACGACCGGCGCTGGTTTCGCGGCGATCGTAACGCGCGTAGATGTCAGTTAAAGGGCCGTTCATGAGTCGTTATCGGATCGTCGCGAATCGGACAGTGACCGATCGGTAACTCGCCGGGTGTCCAGCCCTTGTGTACCAAGGGCTGGACACCTGTGCCGGTAGGCGCTCAGATGTTGTACAAATTTTTGCCCGCGAGCTACCCGGCCGGCCTGCTCCGGCGCCCGTCGAGCAGGGCCGCGGCCGTGAAGAACTCCACGCCGACCCCGATCGCCGACTCGTCCACGTCGAAGTCGCCCCGGTGCAGGTCCCTCTTGGCGCTCGCGCCCGGGGTGTGCACGCCGAGCCGGGCCATGGCGCCGGGCACGTGCTCCAGGTACCAGGAGAAGTCCTCGCCGCCCAGGCTCTGCTCGGTGTCCTCGATCGACTCCTTGCCGAGCCGGGCCGCCATCGCCTCGCGCAGCAGCTCGGTCACCACCGGGTCGTTGACGACCGGCGGCACCCCGCGCACGTACGTGATCTCCGACTTGGCCCGGTGCATCCCGGCGATCTCGTCGATCGCCGCGTGGATCTGGTCGGGTGCCTCGTGCCAGGCGTTGATGTCCAGGCAGCGGATCGTCCCGGACAGCTCGGCGTGCATCGGGATGACGTTGCAGGCGTGCCCGGCCTCGATCCGGCCCCAGGTGATCGACATGCCCGAGCGGGCGTCCATCCGGCGCGACAGCACGGCCGGCAGGTCGACGGCGACCCGGGCGGCGGCCGTCACCAGATCGGTGGTCAGGTGCGGGCGGGCGGTGTGCCCGCCGGGACCGGCCAGGGCGATCTCCAGCCGGTCGCAGGCGGAGGTGATGGGCCCGGTGCGCAGTCCGATCTTCCCGGCGTCGACCCGCGGGTCGCAGTGCACGGCGATGATCCGGCCCACCCCGTCCAGGACCCCGGAGGCGATGGCGTCGGTGGCCCCGCCGGGGAGCACCTCCTCGGCGGGCTGGAACAGCAGCCGCACCGGGCGGGGCAGCAGGCCCTGCCGGTCGAGGTCGGCGAGCACCAGACCGGCGCCGAGGACGACGGCGGTGTGCACGTCGTGGCCGCACGCGTGGGCGCGGTCGGGGAAGGTCGAGCGGTACGCCACGTGCGTCTTGGCGTCCGGAATGGGCAGCGCGTCGATGTCCGCGCGAAGGGCCAGCATCGGCCGGCCCCCGTCCCAGGTGCCCACGTCACAGACCAGGCCGGTTCCGGACTTCAGTACGCGGGGCCGCAGCCCCGCTTTCTCCAGCCGGGCCTTGATCGCCGCCGTGGTGCGGAACTCCTGGTGTCCTAGCTCGGGGTGCATGTGCAAGTCCCGGCGGAACTCGATCAGTTCGGCACGCAGGTGGTCCGGAATCTTGCCGGGCAGCTCGGGCCGGTCAGGCGTGCCGGGCAGGGCGGTCTGGGACTCGCGGGACATCAACTGGTTCACCCGTTGAAGGGTAGGCGCACGAATGGCCCAACTGGCTGTGGATCACCAAAAGTTCATGCCGTTAGGGGAAAAAAATCAGACCTCTGGACGCATGACGTGATGCACCTGGGGGTAAACTCGCGCGCTCATCCGGCCGCAGAAGCGGTCTGGGCGGGGAGTCTGTGCACATCACGGGCGGTCTCGCTGACCCCCGCGAGGAAGCTGCGGGCGCGCGGCGAGGCGGAGCCGGTGAGCCAGGCCGCCTCGACGTCGCATACGGCGACGGTCACACCGGTTCCGGTCAGTGCGTAGGGCAGCGTGTGGACGACCGTGGACGGAAAGCTGACGATCGTACGGCCGACCGGTCCGCGCCGGGCGATCAGCTCCAGCGGCAGGTCCGGGCGGACGATCTCCAGCCCCGTCGCCTCGCTGAGCGTGCGCAGTTTCTCCGCGGACTCCCGGCGGTGCGCGAAGTAACGGGTGACGCCGTGCTCCAGCGTCAGGGCCCGTACGGCGTCCAGGTAGCGGGCCGGGTCGACCACCCCGGTCTCCACCAGGGAGGTGCCGACGAGGTCGGTGCCCTTCGTCAGGCGCGGCGGGCCGAACCGGGCGCGGGTCCACGCGAACTCGTTGACCCGCAGGCTCATCCCGCTGTGGACGGTGACGGGCATCGAACTGAACACCTCGACGCGCCGGCCGGTGCCCGCGGCCGGGGTGAAACGGCGCCGGGCGGTGGCCGAGACCGGTGCGTACGCGAGCTCGCGGACCCGGCCGGGCAGGCCGCCCCCGCCGACCCGGTGCCAGCGGACGAGGCGCTCACCGCGGGCGGTCTGGGCGACGAACTCCATCGTCGCGGTGCCGTCGTCGACCACCACGAGCTCCTCGGCCCGCACGAGGGTGAGCAGGAGCTGCACGTACCGGGAGAAGGGGTCGCCGACGACGACGCGGCGGGCCGCGCGGACGTCCCTGGCGAGCGCGGCGAGCGCCTTGAGCGGGGCGAGCCGGCCGCCGCGGGCCTCCTGCCAGACGACCTCGTACCCCTCGTCCCGGGCCAGGCCGGCCATGCGGCGCAGCTGGCCGCGGGACATGGGGTCGGTGGGCGGCAGTACGACGATCCGCAGCCAGGAACCCGCCGCCGAGCGGTCGGGGGCGTGGGCGCACGCCGAAGCCGCGCCCTCGCCGGCCGCGGCCGGGCCGCGGCCCAAGGCGCGGCTGGGCTGGGCCGGGACGCCGTGGAGCAGCGGGGCGCCGCCCGGTGCGGACGCGGCTTCGGCGTGCGCCCACTCCAGGACGTTCAGGAGCTGGACCGGACTCTCGACGAAAGCCAGGGTGGAGGCGGAGGGGGTCACCACGTACTCCTCGTCAGGGGCGGGGGCGGGGCGCGTCGTACCGGACGGACACCGGACGGAGGGCCGGACGAGCCGCGGGGCGGGACCGCGGCCCGGCACGGCGGGAGGGTCAGACCGAGGCGAGTTCGCCCTGGACCCGGCGGAGCTTCTTCATGGGGCCGAGCTCGGACTCGTAGACGCGCTTGACGCCGTCGCCGAGGGCGGTCTCGATGGTGCGGATGTCACGGACCAGGCGGGTCAGGCCGCCGGGCTCCACGGAGGCCGCCTGGTCGGAGCCCCACATGGCGCGGTCGAGGGTGATGTGGCGCTCGACGAACGTGGCGCCGAGGGCGACGGCCGCGAGGGTGGTCTGCAGGCCCGTCTCGTGGCCCGAGTAGCCGATCGGCACGTTCGGGTACTCCTCCTGCAGGGTGTTGATCACCCGCAGGTTGAGCTCCTCCGCCTTGGCCGGGTAGGTGGACGTGGCGTGGCAGAGCAGGATGTTGTCGCTGCCGAGCACCTCCACCGCATGGCGGATCTGCTTCGGGGTGGACATGCCGGTGGAGAGGACGACGGTGCGGCCGGTGGCGCGCAGGGCGCGCAGCAGCTCGTCGTCGGTGAGGGAGGCGGAGGCCACCTTGTGGGCGGGGACGTCGAACTCCTCCAGGAAGGCGACGGCCTCGGTGTCCCACGGGGAGGCGAACCAGTCGATGCCGCGCTTGGCGCAGTACTCGTCGATGGAGCGGTACTCGGCCTCGCCGAACTCGACGCGGTGGCGGTAGTCGATGTACGTCATCCGGCCCCAGGGGGTGTCGCGCTCGATGTCCCACTGGTCGCGCGGGGTGCAGATCTCCGGGGTGCGCTTCTGGAACTTCACGGCGTCGCAGCCCGCTTCGGCGGCGGCGTCGATGAGGGCGAACGCGTTGCCGAGGTCGCCGTTGTGGTTGATGCCGATCTCACCGACGACGTACACGGGGCGGCCGGGGCCGGCGGTGCGCGAGCCGAAGGTGCGCAGGCGGGAGTTGGGGGTGGCGACGGTCATGGCAGCTGAGGTCCTTCGTTCGGTGCGTGGGGGTGCCGGGGGGAGGTGAAGAGGGGAGCGAGGAGGCGGGCGCGCGCCAGGTCGTGCGGGTCGTCGATCTCCAGGACCCGTGCGGGGTCGGTGGCGACGGGAAGGGTGCGTCCGAAGAAGCGGTGCCGCGCGCCGCGGAAGCCGGCGGCGTCCATGGCGTAGGCGGCTCCGGTCTCCAGCAGGTCCTGGGGGCGGTCCTGGCGGCGGGGGCGGACGGCCTTGTCGTGGTTGACGCCGTCCCCCCCGGCGCCGTCGGCCGCTTCCCGCCAGAGGAAGCCGTGGAAAGGGGCGACGGTCAGGGCCGAGTCGGCCGCGCCGGTGGCGACGGCGGCGGCGACCGACTCGACGTCGGAGGAGGTCAGGAAGGGGCTGGTGCACTGGACGAGGAGGACGACGTCCACGGTGAGGGAGTGCAGTTCCTCGAAGGCGTCGAGCGCGTGCAGGACGGCCGCCTCGCTGCTGGCGGTGTCCCCGGAGATCGCCGCGGGGCGGCGGATCGCCTCGGCCCCGGCGGCCCGGGCGGCTTCGGCGATGGGGCCGGCGTCGGTGGAGACCACGACGTCGGTGACGGTGGCCGCGCCCCGGCAGGCCCGGACGGCCCGTACGACGAGCGGGACCCCGGCCACTTCGGCGAGGTTCTTGCCCGGGACTCCCTTGGAGCCGCCGCGGGCCGGGATCACGGCCAGCACGCGCGGGCTCGCGGCGGCGGTCACAGCTCCCCCATCCGGCGGATCACCGGGGCCACGCGCTGGACGCCGTGCCGGTAAGCCGCCCGGGCGGCGTCGCGCAGGTGCGAGCGGAGCCGGCGGCGCAGCCGGGACTCCCCCTCGCTCTCGCGGACGGCTCCGGGCAGCGGGCTGCCGTCGGGGGCGAGGTGGTGGCGGGCGAGGATCCCGGGCAGGTACCGGGGCGCGGTGACCTGCGTGTAGTAGGGGGCGACGGCGGGGAGCACCGGGAGGTCCAGCAGCTGCGCGAGCCGTTCGCGCGCGGCGGCGAAGGGGTCGCCGGCGTCGCCGGAGGCACCCGTCACGCCCTGGTCGGCCAGCCAGCGCGGGTCGCCCTGCGGCAGCAGGCCCGCGTCGAGCTGGTCCCAGGAGGCCAGGCAGCCCGAGCCGAGGAAGTGGTGGTTGCCGAGCGCCTCGCGGATGCCGAGGTCGGTGAGGACCGCGGTCGGGATCCCGCGGTGCAGCGACTCCAGCGCGGCCGTGGAGGAGACGGTGACCAGCAGGTCCGTACCGTCCAGGACCTCGCCCATGTTCCCGTACACCAGGCGGCAGTTGGCGGGCAGTCCGCCCGGGATCCGCTCCGCGAGCCGCTGGTACGGCTGCTCCTCCAGGTGCGTGGTGTGCTCCCCCGGACGGCTGCGCAGCTTGATCAGCACCTCGCGCCCGGGGTGCAGCCGGGCGTGCCCCGCTGCCCGTTCCAGCAGGTAGGCGCGGTCGGCGCGGCTCTCGGGGACGGACGGCTGGACGGCGAAGACGACCGTGTGGGCGCGGCTGCCGGCCTTCTCGTAGGCCGCTCCGTCCAGGAACGGCAGTGCCGTCTCCGTGACCGCGCCGGCGTCCGCGCCGACGCCCTCGTAGACCGCGCGGAAGCGTCCCGCGTCGTGGCGGGAGTTGGCGAGGACGAGGTCGGCGCCGTGGCGCAGCAGCAGGCCGTCGGCGAGCTTCTCGTACACGACGCCCACGTAACCGGTGACGAGCACGGGGCGCTCGGCCGGCTCGGGCCACAGCGCGCGGATCCCGTGCAGGACGGCCTGGACGGCTCCGCCGACGAGGGCGAGGACGACGACGTCGTACTTCCCGCGCTCGATCTCCGCGAGGAACCGTGCGCAGGTCACCTCGGAGAGCCGGTCCGCCCGGACGCCCACTTCGCCGAGCTGGCGCGCGGTCGGGGTGGCCCGGCCGCGGAGCAGGAATCCGGTGAGGTGCGGTTCTTCCGACAGGCGGCGCGCGGTGAGTGCGCCCCATTTCCATCGCGTATCGGAATCGGCGAGTACGGCGACGCGGAGGGCGGTCCCGGGATGACTACGAGATGCTGCGCGATTACTGGCTGGCACCCGGCAGAAGCTATTCCGCAATTTCGGTGATCGGCCCAACGAACGCACAACAGCGGGTTAACAACCCGTCTACGTCACGCGAAACCGCACCGGTTAACGCGCCCGCCCCGCTTCGTTCACATGGAATCCGCGCACGGGCCATGGTGAATGCCGGCCAACGGCTTAATGTCTCGCGGGTGCTCAAGCTCTCTGTTGTCGTGCCGTTCTACAACGTGCAGACATACGCACCGGATGCCCTGAAAAGCCTCGAACTGAACGCCCGGGACGATTTCGAGTTCCTGCTCGTCGACGACTGCTCGACGGACGGCACGCCCGAACTCCTGGAGCGGGCGGCGCGCGAGCTGCCGGGGGCGGTGCTCCTCAGACACGAACGGAACGGCGGCCTGGCCACCGCCCGGAACACCGGCCTGGACGCCGCGCGCGGCGAGTACGTCACGTTCCTGGACGGCGACGACTGGCTGGCGCCCGGCCACTTGACCCGCACTCTGGCCGCCATAGAGGCCCTGAGCTGCGATTTCGTCCGCAACGACCACGTCCAGGTGACCGGCCGCGCCCGTACCGTGCAGCGCGTCCCCTATGGTCCGCAGCTGGTCGTCGGCGATCCGCGCACCGGGATCCTGCCCTCGTCGCGGGCCACCTCGGTCGACTATCCGTACGCCTGGGCCGGGATGTACCACCGGCGGCTGCTGGACCGCGGACTGCTGCACTTCACCGACGGGCTGCGCACGGCGGAGGACCGTCCGTGGATCTGGCGGCTGCACCGGGGGGCCGATTCGTTCGCGGCGATCGGGCTGCCGGGGATCTTCTACCGGCGCGGGGTCGCGACCTCGCTCACACAGATCAAGGACGAGCGCCAGCTCGATTTCATCAAGGCTTTCGACCAGGTCCTGGCCGATACGGCCGAAGACCGGGAAAGCGATCTTCTGCTCCCGAAAGCCGTCCGAACATATTGTGCAATTATCGCGCACCATATCGGGACCATCGAGAGGTACGAACCGGCCGTGGCCAAGAAACTCCGTTCGATGAGTACGGCCGCGCTCGGACGCATGCCCGTGGACGTACTCGACGGGGTGCTGAACTCGATGGACGCCGATCGCGCCGGAGTGCTGCGCCGCCTGCGCCGCCGGCCCGCACGAGCGGGAGCCGCGCTCTGATGGCGACTCGAAGCACCCCCTGCACGCAGATCTTCCTCGCCTCCACCCTCTACGGGATGGCCACGCTCGCCGCCGGAATCGACGCGGGCACCTTCCCGCCGGCCGGCCGCCGCATCCTGCTCACCAGCAATCACGCCCTCACCGCCGAGGTCTCCCCCGGCCTCGCCGACATGCCGGGCTTCGCCGCGCTCGGCACCCGCTTCGACGAGGTGCTCGACTGGAACGCCGTCATCGCCCCGCAGCACCCGAGCACCTGGGCCCCCCGCCCCGAGGACGTCCCGCTGTGGGAGCGCCAGCTCCGGGCGGGCTGGGGACTGGGCGAGGACCGCGTCGAGATCATCGTGGAGTCGATCCAGGTCCCGCCCGCCCGGACGCTGTGCACGCTGTTCCCCGGCGCCGCCGTCGACGTCTACGCCGACGGGCTGATGAGCTACGGGCCCACCCGCTTCCGCCTCGACCCGCAGCTCGGCATGCGCGTGCGCCGCGTCCTGCACCTGGACCTGCTGCCCGGCCTGGAGCCGCTGCTGCTCACCGAGTTCGGCGTACGGCCGGAGCTGGTCCCGACCCCCGAATTCCTGAAGGTGCTCGCCGAGCTGCCCTCGTCCGGGCCCGAGCTGGACGGGGTCGGCGAGGCCCCGGCGCTGCTGCTCGGCCAGTACCTCTCCGCGCTCGAACTCCTCTCCCCGCAGGAAGAGGAGGAGCTGCACGTGGAGATGGTCCGGGGCGCGCACGCCCTCGGCCACCGCGAACTCGTCTTCAAACCGCACCCCAGCGCCCCCGCCGCGTACTCGCGGCGCGCCGAGGCCGAAGCCGAGCGGCTCGGCGCCCGGCTCACCGTCATGGCCACGCC
The DNA here is from genome assembly GCF_040681715.1 of Streptomyces sp. NPDC051582. Taxonomy (NCBI): domain Bacteria; kingdom Bacillati; phylum Actinomycetota; class Actinomycetes; order Kitasatosporales; family Streptomycetaceae; genus Streptomyces; species Streptomyces sp. NPDC051582. The sequence continues at coordinate 451,819 of NZ_JBFAZJ010000001.1, forward strand.
GGTCCTGGCCGAGACCCTCTACCAGCGGCTGCGCCCCGCCCTGGTCGTCGGCTGCTTCTCCACCGGGCTGCTGACCGCCGCCACCCTGTACGGACTGCCCGTCGCGCGCACCGGTACCGGGGCCATACTGGCCCGCCTCGCCCCGTACCAGAACAGCAACCGGATCCCGCTGACGATCGTGGACGCGGCCCTGCCCGCCCTCGCGGACGCCGGGGCCGTCGCCGCCTGGACCGCTCCCGGCGCCGAGGAGAACCGGGACCGGCTGACCGGGCTGCTCACCGCGGTCGGGTTCACCATGCAGCCGCAGATCCTGGCCCCCCGCCGTACCGAGGCCGAGCGGTACCTGGCCGCGCATCTGGACGACCGGACCTGGCGCTACTTCAAACGCCGCCGGCTGACCACCCTCGGACTGCCCGGGGGCATCCCGGCCGGGCTGTCCTTCCTGCCGAACAGCCCGGCCGTCCGCCGCGTGGTCCGCCGGCTGAAGCGGCTGCGCGCGGCCCGCACGCGGTGACGGCGTACGCGCGGGCCTAGCCGACGGCGAGCTTCGCCGCGAAACCGAGGAACAGCACGCCCGCCGCCGAGGTGGCCCCGGCCGACAGCCGCCTGCGGCGGCGGAAGGCCGCGGACAACCGGGTCCCGCCGAAGATCAGCAGCGTCAGGTACAGGAAACTGCCCAGCTGGAGCAGCGCACCGAGCAGCAGGAACGAGAGCGCCGGGTAGGCGTACGAGGGGTCCACGAACTGCACGAAGAAGGAGAGGAGGAACAGGATCGCCTTGGGGTTGAACAGGCTGATCAGCAGCGCCCGCCGGTACGGCCGCTCCCCCTCGGTGCCCTCGGCCCCGACCGGCGCCTCGGCCCGTTCCTCCCGCTCGGCCCGCGAGCGCCACAGCGCCCACGCCCCGCGCATCATCCCGACGGCGAGCCAGGTCAGGTACCCGGCGCCGAGCACCTTGACGATGCCGAAGGCCACCGGACTGGCCTGGAGCAGCGCCCCGGCCCCGACGGCGGCGAGCACCATGAGCACGGCGTCGCCGGTGAACACCCCGGCGGCGGCCTTGTACCCGGTGCGCACCCCGCGGCGCGCGGCGACCGAGAGCACGTACAGCGAGTTCGGCCCCGGCAGCAGAATGATCAATATGAGCCCGACGAGATAGGTCGGCAGATCGGTGACTCCCAGCATGGGCAGGAGTGTCCCATGAGGACGCACCTGTCGTCCCGCCGGTTTCACCATGTGGAATCGGCGGGTTCGTACGTCCCCCAGACCTCCCGCAGCGCGTTGCAGACCTCGCCCACCGTGGCCCGGGCGCGCAGGGCCTCCTTCATCGGAGGGAGCACGTTCGCCGTGCCGGCCGCCGCCTCGCGCAGGGCGGCCAGCGCCGCCGCCACCGCCTCGCCGTCGCGCTCCGCGCGCAGCGCCGCCAGTGCCGTCCGCTGCCGGTTCTCGATCTCCGGGTCGACGCGCAGCGGCTCGTACCGCTCCTCCTGCTCCAGCGTGAAGCGGTTGACCCCGACCACGACGCGCTCGCCGCCGTCCGTCTCGCGCGCGATGCGGTACGCGTTCCGCTCGATCTCCCCCTTCTGGAAGCCCGCCTCGATCGCGGCCACCGCCCCGCCGAGGTCCTCGACCCGCCGCATCAGTGCGAGCGCGGCCTCCTCGACCTCGTCCGTCATCCGCTCCACGGCGTACGAGCCGGCGAAGGGGTCGACGGTGTGCGGCACGTCCGTTTCGTACGCGAGCACCTGCTGGGTGCGCAGTGCGAGGCGCGCCGACTTCTCCGTCGGCAGGGCGATCGCCTCGTCGAAGGAGTTGGTGTGCAGCGACTGGGTGCCGCCCAGCACCGCCGCCAGTGCCTGCACGGCCACCCGTACGAGATTGAGCTCGGGCTGCTGCGCCGTCAGCTGGACCCCGGCGGTCTGGGTGTGGAAGCGCAGCATGAGCGACTTCGGGTTCCGGGCCCCGAACTCCTCGCGCATGATCCGGGCCCAGATCCGGCGGGCGGCCCGGAACTTCGCGACCTCCTCCAGCAGGGTGGTGCGGGCGACGAAGAAGAAGGACAGCCGCGGGGCGAACTCGTCGACCTCCATCCCGGCCGCCAGCGCGGTCCGTACGTACGCGATGCCGTCCGCCAGCGTGAAGGCGATCTCCTGCGCGGGCGAGGCCCCGGCCTCGGCCATGTGGTAGCCGGAGATGGAGATGGTGTTCCAGCGGGGGATCTCCGCCTTGCAGTAGCGGAAGGTGTCGGCGGTCAGCCGCAGCGAGGGCTCGGGCGGGAAGATGTAGGTGCCGCGCGCGATGTACTCCTTGAGCACGTCGTTCTGCACGGTCCCGGTCAGCTGTGCGCCCTCGATCCCCTGCTCCTCGGCGACCAGCTGGTACATGAGGAGGAGGAGCGCGGCCGGGGCGTTGATCGTCATGGACGTGGAGACCCGGTCGAGCGGGATCCCGTCGAAGAGCACCCGCATGTCGTCGACGGAGTCGACGGCGACGCCGACCTTGCCGACCTCCCCGTGCGCCAGCGGCGCGTCGGAGTCGTGCCCCATCTGCGTCGGCAGGTCGAAGGCGACCGAGAGTCCGGTGCCGCCGCCCGCGATGAGCTGCCGGTACCGGGCGTTGGACTCGGCCGCCGTTGCGAACCCGGCGTACTGCCGCATCGTCCACGGCTTGCCGGTGTACATGGTCGGGTAGACACCTCGCGTGTACGGATACGCCCCTGGTTCTCCCAGTTTGACCTCGGGATCCCACCCCGTCAGATCCCCCGGCCCATACACGGGTTCGATGGGATTCCCGCTCTCGGTACTGGCCATGTGACCAAACCCTCCATGGAGCAAATGGGCTCGGGGCTGATACAACTCCCCGCGGCGGCTCCGGCCGTCGTCCGACGGCCGCTGGTCACAATGGCGCAACATCCCTGGATCGTCTGCAACTGTCCACGCCCGCCAGGCATCACCTACATACACGACGTAGAAAACGGGGGACTGCAATGCTTCGCCAGAGAGTCATAATCCGCACGCTCGGGGTGGCCACCGCCGTCGCGCTCGCCGCGACCGCCTGCGGGCCCCAGAAGACGGAGCCGGCCGGCTCCGCTTCGACGGTTCCGTCCGCGTCCGCGGCGGGTTCCACCCCCGAAACCTCCCCTTCGACGGACAACAAGCCCGCCGAAGCCTCGCCCTCGCCCTCCGCCTCGCAGTCGGCCTCGCCGTCCGCGTCCCCCTCGCCGACCGTCAAGGCCATCATGGCCAACGGCGACGAGAGCGAGCAGATCCGCGAGCTCCAGGCCCGCCTGAAGCAGCTCAAGTACATGACGGTCGCACCGACCGGCTTCTACGGCTCGAAGACGACCGCCGCGGTCAAGTCCTTCCAGACGAAGAACGGCCTGACGGCCTCCGGCGCGGTCGACGACGCCACGTGGAAGAAGATCCAGAGCGTCAGCAAGAAGCCCACCGCCGACGAGCTGCGCCCGCCGACCGTCAACGAGGTCGACGCGCCGGACCCGCGCTGCATGACGGGCCGCGTCATGTGCATCAGCAAGGAGAGCCGCACGCTCGCCTGGATGATCGACGGCAAGATCGTCTCCACGCTGGACGTCCGCTTCGGCTCCGAGAACACTCCGACCCGCGAGGGCCAGTTCAAGGTGGAGTGGAAGGCCAAGGACTGGACGTCGACGATCTACCACACGCCGATGCCGTACTCGATGTTCTTCAGCCAGGGCCAGGCGGTGCACTACTCCGCCGACTTCGCGGCCCGCGGTTACGCCGGCGCCTCGCACGGCTGCGTGAACGTCCGGGACAAGGCGAAGCTGGCGTCGCTGTTCGAGCAGGTGCAGGTCGGCGACAAGGTCGTCGTCTACTGGTGATCCCCGATGGCCGGGCGGTGCCGGTGATCCCGGTGTCCCCGGTGATCCGGTCTGTGAAGTAAAGGGCGCGGGCAGGGCCGGGGGAACGAACCCCGCCCGCGCCGGGTGCGCAGAGCCCAGGGGTACGGGGGGAACCCCGGCTCATGCGCGGCCGATGACCAGTCGGCTCGATATGTACTGCGCCGCAGGTTCGAAAAGTGTTACAGCCCGTTCATGACGTCGCCCGGAACCTGTCCGGTGAGCCCGCACGGACCACCCGAAGGATGGCCGGAAACCGCCCTCGGGACGGATGTGCTCGGCGCGGGGGCTCCAGCACGAAGGGCTTCAGCGCGAAGGACCTCAGCGCGAAGGCAGGCGGGCGGGCGCCGACATCCCCGGGCTGGCCGGGACGAGCGTCGGGGCCTTGAGCACGTCGCCCCCGATGTCCGAACCGCGCGGCACGGTCGGGGTGGTGCTCCTGCCCGGCCCGTCGAGCAGGTCCTCGCAGAAGTGCGGGATGCGCGCGAGGCCCTTCGCCAGCTTCGAGAGCTTGTCGCGGCGGTCCGAGTTCATCTCACCCGAGCGGTAGGCCTCGCACAGGTCCACCGCCTTGAGGCGGGTCTGCTTGTCCGCGTCCTTCAGCGAGGTGGTCCCGCCCGCGAGCGCGTCCTTGCCGTCCTTCGTGTCCCTGCCGTCCCGGCCTTCCGCGGCGGCGCCGCCGCCCGACGCGGCATCGGGGCCCTTCACCGTTCCGGTCCCGAATCCCTGCAACGCGCCGGAGTCCAGCCCGCCGGGCGTCGGCCCACCGCCCGGGGTGGGCGGCATGCCGTCGGTGCCCCGGAACGGAGTGGGCCGCAGCTGCGGGCCCGGAGTCGGGCCCCCGGTGCCGCCGGGCGGCGTCGGGTTCTCGTCCGCGCTGAGGGACACCGCCGGTACGGGACCGGCCGAGTCGTGCGTGCTCCGGTCCAGCAGGCCGGCCCCGGCGGCGACCGCCAGGCCGCCGACGGCTACGCCCGCCAGCGCGGCGACCAGCCCGAAGCGCACCGGACGGCCGCGCCGGGCCGGGGGCACGGGGGCGGCGAGGGGCAGGATCCTGCCGAGCTCCACGAGGGGGGAGGTGTCACCGCCGACCGGCGCGGACATCCCGAACGTCCCGGACGTCCCGGACAGTGCGGGTATGCCGGATACCGCCGGGGCCCCGGCCCCGCCGTGCGCCGCGCGGAAGGCGGCCACCGCGGCGGCCTCGCCGGGCAGTTCCGCCCCGGTGCACGGCCGCGGCGCGGCCAGGAGTTCGAGGGCGGTCCGAAGGCGTGCTTCCGCTTCGCGGGCGCTCGGGTCGCCGCCAGGTACGGCCGGGTCGCCGCGCAGCACTCGTTCCGCCGCGGCCTTGTCCAGCCACCTGTTGCGCTCGTCGGCCATCACATGTCCTTCTGCGTCCGCCAACGTGAATGCGTCACACCGGTTTGCTCTACGAGACCACCGCCCCTGCCGCGCTGAGCGGGCACGGCGTCGAGATCCCTCCCGCCCCCACCGTCCCTCGCCTGGCCACCGGCATTATGGCCGACCGGGCCCGCCGGATCCGAGCCGGTTTCCGACTCCGGCGCGAACCCGCCGTCCGCGCCGAGCAGCTCGGCCAGTTTCTTCAGGCCCCGATGGGCCGCGGTGCGGACGGCCCCGGGCCGCTTGCCCAGGGTCTCGGCCGCGGTCTTCGCGTCGAGCCCGACGACCACGCGGAGCACCACGGCCTCGGCCTGGTCCTGCGGAAGCTGGGCGATCAGCGCCATGGTCCGGCCCGTCGACAGTGCCTCCATCGCCTCGCCGGCGGTGTCGCTGTCGGCGGCGCGGGTGGTCAGCTCGGTCTCGTCGCCGCCGATGGCGGGACGGCGTCCACGCATGCGGATGTGGTCCAGCGCACGGTTGCGGCCGATGCGGGCGGCCCAGCCGCGGAAGCGGTCGGCGTCGCCGGTGAAGGAGTCGAGGTCGCGGGCGATCTGCAGCCACGCCTCCGAGGTCACGTCCTCCGCGTCGCCGTCTCCGACGAGCGTGCGTACGTATCCGAGCAGGCGTGGGTGCACGGCGCGGTACACAGTACGGAACGCGCTCTCGTCGCCGCCCTGTGCCGCGAGCACCGCGGCGGTCAGCTCCGCGTCGTCCCCCAGCAAAGTCCCCAACCGTTTCACTGTCCTGTACCTGTGGCGCAAATCAGCACGTTACGGCTTTCAAGTACCTTCGTCCACGAGTTGTACGGGGAGCAACCAATCGTGCGCGAAGCGGGGTGTGACACAAAACGCACTCGCGGCGCTGACAGGGGTACGGGCTTGTCGCACGAGTCCGTACGGACGGCGACCGGGGCCTCTCCTGTGGGGGGTGGCGGCCTCGGTCGTCTTCCTCTTCCCCCATCGGGTTTCCCCCATCGGGCCGTTCCCGCGCCACGCCCGTCATCCTTTCGGCTCACTTCCGGGTGAAAACCTCGGATCGGTACGACACACCCGGCCCCGCGTCGCTAGCGTGGCGGTACACCCGCGCCACGCCCCGAGGAGCCCCCCGCTGTCCAGCCACCTTCCGGCACAGGCCCGCGGCTGCTCCGATCCCTCCACCGGCTCCGGACTGGCGCGGTTCAACGCCCTCTCCCCCGAAGCCGCCGTGGCCGTGCTGCTGCACTGCTGCGGGAGCCGGCGCTGGGCGCAGCGGGTTGCCGCCCACCGACCGTACCCGGATCCGGGGGTGCTGCTGGCCGCCGCCGACGAGGCCTCGTACGACCTCTCCCAGGCGGACCTCAGCGAGGCGCTGGCCTCGGAGGTCCCGGTGGAGCTGGACCACGGGGCCTCCTACGCCGCGCTCCTGGCGCTCGACGCCGCGCACGCCGAGTACGAGCGCAACTTCGGCCACGTCTTCGTCATCTGCCTGGACGGGCACCCGCCGGAGGAGCAGGCCGACCAGCTCCTCGCCGCGATCCGGCGGCGGATGGAGCTGGAGGCCGACGAGGAGCGGTCGATCTCGGCGGACGAGCTGCGGCGCCTCGCCCAGGTGCGGCTCGCCGACCTGACACATTGGCTGACCTCCCAGGACGGGGTAAACGCCGAGGATTCAGGGCTATTCGCCCCTGTGGGATAGTCCGTCCGTGCCTGTTTGATCACACCGATGGACCCGGCGCAAGGGAACCGACAAAGCGTCGCTACGATGTCCGGGGCCGGAGGACCGTACCCGGCCGGGCCCGACCGACAAAGAAGCCGGCTGGCCCCCGCCCCGCTTCCGGAGGGTTTTCCGTGCCGGCTGGAACGTTGTACCGCGGCCGGGAAGGAATGTGGTCCTGGGTGGCTCATCGAGTCACCGGCGTCCTCATCTTCTTCTTCCTGTTCGTACACGTCCTCGACACCGCTCTCGTCCGCGTCTCCCCCGAGGCGTACGACGATGTCGTGGCTACCTACAAGACTCCGATCGTCGCGCTGCTGGAGTACGGCCTCGTCGCCGCCATCCTGTTCCACGCGCTGAACGGTCTCCGTGTGATCGCCGTGGACTTCTGGTCCAAGGGCCCCCGTCTCCAGAAGCAGATGCTCTGGGGCGTCGTGATCGTCTGGATCATCCTGATGATCGGGGCCCTGTACCCCGTCCTGGGCCACGCAGCTGCCGAACTGTTCGGGAAGTGACACTCATGTCTTCTGACACTTCTTCCGCCAAGGCCATCGGCGACGTGGAGGGCGTAAGCCTCTACGACGTCGACAACCCGGCGCCGTACATCGAGGCCCCGCGCAAGCGCACGGGCAAGACGCCGCGCTCGACCCGCGGCAACTTCGAGATGGCCGCATGGCTGTTCATGCGCCTCTCGGGCATCGTGCTCGTCGTCCTCGTCATCGGCCACCTCCTGATCCAGCTGGTGCTGGACGGCGGCGTCTCCAAGATCGGCTTCGCCTTCGTGGCCGGCCGCTGGGCGTCCCCGTTCTGGCAGGTCTGGGACCTGCTGATGCTGTGGCTGGCCATGCTGCACGGCGCCAACGGTCTGCGTACCGTCATCAACGACTACGCGGAGCGCGCCAACACGCGGCTGTGGCTGAAGGGCCTGCTCTACACCGCCACGGTGTTCACCATCCTTCTGGGCACGCTGGTGATCTTCACCTTCGACCCGAACATCCGCTAGGCAACGGGGCTGAGGCGAAAAAGATGAAGATCCACAAGTACGACACCGTCATCGTCGGCGCAGGTGGCGCAGGCATGCGTGCCGCCATCGAGTCGACGAAGCGCAGCCGCACCGCCGTGCTGACGAAGCTTTACCCCACCCGCTCCCACACGGGCGCCGCGCAGGGCGGCATGGCCGCCGCGCTGGCGAACGTGGAGGAGGACAACTGGGAGTGGCACACCTTCGACACGGTCAAGGGCGGTGACTACCTGGTCGACCAGGACGCCGCCGAGATCCTGGCGAAGGAGGCCATCGACGCCGTCCTCGACCTGGAGAAGATGGGCCTGCCGTTCAACCGCACCCCGGACGGCACCATCGACCAGCGCCGCTTCGGCGGCCACTCGCGCAACCACGGCGAGGCGCCGGTCCGCCGGTCCTGCTACGCCGCGGACCGCACCGGCCACATGATCCTCCAGACGCTGTACCAGAACTGCGTCAAGGAGGGCGTGGAGTTCTTCAACGAGTTCTACGTCCTGGACCAGCTCCTGGTCGAGGAGGACGGCGTCAAGAAGTCGGCCGGCGTGGTCGCGTACGAGCTCGCCACCGGCGAGATCCACGTGTTCCAGGCGAAGGCCGTCATCTACGCCTCCGGCGGCACCGGCAAGTTCTTCAAGGTGACCTCCAACGCGCACACCCTCACGGGTGACGGCCAGGCGGCCTGCTACCGCCGCGGCCTGCCGCTGGAGGACATGGAGTTCTTCCAGTTCCACCCGACGGGCATCTGGCGCATGGGCATCCTGCTGACGGAGGGCGCCCGCGGTGAGGGCGGCATCCTCCGCAACAAGGACGGCGAGCGCTTCATGGAGAAGTACGCGCCGGTCATGAAGGACCTCGCGTCCCGTGACGTCGTCTCGCGCTCCATCTACACCGAGATCCGCGAGGGCCGCGGCTGCGGTCCGGCCGGTGACCACGTGTACCTGGACCTGACGCACCTGCCGCCGGAGCAGCTCGACGCGAAGCTCCCGGACATCACCGAGTTCGCGCGCACGTACCTGGGCATCGAGCCGTACACGGACCCGATCCCGATCCAGCCCACCGCGCACTACGCCATGGGCGGCATCCCGACGAACGTCGAGGGTGAGGTCCTCCGCGACAACACCACCGTCGTCCCGGGTCTGTACGCGGCCGGCGAGGTCGCCTGCGTCTCCGTGCACGGCGCCAACCGCCTCGGCACGAACTCGCTGCTGGACATCAACGTGTTCGGCAAGCGCTCCGGCATCGCCGCGGCCCGGTACTCGCAGGAGAACGACTACGTCGAGCTCCCCGAGAACCCGGCGCAGCAGGTCATCGACCAGGTCGAGCACCTGCGCAACTCCACGGGCAAGGAGCGGGTCGCCGACCTGCGCCTGGAGCTCCAGGAGACGATGGACGCCTGCGTGATGGTGTTCCGTACGGAACAGACCATCAAGACCGCGGTCGAGAAGATCGCGGAGCTGCGCGAGCGCTACAAGAACGTGTCCGTCCAGGACAAGGGCAAGCGCTTCAACACGGACCTGCTGGAGGCCATCGAGCTGGGCAACCTGCTCGACCTGGCCGAGGTCATGGCCGTGTCCGCGCTCGCGCGCAAGGAGTCCCGCGGCGGTCACTACCGCGAGGACTACCCGAACCGCGACGACGTCAACTTCATGCGCCACACCATGGCGTACCGCGAGGTCGGAGCCGATGGCTCGGACTCGATCCGGCTCGACTACAAGCCGGTCGTGACGACCCGCTACCAGCCGATGGAGCGTAAGTACTGATGGCTACCCCGACCCTGTCCAAGACGGACGAGATGGAAGAGGCGGCCGCGGCCTCCCCGTACATCACGGTCACGTTCCGGATCCGCCGCTTCAACCCCGAGATCTCGGACGAGGCGCAGTGGCAGGACTTCCAGATCGAGATCGACCCGAAGGAGCGCGTGCTCGACGGTCTCCACAAGATCAAGTGGGACCTCGACGGCACGCTGACCTTCCGCCGGTCGTGCGCGCACGGCATCTGCGGCTCCGACGCGATGCGGATCAACGGCAAGAACAGGCTCGCCTGCAAGACGCTGATCAAGGACATCAACCCGGAGAAGCCGATCACCGTCGAGGCCATCAAGGGCCTCACGGTGATGAAGGACCTCATCGTCGACATGGAGCCCTTCTTCCAGGCGTACCGCGACGTCATGCCGTTCCTCGTCACCAAGGGGAACGAGCCGACGCGTGAGCGCCTGCAGTCGGCGGAGGACCGCGAGCGGTTCGACGACACCACCAAGTGCATCCTGTGCGCCGCGTGCACCTCGTCGTGCCCGGTGTTCTGGAACGACGGGCAGTACTTCGGCCCGGCGGCGATCGTCAACGCGCACCGCTTCATCTTCGACTCGCGCGACGAGGCCGGCGAGCAGCGGCTGGAGATCCTGAACGACAAGGACGGCGTGTGGCGCTGCCGCACGACCTTCAACTGCACCGACGCGTGCCCCCGCGGCATCGAGGTCACGAAGGCGATCCAGGAAGTCAAGCGCGCGCTGATCACGCGCCGCTTCTGATTCCCGGCGCGTCCGCGCTCGTACGAGGGCCCCGCTCCCCGGTTTCCACCGGGGGGCGGGGCCCTCGCCCGTTCGGGTGAGCGCGCGGCTGCCGCCCGCGGGGCCCGGCCCGCTCCTGCGATGATGCTCTCGGCAGCAGCCCACGGGAGGCACGTGATGTCCGCAGCACCCGCTGAGCAACCCCACGGCGAATGACCGCCCGGCGCCGGCCCGAAGGCGAATGGGCGGCGTCCCCCGTCCGGGGTACTCGGCCGGGGATCGCTGTGGAAAGATCGAGCGCATGAGCGAGCAGCAGCCGAATCCGTACGCGAAGGACAACGAGGGTCCGGGCGGCCCCGGTTATGGCTATCCGCAGGGGTATCCGGCGACGCCGGGGACCCCCGGGTACGGGTACCCGGCCACGCCGCCCGCGCCGGGGTACGGATACCCGCAGGACACTCCGGCCGCGCCCGGGTACCAGCCGACCATGGGCGGCGCCGGCACCCCGCCCCCCGGCCAGCCCCCGATGATGCCGCCCGTGCAGCCCCAGGCGTACGGCGGCGGGTCCGGGTTCGCCCTCGGCGACATCACCATCGCCGGGGACCAGATCATGACCCCCTCGGGCCCCATGCCGCTCAGGGGCGCCATGTGGAACGCCTCGGACCTTTCCCGCACCGAGACGAAGATCCCGGCGCACGCCATCGTGCTGGCGATCATCTTCTTCCTGTTCTGCCTGCTGGGCCTGCTCTTCCTCCTCATGAAGGAGAAGACCACCACCGGCTACATCCAGGTCACGGTCACGAGCGGCGGCCGCCACCACTCCACGATGATCCCGGCCGTCGACGCGAGCACCTACCACTGGGTCATGAGCCAGATCAACTACGCCCGCTCCCTCAGTATCTGACGGGTGATCGTCGGGTCGGTGATGCCGGTGTCGGCCGCCAGCATCATCGCCTTGCTGAGGATCAGCGCGAGCGTCCGGTCCCCCTCGAACGGCAGGTAACCGGTCTCCGGGCCGGAGGCCGAGCGCCCCGCCGGGACGATGCACAGGTACCGGTCGTCCGGGTCCATGAGGACGTTCCCCGACCCGAGGTGGATCCGGTACGCGCGCAGGTCGCCCCGCACGTGCAGGAACCGGCCCTCGATCCGGCACCGGTCGGCGATGGCGAGCCTCGGGACCAGCCGTTCCAGCAGGAGCCGGCGGGTCTCGGCGGTCTGGCTCAGCTCGCCGAACCCGTACGCGTTCCAGTAGTCGTGGAAGCGGCCCTCGGGGCCGCCGTCCTGCCACGTCGGGTCGTTGCCGACGCTGGCCACCCCGACGAACAGGTCCACGTCGCGCAGTACTTCGCTGAGCACCAGCGCGGGGACGTCCACGAGCGGCACGGGGTCGACCGGCGCCTCGCCGCCCAGCAGCCACATCGTGTAGTCGCCGCCGCAGGCGTGCGCCATGTTCTGCGGGGCGTCGATCGGGTAGAACCGGACCTGGTCGGTGCGCAGCCGCAGGAAGCTGCCCGAGTCCGTGATGTCCTCGTACTCGCCGTCCCCGCCGTCCCCCTCGATCCAGTACTCGGCGCGCAGCCCCCACTGCGGCAGCTCGCGCACGGCGGGCGGCGCACTGTCGTCGACGGCGAGGCGCAGCTTGTTGCGCCAGCCGCGGGCGGCGGCCAGTGAGTGGAACTGGTGCTGGCGCAGGTAGTGCGCGGCGAACCGGTTGGAGTACGTGCCGGTGCGGACCTCGGCGTCGGTCAGCGGGTAGACCTCGCGGTGGGCCTGCTTGAACGGCTGCGTGACGCCGTGCCGTTCGAGCCGGTCCCGCCAGGCGGCCACCTCGGCCGGCTCGCGGTCGATGGGGTGCCACAGGCTCACCTCGGCGCCCCCGGTGACCGGGGTGCCGTCGAGGGTGCGCAGCTCGCCGTCGGCGAAGCCGACCGGGGTGCCGTCCACGACCCAGAGCAGGCGCCGGGCCAGGGTGGCGACCAGCGGGTGGTCGGCGTACCGCTCGCGCCACTTCCCGTACGGCCACGTGCGGCGGGCGAGGAACTGCCGGTCCAGCCTCTCTGCCTGGGCACCGAGCATCTTGTCGATGTCCTTGACGGCCGCCTTGAGCTCCTTGAGCTCCTCGGGGTGGTCGCGGCGCACGGCGGCGGGCACGCTCTTGACCGCCTTGCCGGTGGCGCTGCGCCAGGAGAGCAGCGCCTTGGAGCCGCGGACCTCCACGAGGGCGGTGGTCTCGCCCAGCGCGTGCTCGGCGCGGCCGACGCCGGTGAGTCCGTACGCCGGCACCGCGAGCTCCTCGATCTCCTCGCGGCCGAGCCCGAGCGCGGCGGCCCGCGCCTCCAGGGCCGAGTCCAGCACCTTGAGGGTGCCCTTGAAGGTCACGCGCGTGGCCAGCCGGGCCAGCTCGGCCAGGGCCGCCTCGCTGTCGATGCGGGAGAGGGCGGTGACGCAGGCGTTGGCCACCTTGGGGTTCCGCGGGCCCAGGCCCGAGACCTTGCGCAGCGAGGTCTCGACGAGCGCGCCGAGCACCCGCGCGGCGTCGGGGTGCGGGGGCAGGAAGGAGAGCAGCCAGGCCAGACCGCGCAGGGCGTTGGCGTTGTACGCGTCGTAGACCTCGTTCGGGTTCGGCCCGTAGCGCTCCTCCCGCAGGGCGAGGGTGCGGGGTGCGCCGACGAGCCGGAACCAGCCGAGCAGCCGCTCGCGCACTCCGTCCTCGCCGATCCCCTCCGCGGCCTCCGTGATCAGCGCCCGGCCGGTCTTCTCCCACTTGCCGCTGGGCTTGGCGGACGTCGCGGTCACGGCGTGCGCCAGGAGGGCGTGCCAGCGCTCCCCGTCCGCCATCGCCCGCTCCGCCCAGGCCTCGCCGACGTTGAGCACGGGCTCCCTCAGGCGTGCGGCGACCGCGAGGACCGGCTTGTAGCCGTACGCGCCCAGGGCGCTGCGGCGCAGGGCGGCGACGACGGCCGGCGCCACCGTACGGCCCTCGGCGATCTCGGCGAGCACCAGCTCCGGCACCCATCCCAGGTATCCGGCCTCGCTCATGCGGCCGATCTCGTCGAGCTTCTCGCACCGCGCCGCCTGGAGCGCTTCGCCCCAGGGCAGGTCCCGGCCGACGGCGGCGGCGAGGCCCAGCGCGTTCACCCGGGCGCCGGACTCCCCCGCCAGCGAGGCGAGGGTGCGGCCGAACTCGTCCACGAGCCGCTGCCGGAACGCGGCCGGGCGGGCGTTCACGTCGGCGACGAGTTGCGCCGCTTCCTTGTTGTTCTGCCAGTGGCCGCTGTAGTAAATGGCGGCCTTCAGCAGTGCGGTGGCGAGCTCGGAGGCGTTCTCGTCCTCCAGGGCGCGGTGCGCGGCAGCCGCGTAGCTCCGGTTGGCCATGTCAGCCACCCACCAGGGCGACGAGCTTCAAGAAGGTGACCTCGGTGCCGAGCGGCAGGTCGAGGACCTCGTCGAGATCGGTGACCTGGCGGTCGCCGACGAGCACCAGGAACCCGTTGCGCCGGAAGGCGGTGAGCGCGAGCTCGCTCTGCTGCTCGGCGTCGGGCCGTTCGGGCAGCTTGACCAGACCGGCGGCGCGCCGCTCGGCCACCTCCTGGAACACCCGCCGCCGGATCAACTCGCGCAGCGCGAGCCGCTCCTCGGCCACCTCGAACGCCCAGCCGTCGGCGCGGCCGCCGGAGGTCGTCTCGTCGACGAACGTCACCATTCCCATGCCCGGAAGCCTATGACCCCCCTCTGACACCACCCGGGCGCGGCCCGGGGCGGACACCGCCGGGCAGGTCGCACGGCCGGCCGGCGCAGGTCATCGCCCGACCCCGTGCTCGGTAGGATCTGCCGGATGGCGACCCACCTCATACCCACCCAGCGAAGCGAGGCTGCTCCGGCGCCCGTTCCGGCTGCCGGGAAGCGTTCAAGGCTGGCCGCTTTGGACGGGTTGCGGCTCATCGCCGCGCTGATGGTGGTTTTCCATCACTATGTGGGCTTCGGCGGCAATGCCGACGCGGCCAAGAACGCCTGGGCCAAGCCGGTGGATGTGGTCTTCCCCACAGCCTCCTGGCTGGCTTCCTACACCTGGACCGGCGTCGAGTTCTTCTTCGTCATCAGCGGCTTCGTCATCTGCATGAGCAGCTGGGGCCGCAGCCTGGGTGAGTTCTTCACCTCGCGGGTGGTGCGGCTCTATCCGGCGTACTGGTTCGCCATCGTGGCCACGACCGCCGTGGTCACCCTCTGGCCGGTGGTCGTGCAGCCGGAGGGCATGAAGGACGTCCTCCTCAACTTCACCATGCTGCAGGAGCCGTTCCGGGTCCGCTCGGTGGACGCCGTGTACTGGACGCTCTGGGTGGAGCTGCGCTTCTACCTGCTGTTCGCGCTGGTGGTGTGGAAGGGCGTCACCTACCGGCGGGTGGTCCTCTTCTGCGCGCTGTGGACCGTGGCCTCGGTCCTGGTCACCGCTGGCCGGGCACCCTTCGCCGACTACGTCGTCATGCCGGAGTACTCGCCCTACTTCATCGCCGGTGTCGCGATGTATCTGATGCACCGGTTCCGGCCGACCGCGCTGCTGTGGGGGATCGTCGCGATCTCGTGGCTGTTCTCCGTCCGCCAGGTCGCCCTCTACAACGACGCTCTCGCGGTCAGCCTCGGCCGCACGATGGACTCGAAGCCGGCGATCGCCTTGATGACCCTCGGCTACCTGGTGATGCTCGCCCTCGCGCTCGGCCGGCTGAACTGGGTGCGCGGGAAGTGGCTCACCGTGGCCGGTGCGACCACGTACCCGCTCTACCTCCTCCACGAGCACATCGGCTGGACCGGCATCAGGCTGCTCCGTCACCACTTGTCGCCGTGGGCGCTGGTCGCCGTGATGACGCTCGGCATGCTCGTCGCCGCCTGGCTGGTCCACCGCCTCGTCGAGCGTCCCCTCACCAAGATCCTCAAGCGCGGTCTGACCCGGGCCCTGAGCAACGTGCGCACGCACGCGGACGAGGGCCCCGCCCGGCCGCCCCAGGGCTCGACCGCCCCGTAGGCCCGCCCGCACCCGCGCCGCCCGCCGCCCGCCCCCGGCCCAGCGGCCGCGGCGCCCCGGGCCGATCGCGTACGAGCCCACCGGACACCGGTGGACGCACTTCCCGCTCCCGCCCCGCACCGCCCGCGTCCTGGCGTGGCCGACGTGCGCGCAGCGGTACACCTCCCCCACCCGCGACACCTCCGCTCGCGTCGGCGCACCCGCCCTCCACGCCGCCACCCGGCCCTCGCCCGGCGGTCGCCGCCGACGCGGGCGGCTCCGTGCGCGGACCCGGACCCGTGGCGGAGGACAGCCTTCCCCGAGATCGCTTGAACTTGTTCAAAAAGAGGCCTACAGTCAGTCCTGCCAACGAGTTGAACACGTTCAAGGGGGCAGAGGCAATGGACCTCACCGTCATCGCGTACGTCATCTACCTGCTCATCAGCATCGGGCTGACCGTCTGGGTCGCCCGTACGCTCAGCCGCAACGGCCGCATCTTCATCGCCGACGTCCTGCACGGGAACGAGAAGCTCGCGGACGCCGTGAACCACCTCCTGGTGGTCGGGTTCTACCTCGTCAACATCGGCTTCGTGACGCTCTACCTGCGCTCGGACGCCGGCATCGACTCGGCCCGCCAGCTCTTCGAAGCCCTCTCGGTCAAGCTCGGCGTCGTCCTGCTGGTCCTCGGCGTCATGCACCTCGGCAACGTCTGGGTGCTCAACAAGATGCGCCGCCGCGGGATCATGGAGCGTCAGCAGACCCCGCCGGTCGCCCCGCAGGGGTGGACCGCTCCGGCCGGGGCCTGAGCGGTGACCACGGCGACGACGGCGCAGGCGACCCGGCACCTGACGGTGCTGTACGACGCCGACTGCCCGCTCTGCGTCCACATCCGGCACTGGCTCCTCGGGCAGCGCTGGCTGGTGCCGCTCCGGCTGATCCCGGCCGCGTCCTTCGCGGCCCGGGGGAAGTTCCCGCAGCTCGACCACGCCTCCACGCTCCGCGAGATCACCGTCATCGGCGACGCGGGGCAGGTGTGGACCGGGACGGACGCGTTCATCGTGTGCCTGTGGGCGCTGGCGGAGCACCGGCCGAAGGCGAACTGGCTCGCCACCGCGGCGGGCCGGCCCTTCGCCCGGGCGGCCATGTACACGGCCTCCGCATGGCGCCAGGCCGTACGGACCGAGCCCGGCGCGGAGGGCGAAGTGGAGCCGGAGGCACCGGCCTGTGACGACCACTGCGCCGCACCCCGATAGGCTCGTACACCGTGACTGATCAGAAGGCTCCCAAGAGCGAGCAGACCCGCACGCTCATCCTCGAAACCGCGCTCCGTCTCTTCCAGGAGCGCGGCTTCGACAAGACGACCATGCGGGCCATCGCCAAGGAGGCAGGGGTCTCGGTCGGCAACGCCTACTACTACTTCGCATCGAAGGAACACCTGGTCCAGGGGTTCTACGACCGGATCGGCGCCGCGCACCTGGCGGCGGTCCGGCCCATCCTGGAGAGCGAGACCGATCTCCAGAAGCGGCTCGCGGGCGTGCTGACGAGCTGGCTGGACATCGCGGCGCCGTACCACGAGTTCGCCTCCCAGTTCTTCAAGAACGCGGCGGACCCGGAGAGCCCGCTCAGCCCCTTCTCCCCGGAGTCGGAGCCGGCCCGCAAGCAGGCCATCGACATGCACCGCGAGGTGCTGGCCGGCGCGAAGACGAAGGTGCCGGCCGAACTGGCCGACGTGCTGCCGGAGCTGATGTGGCTCTCGCAGATGGGGCTCGTCCTGTACTGGGTCTTCGACCGGTCCCCGGGCAGCGAGAAGACGCGGCGGCTCGCGGAGCGCGGCGCGCAGCTGACGACGCGGGGCATCGTCCTGGCCCGGTTCCGGGTGCTGCGGCCGCTGGTGCGCGAGGTCCACGAGCTGTTCGCGGACTTCCTGCCGGGGATGGCGCAGACGGCGGTGTCGAGGAAGAAGCGGGCATCCGACCCGGATGCCGACTTCGACCCCACGGCCGGCTCCGGCGCCGACGGCGCGGCTACAGCCAGTTGAGCTCCCACAGGCGCCAGACCCCGGTGCCGTCGGAGAGGTACTGGGTGCCGGAGACGGATTCGCGGGACATCACGTAGTCCTTCTTCTGCCAGATCGGCAGCATCGGGATCTGCTGGGCGACCAGCTTCTGGAGCTCGCGGAAGTCGGCGGCGGCCTGACCGCGGTCCGAGAAGGACTGGGTGCGGGCGATGAGGCCGTCGATGGCCTTGTCCGAGAAGCCGTTGTTCATGCTGGAGTCGGCGCCGACGAGCGGGGCGAGGAAGTTGTCCGCGTCCGGGAAGTCGGGGATCCAGCCGATGGTGTAGGCGTCGAACTCACCGGCCGCGTAGGCCTTCTGGAAATCGGCCCACTGCTCGACGGCCTTGATCTTGATCTGGAAGAGTCCGGTGGCCGTGAGCTGCTTCGCGATCTCGTCGGCCTCGGCGGCGTTCGGGCCGCGCGTGTTCACGCCGAGGGTGAGGGAGACCGGGGCGGTGATCCCGGCGTCCTTGAGCAGCTTCTTCGCGGCGGCCCCGTTGGGCGCCGGGTAGGCGTCGAAGAACGGGTTGCCGTGCGAGGAGATGCCGGCCGGGACGAGGGAGTAGAGCGGGGTCACCGTGCCGCGGTGGACCTCGCCGGCCACCTTGGAGCGGTCGATGACGGCGGCGATCGCCTGGCGCACGGCGAGCGGCGCGGCCGTGGAGCCGGGGCGGACGTTGAAGACCAGGCTGCGGATCTCGGAGCCGCCGGAGGCCTGGTACTTGGTGTCCTCCAGTCCCGGGTTGAGGCCCGCGAGCACCTCCGGCGGCATGTCGCGGTGGGCGACCTCGACCTGGTGGTCGGCCCAGGCCTGGTTGAGCTGGGCCGAGTCCTTGTAGTACCGGACGGTGACGGCCGTCTTGGCGGGCTGCTTGGACTGGCCGCGGTAGGCCTTGTTCGGCTTGAGCTCGGCGCTGGTGCCGGCCTGGTACGCGCCGAGGGTGAAGGGGCCGGAGCCGTCGACCTTGCCGTCCTCGCGGAGGGCCTTCGCCGGGTACTTGTCCTTGTCGACGATCGAGGCGGCGCCCGTCGCGATCTTGAAGGGGAAGGTGGCGTCGGGTGCGGAGAGCGTGAAGGTCACGGTGCGGCCGGCCGCCTTGACCGACCGGAGGGTGTTGAAGAGCGGCGCCGGTCCCTGGTCGGAGTTGATCGCCTTGATCCGGTCGAAGGAGTGCTTGACGTCCTCGGCGGTGACGGCGCGCCCGTTCGAGAACTTCAGGTCGGGGCGGAGCTCGCACTGGTAGGTGGTGAGCTCGGTGCCGGTGAACGTGCAGCTGGAGGCCGCGTCCGGGACCGGGGTGTCGGAGCCGGACTTGATGGTCATCAGGGACTGGTAGACGTTGCTGAAGAGGGCCCAGGAGCCCGCGTCGTACGCCCCGGCGGGGTCGAGGGACGAGACCACGTCACTCGTCCCGACCCGCAGGGCGGTGCCGCTGCCGCGGCCCTCCTCCGGAAGCAGCTGCCAGGCGCCGACACCGACGACGCCGATCACCAGCCCCGCCGCGATGACCTTCGAGCGGACAGACTTCACCCTTGACCCCACCCCACCCATGAAAATGCCATGGTTTGACTCGCTGATCGGATCCCCATGTCCGATTAACGGTCATCCCATCATGGAAATTCGGCCCCGGGAAGGCCGATTCACGGCGGGTCGCTACCGGTTGCGTCCGGTCACGCCTGGTATGAGGCGAGTTCGACGACCGTGATGTCGGACGGGGCCCCGACCCGGACCGGCGGCCCCCAGGCGCCGGCTCCGCGCGACACGTAGAGCTGGGTGTCGCCGTAGCGCTCCAGCCCGGCGACGGTGGGGTTGGCGAGCTCGGCGAGGTAGTTGCCGGGCCAGAGCTGTCCGCCGTGGGTGTGGCCGGAGAGCTGGAGGTCGACGCCGTGGCGGACGGCGTCGTGGATGACGATCGGCTGGTGCGCCATGAGCACGGCGGCCCGGGCCGGGTCACGGTCGCCGAGGGCGGCCGTGAAGTCCGGACCGTGGCCCTCCGTCTCGCCCGCCACGTCGTTGACCCCGGCGAGGTCGAAGTACGGGAGGGGGCGGCGGGCGTTCTCCAGGGGCGTGAGGCCGAGCTCGCGGACGTGGTCGACCCACTGCCCGGCGCCGGAGAAGTACTCGTGGTTGCCGGTGACGAAGTACGAGCCGTGGCGGGCGCGGAGCCCGCGGAGGGGCTCGGCGGCGGGGCCGAGGTCGTGGACGCTGCCGTCCACGAGGTCGCCGACGACGGCGATGAGGTCGGGCTGCGTGCGGTTGATCGTCTCGACGATGCGCGTGGTGTGGGCGCGGCCGAGGACGGGACCGAGGTGGATGTCGCTGACGACGGCGATGCGGAAGCCGTGCGCGGCGCGGGGGAGTTTGGCCAGGGGGACCCGGACGCGCTTGACGCGGGGTCCGCGGAGGACTCCGTACGTGCCCTGCGCGACGGTGGCGGTGGCCGCGAGGGCGGCCGCGCCCCCCACCGCTCGCGCGACGAACTGGCGGCGGGTGGCTCCGCCGGGCGCCGGGGCCGGGGCCGGCACCGGCCCGGGCGCCGCGGCGGGTGCCTCCGCCGGCGGGGCCGGGGTGTCGGGGTCGGTCGCGGGCCGGGGGGACACCCGGCGCCCCAGCAGGACCGCGCGTACCGGCTCCGCCACCAGCATCGCCAGGCTCAGGTACAGCAGCACCGCCAGCCACATGTAACCCGGCCAGGCCACCGACTGTTGGAGCCAGAAGGGGGCGCCGGCGCGGCCTGCGGTGAGGGCGGCCAGGGACAGGAGCGGGAGTGCGAAGGCCAGGGCGGTGCCGATGCGGCGCGCCGCGGCGCCCGGGCGCGTCGTATCGCGGACCAGGCGGACCCACAGCCAGCGGTGCACCAGGACCAGCAGGGCCAGTACCGCCAGCCCGATCCCCGCGAAGAGCGCGATTCTCATGCGTCCGGACCCCGGCGTGATTCACGCCGCAGCGCGAGGACGCCACGCAACCCGATCACACCAACGGCCGTCCCCAGGAGAAAGGAGGCGATCGCCAGGAGAAGGTGTACCCAGAAGTAGGCCGTCGGCTCGCCCGCCGCGTCGAATGCCAGACCACTGGCGTCCTTCCACAGGTTCCGGACGAAAGTTGCCCAGATGAACCAGCTCCACACTCCGAAGGCGAGCAGGAACCAGGAGACGGCGCGGCTGAGTTTCATGCCCCCAGTATCGGTTTGGTCCCCAGGACGGACGCGTCGGGGTGGGCTGTCCCGGCGGTGGTTCGGCCGCGTTGGCCGGTCCCTGACGGCAGAGCGCCGATATGGATGTACTTTCACCTGCGTGTCTGCAAAGAAGACTGCACTGACGGTCCTTTCCGCCGGCCTGCTGGTCCCCGCGATGCTCGTGGTGCCCGCGCACGCCGCGCCCACCCCGCCCTCCGACGGGAAGGCGCAGCCGCCCAAGGCGGCCGCCGCCGCCGCGCCGCCGGCCTCGATGTCCACCGTCGGCGGATCCCTGCTCGGCAAGCCGGGAGTGCAGGTGAACCCGCTCGCGGGAGCCCCCGCCCTGCCGACGAGTCTGACGGGGCGTTCGTGGATCGTGGCCGACGCCGACACGGGCGAGGTGCTGGCAGCCAACAACGCGCACTGGCGGCTGCCCCCGGCCTCCACCCTGAAGATGCTCTTCGCGGACACGGTGCTGCCCGGCCTCCCCAAGGACCAGGTCCACAAGGTCACCGAGCAGGAGATGGAGGGCGTCGGCGCCGGCTCCAGCCTGGTCGGGGTCAAGGAGGACCACGAGTACTCGGTGCACGACCTGTGGCTCGGGGTGTTCCTGCGGTCCGGGAACGACGCCGTGCACGTGCTGGCCGCCATGAACGGCGGCATCGACAAGACCGTCAAGGACATGCAGGCGCATGCCGAGGAGCTCCAGGCTCTCGACACGCACGTGGTCTCCCCGGACGGGTACGACGCCCCGGAGCAGGTGTCGAGCGCGTACGACCTCACCCTCATCGCCCGCTCCGGCCTGCAGAAGCAGGACTTCCGGGAGTACTGCGGGACGGCGGAGGCGAAGTTCCCGGGGCGCCAGGAGGCCGGGAAGCCGCGGGAGTACTTCGAGATCCAGAACACCAACCGGCTGATGACGGGCTCCGGCGGGCTCTCCCCGTACAAGGGCATCGCGGGGGTGAAGAACGGCAACACGACCATGGCCGGGTCGACGTTCACCGGCGCGGCCCAGCAGGGCGGCAAGAAGCTGCTGGTGACGGTGATGAACCCAGCCGCGGGCGGGCTGAACTCCGTCTACGAGGAGACCGCCGACCTCTTCGACTGGGGCTTCGCGGCGATCGGCAAGGTCAAGCCGGTGGGCGAGCTGGTCCCGCCGAAGAGCGCGGACACCTCCTCGCTGGGCTCCCCCGCCCAGTCGCACGAGAAGAACTCGTCGGCGGCCGGTGCGGGCGCGGGCGGCGGTGTCGGCACCGCCCTCGGGGTCGCGGGCGGGGCGCTGGCCGTGATCGCGGGCGGGGCGTACGCGGTGAACCGGCGCTGGCCCCGGGGTCCGCGCGGCCGCCGCGCGGGCGGCGGAGACCAGGCTTCGTAGGCGATCAGGCGCCCTTGGCCTCCGGGTCGCCCTTGGCCCTGGGGTCGTCCCCGGTCTCCGTGTCCTGCGGGTCAGCGGGGGTCGCCGGCTTCTTCGGGGCCCGCGCGCCGTCGCCGTCCGCGCCGGCGCGGGTGGCCGTCCAGGCGGAGCAGTAGAGCAGCAGCTTCGCCATCAGGTTGATCCAGATCAGCAGGGCGACGGGCACGCCGAAGGCCCCGTACATGCTCTTCGCCGCGACCCCGCGCATATAGCCGCTGAGCAGCAGTTTCAGCAGTTCGAAGCCGGCCGCGCCGATGAGGGCGGCCTGGACGAGGCGGCGGCGAGGCGGTTCGACGCCGGGGAGCAGGGTCAGTACGTACAGCAGGATCAGGAAGGCGGCCACGACGCCGACGAGGAAGGCTCCGGCGCGCAGCAGCGCGCCGCCCGCGCCCTGCTGGGGCACGCCCAGCCAGCCGCCGAACTTGCCGACCGCGCTGGAGCCGAGGATCGAGGCGGCCGCCGAGGCCAGGCCCACGCCGCCGAGGCCGACGAGGACGAGCGCGTCCTTGCCCTTGCGGAGGATGGGGTTCCCCAGGTCCTCGTCGTCCTTCTCCCACACGGCTCGCAGGCAGTCCCGCATCGAGCCGACCCACCCGATGCCGGTGATGAGCAGCAGGGCGGCGGCGACGAGACCGACCGTGCCCGCGTTGGCGACGAGGCCGTCGAGGTCGAGCTGGTCGGAGATGCCGGGGACCTGCTCGGCGAGGTTCTTCTGGAGCCGGTCCAGCTGCTCCTTGCTGAGCAGGCCCGCGCCGATGGCGGCGGCCACGGTGATCAGCGGGAAGAGCGCGAGGAAGCTGATGAAGGTGATCGCGGAGGCGAGCCGGCTCCAGTGGACCCGGTCGAGGCGTTCGTAGGCGCACCAGGCGTGGGTCCGCATGAGGCGGACCACGAGCGGGCCGATCACCGGGAGTTTCGTCAGCCAGTCCATGGGGTCACGGTAAATGAGGGGACGGAAATAGCCGGGATTGCCGGGTTCGGGCACTACGGTCGTCGATTGTGACTTTTCGCGAAGTGCTTCCGACGGGCTGTTCATTCCCCACTCTGGTCCTACGTACGCTCCGCTTCCACGTCCGCAAGACCTTCAGGCCGCCGTGTCAGGAGCGCCGTGCGCCGCTGTCGCCCGCGGCCCCGGCGGCCGGCGCCGCCTCATCGACCGGTGAGCCCGACTGCGCCGGGACCCCGGCGATCGGGCCCGTGCCGAAAGGGTATTCGCGCAGCTTGCGCCAGACCCCGTCCGAGCCCTGCTCGTAGAGCGCGAAACCGGTGCAGGTCCACTGCGCCGCGTAGTCGGCGAGGGCGTCGAACGCGAGGTCCATCGCCTCCTCGGAGATCCCGTGGGCGACCGTGACGTGCGGGTGGTACGGGAACGCCAGCTCGCGGCTGAGCGGACCGTCCGGGTCGCGGACCAGGCCCTGGAGCCGGGTGCAGCCCGTACCGCCTTCGACGACCTGGACGAAGACGACCGGCGAGACCGGACGGAAGGTTCCCGTCCCCTCCAGCCGCATCCCGAAGGGTCCGAAGGCGGCCGCGACCCCGGCCAGGTGGGCCCTGATCTCCGGCAGCCGGTCCGCCTCGACCTCGGTGGGCGGGACGAGGGTGACGTGCGTGGGGATGCCGTGCGCGGCAGCGTCCCCGAAGCCGGCGCGCAGCTGTTGCAGCCGGCTGCCGTACGGCTCCGGGACCGCGATCGAAACGCCGAGCGTTACGGTCCCCACGTATGTCTCCTCCGTCGTCTGGTGTGTACGGGTTGCGTACGGGTCCTGCCGACCCAGTGTGGGGCCAGCACCCCCCGGATTGCCAGGGCCTCCGTGCCTCAGTGCTTGGCGGGCACCAGACCGAGGCGGTCGTAGGCCTGCGCCAGGGTCTCGGCGGCGACCGCGCGGGCCTTCTCCGCACCCTTGGCCAGGATGGAATCCAGGGTCTCCGGGTCGTCCAGGTACTCCTGGGTGCGCTGCTTGAACGGTGTGACGAAATCGACCATCACGCCGGCCAGGTCCGTCTTGAGCGCGCCGTAGCCCTTGCCCTCGTAGCGGGCTTCGAGGTCCTGGACGGTCTCCCCCGTGAGGGTGGAGTAGATGGTGAGCAGGTTGCTGACGCCGGGCTTGTTCTCGGTGTCGAAGCGGATCACGGCCTCGGTGTCGGTGACCGCGCTCTTGATCTTCTTCTCGGTGGCCTTGGGCTCGTCGAGGAGGTTGATCAGGCCCTTGGGGGAGGACGCGGACTTCGACATCTTGATCGAGGGGTCCTGGAGGTCGTAGATCTTCGCGACCTCCTTGACGATGTGCGCGGCGGGGACCGTGAAGGTCCGGCCGTAGCGCTGGTTGAAGCGCTCGGCCAGGTCGCGCGTCAGCTCGATGTGCTGGCGCTGGTCCTCGCCGACCGGGACGGCGTTCGCCTGGTAGAGCAGGATGTCGGCGACCTGGAGGATCGGGTACGTGAAGAGGCCGACGCTGGCGCTGTTGACGCCGCCCTTGGCCGACTTGTCCTTGAACTGGGTCATCCGGCTGGCCTCGCCGAAACCGGTGATGCAGTTCATGACCCAGCCGAGCTGGGCGTGCTCGGGGACGTGGCTCTGGATGAAGAGCGTGCAGCGGTCCGGGTCGAGGCCGGCGGCGAGCAGCTGGGCCGCGGAGAGGCGGGTATTGGCGCGCAGGTCCTTCGGATCCTGCGGCATGGTGATCGCGTGCAGGTCGACGACCATGTAGAACGCGTCGTGCGTCTCCTGGAGGGCGACGTACTGGCGGATGGCTCCGAGGTAGTTCCCGAGGTGGAACGAGCCGGAGGTGGGCTGGATGCCGGAGAGCGCGCGAGGACGATCAGAAGCCATGGCTTCATTCTCTCAGGTACGACGGCCCCGCCGGTCCGCACCTGTCCGGAAACTCCCCGGGGCCGCGGCCCCGGGGAGGGGACCGGTCAGGAGAGCGGGAGGCCCGGGGCGGGGTGGGCCGCCATGAGGTCGGCGACCTCCGCGCGGATCGCGGCGAGGGCCGGCTCGTCCGACTTCGCGGCGGCGTCGACCGCCCGGGAGATCCACTCCGCCACCACCGGCATGTGGTCCGTCCCCAGGCCCCGCGAGGTCAGCGACGGCGTGCCGATGCGGATGCCCGACGGGTCGAACGGCTTGCGGGGGTCGAACGGGACCGTGTTGTAGTTCACGACGATCCCCGCACGGTCCAGCGCCTTGGCCGCCACCTTGCCCGGCACCCCGCGCGAGGTGAGGTCCATCAGGATCAGGTGGTTGTCCGTACCGCCCGACACCAGGTCGAAGCCGCGCGCCAGCAGGGCCGCCGCCAGCGCCTTCGCGTTGGCGACCACCGCGTGCGCGTACGTCACGAACGAGGGCTGGGCCGCCTCGTGCAGGGCCACCGCGATGCCCGCCGTCGTCTGGTTGTGCGGACCGCCCTGCAGGCCCGGGAAGACCGCCTTGTCGATGGCCTTCGCGTGCTCCTCCTTGCACATCAGCATCGCGCCCCGGGGCCCGCGCAGGGTCTTGTGCGTGGTCGTGGAGACCACGTCCACGTGCCCGACCGGCGAGGGGTGCGCACCGCCCGCGATCAGGCCCGCGATGTGCGCCACGTCGGCGACGAGGACCGAGCCCGCCTCCCGGGCGATCGAGGAGAACGCCTCGAAGTCGATCGTGCGCGGGAGCGCCGTACCGCCACAGAAGATGATCTTCGGGCGCTCCGCCAGCGCGAGCTCGCGCACGGCGTCGTAGTCGATCAGACCGGTCTCGGCGGACACCCCGTACTGCACGCCCCGGAACCAGGACCCCGTCGCCGAGACCCCCCAGCCGTGCGTCAGGTGGCCGCCCATCGGCAGGGCCATGCCCATCACCGTGTCGCCCGGCTTCGCGAAGGCCAGGTACACGGCGAGGTTCGCCGGGGAGCCGGAGTACGGCTGGACGTTGGCGTGGTCCACCCCGAACAGGCCCTTGGCCCGTTCGACGGCCAGCGCCTCGACGCGGTCGATGTTTTGCTGGCCCTCGTAGTAGCGGCGGCCCGGGTAGCCCTCGCTGTACTTGTTCTGCAGCACCGTGCCCGAGGCTTCGAGCACGGCGGCGGACACGTAGTTCTCGCTGGGGATCAGGCGCAGGGTCTGCGCCTGCAGGGACTCCTCGGCCGTGACGTAGGACGCCAGCTCGGGGTCGGTGGCGAGAAGGGCGGGGTGGCGGCTCGCGCTCATGGCGGCTCCTCCGGGGTCGATGTCAGTTCTCGTCCCCGCGAGGCCCAGGCGAGCGGCCCTGTATGCGGTCGTGCGCGCACGACTCCCCCGGAGTTGGTTCTCCGTACGCCAGTCGCCGTGCGTACCGCTCACCTTAGCGGGCGGTCCACAAGAAAGGTTTCCCCGTCCGGTATACGAGCGACGTATAGCCGTATACAAGGTGACGTGACGCAGGTGACGCCACCCCCGTCACCTCCATCGCCTTCGTCACCTCCATCCCGCCCGCACCGACGATCGGAGACCCCGTGTCGACAACTGCTGAAGCCCTGCGCTCCGCCGAGGCGCACAGCGCGCACAACTACCACCCGCTGCCCGTCGTCGTGGCGTCCGCGGAGGGCGCGTGGATGACCGACGTGGAGGGCCGCCGGTTCCTGGACATGCTCGCGGGCTACTCGGCGCTCAACTTCGGCCACGGCAACCGCCGTCTGCTCGACGCGGCCAAGGCGCAGCTGGAGCGGGTCACCCTCACCTCGCGGGCCTTCCACCACGACCGGTTCGCCGACTTCTGCCGCGAACTCGCCGCGCTGTGCGGCAAGGAGATGGTGCTGCCGATGAACACGGGCGCGGAGGCCGTGGAGACGGCGGTGAAGACCGCCCGCAAGTGGGGCTACGAGGTCAAGGGCGTGCCGGACGGGCAGGCCAAGATCGTGGTCGCGGCGAACAACTTCCACGGCCGTACGACGACCATCGTGAGCTTCTCGACGGACCACGAGGCGCGCGACCACTACGGGCCCTACACCCCGGGGTTCGAGATCGTCCCGTACGGGGACCTGACCGCGCTGGAGGCGGCCGTCACGGCGAACACCGTGGCCGTGCTGCTGGAGCCGATCCAGGGCGAGGCCGGGGTGCTGGTGCCGCCGGCCGGCTACATGCAGGGCGTACGGGAGCTCACGCGCGAGCGGAACGTGCTGTTCATGGCGGACGAGATCCAGTCGGGGCTGGGCCGGACCGGCAGGACCTTCGCGTGCGAGCACGAGGACGTCGTGCCGGACGTCTACATCCTCGGCAAGGCGCTCGGCGGCGGCGTGGTCCCGGTCTCGGCCGTGGTCGCCGACCGGGACGTGCTCGGGGTGTTCCGGCCGGGCGAGCACGGCTCCACCTTCGGCGGCAACCCGCTGGCCTGCGCGGTCGCCCTGGAGGTGATCGCGATGCTGCGCTCCGGCGAGTACCAGCAGCACGCCGCCGAGCTCGGCGACCACCTGCACCGGGAGCTGAACCTGCTGGTCGGCGGGGGCGCGGTGACCGCCGTGCGCGGGCGGGGGCTGTGGGCGGGCGTCGACATCGACCCGGCGCACGGCACGGGCCGGCAGATCTCCGAGGCGCTGATGGAGCGGGGGGTGCTGGTCAAGGACACGCACGGGTCGACGATCCGCATCGCGCCCCCGCTGGTGATCGCCAAGGAGGACCTGGACTGGGGCCTGGACCAGCTGCGCGAGGTCCTGGCCGCGGGCTGACGGATCCCGTGCGGGCGCGGTCCGACGGGCCGGCCGCGCCCACGGCGGCGGCGCTACAGGATGACGTGGGGGAGGAAGCGGGCGTACTCGTCCGTGACCGGGCCCGCCGATTCCCGGATGCCCAGGCCTGCGGCCTCCTCCTCGACGACCCAGGCGCCGAGCACCACGCGGTTGCCGTCGAAGTCGGGGAGCGGGGCCAGGCCCTGGAAGACGTACGTCTCCTCCTCGTCCGGAGTGAACGGCTCGGCGCCGCCCGCCGGGTGCAGGGTGACCCCGGCGCCCTCGCGGCCCAGCAGCGGCTTCGCCGCGTACCCGGTGGTGTCGGCGAGCTCGCGCGGGCCGTCCAGGTAGGCGGGCAGCAGATTGGGGTGCTCCGGGAAGAGCTCCCACAGGATCGCCAGCAGCGCCTTGTTGGACAGCAGCATCTTCCACAGCGGCTCGATCCAGGTGGTGCTCCCGGAGCCGCCGCCGTGGTCGTAGGTGCCGAGGACCTGCGGGCCGAAGGCGTCGGTGGCCAGCCATTCCCACGGGTAGAGCTTGAAGCAGCTGCGGATGAAGCCGAGCTTCCGGTCGACGAACCGGCCCGACAGACCGTCCCAGCCGATCTGTTCGACGGACAGCTCCTCGGTCTCCAGGCCCGCCTGCTCGGCGGTCTCCTGCAGGTAGGCGACCGTCATCAGGTCCTCGCCGAGCTCGTCCGTCTCGGAGTGCGCGAAGTGCACCGGGCCGGGCGGCAGCAGTTCCGCCTGGCGGCGCCAGGCCTCGACCAGCCGCTCGTGGAGGGAGTTCCACTGGTCGGCGCCGGGGAAGCGCTCCTCCATCCAGAACCACTGCGGACTGGCCGCCTCCACGAGGGAGGTGGGGGTGTCGGCGTTGTACTCCAGCATCTTGGCCGGCTCGCCGGATCCGTCGTAGCGCAGGTCGAACCGGCCGTAGAGGGAAGGTTGTTCGGCGCGCCGGCGCCAGGACTCGGCGATCAGCGCGGCCAGCTTCGGGTCGGTGATGCCGAGGTCCGCGAAGCGGTCGTGCTCCACGATGTGCGCGGCCGCGGCCAGGCACATGGCGTGCAGCTCCTCGACGACGTTCTCCAGCGCCTCCACCTCGGGGAGCGAGAAGGAGTAGTAAGCGCTCTCGTCCCAGTAGGGCCGCAGGGAGTCGTCGGGGTAGCGGGTGAGGGGGTAGATCAGCCCCTGCTCCTCGACGGTCTTCTGCCAGTCGGGGCGCGGCTCGATGGTGTGGCGCTGCACGGGGCTCAGCCGCCCGACGAGCTCTTGTGGCTGCCGCCGATGCCGCCGCGGGTGACGGCGGACTTGTCGAAGCTGCCGCCGCTGACCCGGTTGTTGCTCGCGGTGGAGCCGCCGTAGTAGTACGAGCCGCGGCCGCCGCTCTTGCACTCCTTGGTGTTCAGCTTCTCCAGGGTGACGCGGTCCGCGCAGCGCTTGTCGGGTTCGTTGCTGCTGCCGCAGGCCACGAGGGCGGCGGCGAGCAGGCCCATGCCGCCGAGGGCGACGCCGCCGGAGCGCATGCGGCGGCGGGTGGTGGCGGTGAGGGGGCCGGTGGTCGTGCCGGTCGTCGTGGTCGTTCTGCTGCCCGTACTGCTGTCGTCCATGGCGGACAGACTAGAACGGGGCGGCGAACCGATGGAATCCGGCCGTCGAAACCCTCTCACGACCTCCATGACCTAGAGTCGATTCGTGCTCCTTGGGATGGTTTGCGCGCTCGGTGCGGCGGTCTGTTTCGGTACGGCGTCGGTGCTCCAGGCGATGGCCGCGCGGGCGGCGGAGCCGGGGACGGGGTCCGGGGTGGACGCGGCGCTCCTGCTGCGGGCGGCCCGGCAATGGCGGTACGTGGCGGGCCTGGGGCTGGACGGGGCCGGGTTCGTCCTGCAGATCGTGGCGCTGCGGCACGTCCCGATCTACACGGTGGGTGCGGCGCTGGCGGCGAGCCTCGCGGTGACGGCGGTGGTCTCGGCGCGGCTGCTGCACGTACGGCTGCGCGGCGCCGAGTGGGGCGCGGTGGCGGTGGTGTGCGCGGGGCTGGCGATGCTGGCGCTGTCGTCGGGCGAGGAGGGCTCGGGGACGGGCTCGTTCGCACTGAAGCTGGGGCTGCTGGTGGTGGCTGGGCTGGTGCTGCTGGTGGGGGCCGTGGCGGGCGGGCTGCCGGACCGGTCGCGGGCGCTGGTCCTGGGCCTCGCCGCGGGGACGGGGTTCGGGGTGGTGGAGGTGGCGGTCCGCCTCATCGACGACGTCTCGCCCGCGATGTTCGCGAACCCCGCGCTGTACGCCCTGCTGCTGGGCGGGGGCGCGGCGTTCCTGCTGCTGACCTCGGCGCTCCAGCGCGGCTCGGTGACGGTGGCCACGGCGGGCATGGTGATCGGCGAGACGATCGGCCCGGCGGTGGTGGGCGTGGTCTGGCTCGGCGACCGCACCCGCGAGGGCCTGACCTGGCTGGCGGTCCTCGGCTTCGCGGTGGCGGTGGCCGGAGCCCTGGCCCTGGCCCGCTTCGGCGAACCCCCGCAGACGGGGGCGGGGACGAAGGCGGAGCCGGCCTGACGGCGGGCCGGGGAGGGCCTCGCCGCGGGGCGGGGCGGGACGCTACGGCAGTGCGGCGAGCAGGGCCGCCAGCGTCGCCGACCAGGCGCTCGTCGGCGGAGTGCCGTAGCCGACCACCAGGGCCTCCCGCCGCGGGAGGCGTGCGTCCGGGTGGGCGAAGAAGGACAGCGGCACCACCGCGAGGTCCTGCCAGGCCGCGGACCGCAAGGCCGCGGCCTCGGTCCCCGCCGGGAGGTCCAGCACCGCGTGCAGCCCCGCCGCGATGCCCGACACCGCCACCCGGCCGGAGACGGCCGCGACCAGCTCGTCCCGGCGCCGCCGGTACCGCAGCCGCATGCCGCGCACGTGCCGGTCGTACGCCCCCGACGTGATGAACTCCGCCAGCGTCAGCTGGTCCACCGTGCTCGACGTCCAGTCGGTCCGGCCCTTCGCCGCGACGACCTCGTCCAGCAACCCCGGCGGCACCACCATCCACCCCATCCGCAGCCCCGGAGCCAGGGACTTGCTCGCCGTACCGAGGTAGACCACCCGGTCCGGGTCCAGTCCCTGCAACGCGCCCACCGATTGGCCGTCGTAGCGGAACTCCCCGTCGTAGTCGTCCTCCACGATCAATCCGCCAGTGCTGCGGGCCCAGTCGACCGCCGCCGCCCGACGGGCGGGGGTCAGCGCCGCCCCGGTGGGGAACTGGTGCGCGGGCGTCAGCAGCACCGCCCCGGCCCCCTCGCCCACCGGTCCCGACAGCTCCTGCGTCCGCGCCCCCGCGTCGTCCACCGCCAGCGGCCGGGTCCGCAGCCCGGCCCCCGCGAGCGACTCCCGGTGGTGGTGGAGGCCGTACCCCTCCACCACCACGTCCCGTACCCGGCGCCCCCGCAGCACCCCCGCCAGCAGCATCAGCGCGTGCGCGAACCCCGCGCACAGCACGATCCGCTCCGGGTCCGCGTACACCCCGCGCGCCCGGGCCAGGTACCCGGCGAGCGCCTCGCGCAGCTCCACCCGGCCGCGCGCGTCGACCGCGTACCCGAAGGCCTCGTTCGGCGCCTGCGCCAGCGCCCGCCGGGCCGCCGTCAGCCAGGCGGCGCGCGGGAAGGCGCCCAGGTCCGGAGTGCCGGGCACCAGGCTGTACGAGTGCCGCCGCGGCGCGGGGTGGCGGACCCGGGCGGAGCCCGCGGGCCGCAGCGGCCTGGCCCGCTGCGCGACCCGGGTGCCCGAGCCCTGGCGGGCCGTCAGCCAGCCCTCGGCGACGAGTTCGGCGTACGCCTCCGCGACCGTGTTCCGCGCGATCCCGAGGTCCGCGGCGAAGGTGCGCGAGGAGGGCAGCCGGGTCCCGGGGGCCAGTCGTCCGCTGCGCGCGGCCTCGCGCAGCGCCTCGACCAGTCCGGCGCGCAGACCGCGCCCGGCGGAGAGGTCCAGATGCAGGTCAGCGCCGAAACCGGAACCGGGACCGCCGCCCGCTTCCGCCGCCTCGTCATCGAAAATGGCCCAAGGATCCGTCATGGATATGGACCATACGGGCGGGCCGCCTGCTTCTTAAAGTTGGACACATGACCACCACGTACGAAGACACCACCGCACACGCACCCGAGCACACCCCCCGCATGGGCTGGGCCAAGCACGCACCCGAGGTCTACAAGGCGATCGTCGGCCTGGAGATGGCCGCGAGGAAGGGCCTGGACCCGGCCCTGGTCGAGCTGGTCAAGATCCGCGCCTCCCAGCTCAACCACTGCGCGTTCTGCCTGGACATGCACACCAAGGACGCCATCGCCGGC
Organism: Streptomyces sp. NPDC051582; assembly: GCF_040681715.1. NCBI lineage: Bacteria > Bacillati > Actinomycetota > Actinomycetes > Kitasatosporales > Streptomycetaceae > Streptomyces > Streptomyces sp. NPDC051582. The sequence continues at coordinate 483,953 of NZ_JBFAZJ010000001.1, forward strand.
GGCGAGACCGTCGAGCGGATCGTCCAGCTCACCGCGCTGGAGGAGTCGCGCCACTTCTACACCGAGAAGGAAGTGGCCGCGCTCGAACTGACCGAGGCCGTGACCGTCCTGACCGAGGGATTCGTTCCCGACGAGGTGTACGAGAAGGCCGCGAAGCACTTCGGGGAGAAGGAACTCTCCCACCTGATCGCCATCATCGCGACGATCAACGTCTGGAACCGCTTCGCGGTCACCACGCGCATGGTTCCGGGCCACTACACGCCGGGCATGTTCAAGTAGGCCCGACGCCGGTCCGCGTCGTTCCGGCCGCTTCAGTCCGGCCGGAACGCGTCAGTCCGGCCGGAACGAGACCAGGGCCGCCGCCACGCGCGTGCGGACGGCCTTGGCCTCGGCGACCGGGCCGAAGCCCATGAGCACCCAGCGGCTGCCGTCGGAAGCGACGGTCACCCGCCCGATGGCGTGCGCGGTCCCGTTCGTCTCCCCGTCGGGAATCTCGTACACGATCTCGCAGCCGGTGGTGTCCTTCGCTCCGAGCGAGATCCTCCGGTAGCCCTCCCGGGAGCTGAGCTCCTTGGTGCCCTCGACCAGGACCTCGCACGCGTTCTCGGTGCCGTCGGTGACCGGGAAGACCTGGAGCAGGCTGCCCCGGCCCTGCTCGGGGCGGAACACCGTGCCGATCGCGCCCCCGCTCTCGGAGGTGCTGAGCTGCCAGTCGTCCGGGACCGCGACCCGGAACCCCGAGCCGGCGCTGCGCAGCACCTTGTACCCGTCGGGCACCTCCGTCGACTCCCCCGTCAGGTACGAGGCTCCCCAGGCGGCCCCGCCCACGGCCACGGCGACGCCGATCGCGATGCCCAGCCGGAGCGGCCACCGGCGCGCGGTGCGCCGCCCGGGCGGGCCGCTCCGGGGCGCCGCGTCGCCCGGAGCGGCCCACGGGTTGGGCGGCTCGGCGTGCGGCGGCTCGGCGTGCGGCGGCTCCGTGCCCGGCGGGTAGGCGGGCTTCGGCGGGAGGTCCGGGTGCCCCGGCCCCTCACCCGCGGGACCGGGCCCGGCCCCGGGCTCGTGCGGGCGCCCGGGCTCCGGGATCCCCCACCGGCCCCGCTGCTGCGGATCCTGCGGGCGCTCCCACTGCTGCGACTGCGGGTTCCAGCGGGCGGGGCCGCTCCCCGGGGCCATGGATCACCCCCCGAACGAGGTCAGCAGGGCGGCCAGCGCGGTGGCCGCGCTCACCGAGTCCACCAGCGGTGCCCACCGCTCCAGCGCCCCGCGCAGCCGGGCGGGCAGGCCCGGCCGGACCTCCTCGCCCCCCGACTCCAACTCCCCCGCCGCCTCGTCCAGTTCGGCGTCGAGAGCCGCCCTGCCCTCGCTCCGGGGCAGGCGTACGAGGGCTGCGCGGAGGTCGTGTACGGCCTCCAGCAGCTCCTGCGCGGTCGGCCCGGCGTCGCCGGCGTCCGACCCCGTACCCCCGTGGTTGACCGTGCTGTTGCTGACGTCCGTGCCGCCGATGCTGAAGGCGCTGCCCCGTACGTCGCCGATCCGCACCGAGGGCGGCCCGGCGCCTTCGCTATTGGCCACTTCTGCTCTCCTTGCCCGCGCGCACGCGCCCGTCCTTCCGGTCCGTTCCGTCCTTGCCCTGGTTCACCGTGTTGTTGTGGCTCACTCCGTTGATGCCGAAAGCGCTGTTGCGCACCGACTGGATGAACACCCCGCCTTCGGCGACGTTGACCGCGCGCTCCGCGAACTCCTCGGTGTGCCAGCCCGCGTCGTGCAGCGCCTGCGTCACCCCGCCGACGATGCGCTCCTGGATCGTCTTCACGTACCGGTCCAGGTCCATCAGCTGGAACAGCGACGGCTCCTGCTTCGAGGCGAGTTCGCGTACGGACGCGGCCGGCCCCGCCGCGTACGCGACGCCGTGCCCGGCGGTCACCAGCCGCCACGGGACCCGGCAGGCCCGCCCGAGGGCGGCGAGGGCGACGCCGAGCGAGCCGGGGGCGTTGCTGAGGGCCAGCAGCACCTTGGCGAAGGGACTGTTGCGGCGGTGGCGCCGGGCGATGTCGTCGGCCCGCTGGAAATCGGGCCGCACCGGCAGCAGCACGTGCGGCGCGACCTCCAGCATGAGCATGCCGCCCTGCGTGTGGACGCGGATGAACACGGTGATGACGAGGTTCTCGTCCCACCCGCCGATCCGGACGCGCAGGAAGTGCCGGCGCCGCTCGCCGCCCTCTTCGACCGCAGCGGCGCGGTGCCCGGCGAACGCCTCCTGCGACACGTCGGCCGCGTCCACGTCGGGCAGTCCCGCAGCCGGAAGGAACACGCACTCGTCGATGACCAGCTCGCGCAGCCGGTCCAGGACGCTCGCCTCCGCACCTTCGGAGCCGCCCGGCGAGGGCACGCGCAGGGCCTCCAGCCTGGGCCGGATCCGCTCGATGATGCCCGCGTTGTCGAGGCGGCGGGCCTCCTCCCCGGCCTGCGGGCGCAGCTCCACCGTCAACTGCCACGGCAGACGGGCCTGGCCGGCCCCGCAGAACGGATTGTCGATGTCGTAAAGGACCACGTGTGCGTGCTGCAGGCGAAGGATCCGGTCCTGGGCCCGGTGGAAGCGCGGACCCCCGACCGGGTCGGCCTCCCAGTCCGCGTAGTGCTCACGGCTCAGCTTGGCGTTGATGGTCTGCGCGAAGTGCCCGCGCTGGAAGTAGACGAGCACCGTGACCAGCACGGCGATCAGGACGACCGTCCACGAGTAGGCCTCCCCGTAGTACTGGCCGATCCTGGGCACCTCCACGAAGATGCCGAGCGGGTTGGTCTCCAGGACGTGCCCCAGGTATTGGCCGAGGTAGCTCGGGTCGGGGTTCCCCCGCCCGACCGTTTCGGCCGTGAAACCGCCGTCGTCGCTCGTGAAGCCGCGGAACACGCCCCACAGGATCCGGCCGAGGAGGAAGGCGGCGCAGGCACGCAGGACCCACTCCAAGAACCGGATGCCGCGGCCGGTCCGCTCGTGGCGCTTCTTGAGGTGGCCGGCCCCGCTCAGGAGCAGCGCCGGGACGAGGAGGAAGACGAAGAACCAGCGGGTGAGGAGGAGGCCGAGTGCCCACACCGCGACGATCCCCGCCGACCAGGCCACTTCGGTGCGCAGGGCGCGCAGGGCGTGGGCAAGGACGCGGGAGGCGTCGAACCCGTAGGAGGGCGCGGGGAACCGTTCCTCGTGGACGTACAGCTCCTCGATCACCCGGTCGCGGTAGGCGGGGTCGAGGTAGGTGCCGGCGCACAGCAGGCGTCCCGCCTCTGTCGCCGTCGGGTCCACGGGGGCCCTGCCGTCGGGTGTGCCGCTCAAGGGTGCTCCTCGCTCGGGAGGAGGGCAACCGTACGGCGCGCGGGGGTGTCGGGACAGGCCGCTTCACGCCAAAAAACCCCGGCGCTCGCGCCGGGGTCTTTCAGGTGGTGCGGGGTCGGATCGGCCGGTCCCGGTGCCGGGGCCGGTGGATCCGGCCGGATCAGATCAGGCCGAGCTCGCGGACCGCGTCGCGCTCCTCGACGAGCTCCGCCACGGACGCGTCGATGCGCGCACGGGAGAACTCGTTGATGTCCAGGCCCTGGACGATCTCGTACTTGCCGTCCTTGGTGGTGACGGGGAAGGAGGAGATGATGCCCTCCGGGACGCCGTAGGAGCCGTCCGACGGGATGCCCATGGAGGTCCAGTCGCCCGCGGCGGTGCCGTTGACCCACGTGTGGACGTGGTCGATGGCGGCGTTCGCGGCGGAGGCGGCCGAGGACGCGCCACGGGCCTCGATGATCGCGGCGCCGCGCTTGGCGACGGTCGGGATGAAGGTGTCGGCGAGCCACAGCTCGTCGCTGATGACCTCGGCGGCGTTCTTGCCGGCGATCTCCGCGTGGAAGATGTCCGGGTACTGGGTCGCCGAGTGGTTGCCCCAGATGGTGAGGCGCTTGATGTCGGAGACGGCGGCGCCGGTCTTGGCGGCCAGCTGCGAGATCGCGCGGTTGTGGTCGAGGCGCGTCATCGCGGTGAAGCGCTCGGCCGGTACGTCCGGGGCGGCGGCCTGCGCGATGAGCGCGTTGGTGTTGGCCGGGTTGCCGACGACGAGGACCTTGATGTCGTCCGCGGCGTGGTCGTTGATGGCCTTGCCCTGCGGCTTGAAGATGCCGCCGTTCGCGGAGAGCAGGTCGCCGCGCTCCATGCCCTTGGTGCGCGGGCGGGCGCCCACGAGCAGGGCGACGTTCGCACCCTCGAAGCCCGCGTTCGGGTCGTCGAAGATGTCGATGCCCTTCAGCAGCGGGAAGGCGCAGTCGTCGAGCTCCATGGCGGTGCCTTCGGCGGCCTTCATGCCCTGGGGGATCTCCAGGAGGCGGAGCTTGACCGGCACGTCCGCGCCGAGCAGGTGGCCGGACGCGATGCGGAAGAGCAGCGCGTAGCCGATCTGGCCGGCGGCGCCGGTGACGGTGACATTCACGGGAGTGCGGGTCATGGCCTTCTCCGTTAGACAGCTGGCGGTGGGGCGTCTCTGCCCCATGTGCTGGCGGACGCCGCTCCCCTGCGAATCTTGACGTGAAGAGACATCCGGCGTCAGGCTATCCGACCTTCCGGCGGCCCAATCCCCCGGTCCGTGTGGTGCATGGCACACGGACCGGGGGTTCGAAGGCGCGGAGGGGGAATTCCCCCCGCTTTTCGACCGCCGGACACCGCCGGACGGGTGTACGAGTGGGGACGAGTACGTCAGCTGCCCGGCGGACGGCCCCGGCCGACGGCCTCAGCGGACGGTGAAGCGGACCGCGCTCTCCAGGAACGGGATGTCCAGCACCGGCTTGGGCTCCATCACCAGCGCGAGCAGCGTGATCGCCACGCCCAGCAGCCCGTACGTGACCATGTCCGTGAAGCGGGAGCGCACCGCGAGCATCCCCACCTGCGGCAGTACGCGCCGCAGCACGGAGGCCGCGATCAGGGCCACGCCGATCACCAGGACGCCGATGCGGGGGTGGCCCAGTGCGGTCACCAGCAATCCGACCGCGGTGGCCGAGAGCACGCTGAGCATCGGCCACTGGCGGGCCGCGAGGGCGTCGCCGGGCGCGGCCCGACCGTGACCCTCGGGACGGGCGGTGTCCTTGGTGATGGAGGGGAAGCGGCGTGACCTCGCACCGTCGGGGGCGACCGCGTCGGGGGCGACGGCGTCGGGGGCGGCGTCAGGCACGCCGGCTTCGGGACCGGAACCGGGGCCGGGACCCGGGCCTGGACCCGGGCCTGGACCGGAGCCGGGACCCGGGCCTGGACCGGGGCCGGGGCCGGGCTCCGCGCCGGTCGCTTCCGCTTCGTGCTCAGCCCGCACTGGTCGACGTCCGTTCCGCCGCCTCGACGACGTTCACGAGCAGCTGCGCCCGCGTCATCGGGCCGACACCGCCCGGGTTCGGGGAGATCCAGCCGGCCACCTCGGCGACGCCCGGGTGCACGTCACCGACGATCTTGCCGTTCTCGTCCCGGCTGACGCCCACGTCCAGCACGGCCGCGCCCGGCTTCACGTCCTCCGGCTTGACCAGGTGCGGGACTCCGGCGGCCGCGACGACGATGTCCGCCTGGCGCAGCTGGGCCGCCAGGTCGCGGGTACCGGTGTGGCACAGGGTGACGGTCGCGTTCTCCGACTTGCGGGTCAGCAGCAGGCCCATGGAGCGCCCGACGGTGATGCCACGGCCGAGGAGCACCACGTGCGCCCCGTTGATCTCGATGCCGTGGTGGCGCAGCAGCCGGACGATCCCGTACGGGGTGCAGGGCAGCGGGCCCGGCTCGTTCAGCACCAGCCGCCCGAGCGACATCGGGTGCAGGCCGTCTGCGTCCTTGGCCGGGTCCATCAGCTCCAGGACCCGGTTGGCGTCGATGCCCTTGGGGAGTGGGAGTTGGACGATGTAGCCGGTGCACTCCGGGTTCTCGTTGAGCTCCCGTACGACCGCCTCGATGTCCTCCTGGGAGGCCGTCGCGGGCAGTTCGCGCTGGATGGACGCGATGCCTACCTCGGCGCAGTCCTTGTGCTTGCCGTTGACGTACCAACGGCTTCCCGGGTCGTCGCCGACCAGCAGGGTGCCGAGGCCGGGGGTGATGCCCCGGGCCTTGAGCGCCGCCACGCGGGCGGTCAGTTCGGACTTGATCGCGGCGGCGGTGGCCTTGCCATCGAGAATCTGGGCGGTCATGGACCCATCCTCCCGGATGCAGCGGCTTCGCTTCCAGTCGCGGGGCCCGTGGGGTCTCGGGCGGCGCTCCGCCCGCGCTCCGCCGAGCGCTTCGTCACGGGCTTGACCCGTTCATTGCACTTGCACAACAAGTGACCGGCCGGTTGCGCCGCGGCTGGACAACTCCGGCCCGATCGGACCACGATGACGGCAATGAGTGCCGCGGGCAGTGCCGGGGGGCGGACCGCAAACGCAGTGATTCCTCCGTGCGTGCCGTGCGTCCCCGCACTTCCACGGAGGAACACCCCAAGATGAGCTTCGGCGACCCGAACAACCCGTACGGGCAGCAGCAGCCGCCGGCCCCCCAGGGCCAGCCCGGCTACGGCTACCCGCAGCAGGCCCCGCAGGGCGTCCCGCCGCAAGGCGGCTACGCCTATCCGCAGCAGCAGGCCCAGCCCGGCTACGGCTACCCGAACCAGGGGTACCCGGCGGGCCCCGGCGGTTACGCGGGCGCCCAGATGCCCATGCCCGGCGGGGTCAAGGCCGCCCGCGTCATCCTGTTCATCGTCGGCGGCCTCCAGGTCCTGGGCGGGATCGTCGTCCTCCTCGGCGGCGCGCTGTTCGCCTCGGCGTTCTCCTCCGGCTCCTCGGACTACAGCTCCTCGGCGAGCGACGCGGGTGCGCTCGCGGGCGGGGTGATCGTCGGCGCCGGAATCTTCGCCCTGGCCCTCGCCCTGTGGCCGATCCTGACCGCCGCCAAGCTGAGCAAGGGCCGCGGCGGGGTCCGGGTCTCCGGTGTCGTCTACGGCTCGCTGATGACCCTCTTCTCCGGGGCCAGCCTGATCATCAACTTCGTGGCGCTCGGCAGCGACACGGCGGCGGGGGCCGTCGTGTTCTCGCTGATCCTGGCCCTGATCCAGTTCGGTCTGGCCCTGTGGGTCCTCGTCGGCCTGGCCAACTCGGCCGCCGGCGCGTACTTCCGCCGCCCCCAGTACTAGGGGGGGTCCGCCGGCCCGGCCCGGCGCGACGACGGCGTACGCACGGCGAAGGCCGCCACCCGCGGGGGTGGCGGCCTTCGCCGCGTTCGGGTTCCGGCTCAGTGGAAGAAGTGCCGGGTCCCGGTGAAGTACATGGTCACGCCGGCCGCCTTCGCGGCCTCGACGACCTGCTCGTCACGGACCGAACCGCCCGGCTGGACCACGGCCTTGATGCCGGCCGCGGTCAGGATCTCCAGCCCGTCCGGGAACGGGAAGAAGGCGTCGGAGGCGGCGTACGAGCCCTGCGCGCGCTCGGCGCCCGCCCGCTCGACGGCCAGCTTCGCCGAGTCGACGCGGTTGACCTGGCCCATGCCGACGCCGACCGAGGCGCCGTCCTTCGCGAGCAGGATCGCGTTGGACTTGACGGCCCGGCAGGCCTTCCACGCGAAGGCGAGCTCGGCGAGCTCGGCCGGGGCGAGGGCGTCGCCGGTGGCGAGGGTCCAGTTCGCCGGGTCGTCGCCCTCGGCCTGGAAGAGGTCGCTCTGCTGGAGCAGCGCGCCGCCCGAAATCGGCTTCAGGTCGCCCGGCTGGTGCGGGGTGCCGTCGACCTTGAGGACGCGGATGTTCTTCTTCTTGGCCAGGATCTCGACCGCGCCGTCCTCGTACGAGGGCGCGGCGATGACCTCGGTGAAGATCTCCGCGACCTGCTCGGCGAGCTCGACGCTCACCGGGCGGTTGACGGCGATGACGCCGCCGAAGGCCGACAGCGGGTCGCAGGCGTGCGCCTTGCGGTGCGCGGCGGCGACGTCCGCGTCGACGGCGATGCCGCACGGGTTGGCGTGCTTGATGATCGCGACGCAGGGCTCGTCGTGGTCGTACGCGGCGCGGCGGGCGGCCTCGGTGTCCACGTAGTTGTTGAAGGACATCTCCTTGCCGTGCAGCTGCTCGGCGTTGGCGAGCCCGCCCGGCCGGCCGTCCGTGTAGAGGGCGGCGGCCTGGTGCGGGTTCTCGCCGTAGCGGAGGGTGGACTTGCGGTCCCACGCGCCGGCCAGGAACTCGGGGAGCACGGCCTCCGGCTCCGGGGCGTACGCGTTCGTGAACCAGGAGGCCACGGCGACGTCGTACGCGGCGGTGTGCTGGAAGGCCTCGGCGGCCAGCCGCTTGCGGGCGGTGAGGTCGAAGCCGCCGCCCTGGGCCGCGGCGAGGACGTCGGCGTAGCGGGCGGGGCTGGTGACGACGGCGACCGAGGGGTGGTTCTTGGCGGCGGCGCGGACCATGGACGGGCCGCCGATGTCGATCTGCTCGACGCACTCGTCGGGAGTGGCGCCTGAGGCGACGGTCTCCCGGAACGGGTAGAGGTTGACGATCACCAGGTCGAACGGCTCGATGCCGAGCTCGGTGAGCTGGCTCCGGTGGTCCTCCAGGCGCAGGTCGGCGAGGATGCCGGCGTGCACGCGCGGGTGCAGGGTCTTGACCCGGCCGTCCAGGCACTCGGGGAAGCCGGTGAGCTCCTCGACCTTGGTGACCGGCACGCCGGCCGCGGCGATCTTGGAGGCGGTGGAGCCGGTCGAGACGAGAGCGACGCCCGCCTCGTGCAGGCCGCGGGCCAGCTCCTCCAGTCCCGTCTTGTCGTAGACACTGACGAGCGCGCGCCGGATCGGTCGCTTCGACGAGCTCGACGAGGTGGTGCTGCTCTCTACGGCGGTCACTGGATTGTTACCTTTCGTCCCTCAATGCGGTAGCCGTGCCGGGCCAGGCGCCCCACGACGTCGACGAGCAGCTGGCGCTCGACTTCCTTGATGCGCTCGTGCAGAGCGGCTTCGTCGTCCCCGTCCCGGACCTCCACCACACCCTGGGCGATGATCGGACCGGTGTCCACGCCGGCGTCCACGAAGTGGACCGTGCAGCCGGCCACCTTCGCGCCGTAGGCGAGCGCGTCCCGTACTCCGTGGGCGCCCGGGAAGGCGGGGAGGAGGGCGGGGTGCGTGTTGACGAAGCGGCCGCCGAAGCGGCCGATGAACGAGGCCCCGACGATCTTCATGAACCCGGCGGACACGACGAGGTCCGGCTCGTGGGCGGCGGTCGCCTCGGTGAGGGCGGCGTCCCACTCCTCGCGGGTCGCGTACGCCTTGACGGGGCACACGAAGGTGGGGATCCCGGCCTTCTCGGCCCGCTCCAGGCCGGCGATGCCCTCGCGGTCGGCCCCCACGGCGACGACTTCGGCACCGAAGCCCTCCGCTCCGCCGGGATGGGCGTCGATGGCGTCGAGCAGGGCCTGGAGGTTGGTGCCGGAACCGGAGACCAGCACGACCAGGCGGGAGGCGGCCATGGGAGGCCCTTTCTACGGGGAACAACTTGTGTGATCAGACGAATGCCGGACCCCCCTGAATACGGGTGACCCTACGAAGCCGCCGACCGCCTGCAACGATACCGGCACACCGCACGGCCCCCGAGGGACGGGGGGACGGGCGAGGGGTAGCGTCTGGCATACAAGCCGCATACGGCGCGGTGCGCAGCACCGTGCCGCACGTCAACAGCCCTTCGACGCACGCCGCTCGCGAGGCCCGCGACGTCCACGGACGTCCACGACACAGGGGAAGTAACGCACTCGATGCCGGATCGCCGCCAGCCCGACTCCTCCACCGACGACAACCCCTTCGCGGCTCCCCCGGAAGGCCGGCCCGACCAGCCGTGGCAGCCGCGCAGCAACGGCGACGGCGGCGGCCGCCCGGACGAGGACCCCGGATCCGGTCCCGGCGGGCCGGCGCGCTGGGACCCGACGGACCCGGTCCAGCGGCGCGCCCGGTACGCGCTGCTGTCCGGCATGTGGGGCTTCTTCTTCGGGATCTTCGGGATCCCGTCGATGGGGCTGCTGCTCGGCGCCCTCGCCCTGTACTGGGGGATCAGCGGGCTGCGCGGGAAGCCGGTGGCGGGCGCCTCCGCCGTGGACGGCGCGGCGGGCCCGGCCCCCCAGGGGGGTCTGGCGGCCCTCGGTCCGGCGGCGCGCCCGCAGCGGACCGCGGCGATCGGCGGGCTGGTCACGGCCTCGCTGGCGATCCTGCTGGCGCTGAGCTCGTACGGCCTGCAGCTGGCGTACAAGGACTTCTACGTCTGCCGCGAGGACGCCCTGACCAAGTCGGCGGAGATGCAGTGCAACAACCTGCTGCCGGACAACATGCTGGGCAAGATCCTGAAGGTGCAGCAGTAGTCGTCGCCGCAGCCCGCGGCCGCGGACCTTCGGGCCCGCGGCGTCAGGCCCGCGGCGTCAGGCCGGGGGCTTGCGGCGGGGCAGCACGCGGGCGCCGGCCACGGGCGGCACGAGGGGCCGGGGCGGCGCGCCGGCCGGCTCCGCCGGGATCGGAATCGGCGTCAGGTCCAGGTGAAGGCCCGTCACGACGGTGAGCCGGCGGGGCGGTCTGGGCGCGGCGGCGGGCGCCGGTTCGGCTGCCGGCCGTGGGTCCCGGGGCGGGTCCTGCCGCGGGTCCTGGGGGCTCAGGTCCGGGACCAGGGTGCCGGCCGCCCGGCGCAGGGCCTCCCAGCGCAGTTCCCGTACACCGCTGTCGTGCCACTCGTCTTCGCAGTCCCCGGCGGGGCCGTGCGCCTGCCGGGCGGGCCGGGTCCGCCAGGAGTGCACCGCCACCGCGACCGGCACCGCCGGGAGCAGGGTCCAGGCGAGGGCCGCCGCGCCGGTCGCCCACCACACCGGGCCGAAGCCGGCCAGTTCCCGCGAGCCGAGCGGCCCCGAGGCGGCGGCCGCGAGCCCGGCCAGCAGCAGCCCGCACACCAGGGCGCCCAGAGCCGCCGTCAGGGCGGTCTCCCTGTACGAGACTTCACGCGCCCGGCGTACGGCGAACCACCCGACCGCCAGCCCGGCCAGCACCGGCACCCCGGCCGTCGCACAGGTCAGCAGGGTCCCGGGCCCCTCCGGCGGCAGCGCCGCCAGCAGCGGGAACCTCGGCAGGGCGGGCGAGCCGGCGAAGCCGAGCGGGGTCGCGGTGGCTCCGGCGCCCAGGGCGAAGCCGGGACCGAGGGCGTAGGCGGCGCCCCAGACCACCGCGTTCGGGAGCAGTGCGAGCGCGAGGAGCAGGACCGCGAAGCGGCCGGACCAGACCCCGGTCAGCGCCAGGAAGGAAGCCTGGACCTCGGCGGCGTGCCAGGCGAGCGAGGCCCCGACGATCAGCGCGCCCCCGCCCAGCAGGACGAGCGCCCCGGCGGCTCCGGCCCGCAGCGCGACGCCGTAGCGCGGTCGGGCGGCGGCCCGGCGTACGGTCCCCGGAACCCAGTGCGGCAGCGGGCCGACCGGACGCCCCTTGGCCGACCAGACGCCGCCCGCGGCGGCGAGTACGGCGACGAGCGGGACGTGCCAGGCGGCGCTGAGCGGGTCGGCGGGCATCGGGCCGGCGGCCGCGTACACGGTCGCCAGGGACCCGACGGAGAGATACCCGCAGGTCACGGCGGAGAAGATGGCGGAGGCGGGCAGTACCTCGTCCGCGTCCCCGCCGTCGCCGGAGGCGCTGCCGAGCCGCGCCGCGCGGCGCATGAGCAGGGCGGGCAGCGCGACGAGCAGCAGCGGGGTCACGCCCACGGGAGCCGGCACCCCGGAGAGGGTCTCGTACCGGACGAGCTCCGTGCCGTGGGCGAGCAGCCAGAGCCCGGCGGCCAGGTGCAGGGCGCCGCCGGGGCCGCTGTCGGGGTAGGGGGAGCTGATCCAGAGCACGATGACGAGCACGGCGAGGAAGCCGAGTCCCAGCCCGGCGGCGACGGCCCCGCCCAGCACGCAGGCGGCGGCGGCCGGCGAACGGCGCCGCCCGGCGGCGGCCCGGGGGGCCGCTTGCAACGGGGTCTCGCGTTCGGTCACTTGGGTCACCACGCCATGGTGCCAACGACACGCGCTATGGGCGGGTAACAGGCGAATGTCCGTGGTGTCGCTCAATATACGTTTTATGTACTTTTCCGCCCAGGGCTGTCGGCAGGTCACGGGGAGTGTGGCATGACAGAGAGCGTCGAGGAGCCGAGGCTCCCCTCGCCCAAGGAACGCCGCAGACTGCGCGAGGCGGCCGGCCTGTCGTACGAGGCCGTCGCGACGGCGGTGGGCGTACGGGCCAACACGGTCCGCTCCTGGGAATCGGCCCGCACCAGCCCCCGGGGCCGCAAACGCGAGGCGTACGCCGCGTTCCTGAGCTCCCTGGCGTCGGCGGCGGCTCCTGCGGCTACTGAGGCTCCTGAGGTCTCTGAGGCCCTTGCGGCCTCTGAGCTCCGGAAGGTTTCCGAGGTCACCGAGGTGACCGAGGTCCCCGAGGTCTCGGAGGCTGCTGAGGCTGCTGAGGCCCGGGACTCCGTGCCCCCTTCGCCGGAGGAGGCGACCGCCGAAGCGGCCGACGCCCTCGCGGTGCGCGTGCCGGGGGTCATGCGGCCCTTCGGGATGAGCGGGCACGGGGCGCGGACCCGGCCGCCGGTCGCGGCCAAGCGGGCGGCCAAGCCACCCACCGCCACGCCCCGCCACGAGGCGCGGTTCACCGTCAAAGCCACCGCCCGGGCCATCGGCACGCCCGGGCGCGGCAGCTGCGCAGCGACTCCCACCCCCGCCGGAGCCACCACGAACGGGCCCGGCGGACCCCCCGCCGCGGCCGCGGCCGCCGGCCCGCACGGGGACGCGGCCGCCGGCCCGCAGGAGCCCGAGGACGCCGCCGCCGGGGGCGCCGCCCCCGAGGAGCCCGGGCCCGCCCCGGACACGGAAGCGACCGCCGGTCCGAAGGCGCACCGGGCAACCGGCCCCGGGGCCGCGTTCGATGCGCTCTACCAGTACGCCGCCCCGGCGCTGGCGCGGCAGGCGTACCTGCTCACCGGCCGCCGCGGGCTCGCGCACGAGGCCGTCGAGCGGGCCTTCCAGCTGGCCTGGGCGCGGTGGCCCGAGGTGGCCTCGGATCCCGACCCCGTCGGGTGGGTGCGCGCGGCCGCGTACGAGTACGCCCTCTCCCCCTGGCACGGTTTCCGGCGCGCCCACAAGCACCCCGACAAGGCCCCGGCCGCCCCCGCCGACCGGATCCTGATGGACGCGATGCTGGCGCTCCCGCCGGCCCACCGCCGTACCGTCCTGCTCTACGACGGCGTCGGCCTCGACCTCCCCGACACCGCCGCCGAGACCGAGGCCACCACCCCCACCACCGGCAACCGCCTCCTGCACGCGCACGCCGCCCTCGCCGACCGCATCCCGGAGCTGGCCGCCGCGCCTCCCGAGAGGCGGTCTGCGGTGCTGCGCGAGCGGCTCGGGGCGGTCGTTCCGGCCGTTCCGCTGGAGCCCCGCCCCGCGGCCACCGTACGGATGGCCGCGGAGTACCGCGCCACGCGCTGGACCCGCGCGTTCCTCGGTCTGACGGCCGTGATCGCCGTCGCGACCGCGTACACCACCGCCACCGCGCCCCGCCAGTACGAGCCCCCCATCGCGCCCGGCGCGAGCGTCTCCGGGGTCCCCCCGCTCGCCGGCCCCCAGCGGCTCACCGACGAGACCCGGCAGCTGCGCGAAAAGCTCCGCGCGCACCCCGCCCACCGGCCCGAGCGGATCGCGCCCAGCCTCGAATAGCCCATGGAAAACGGGCGTGGCCCGCACCCCACTCGGGGATGCGGGCCACGCCCGTACGGCCGTACGCAATCACACGTACGGCAGCGGCAAGCGTTACTTCGCGGCGTTCAGGATCTCGCGCGCCAGCTTGGCCGTCTCGGTCGGCGTCTTGCCGACCTTGACGCCGGCGGCCTCAAGGGCCTCCTTCTTGGCCTGCGCGGTACCGGAGGAGCCGGAGACGATGGCGCCGGCGTGGCCCATGGTCTTGCCCTCGGGGGCGGTGAAGCCCGCGACGTAGCCGACGACCGGCTTGGTGACGTTCTTCGCGATGAAGTCCGCCGCACGCTCCTCGGCGTCGCCGCCGATCTCGCCGATCATGACGATCAGCTCGGTCTCCGGGTCGGCCTCGAAGGCCTCCAGGGCGTCGATGTGCGTGGTGCCGATGACCGGGTCGCCACCGATGCCGACGGCGGAGGTGAAGCCGATGTCACGGAGCTCGTACATCATCTGGTAGGTCAGCGTGCCGGACTTGGACACGAGACCGATCTTGCCGGGCTTGGTGATGTCGCCCGGGATGATGCCGGCGTTGGACTGGCCGGGGGTGATCAGACCCGGGCAGTTCGGGCCGATGATGCGGGTCTTGTTGCCCTTGGCGGTCGCGTACGCCCAGAAGGCGGCGGAGTCGTGCACCGCGATGCCCTCGGTGATGACGACGGCCAGCGGGATCTCGGCGTCGATCGCCTCGACCACGGCGGCCTTGGCGAAGGCCGGCGGGACGAAGAGGACGGAGACGTTGGCGCCCGTCTCCTTCATCGCCTCGGCGACGGAGCCGAAGACCGGGACCTCGGTGCCGTCGAAGTCGACGGTGGTGCCGGCCTTGCGCGGGTTCACGCCGCCGACGATGTTGGTGCCGTCAGCCAGCATCAGCTTGGTGTGCTTCATGCCCGTGGCACCGGTCATGCCCTGGACGATGACCTTGCTGTCCTTGTTGAGGAAGATAGCCATGTGAGTCTTTGACCTCTGCCCTTACTTCGCAGCCGCGAGCTCGGCGGCCTTGTCGGCCGCGCCGTCCATGGTGTCCACGCGCTGGACCAGCGGGTGGTTGGCGTCCGAGAGGATCTTGCGACCCAGCTCGGCGTTGTTGCCGTCGAGGCGGACGACGAGCGGCTTGGTGACCGCCTCGCCCTTCTCCTCCAGCAGGGCCAGCGCCTGGACGATGCCGTTGGCGACCTCGTCGCAGGCGGTGATGCCACCGAAGACGTTGACGAAGACGGACTTGACGTCCGGGTCGCCGAGGATGATCTCAAGACCGTTGGCCATGACGGCGGCGGAGGCGCCACCGCCGATGTCCAGGAAGTTGGCGGGCTTGACGCCACCGTGGTTCTCACCGGCGTACGCGACGACGTCGAGGGTGCTCATGACGAGACCCGCGCCGTTGCCGATGATGCCGACCTCGCCGTCGAGCTTCACGTAGTTGAGGTTCTTCGCCTTGGCGGCGGCCTCAAGCGGGTTCGCGGCAGCGTGGTCGACGAACTCCTCGTGACCCGGCTGGCGGAACTCGGCGTTCTCGTCGAGCGAGACCTTGCCGTCGAGCGCGATGACGTCGCCGGAGGCGACCTTCGCGAGCGGGTTGACCTCGACGAGGAGCGCGTCCTCGGCGATGAAGGTGTCCCACAGGGTCACGAGGACCTCGGCGACCTTCTCGGCGACCTCGGCCGGGAACTGCGCCAGGGCGACGATCTCGCGGGCCTTCTCGATGGTCACGCCCTCGTTGGCGTTCACCGGGACCTTGGCGAGCTTCTCCGGGGTCTCCTCGGCGACCTGCTCGATGTCCATGCCGCCCGCGACCGAGGCCATGGCCAGGAAGGTGCGGTTGGTACGGTCCAGCAGGTACGAGACGTAGTACTCCTCAAGGATCTCGGGAGCGGTCTCGGCGATCATCACCTTGTGGACCGTGTGGCCCTTGATGTCCATGCCCAGGATGTCCGTCGCGCGGGCGACGGCCTCGTCCGGGGTGGCGGCGAGCTTGACGCCACCGGCCTTGCCGCGGCCGCCGACCTTCACCTGCGCCTTGACGACCGACTTGCCGCCCAGCCGCTCGGTGGCCTCGCGAGCCGCCTCAGGCGTGTCGATGACTTCACCGGCCAGCACCGGTACACCGTGCTTGGCGAAGAGGTCCCTCGCCTGGTACTCGAACAGGTCCACGCGCGTCCGTCCCTTGTCTTCAAAGATTCGCAGTGATTCGCGGTTGTCTGCGTGGGCGTGCCGCGGAGGGCAACGTGACGGCGCTGTCACTAGGGAGGCGCACACGGTGACCGTGGACGCGGCATGTCCGTCCCGCAGGTTATCCCCGTGGGACGTGGGTCCCTAAATCGCAGATCACACCTGAGCGGTGATACCTGTCACAGATCCCCTCACGGTTGAGCTGGATGTTCGTGCGATCCGCCAGGTGCGGCAGCGGGCGGCACAGGGCGATCGCGGCCCCGCCGCGGGAGGGATCGCGACCGCGGGGCGGGGCGGTGCGCGGGACCCGGCGGGAGGGGATCCGCAGGTCGGCCGGGGGACGGTCAGGGGAGGGGCAGGGGGCGCTTCTCCAGGGCCGCGGCCATCACCTCCGGGAACAGGTCGGGGGTGCACGCGAAGGCCGGGACCCCAAGCGCCGCAAGGGCTGCGGCGTGCTCGCGGTCGTAGGCGGGAGCCCCTTCGTCGGACAGAGCGAGCAGGGCCACGAACGTGGTGCCGGACGCCTTCATCGCCGCGACGCGGCCCAGCATCCCCTCGCGTATGCCGCCCTCGTGGAGATCACTGATGAGGACGACGACGGTGTCGGCGGGACGGGTGATCCTGGACTGGCAGTAGGCCAGGGCACGGTTGATGTCGGTGCCGCCGCCGAGCTGCGTGCCGAAGAGGACGTCGACGGGATCTTCCAGCTGATCCGTCAGGTCCACGACGGCGGTGTCGAAGACGACGAGCCGGGTCGCGATCGTGCGCATCGAGGCGAGTACCGCGCCGAAGACGGAGGCGTGGACGACGGAGGCCGCCATCGAGCCGGACTGGTCTACGCAGAGGACCACCTCTTTCTTCACCGCCCGGGCGGTGCGTCCGTATCCGACGAGCCGCTCGGGAACGACGGTGCGGTACTCCGGCAGGTAGTTCTTCAGATTCGCCCGGATGGTCCGGTTCCAGTCGATGTCCGCGTGGCGGGGGCGGCTGGTGCGGGCGGAGCGGTCGAGGGCGCCGGTGAGGGTGGCCCGGGTGCGGGACGCGAGCCGCGCCTCCAACCGCTCGACCACTTTGCGGACGACGGCCCGGGCCGTTTCACGGGTGGTCTCGGGCATGGCCTTGTGGAGGGACAGGAGGGTGCCGACGAGGTGGACGTCGGGCTCGACGGCCTCCAGCATCTCGGGCTCCAGGAGGAGGGAGGCGAGGCCGAGCCGCTCGATGGCGTCCCGCTGCATGATCTGGACGACGGAGCCGGGGAAGTACGTGCGGATGTCCCCGAGCCAGCGCGCCACGTGCGGTGCGGAGCCGCCGAGCCCCGCACTCCGATCGCCACCCCTTCCGTCTCTTGCGCCCCTTCCGTCCTTCTGGTTCCTCCCGTAGAGCGCCGAGAGAGCAGCGTCCATCCCGGCGTCCCGCCCGGCCAGGGCGCACCCGGTCCCGTCCTCCTCCCCGCCGAGCACCATCCGCCACCTCCGCAGCCGCTCCTGCGCGCGGGCGTCACCCGCCGCCGAGTCGTTCGTACCGGTCATCTCCGCGTCCCCTTCCCCTGCTCGTCCTGTCCCTTGCCGGCCGGTCCGGCCCCCGGCCGCGGTCATGCCGGCGGGCCGGCGAGGAGGAGGCCGAGGACCGGGAGGACCGCGTCCGCGCGGGACGGGTCCAGGGCGGGGGCGAAGCCCGCGGGGGCACCGCCCGGGGCCGCCCCGCGCGAACGGCCCCGGCGGACCAGCTCGCCCAGGCTCCGCCTGACGCCCGGCTCGTACGCCCCGAACGTCCGCCGCAGCAGCGGGAGCACGTCCGTGAAGGCACTCTCCGGGACCCCGGCCAGCCAGCTGTCGATCAGCCCCAGCAGCCGCTCGTCGTGGATCAGCAGCGTGCCGTCCTGCGCGAAGCCCTCGATCCAGCCCGCCGCGTCGGGCGCCGCCGCCGCCGGGGACAGGGCCAGGCCCATCAGCCGCGCCGTCTCCTGCGCCGACAGCCGTCCCTCGTCCAGCAGCAGCCGGGCCGCCCGGCCGCGGATGAGCCCCGGCACCCCGTCCCGGCCCGCCAGCGCCCGCAACACCGCCGACCAGCGCTCCCGCAGCCCCTCCTCGTCCAGGAGTCCGATCGCGCCGTGCACGGCGTCCACGTGCCCCCGCAGCTCCGCCGCCGCCTCGGCGTCCAGACCCGCCGCGCACGCCGGCGGCAGCGCCACGCAGATCCGCTCCGCGAGCCCGCCCGCGACCGTGGCCAGCGCCGACGCGTCCGTCCCCCGTACGTCCCCGTACCGCAGCGAACGGGCCAGCGCCGGCAGGGCCCTGGCCAGCCGGGCCACGTCGGTGTCCAAGGCCGCCCGGTCCGCGAGGGCCCGCAGTACGGCGGGCAGGGCATCGGACAGCCCGGCCAGCAGGCACCGCTCGGCCAGCGCCGTCACCTCGCCGAGCTCCCGCGCCCCCGCCGCGTCCGCCTCGGCCTTCGCCGTGGCGGCCGCCACGACCGTCGTGCCCCAGATCCCGGCCTCGGCGACGCGCACCGACAGCTCCGGCTCCCACCGCAGCCGCCACGTCTCGCGGAAGGTCCCCGTACTCCCCCGCGAGGCGGCCGGGGTGCCCCAGCCGATGCCGAGCAGCCGCAGCCGGTGGAGCAGCAGCGACTTCGCCGCGTCCGTGTCCTTGCGCAGGTCGAGCTCCAGCTCGCGCTCCCGGGCCTCGGCCCTCAGCCGCAGCGAGCGCTGCTGCCGGGTCAGGTCGCGTTGCAGCGGGACCGCGGGTGCCCCGTCGGGGACTTCGCCGAGCACGTCGCCGATGACCAGCCGGTCCTCGATCAGGGCGAGCGGTACGTCGGAGCCGTCGCACATCACCGCCCTGACCGCCTCCAGGGTCTCCGTCAGCCCGGCCAGCGGTCTGCCGCGCAGCGCGGCGAGCGTCCCGGCCAGCCGTACCGCCTCGATCACGTGCGCCGGGGAGACCGGCCGGTCCTCCTCCCGGAGCAGCCCGGCGACCTTCGTCAGCCACCGCTCCACCGGCCGGTCCCGCGCCGCGAACAGGTGCGCGTACCAGCCGGGCGAGGTGATGCCCGCCCCGTATCCGCCGGCCCGGGCGAGCCGCCGGTGGGTCCAGGGGACCCAGGCCGTCTCCACCTTGACCTTGGGCAGCCCGGTCAGCAGCGCCTTGTCCGCGGCGGCCGTGGTCCGCGCGCCCAGCGCCGGCACGTGCCAGGCCCCGCACACCACGGCGTACCCGTCGCCGAACTCCCGGCGGGCGGCCCGCATCCGCTGCCGCATGTACGCCTCGCGCACCCGGTCCCTCGACTGGCCGCCGTCCCCGTACGCCTCGCGCAGGGCTCCCATGGCCTCCCCGAGCGCCGCGAACGCGCCGAGCGGGTCCGCCGCTGCGTCGCCGCGGTGTTCGACCACGTCCTCCCACCAGCGCTCGGGGTCGTCGTACCCGGCGGTCTCGGCCAGCACCGCGAGGGGATCCAGCCGTACGGAGCCCGCCTCGTCCGGGCCGGTGCAGGACTGCTCCGCCAGCGTGTGCGAGGCGGGGAGGTCGATGAAGCGGACCGGGACGGCCGCCTCCTGCTCCTGGGCCCAGCGGATGGCGACCCACTCCGGCGAGAAGGCGGCCAGCGGCCAGAACGCGGCCCGGCCCGGATCGCCGGCTGCGTGCGCGAGCAGGGCGACGGGCGGCCGCATCCCGGGATCGGCGGCCAGCGGCAGCAGCGCGTCGCCCTCCGGCGGGCCCTCGATCAGCACGGCCGCCGGCCGGGCCGCGTCCAGGGCGGCCCGCACGGCGCGGGCCGAGCCCGGCCCGTGGTGCCGCACTCCCAGCAGCAGCGGCCCCCGCCGCGCGGCGGGCGGCCCGCTCATGCCGTCACCTCCCGGCAGGCGCGGTAGAAGTCCTTCCAGCCGTCCCGCTCGCGCACCACGGCCTCCAGGTACTCCTGCCAGACCACCTGGTCGGCCGCCGGATCGCGGACCACGGCGCCGAGGATCCCGGCGGCCACGTCGGACGGGCGCAGCACGCCGTCCCCGAAGTGGGCCGCGAGCGCGAGGCCTCCGGTGACCACCGATATGGCCTCGGCCGTGGACAGCGTGCCGCTGGGCGACTTCACCTTCGTCCGGCCGTCGGCGGTGATCCCGTCGCGCAGCTCGCGGAAGACCGTCACGACGCGGCGGATCTCCTCCAGGCCCTCGGGGACGGCCGGCAGGTCGAGGGCGCGGCCCATCTGGTCGACGCGGCGGGCGACGATGTCGACCTCGGCGTCGGCGGTGGCGGGCAGCGGCAGCACGACGGTGTTGAAGCGGCGGCGCAGCGCGCTGGAGAGCTCGTTGACCCCGCGGTCGCGGTCGTTGGCGGTGGCGATGAGGTTGAAGCCGCGTACGGCCTGCACCTCCTGGCCGAGCTCCGGTATCGGGAGCGTCTTCTCGGACAGGACGGTGATGAGGGTGTCCTGCACGTCGGCCGGGATGCGCGTGAGCTCCTCGACGCGGGCGACCCGGCCCTCGGCCATGGCGCGCATGACGGGGCTCGGCACGAGGGCTTCGCGGCCGGGCCCGTGGGCGAGGAGGCGGGCGTAGTTCCAGCCGTAGCGGATGGCCTCCTCGGGGGTGCCGGCGGTGCCCTGGACGAGGAGGGTGGAATCGCCGCTGACGGCGGCGGCCAGGTGTTCGGACACCCAGGTCTTGGCGGTGCCGGGAACGCCGAGCAGGAGCAGGGCGCGGTCGGTGGCGAGGGTGGTGACGGCGACCTCGACGATGCGTCGCGGGCCGACGTACTTGGGCGTGATGACCGCGCCGTCGGCGAGCGTGCCGCCGAGGAGGTAGGTCGCGACGGCCCACGGGGAGAGCTTCCAGCGAGTGGGGCGCGGCCTGTCGTCGGCGGCCGCGAGGGCTTTCAGTTCCTCCGCGAAGGCGTCCTCGGCATGCGGTCGCAGCGCGTCTGCGCCCCTGTCGTTCTCGGGCATGGTCATGGTCCCCCTCCAATGCTCGGCAGCCGTTCCCGACCGCTGGAACAACCGTGCACCACGGCACTGACAACGCCCCTCCTCCACACGGTTGTTGCAGGTCAGGGCGATTGTCAGTGGGGGTCTCTACGGTGGGACACATGACTGAGCAGGGGGTCCGCCGGACGGCGGAACAGGTACTGGCTCTGGCTCCTGACGACGCGTCGCGCACAGCGGGGGCCAAGCTGGGCGGGGCGGGTCCGTGGTCACAGATCGGAGGTTCCGCTTCCGGTTTGGTGTGGGGGTTGTGCAGGGGCAGCGGCAGCACGCCGTACCGGACCGTCGTGGACGTGGGGGGCCCGGCGTACAAGTGCTCCTGTCCCAGCCGGAAGTTCCCGTGCAAGCACGCGCTCGGGCTGCTGCTGCTCTGGTCGGCGGAGGGGGTCGGCGAGGACGGCGAGGTGCCGCAGTGGGCGGCCGACTGGTCGGCGGAGCGGGCGGCGAAGGCCGCCCGGCCGGCGGCCGCGCCGGGCCCGCCGGCGGACGAGGAGGCGGCGAGACGCCGGGCCGGGCGGAGGGCGGCCCGGATCGGCGCGGGGGTCACCGAGCTGGAGCAGCGGCTGGAGGACGTGCTGCGCGGCGGCCTGGCCGGCCAGCAGCAGGCCGGGTACGGCCCCTGGGAGGAGACCGCCGCGCGGATGGTCGACGCCCAGGCGCCGGGGCTGGCCGCGCGGGTACGGGAGTTGGGGACGATACCCAGTTGCGGTCCCGGATGGCCCGCCCGGATGCTGGAGGAGGGCGCGCTGCTGCACCTGCTGAACCGGGGTTGGCTCGGTCTGGCGGGTCTGCCGGAGCCGCTCGCCGCGACGGTCCGGAGCAGGGTGGGGCTCCCGGGTGCCGCCGCGGAGGGGGAGGTCGTACGGGACCGCTGGCTGGTGCTGGCCCAGTACGACTCGGTGTCACCGGACGGCAGGCTCACCACCCGCCGGACGTGGCTGACGGGGCTGGGGAGCGGGCGCCCGGCCCTGGTACTGGACTTCGGACCGCCGGGGCGGCCTCCGGCCCTGGCACTGCCCGTGGGGCTGGTGGTGGAGGCGGAGGCCCGCTTCCGGCCCGGTACGGCGGGGCTGCGCGCGGATCTCGGGGAGAGGTCCGCGGCGGCCGCACCGGACCGGGTCCCGGCCGGGGTCGGTACGGGGGCGGCACTGGAGGCGTACGGGGCGGCGCTGCGGGAGGACCCGTGGCTCGACGCGTGGCCGGTGGTGCTGGGCCCGGTGATCCCGATACCGGGGGAACCGGGCTGGCAACTGGCGGACGCGGAGGGCACCTCCGCGCTGCCGGTCGCGCCCGCTGCCGCCGGCAGTGGGCCGCGGGCCGGGCTGTGGCAGCTGGCCGCGCTCTCGGGCGGCGGCCCGGTCACCGTGTTCGGCGAATGCGGACACCGCGGATTCACACCGTTGACGGCGTGGCATCCGGGCTGCCCCGAACCGGTCGCCCTGGGGTGACGGGGCCGGGGGCCTCGTAGGGGCCCGGCTCTGGGCAGCCGGACGCCCCGTGGGGGAGGAAACGTCGGCGCGGGGGCGCCGACGTGCACGAACGATGGAGCCGGGGGGCTTTTGTGAACGACAACCACGCAAGCTGAAGGGTCGACCGACGGGGCACGAAAGCGGCTCCGGTCCCGCGGAGGGGGCGGGACCGGAGCACTGCACGACGAGAGGGAGGGGCACGGTGACCACGACGGGAACGACGGCCGGGGGCGTAAACGCGGGCCTCGGTGGCGGGGACGCGGACTGGGAGGAGCTGGTCGGGATCGCGCTGCTGGGGACCGGTCGGCGCAAGGCGGATCCGGGGGCGCTGCTCGACGCGGCCGCGGTGCAGACCGTACGGCGGCGGGCCGGGCTGCGGCCCGCCGAGGCGGGGCCGCGGCCGGATCCCGCGCCGCGGGATCCGCGGCCGGCTCCGCCCGAGGCGGCCCGGCGCCGGCTCGCGCAGCTGCTGGCCGGGCGGACCGGCGCGGGCAGCGGGGGCGGACGGCGCGGGGCGGCCCCGGATCTCACCGAGCTGCTGCCGCAGTGGCTGGCCGCCGCCGGCCGGCACGGGTACCGGGCGCCGCACGCGCTGGTGCCCGCGCTGCTGGACGCGGCCCGTGCCCGTACGGACCTGCGTGCCCCCGCCCTGGCCCTGGCCGGGGCGCGGGGGCTGTGGCTGGCCCGGCTGAATCCGGACTGGCGGTTCGCCCTGCGCGGCGGGGCGGGCGGCGCCCGGGAACTGCCCGGCCCGCAGGACCGGGCCGGGGTGGAACGACTTTGGCAGGAGGGACTGTTCGCGGAGCGCGTCGCCCTCCTCGGCGCCGTACGGGCGCACGAGGCGGCGGCCGCGACACGGCTGCTGACGACGACCTGGGCCGGCGAACGGGCCGAGGACCGGCTGATGTTCCTCGACTCGCTGCGGGTGGGGCTGACGGGTGGGGACGAGCCGTTCCTGGAGGCGGCTCTCGGCGACCGGAGCCGCAACGTCCGGGCGACGGCGGCCGAGTTGCTCTCGGCACTGCCGGAGTCGGCGCTGGCCGGGCGGATGGCGGAGCGGGCACTGGCGTGCGTGGGGCCGCGGGGGGTGACTCCGCCGGCCGAGTGCGACGCGGGGATGCTCCGCGACGGGGTGGTCGAGCGGCCGCCCGCCGGACGGGGGGAACGGGCCTGGTGGCTCGGCCAGCTGGTGGAGGCGGCGCCGCTGTCCTGCTGGCGGGAGCGGTTCGGGGGGCTCGGCCCGGCCGGGATCGTGGCGCTGCCGGTGCCCGGGGGCGAGAGCTGGCGCGAGGAGCTGCACGCGGCGTGGTGCCGGGCGGCGGTGCGCCAGCGTGATCCGCAGTGGGCGAAGGCGCTGCTCGGCGCGGCGTCGGCGCCGCCCGCGACGGCCCCCGGCACGGCTTCGCTCGCGGAGCGGGCGAAGCTGCTGTCGGTCCTGCCCGACGGAGAACGGGCCCGGTGGGTCGCGGAGTTCATACGGGCCCACGGCCTTTCGGAGGCCTTCCAGCTGCTCGGGGTGTGCCTCGTCCCGTGGGCCGGGACGCTGGGACGGGCGGTGGTGGACGCACTGGACGCGGCGCGGGAGGCGGGCAGCTACCCGTGGAGTTTCAGCGGGGTGATGGGCCTGGCCGAGCGGTGCCTGGATCCGGCGGAGGCGGAGCGGCTGGAGGCCGTGGTGGCGCGGGGGGCCGGTTTCGCCGATCCGGCGGAAGCCTCCTCCGGGGCGGCGGCGTACTGGGCCGAGGCCTTCCAGCGCCTGGTCGCCACCCTGCGCCTGCGCGCCGCGATGCTGTCGGAACTCGCCCCCGCCTGACCGTCGTCAGCACCTGCGGGGCCGGTCCACGGGAACCGGCTCGACGGTGGCCCGGAGGGTGCGCCCGCACCGTCGTGCGGACACCCCCGGCGCCACCGTCGAGTGGTGTCGGCGGAGCTACTGGCGGACGTGGGCGCGGACCCAGTCGACGATCGCGGTGGTCGTGGCGCCCGGGGTGAAGATCTCGGCCACGCCCTTGGCCTTCAGGGGGGCGATGTCGTCCTCCGGGATGATGCCGCCGCCGAAGACCTTGATGTCCTCGGCCTCGCGCTCCTTGAGGAGTTCCAGGACACGAGCGAACAGCGTGTTGTGGGCGCCCGAGAGGATCGAGAGGCCGATCGCGTCGGCGTCCTCCTGGATGGCGGTGTCCACGATCTGCTCGGGGGTCTGGTGGAGGCCCGTGTAGATGACCTCCATGCCCGCGTCCCGCAGCGCACGCGCGATCACCTTGGCCCCGCGGTCGTGGCCGTCGAGACCCGGCTTCGCCACCACCACACGGATCGGACCGGTCACACCCATCGCACTGCCTCCCGAGTGAACGAACGTTAAGTACAGCATCGCGCACACCCCCGTTTCACGGTGGACCACGAGGGGGAAATCACACGTGGGACGGCGTTGATTCACCGCCAGGGGAGCCGCACCGGGGGCGCCGCGTCACCGTACCGACAGCCGCACGGCACGGTGACGCGGCCGGCCGCGGTCCACAGGCCCGTCCCAGAGGCGCATTCCAGAGGCGCAGTCCAGAGGCGCAGTCCAGAGGCGCAGTCCACGGGCGCACCTCGAAGGCGCCGTCCCAGAAGGCTGAGGGGGGCCGTCGATGGGGGTGTCCATACCCGTACCCGTTTCCGGGGCCGCACTGCGGGCGGGGGTGCTGGAGGCGGTGGTCCTCGGCGGCCACCTGCTGCTCTACCCGACCGGGATCCGCTCCGAGAGGCCCGCCGGGGCACGCGGGAAGGACCTCGTGCGGCCGCCCGTGCTCCTGCTGCACGGGTTCAGCGACAACCGGTCCGTCTTCGTCCTGCTGCGCCGCGCCCTCGCCGCGGACGGCCGGCGGCACGTGGAGACGTACAACTACTCCCCCTTCACCCTCGACCTGCGCGTCACCGCCCGCCACCTCGCCCGGCGCGTCGAGGAGCTGTGCGAGCGCACCGGGCAGGAGCGGGTGGACCTGGTCGGGCACAGCCTGGGGGGTCTGGTCGGGCGGTACTGCGTCCAGCGCCTCGGTGGCGATGCCCGCGTCCGCACGCTCGTCACGCTCGGCACTCCGCATTCCGGTACGCGGGTCGCCCCCTTCATGGACGCCCACCCGCTGGTCCGGCAGATGCGCCCGGACTCCGAGGTGATGGCCGAGCTGCGCGCGCCCGCGCCCGGCTGCCGGACCCGATGCGTCGCGTTCTGGAGCGAGTTCGACGAGCTGATGGATCCGACCGAGACGGCCCGCATCGAGCACCCGGACCTCCACGCGGAGAACGTGCAGGTCACCGGCATCGGACACCTCGCCCTGCCGGCGCATCCCGCCGTCATGGCAGCGGTCCGGCGCGCGCTCGACGGCCCCGGTCCGGCCGCCCTCACGAGCCTCGGGGAGACCGCTTCCGTCGCGTGAACACCAACCCGGCGAAACTCGAACGGATTTCGAACTCAAGGCCAAAGCTCGGCTTTGCCGCGACCGAAAGACGGCCGAATGCCCGGTTCCGCAAAGCTCGGAACCCCTGGAAGATTGTCGTTGCCAGTAACCGCCGGGTACAGTCACGCCACTGCTCTCCCCAAGGAACCTCCCGTTCCCTGGCCACCCAGGCCCCCCACTGCCGAGGCGAAAGAGAAGTTGGTGAACGACCGCCCCTCGTCGGGCCTGTACTCCGATTCCGGGTACGACGGCCTTTCCAACACCACTTTCGCTGGTGACTCGACGTACGTTTCCTATGAAACGCAGGGTCAGGGGTACGACTACGCCTCTGCCTACCCCTCGTACGAGACCGGCGCATACGACACCACCGCCTGGTCCGCGCAGGCCGGTTACGCGCAGGACGGCGGCTACCTGTCGACGATCCCCGCCCAGGGCGGCGTCCCCGAGGACGCCGGAACCGGGCAGTGGGACGCGAGCGCCTGGAACCAGCAGGGCGGCGCCCCCGACTACCAGGCCACCACCCTCGGCTACGAGCAGACCGGGCAGTGGGCGGTGCCGGGTTACGGCACCACGGGCACCGAGACCGGCGCGTACGACGCCACCGCCTGGAACACGGTCCCGCAGCACGAGCAGCAGACCCAGACCTTCTCGTACGACCACCAGCAGTACGAGTACCAGCAGCAGTCGGACTATTCGTACGATGCGCCGGCCCCCGGCGTCTACAGCGAGACCGCAGTCTTCGAAGTCATCGACACGGAGAGCGCCGAGAGCACCCCGTCGGACTTCGACCCCGACCTTGAGCTCGACCTCGCGGTCGAGCCCGTGCACGACCTGCCCACCCAGGCCATGCCGGTCACCCCGGACACCGCGTCCGCGCCCCGCGCCTCGCGCCGCGCCGGCGCCAAGCCGAAGCCGGCGTCCTCGGTGGCCGCCACCTCCCGTCGCCGCAGCCCGGCGAAGCGTTCCGCCCTGCTGACCGTGGCCGTTCCCTCCGCCTGCGTGATGGGCGTCGCCGGTGTCGCGGCCGCCTCCGTCGGCGGACTCACCGGCACGGACAAGCCCGCCGGGGACACCACCACGATGGCCGCGCCCGACCCGGCCTCGGTGAAGCCCGTCGCGGCGAACAACAAGCTCGACACCCAGCTCACGGCGCTCAGCGCCGACGCGGGGGACTTCGCGGACCGCGCGAGCCGCACGCAGGAGCGCATCGACCTGCGCCAGCGCCAGGAAGACGAGAAGAAGCGGAAGGCGGAGGAGGAGGCGGCGAAGGAAGCGGCCCGCCCCAAGTTCGCGATCCCGGTCGAACAGCACGGCCTCAGCGCCAACTTCGGCCAGGCGGGCGGCATGTGGATGTCCGTGCACACCGGCATCGACTTCCCGGTCTCGTACGGCACTCCGGTCATGTCCGCCACCGACGGCACCGTGCGCACGCAGTGGAACAGCGCGTACGGAAACATGGCCATAGTGACCTCCCCCGACGGCACCGAGACCTGGTACTGCCACCTCAGCAGCACCAAGATCCGGTCCGGCAAGGTCAAGGCGGGCGACGTCATCGCCTACTCCGGCAACTCCGGCAACTCCACGGGCCCGCACCTCCACTTCGAGGTCCGGCCCGGCGCCGGTGCGGCGATCGACCCGCTGCCGTGGCTGCGCAGCCACGGTCTGGACCCGACCTAGGCCGAAAGACACGACCCAGAGCGGTACGTACGGCACGAGGGCCCGGGAAGCGATCCCGGGCCCTCGTCCGTTCCCCCCTCGCGGCTCCCGTCAGAGCTTCTGCACCGGCGCGTAGCGCAGCAGCAGGCGCTTGGGCTTGTCGTCCCCGAAGTCGACGGTGGCCTGCGCGTCCGCGCCGGCGCCCCTGACCTCCATGACCGTGCCCAGCCCGAACTGGTCGTGCGTGACCCGGTCCCCGACCGCCAGCGCGATGACCGGCTTGTCGGCGGCCCGGCGCGTCGCGAACCCGGACGGGCCCGACTTCGTGCGCGACGAGGACAGGAAGGCCTCCGGCGAGGTCCCGAACGTGGCCTTGCCGCCGCCCGAGCCGGAGGATCCGTACCCCGAGCCCGAACTCCGCATCGGGCCCGCGGGCTTCTGTGCCGCGCCCGTCCGCTTCCACTGCAGGTACTCGGCCGGGATCTCCTCAAGGAACCGCGAGGGCGGGTTGTACGAGGGAGTGCCCCACGCGCTGCGCATGCTGGAGCGCGTCAGGTACAGCCGCTCGCGCGCCCGCGTGATGCCGACGTACGCGAGGCGGCGCTCCTCCTCCAGTTCCTTGGTCTGGCCCAGGGCCCGCATGTGCGGGAAGACCCCGTCCTCCATGCCGGTCAGGAAGACCACCGGGAATTCGAGGCCCTTGGCGGTGTGCAGGGTCATCAGCGTGATGACCCCCGAGCCGTCCTCGTCCTCGTCGGGGATCTGGTCGGAGTCGGCGACGAGCGCGACCTGCTCCAGGAACTCCGCGAGCGTGCCGCCCGCGGCGGCAGCCGCCGACGTCCCGTCGTCCTCGCCTCGGGCCTGCTCGAACTCCAGCGCCACGGCCGCGAGCTCCTGGAGGTTCTCGATGCGCGTCTCGTCCTGCGGGTCGGTCGAGGCCTGGAGCTCGGCGAGGTAGCCCGTACGCTCCAGCACCGCCTCCAGCACCACCGCCGGTCCCGCGCCCGAGTCGACGATCGTGCGGAGCTCCTCCATCAGCACGTTGAACCGCTTCACCGCGTTGGTCGAGCGCGCGGCCATGCCGAACGCCTCGTCCACGCGCCGCAGCGCCTGCGGGAAGGTGATCTTCTCGCGCATCGCGAGGGCGTCGATCATCGCTTCGGCGCGCTCGCCGATACCGCGCTTGGGCACGTTGAGGATGCGGCGGAGCGGGACGTTGTCCTCGGGGTTCGCGAGCACGCGCAGGTACGCGAGGATGTCGCGGACCTCCTTGCGCTCGTAGAAGCGGACGCCGCCGACGACCTTGTACGGGAGTCCGACGCGGATGAAGATCTCCTCGAACACGCGCGACTGCGCGTTCGTCCGGTAGAAGATCGCGACGTCGCCGGCCTTGGCGTCCCCGGCGTCCGTCAGCCGGTCGATCTCGTCGGCGATGAACTGCGCCTCGTCGTGCTCGGTGTCCGCGACGTAGCCGGTGATGACCGCGCCGGTGCCGGCCTGGGTCCACAGGTTCTTGGCGCGGCGGTTCTCGTTGCGCTCGATGACCGCGTTGGCTGCGGACAGGATCGTCTGCGTGGAGCGGTAGTTCTGCTCCAGCAGGATCGTCGTCGCGTCCTTGTAGTCCTCCTCGAACCGGAGGATGTTGCGGATGGTCGCGCCGCGGAAGGCGTAGATCGACTGGTCGGCATCACCCACCACGCAGAGCTCGGCCGGAGGCAGGTCCGGGTAGCCGGTGCCGACGAGCTCGCGCACCAGCGTGTACTGGGCGTGGTTGGTGTCCTGGTACTCGTCCACCAGGACGTGCCGGAAGCGCCGCCGGTAGTGCTCGGCGACGTCCGGGAACGCCTGGAGCAGGTGGACGGTGGTCATGATGATGTCGTCGAAGTCGAGCGCGTTGGCCTCGCGCAGCCGCCCCTGGTACATCGCGTACGCCTGGGCGAGCGTCTTCTCGAAGCCGTCGACGGCCTGCCCGGCGAAGGCGTCCTCGTCGATCAGCTCGTTCTTCAGGTTCGAGACCTTGGCGTTGAAGGCCTTGGGCGGGAACTTCTTCGGGTCCAGGTCCAGGTCGCGGCAGACGAGCGCCATCAGGCGCTTCGAGTCGGCCGCGTCGTAGATCGAGAAGGACGAGGTGAAACCGAGGCGCTTCGACTCACGGCGCAGGATGCGGACGCACGCGCTGTGGAAGGTGGACACCCACATGGCGTTGGCGCGCGGGCCGACCAGGCCCTCCACGCGCTCCTTCATCTCGCCGGCGGCCTTGTTGGTGAAGGTGATCGCCAGGATCTGCCCGGGGTGGACGTTCCGCGCGGCCAGCAGGTGGCCGATGCGGTGGGTCAGCACCCGGGTCTTGCCGGAGCCGGCGCCGGCCACGATGAGCAGCGGGGAGCCGGCGTGCACGACGGCCGCGGCCTGCTGTTCGTTCAGCCCCTCCAGGAGCGTCGCCGGGTCGATGACGGGCTTGGGGGCGCCGTCCCGGTAGTACGCGTCACCACTCATGGGCACGTCGAAGTGGCCCCCGAAGAGATCGTCCGCGCCTTGCTCCGGCGCGGGGTGATCCTCGGGCGGCGGGGGGACCTCGTCGGAGGGGGTGAGGTCCGCCAGGAAACTGTCGTCAAAGAGGCTGCTCATCGCTTTCCGAGTCTAGAGGTCGGGACCGACACGCCAGTACGAGTTCCAGGAGACCGGGGAAGCGCAGTTCCAGATCGTCGCGGCGCAGCGCGAGGTAGAGCTTGCGCCCTTGCGGGCGCTGACGGATCACTCCGCCCTCGCGGAGCGTCTTGAGGTGGTGCGTGACGCTGGATCGGGGCAGGTCAGGTACCACTTCGCCGCAGAACGTCGCCTCGCCGGAGGCCAGCTTGCGAACGATGTCGAGGCGGACGGGGTGCCCCAGGGCCGCGAGGACCTCGGCCAGGTCGAGGGCCTCTGCGCGGGGATGGCTCAGCTCGGCGGCGGCAGGCATGTCCTCACTGTACGCAGATCTCGTACGGACGTGGCCGGACCCTTCGAAGATCTCGTGACCCGCGTACGGGGCCGACCGACAGCCCCCGTACGCTCGGCGCCATGGACGTACTCATCAGTGTCTTCGTGGGCCTGCACATCATCGGCATCGCCTCCCTGCTGGGCGGTTTCCTCACGCAGATGAAGGCGATGAGCGCCGGCACCGCCCGCTTCGTGCCCGCGATGCTGCACGGCGCGCTGACGATGCTCGTCACGGGCGTCCTGCTGGTCGGCTTCCGCGAGATGGACGGCGGCCACGTCAACAACATCAAGATCGGCGTGAAGCTCGCCGTCCTCTTCGTGATCCTCGCGCTCGTCTACGTGAAGCGGGACGAGGAGCACGTGGAGAAGGCGCTGTTCGGCGCGGTCGGCGGGCTGACCGTGATCAATATCTTCATCGCCGTCCTCTGGCACTGATCCCGGGAGCGAACCACAACAGCCACATCCGGCCACATCAGTTCACGTCGGGGCACTTGCGATCATCTCGTCATCCGACCGTTACCTTCCGGTCTAGCGTCCTCCTCCAAGCACCGAGCTCCCGAGCGAGGAAGGACGTGAGGCCCTCGTGGCCAGTCACCGAAAGCCCAGGCAGCGCCCGCTCCATCCGCTGTCCCGCGGAACCGTGCGGACCGCGGCGACGCTCGCCCTCGCGGGCGCTGCCACCGCCACCGCCTTCGAAGGCACCTCGCAGGCCGATCCCCAGCAGACGCCCTCCCAGGTGAAGGCGGAGGTGGACCGGCTCTACGAGGAGGCCGAGGAGAGCGCCGAGCGGTACAACGGGGCGAAGGAGCACGCCGACGAGGCCCAGCGGGCGCTCGACGCGTTGCGCGACGAGACCGCCCGGAAGACCGACCGGCTGAACACCGTCCGCCGGGCGCTCGGTTCCCT
The DNA here is from genome assembly GCF_040681715.1 of Streptomyces sp. NPDC051582. Taxonomy (NCBI): domain Bacteria; kingdom Bacillati; phylum Actinomycetota; class Actinomycetes; order Kitasatosporales; family Streptomycetaceae; genus Streptomyces; species Streptomyces sp. NPDC051582. The sequence goes on from NZ_JBFAZJ010000001.1 coordinate 515,304, forward strand.
CGCCGCCGGCCAGTACCGCACCGGCGGCCTGGGACCGGCGATGCGGCTGGCGCTGGCCGCCAACCCCCAGGAGTACCTGGACCAGGCCTCGTTCCTCACCCGGACCGGCGACCGCAGCGCCGCCGAGGTGGCGTCCGTACGACGACGGCTCGACGAGGTCGGCAAGCTCAGGGACCGGGCCGCCGGCCGCCTCGCCGACCTGCGCGCCCGCGAGGGCGAACTCGCCGAGTACAAGGCCACCGTCGAGGGCAAGCTCGACACCGCGAAGCGGCTGCTGGCCAAGCTCACCGCCGAGGAGCGGGCCGCGTACGAGGCCCAGTCGGGCGGCGCGGCCCCGGCCGGCACCCCGGCCACGGCCCCGGCGGCCCCCGCGGACGGCTCGCGCGCGGCCCGCGCCGTGGCCTTCGCGTACGGGGCGATCGGCAAGCCGTACGTGTGGGGCGCGACGGGGCCGGGCTCGTTCGACTGCTCCGGCCTGACCCAGGCGGCCTGGCGCTCGGCCGGGGTCTCCCTCCCCCGGACCACGTACACCCAGATCAACGCCGGGCAGCGGGTCTCGCGCGACCAGCTGGCCCCCGGCGACCTGGTGTTCTTCTACTCCGGGGTCACCCACGTCGGCCTGTACATCGGCAACGGCCAGATGATCCACGCCCCGCGCCCCGGGTCGACGGTCCGCGTGGCCCCGCTCGACTCGATGCCGTGGGCGGGGGCCTCCCGCCCGGCCTGAGGCGCCCTCGGCCGTGCCGCCCTACGGCGCCTTGACCTGCTTGCTCAGCCAGCCGAAGGCCGTCGGGAGCTGCTTCGACCACGAGTCGAGGTTGTGCCCGCCGGTGACCTTCTCCGCGTGCACCGTGGTCGGGCTCTGCGCGATGGCCCCCAGGTCCGTGCCGGACAGGTAGCCGTCCTGCTCGGCGCCCGACATCCACAGCGAGACCGCCGGCGGCGCGGGCGCGGCCTTGAGCAGGGCCTTCAGGTTGTGGGTGCGCCGCATCTCGGGGTCCTGGGCGACCAGCGAGGTGGGCTCCTGGCCCGGGTCGTTGTAGCCGGAGAGGGAGACGGCCGCGCTGTAGCGGTCGGGATGCAGGATCGCCAGTTTGGCGGCGCAGTACGCGCCCGCCGAGTAGCCGGCCACGCCCCAGGTGCGGGCCTCGTCTGAGGCACGGAAGTTGTCGGTGACCATCTTGCGGACGTCGACGCTGAACCAGCTGTCCGCGTTCACCTTGCCCGGGATGTTCGCGCATCCGGTGTCGCCGTTGCCCAGCAGCATGGCGCGCGGCGAGACCAGGATGAACGGCTGCACCTTGCCGCTCTTCATCAGCGGCTCCAGCACCTCGGCCGCCTTGAGCCCCTGGAACCAGGACTTGCCCGTCCCCGGTATGCCCGGGACCAGCTCGACCACCGGGAACTTCTTGTTCTTGAACGCCGGGTCCTCGTACTGCGGCGGGAGCCACACCATGACGTCGCCCTTGACCCCGGAGATCTTGCCGTTGAGCTCGGTCTTCTTGACCCGGCCGCCGAGGCCCTCCACCGGCTGGAAGTCCTGGAGCACCTTCGGCTCGGCCTTGACCTCCGCGGCCTTCTTGCCGCCGAGCCCGTCCGCGCCGAGGTCGGGGGCGGCCGTGACGTACTTCCCGGTGCCCAGCAGGTCACCCCAGGACGCGTAGAAGGTCTCCTCGCGGTTCACCGAGATGAACACCAGCGCGACGGCGGTGACCTGGGCGAACACCACCATCAGGGCCCGGGTCGACACGCGTACGACGGCGGGGCCGCGCACCTTGCTCCACACGGCCAGCGGCAGGAGAACGGCGATCGCCGTGAGGGCGATCGCCGTCGCGAACAGGGGAAACCCCGTCAAGCTCATCACGCCACCCAAGAGGGCGCCGCGACACCGCGCGGTTGCCCCCGGCCCCTGCGGCGTCGGTCACACCAGGCGGCGGGCCGTCGCCCAGCGGGTCAGCTCGTGCCGGTTGGAGAGCTGGAGCTTCCTCAGCACCGCGGAGACGTGCGATTCCACGGTCTTCACGGAGATGAAGAGCTGCTTGGCGATCTCCTTGTACGCGTACCCGCGCGCGATCAGCCGCAGCACCTCGCGCTCGCGCTGGGTGAGGCGGTCCAGGTCCTCGTCGACCGGCGGCGCGTCCGTGGAGGCGAAGGCGTCGAGCACGAAGCCGGCCAGCCGCGGCGAGAACACCGCGTCGCCCTCCTGAACCCGGAAGACCGAGTTCACCAGGTCGGTCCCGGTGATGGTCTTGGTGACGTACCCGCGCGCACCGCCCCGGATGACCCCGATGACGTCCTCCGCGGCGTCCGACACCGACAGGGCCAGGAACCGCACCGGGTTCTCGGCGGCCGCCATCAGCGGGGCGCAGCGCCGCAGCACCTCGACCCCGCCGCCCCCCGGCAGGTGCACGTCGAGCAGGACCACCTCGGGCCGGGTGGCGGTGATGACGGTGACGGCCTGGTCGACATCGGCCGCCTCGCCGACGACCTCGACCCCGGTCCGGTCGGTCTCGCCGATCTCGGCCTGCACTCCCGTGCGGAACATCCGGTGGTCGTCGACGAGCACCACCCGGACGTGCCTGCCCACCGGCGCCCCGGTCGTGCTGCCGGTCGTCTCTTCGGTCATGCTGCGTTCGCCGCCCTCTCCATCTCCAGCTCGACTTCCGTGCCGCCGTCGGGCGCGGACCGCAGCCGTGCGGTCCCGCCGTTGCGCTGCATCCGGCCGATGATCGATTCTCGTACGCCCATGCGGTCGTCCGGTACCTCGTCGATGTCGAAGCCCGGCCCCCGGTCCCGTACGGACACGAAGACGGTCTGCCCCTCCACCTCGGCGTACACCTGCACCGGCCCGCCGTCGCCACCGTACTTGGCGGCGTTGACCATCGCCTCGCGCGCGGCCTGGACCTGTGCGCCGAGCCTCTCGTCGAGCGGGCAGTCGCCGACGACGACCACCTCGATCGGGACCCCGTGGTGGTCCTCCACCTCGGCGGCCGTCTTCTTGACGGCCTCCGCGAGGGTGGTGGGCTCCTCGGCCTCGTCCTTTCCGGTGCCCTCCGGTTTGTACAGCCAGTTCCGCAGCTCCCGCTCCTGCGCGCGGGCCAGGCGGCGGACCTCGCCGACGTCCTCCGCGTTGCGCTGGATCAGGGTCAGGGTGTGCAGCACCGAATCGTGCACGTGGGCCGCGACCTCGGCGCGCTCCTGGGCACGGATGCGCATCAGGCGCTCCTCGGAGAGGTCCTGGGTCATCCGGATCAGCCAGGGTCCGGCGAGCAGGGCTATGCCGACGAGGACGGCGAGGGCGGCGGTCAGCACGTTGCCGAGCTGCGCCGCCGAGCCGCGCACGACGATGAAGACGGTCAGGCCGACGCCGACCAGGGCGACCCCGGCGAAAGCGCGGGCGATCTGGAGCAGGCGCGCGTTGCGCCCGGCGGCGGCGCCCCAGTGGGCGCGACGGGCGTTGTCGGCCTGGCGCCAGACGAGGACCACGCCGGCGCCGACCAGCAGCGTCGGCCACACGTACCGGCCCGAGGTGCCGCCGAGCTGGACCTTGGAGATGAAGATGCCGGCGCCGATGCACAGGGCGATGAGGGCGGTGAGCTGGCCCCGGTCGGGTTTGCGCAGGCGGCGGGTGCCGTCGGGGAGGGTCTCGAAGAAGGAGCGGTGGCCGGTGCGGCCGCCGACGCCCAGCGGTACGAACACCCAGAACGCGGCGTAGAGCAGCACGCCCAGTCCGTCGCCCCACAGGAACAGGCCGAGGAAGGCGAGCCGGACCCAGACGACCGGCAGCCCGAGGTGCCCGGCGAGGCCGCGCGCGACACCGCCGAGCATCCGGCCGTCGGCGCTGCGGTAGAGCTTGCGCTGCGGCGGTTCCTCGGTGTCTGTCGTGTGCGGGGGACGGGGGGCGGCGGAGACGGGCATGCCATTGATGGTCACACGCGGGCGGCGCAGGGGACATCAGGGCAGCCCCCCAGTTCCCTCGGGGGGATATCAGGGTTGCGCCAGGGTCGGACCCGGTGCCGCGCGCCGCGGCGGGTTGTCACCATGGAGCCATGACCAAGCCCGACTCCCCGCCTTCGCCGGCCGGTGCCACCGCGACGCCGCCGCCCGGCGGCCGGCCCGCAGACCGGGTCGCCGACCGGCCCGCCGACCGCGCCGCCGAGCGGCCGCCGCTGCGCCGCGCCAAGCGCGACAAGGTCCTCGCGGGCGTGTGCGGCGGCCTCGGCCGGTACTTCGACCTGGACCCGGTGATCTTCCGGATCGTGCTCGGCGTCCTCGCGGTCACCGGCGGGGTCGGCCTCATCTTCTACGGCTTCGCCTGGCTGCTGCTGCCGGTCGAGGGCGAGGAGGACAGCGAGGCCAAGAAGCTGCTGACCGGCCGGGTCGAGGGCGCCACCCTGGCCGCGGTGTTCGCGGCCCTGGTCGGCTGCGCGCTGTTCCTGTCGATGCTGGACAACGGCGGGCTGGCCGTGTTCTCCGTCCTGGTGATCCTGGCCCTCGGCGGGGCCGGGTACTGGTCGCAGCGCCGCCGCAAGACCGCCGTCCCCGAGGCCGAGCCGCAGGCGGCGCACCGCCCGGCCCCCGCCCCGCCGGAGACCCAGGCGCCGCCCGTGCCCGGCAGCCCGTCCTGGTGGCGGGACCCGCTGGTCAAGGACGGCACCACCGGCCCGGTGGGATCCTCCGGATACCTGTGGGGGCCGGACGACTCCGCCGATGCCAACGCCGCCCGGAACATCGGGGGCGGCCGGGGCGGGGACCCCGACCGGGCCAAGGCCCCGAAGGTCCCGCGCGGCGGCATCGGGGGCCGGGTGTTCGTCCTGGCCCTGCTGGCCGGGGGCGGCGCCACCGCCGCGGTCTGGCAGGGCAGCACCCTCTCGCACGCGCTGCAGATCGGTCTGGCCTCGGCCCTCGCCGTGTTCGGGCTGGGCCTGGCGGTCAGCTCGGTCAGGGGCCGCACCGGCTTCGGCACGATCCTGCTGGCGGTGATCACGGCCGGGCTGCTGGCCGGCGCCTCGGCCCTGCCGCGCGAGATCGGCACCGACTGGAAGTCCGTGGAATGGCGGCCGGCCGCCGTGGCCGACGTCAGACCGGTCTACACGGCGGGCACCGGGCTGGCCACGCTGGACCTGAGCCGGCTGGACGTGCCGAAGGGTTCCACGCTGTCCGTCCGCGCCTCCCTGGAGGCCGGCCGGCTCAAGGTGATCCTGCCCCGCGAGGTCACCGCGCGGGCCGACGTGTCGGTGAAGCTGGGCGACATCCACCTGCCCGGGGAGACCAGCCAGGACGTACGCGTCAAGAGCGGCGGGGAAACCCAGGAGGCGACCCTGAAGCCCTCCGCCGGCACCGAGGCCGGGGGAACGATCGAGCTGGACCTGAGCGCAGATTTCGGACAGGTGGAGGTGGCCCGTGCCGCGTCATGAGTTCCAGCCCGGACGGCTGCTGGCCGGCCTGATCCTGGTGGCGGCGGGCGTGCTGTACCTGCTCGACGCGACCGGGGAGGCGGATCTGCCCTGGTTCCTGGTCATCCCGATGACCATGGGCGGGCTGTGCCTGGCCGCGCTGGTGGGGATCGTGACCTACGCGATCCGGCGGGACCGGCGCGACCGGGTCCGCGTACCGCGCGACCTGATCAGCGAGTCCAGCGAGAGATAGGGCGCTCCGGCCAGGATCATCGGGATCCAGGCCATCAGGTAGACCAGGTCGTTGCCGTAGTAGTACGGGGTGACCTGCCAGGACACCGTGAGCCACAGGCTGAGCGAGATCAGCGCTCCGCCGGTGGCCGCGATCCGGGTCAGCAGGCCCGCCAGGGTCCCCAGGCCCACCAGGAGTTCGCCGACGGCCAGCGCCGCCCCGAACCCGACGGGCGAGTGCAGCGCCCAGTCCACCAGGGCGGGGATCGCGGAGGTGTCGCGTACGCCCTGCATCTGCTCGCCGATGGAGCCGGCGCCGGAGGCGGACAGGAACGCGGGGTCGGTCAGCTTGTCCAGGCCCGCGTAGACGAAGGTCACGCCGAGGAAGATCCGCAGCGGCAGCAGGGCGTACCGGGCGGCCCGCTCCCGCACTCCGGAAGGGCCGGAGCGGCCGGACGGACCAGCGGGACCGGAAGCGCCGGAAGCGCCGGCGGAAGGGACGTCAGTTCGGGTCACGTCCCATGTGTACCCCGTCTCACTCGGCCACGTCGATGGTGCAGCGGTTGGATTCCACCCCGGCGGCCGTCACCACCTGAACCTCGATGCGTCCGGGTTCCACTTCCGCCGGGACCGGCACCGTCAGCGCCGAGTCCGAGGGGTTGGTGAACCCGCCCGCCACCGGCACCAGCGGCACGTGCACGTGCACCGCCCCGACCCGTACGACCAGCCGGGCCAGCATCTCCGGCGTCTGCGCCCCCGGCGGCACGAAGCCCACCCCCCGGATCTCGATGTCGTCGCCCGGCCGGATGGCCGCGTCGAGGTCGCCCGGCTCCCGCCTGCGGACCACCGACAGGATCAGCGGGCGGGTCACCTCCGCGTACTTCGCCGCGAGGTACACCGCCGCCGACAGGGCCACCAGCACGGCCAGCGCCCACGGCAGCCGCGGCAGCCGGTCCGGGAACCGGGCCATCGACACCGCCGCGAAGGCCAGCACGACGGTGGAGACCAGCACGTACTGCGCGTCCGGGAAGCTGCCGCGGCCCGCGTCGTCCGTGAGCAGGTCCACCCCGCGCGGCCGGTCCGCCGGCAGCTTCTGCATCCGCTGGCCCATGATCCGTACGGTGACCACCCGGCGCACCAGCACCGCCACGGCCGAGGTCAGCGCGACCACCGCCAGCAGCGGCAGCGCCCGCCCGAGCGCCAGCCCCGCGTACAGGGCCTGGCGCTGCGGCCCCGGCGGCGAGGCGGCCAGCCGCAGCGCGGGCAGCAGCGCGGCGAACGCCGTCAGCACCACCCAGGCACTCGGCACGGCCTTCGAGGTGGACAGCCGGTTGTCCTCGCCCACCAGCGGGGCGAGGAGCCCGCCGCGCAGCGACTGGGCGCGGGCGGCGACCGTGAGCAGCCCGGCCAGGGCCACCGCCGCGAGCAGTCCGGCCGTGCGGGCGGTGGACCAGCCGTTGCCGAGCGCGGTGCCGACCTGGACCAGCAGCAGCACGCCGGCGGCGATCCACACGGCGAGCACGGCCCGTCGCGAGAACAGGTACAGCCAGGAGTTGCCGGCCTCCCGGCCGCGGTCGGCGACCGTGCGGGCCGACAGGGTCAGCTCGTCGGAGACCCACTGCCGGGAGGCTCCGGCGGAGCGGGCCACCGCGGCCGGCAGCCCTTGGCCGGCGGCGAACTCGTCCCGCTTCTCGGTGAACGCGGCGACGGCGCGCCGGTGCCCCTCCTGCGCGCCGTGCGGGCAGTCGTCACAGGTGCAGGCGCCGCCGTGGGTGCTTCGGGACATCTCTTGGACAGCCACGTGCGTGCCGCCTCTCTGAACTACGGTGCAATGCCAGCGAATTGTGCACCACTGCGGCAGTGCTCCGGATTGCGCACGATGTCAGAGCAGGTGATTAACCGTTCATGATGTTGACGCCACCCGCCCGGCCCGGTGGTTTCAGGGCCGGACGCCCTGCCAGAGCGGCTGGTAGCTGACCCAGGCGGCGAGATCCGTGCCGAAGCGCTCCCGCGCGGCGAGCGCGGCGCGGCGGTCGACGGGCACCGGCTTCCCGGCGGAGCGCGCGATCAGCTGCACCTGCGCCGCGCGCTCCGCCGCGATGAACCACCAGGCCGCGGCGTCCACGGAGTCGCCGACCGTCAGCAGTCCGCGGCCCCGCAGGACCAGCGCCTTGTACGGGCCCAGGGCGCGGGCGATGCGCCCGCTGTCCTCGGGCCCGGCGAACCCGTCGAGGAGCGCGTGGTCCTCGTAGAAGGCGCAGGCCTCCTCGCTGAGGGGGGCGAGCAGTTCGCCGAGCGCCGCCAGCGCCCTGCCGTACGGGGCGTGCGCGTGCACGACCGCCACCGCGTCGGGGCGGGCCCGGTGCACGGCGGCGTGCACGGCGAAGGCCAGCTCGTTGACCCGGCGCTCACCCTGGCGCACGCGCCCGTCCCCGTCGACGAGCAGCAGGTCGTCGGGGCCCAGTGCGGACAGGGCACGCCCGAACGGGTTCACCCAGATGCAGTCCGCGAACTCCGGGTCCCGCACGGTGATGTGCCCGGCGACCCCGTCCTCGTACCCGAGGCGGCCGAAGAGCCGCAGCGCCCCGGCGAGCCGCTCCTTGCGGTACGCGCGCTCCCCGGCCGCGTCCGCGTGGACGGGCGGCAGCGCGAACCGCAGCCGGTCCACCGGTACGGGCGCGGGCGCGGCCCCCGGCGCGGACCCCGGCGCGGACCCCGGTGCGGATCCCGGCGCGGACCCCGGTGCGGACCCCGGTGCGGGTGCGGGTGCGGGCTGGTCCGGCATGACCCCCTCCTTCGGCTCGCCGCGCAAGGTACCGGCGGCCGCGCCAAGTGGCCATACACGCGGCGAAGCCGCCGCTCCCCGGGGGAACGACGGCTTCGACCGGACCGGCTACGGCTCGGTGGGGACTACTCCCACTCGATGGTGCCCGGGGGCTTGCTCGTGCAGTCGAGGACGACGCGGTTCACGTCCGGCACCTCGTTGGTGATGCGGGTGGAGATCTGCGCGAGCACCTCGTACGGCATGCGCGTCCAGTCCGCGGTCATCGCGTCCTCGGAGGAGACGGGGCGCAGCACGATCGGGTGGCCGTACGTGCGGCCGTCACCCTGGACGCCGACGCTGCGGACGTCCGCGAGCAGGACGACCGGGCACTGCCAGATCTCGCGGTCCAGGCCGGCCGCGGTCAGCTCGTGGCGGGCGATGGCGTCGGCCTCGCGGAGCAGGTCCAGACGCTCCTTGGTGACCTCGCCGACGATGCGGATGCCCAGGCCCGGGCCGGGGAAGGGCTGGCGCTGGACGATCTCGTCCGGCAGGCCGAGCTCCTGGCCCACCATCCGGACCTCGTCCTTGAACAGCTGGCGCAGCGGCTCGACGAGCTCGAACTCGATGTCGTCGGGCAGGCCGCCCACGTTGTGGTGGGACTTGATGTTGGCGGTGCCGGTGCCGCCGCCGGACTCCACGACGTCCGGGTACAGGGTGCCCTGGACCAGGAAGGCGACCGCGGGGCCGTCCTCCTGGAGGATCTCCAGCTGGGCCTGCTCGAAGACGCGGATGAACTCGCGGCCGATGATCTTCCGCTTGGTCTCCGGGTCGGAGACCCCGGCCAGCGCGGTCAGGAAGCGCTCCTGGGCGTCGACGACCTTCAGCTGCACGCCGGTGGCGGCGACGAAGTCCTTCTCGACCTGCTCGGTCTCGCCCTTGCGCATCAGGCCGTGGTCGACGTACACGCAGGTCAGCTGGGAGCCGATGGCCTTCTGGACGAGGGCCGCGGCGACCGCGGAGTCCACGCCGCCGGACAGGCCGCAGATGGCGCGCTTGTCGCCGACCTGCTCGCGGATGGCCGCGATCTGCTCCTCGACGATGTTGCCGGTGGTCCAGGTGGGCTCCAGGCCGGCGCCGCGGTACAGGAAGTGCTCCAGCACCTGCTGGCCGTGCGTGGAGTGCATCACCTCGGGGTGGTACTGCACGCCGTACAGCTTCTTCTCGTCGTTCTCGAAGGCGGCGACCGGGACGACGTTCGTCGACGCGGTGACGGTGAAGCCCTCGGGGGCGGCGGAGCAGGCGTCGCCGTGGGACATCCACACCGACTGGTTCTCGGGGGTGCCCTCGAAGAGGGTGGACCCGGCCTTGGAGACGGCGAGCGGCGTACGGCCGTACTCGCGGGCGCCGGTGTTGTCGACGGTGCCGCCGAGGGTGGTCGCCATCAGCTGGAAGCCGTAGCACATGCCGAAGACGGGGACGCCGGCCCCGAAGAGGGCGTCGGCGTCGTCCAGGCGCGGAGCACCCTCCTCGTACACGGAGGACGGGCCGCCGGAGAGGATGATCGCCTTCGGGTCCTTGGCGAGCATCTCGGCCACCGGCATCGTGCTGGGGACGATCTCGCTGTAGACCCGTGCCTCGCGGACGCGGCGGGCGATGAGCTGGGCGTACTGGGCGCCGAAGTCGACGACGAGAACCGTGTCCGGGGCGCTGTCGTGGGCGGCGGAGGGTGCTTCTGGCACGGGGCGGCCTTCCGGCGGAAGAGGGTGGCTGTTTTGTCGATTCTACCGGTGGCGCCGGGCGCCACTTTGTCGCACCATCCGAGGCGCACGTCTCACGATCCGGGCCGGGTTGGCCCGGTAGGGGGCGCAGGGCCATAATCCTGTCCATGCGCAAGCAGCTGAGCTTCCTCTTTACCTATGGCACCGGCCGGTCCGGTCGCCATGGGTCCGCGTGATGCTCGCTTGAGCCGCTGACTTCCCAGAGCGCCCCGGTCCGACAGGACCGGGGCGCTCTGGCGTTTCCGCTCCTGTCGCCGCAATCCACAGGAGTAAGAACATGACCGTGACCACCACCCCCGCGCAGCTGATCGCCGAGTCCCGCGAGCGGATCGACGCCATCGACGACCGGATCATCGGGCTGATCCAGGAGCGGATGGCCGTCTCGACCGTCATCCAGGAGGCCCGGATCGCCTCGGGCGGCCGGCGGGTGCACCTCTCGCGCGAAATGGAGGTGCTCGCGCACTGGAGCGACGCCCTCGGCAAGCCGGGGACCACCGTCGCGATGACCCTGCTGGAGCTGTGCCGCGGCCGGGTCTGAGGTCCGTTCCGCGTCCGGCCCGCCTTACGCCTGTTCGTCACTCGTCCGGACCGTGACCGGCCCCGGGGCCCTTCGTTGGTGTGGATGGCCGCGTCAGCCAGGCGCGGGACCGCAGCACCACGCGTGGCTCTTCGGGAGCGATGAGACGTACGGCCCGTCGGGAGGTGCGTCGTGGGACCTCGCTCCTTCGCGTGACCGGACGGCAGGGGACAGCAGCCCGGTCACCCCAAGAGGACGGCCGGCCCGGGGGACGCCCCGAGCCGGCCGTTCTGCGCGTTCGCGCCGTGTGCGGTGCTCCCGCTGCCTACGCGTGCCCGCCCGAGCGGCGGCGCACCCCCACGTACAGCGCTCCGCCGACGGCCACGGCGCCCAGAGCGCCCAGCGCGATCGGGCCGACGGAGCTGCCGGTCGAGGCCAGGTTGCCGCCCGCGGCGCCGGCGGCGGCGGTCGCGGAGGTGCTCGGCGAGGCGGAAGCCGAAGCCGAGGCGGAGGCCGACGGGGACGGCGATGCGGAGGCCGAGCCGGACGGGCTCGGGCTCGGGCTCGTACCGCCCTTGACCTCGACCGCGAACACGGCCTTGGCGTTGCCCGCGACCGGGTCGAAGGCCGGCGGCCTGGTGCCGCCCGCGACCGGCTCGCCCACGGTGACCGAGCCCTTGGCGTCCGCCACGGCCTTCTCGATCTTCATCGTGAACCGGCCGGTGTACGCACTCCCGAAGTCCGCGAAGATCCCGCCGTCGCAGAAGTAGCGCGGCGCGCCCAGCCGGTCGCTGCGGTCGCTGCCGTCGGCGTTGACCGCGCGGCAGTTCCGCGGGACGTCCGTGACCTGCACCCCGGCGGGCATCACGATGTCCGTACGGGCCACGCTCTCGCCCGAGCGCAGGTGGCTGATCACGGCCGGGCCCTTGTTGCGGAAGCCGAGCTCGGCCACGACCGTGTCGCCGACCTTGCCGGACGGCGAGGCGGTGACCGCCTCGAAGTCGGCCCGGGCCCCCTTGGCGGTGAATGCGACGTCGCGCTCGTTGTCACCGGGGTTGAGGTCGGTGTTCTCGGCGTGGCCGGCGGGCTCGGCCGCGGCGGAGCCCGTGACCGGCACCGCGACCGCGGACTTGACCAGCTTCAGCGTCCTGCCGGTGGCCGGCCCGCCCTCGTGCGCGTCCTCGCGCGGCGCCGGGTCGGGGACGACCGCGTACCGCAGCCGGTCCCGGTAGGCCCGCTCGGTGGTCTTGAGCTGCAGCGGGGAGTCGGGGGCGAGCCGGTAGGACTCGCCCGGCAGGAACTCGCCCTCGACGAGGCAGACCGTGGTCGCACCCATGCCGCCGTGGTCCTGCACCCGGCAGTTGTCGTACGTCCGGGCCGGCTGCAGGCCCGCCGAGGCGTCCAGCTCCAGCGCGACCGACCTGGCGGGCAGGGTGCCCCGGTTCGCGAAGGCCAGGGGGAGGTCCTGCTGCTCGCCGGCCGTCACCTCGGACCGCAGGCCCAGCTCGCCCATGTACAGGTCGGGGCCGCCGACGGTCAGCTTGGTGGTGACCGGCGTGACGCTCGCGCCCGCCACCCGGCCGGTGACCGCGATCTCACCGCTCGCACCGCTCTTGGTGCCCTTGGCGGCGGAGACGAGCAGGTCGAAGCGGTTGGCGTTCGGGGTGTCGGCCGACAGGCCCTGCTGCTTGCAGACGATCGCGGTGGCGCTCGTCGTGCAGTTCGGCCTCGGCTTGGCCGGGTCCGGCCGGACCGAGGCCACGCCGGCGACCTTGGACAGGTCGACGGTGACGGTGAACTCGCCCGGGAAGCTGTTCCCGGGGCCCACGTAGTCCAGCGTGTAGTGCAGGCTGCGCTCCTTCGACGCGCCCGTGTCCGGGTACGGCTGGAGCACCAGGGCGGAGGGGCCCCCGAGCGGGAAGGCCGGTTCCGCGGCGAGCGCGGGGGCGGCCGCGCCGAGGCTCAGCGCCGCCAAGCCCGTAGCGGCCAAAAGGGAGATGCGCTTGTCCATGAAGATCGAGACCGTCGAGCGGGGGCCCCGGTTGCCCCCTTCGGGCGGTGACGGGCATCACATGCAACCATCCGGACTGATCACCTGTCACTTATGTACGCGGCGACGGGTTCCGCGCTCGGAGGGGGAGCGCGGAACCCGCCGCCGCGACACGTGTCAGACCTTCTTCGGAACCTCCGGCACCGGCAGCAGCGGCAGTCGCAGCGCGCCGAAGGCCTCCTTCGGGACCGCCGGACGGGCCGGTTCCACCGCGGCCAGGCGGGTGTAGGCCGCGCCCTGTTCCGGCCTCGGGTCCTGCTCGCCCTTGTTCGGCCAGTACGACATCGCCCGCTCCGCCTGCGCCGTGATCGTCAGCGAGGGGTTGACCCCGAGGTTCGCGGAGACCGCCGAGCCGTCCACCACGGAGATGCCCGGGTGCCCGTACAGCCGGTGGTACGGATCCACCACGCCCTCTTGTGCGGAGGCCCCGATCGGGCAGCCGCCGAGGAAGTGCGCGGTCAGCGGCGTGCCCATCAGCTCGCCGACGTTGCTGCCGGGGAAGCCGTTGATCTCCTCGGCCAGCAGGGTCGCCGCCTCGGTGGCCTCCTTGATCTGCACCGGGTTCGGGGCGCCGTGCCCTTGGCGGGCGGTGAGCAGCCCCTTCCCGAGGCCGCCGGGCTTGCGGTACGTCGTCAGCGAGTTGTCCAGCGACTGCATGACCAGCCCGATGATCGTCCGCTCCGACCAGCGCCGGTTGGAGAGCGAGCGCGCCAGCTGCAGCGGGTGCCTGGCGGTGCGCGCGAACCAGGCCCGTACCCGGTGGCTGCCGTACGGCACCTGGAGGACGGTCATGAACCCCATGGCGTTGGAGCCCTTGCCGTAGCGGACGGGCTCGATGTGGGTGTCGGCGTCGGGGTGCACGGACGAGGTGATCGCGACGCCCCGGGTGAAGTCGGCCCGCTCCCCCTCGCCGGGGCCCTGCCCGTGCCGCCTGCGGTAGCGCCGGTCGTCGGTCTGCGCGCCCACGATGCCCTCGGAGTTGGTCCGGGTCAGCTCGCCGAGCCGGTCCGAGACGCGCGGGAGCAGCCCGTTGTCCTTCATGGTGTGCAGCAGGGTCTGGGTGCCGTACGTGCCCGCCGCGACGACCACGTACCGGGCGCGCAGCTCCTTGGCGACGCCCCGGCGCCGGGCGTCGGTGGGGACGGCGCGGAGGCGGTATCCGCCCTCGGGGTGCTCGGCGAGCGCGGTGACGGTGGTCATCGGGTGGATGACGGCTCCGGCGCGCTCGGCGAGGTGGAGGTAGTTCTCGTTCAGGGTGTTCTTCGCGCCGTGCCGGCAGCCGGTCATGCACTCGCCGCACTCGGTGCAGGCCTTGCGGGAGGGGCCGGCTCCGCCGAAATAGGGGTCGGGGACCTCCTCGCCGGGCGCGGCCGTGCGGCCGCCCCCGGCTTCGGCGTCCGCGCCGTCGCCGAAGAAGACGCCGACCGGGGCCATGTGGAAGGAGCCCCCGACGCCCATCTTCTCGGCGGCGGCCTTCAGGTGGACGTCGGAGGGGGTCATCGTGGGGTTCAGGCGTACGCCCAGCATCCGCTTGGCCTGGTCGTAGTACGGGGCGAGTTCCTCGCGCCAGTCGGTGATCGACGCCCACTGCCGGTCCTCGAAGAAGGCGGTGGGCGGCACGTACAGCGTGTTGGCGTAGTTGAGCGAGCCGCCGCCCACCCCGGCGCCCGCGAGCACCATCACGTTGCCGAGCAGGTGGATCCGCTGGATCCCGTACAGCCCGAGGGCCGGGGCCCACAGGTAGTTGCGCAGGTCCCAGCTGTTCTTCGGCAGGCTCTCGCGGGTGAAGCGGCGCCCGGCCTCAAGGATGCCGACCCGGTAGCCCTTCTCGGTGAGCCGCAGTGCCGAGACCGACCCTCCGAAGCCCGATCCGATGACGATCACGTCGTAGTCGTACGCGTGCTCGCTGCCGTTCTCGTACGCGTTCTCGTCGGTGTTGTCCGACACTGCGGTGCCTCCCGAGCGGTGGTGCCTAACGGAATCGGAGCGTCTTCATGACCTTGAGGCTGCGGGTCATGAACGCCGCGTACTTCTCGTCGTCCATGCCCAGCGAGGGCGCCATCGGCAGCAGCCGCTGGTGGGCGACGGTCTGGGCCTCGGTGTACTTGAGGATGCCCTCGGAGCCGTGCCGGCGGCCGAGGCCGGAGTCCTTCATGCCGCCCATGGGGGCCTGGGCGCTGCCGTAGGCGGGGGCGTAGCCCTCGTTGATGTTGACGGTGCCGGTGCGCAGGCGGGCGGCGACGGCGTGGCCGCGGCGGGCGTCCTTGGTCCAGACGCTGGAGTTGAGCCCGTACGCGGTGGAGTTGGCCTGCGCGATCGCCTCGTCCTCGTCGGTGAACCGGTAGATCGAGACGACCGGCCCGAAGGTTTCCTCGCCGCAGACCGCCATCGGCGCCTCGACCCCGTCGAGGATGGTCGGCTCGTAGAAGAGCGGGCCGATGTCGGGGCGGGCGGTGCCGCCGGCGACCAGGGTGGCGCCCTTGGCGACGGCCTCGTCGACGTGCCGCTGTACGGTCTCCAGCTGCCGCTCGCCGACCAGCGAGCCCATGTCGGCCCCGTACGCGAGGGAGGCGCCGAGCCGCATGGCCTTCGTACGGGCGGCGAAGCGCTCGACGAAGGCGTCGGCGACCGAGGCGTGGACGTAGAGGCGCTCGATGGAGATGCAGAGCTGGCCGGCGGAGGAGAAGCAGGCGCGGACGGCGCCCGCGGCCGCCTTCTCGATGTCGGCGTCGGCGAGGACGAGCATGGCGTTCTTGCCGCCGAGTTCGAGGGTGAGCCCGACCAGGCGGGCGGCCGCGCCCCGGGCCACCTCGCGGCCGGTGCGGGTGGAGCCGGTGAAGGAGACGTAATCGGCGTGCCGGACCACCTCGGGGCCGACGACGGGTCCCTCGCCGAGGACGATCTGGAAGACCTCGGCGGGCAGTCCGGCCTCGATCAGCAGGTCGCGGGCCCACAGGGCGGTCAGCGCGGTCTCGGTGTCGGGCTTCATGACGAGGGCGTTGCCCGCGACGAAGGCGGGGAGCGCGTCGCCGACGGAGAGTTCGAGCGGGTAGTTCCACGGGGCGATCTGACCGACGACCCCGCGCGGCTGGCGCAGCTCGGTGACCTTGGTGAGGGTGGGGATGGCGCCCGTGTGGCCCTTGGGACGCAGGTACGAGGGCGCCTTCCTGCCGTAGTGGCGGGCGGCGACAGCGACCGCCTGCACCTCCTCGTGGGCGTGCAGGCGGGCCTTGCCGGTCTCCAGCTGGATGAGGTCGAGCACCTCGGCCTGACGGGCGAGGACCAGGTCGTGGAAGCGCAGGAGCACGGCGGCCCGCTTGCGTGCGGGCACGGCGGCCCAGGCGCCCTGGGCGGCGCGGGCCCGGTCGAAGGCCTCGGCGACGTCCTCGGGGGTGGCCTCGGGGAGGTCCGCCAGCTTGGCCCCGGTGAAGGGGGTGTGGTTGGCGGTCCGGCCGGAGCCGATCACTCCGCGGGTGAGCCGGGTGACCAGGTCGGGGGTCACCACGTCGGCGGCGGTACGGGCACCGGCCGGGGCGGGGGCGACCGGGTTGGTGGGCTGCGGTGCGCTGCGGAGGGGGGCCGGGGCCTGCGAGTCCGTCATGGCGGTGAGCGTATTCCGCCGGGAGGGCTTTGGGTACCCGTCGGTAACCGGATTTTGCCATTTCTGCCAGCGATCGCTGGCAGGATGACGGGATCAGGGCTTCGCGGGCGGCTTCCAGCCGCTGAGCACGACGTCGAACTGCTGGCGCGTCGTGTTCCAGTCGGCGACGGGACTCGACATGTAGACCGCGTACTCGGTGCCGTCCGGGGCGATGTACATCTGCTCGATGGCCCGGCGCGGCCCGGCGTGCGTGCCCTTCTCCATCCAGCTGAAGTCCCAGATCGCGGACCGGGTGCTGTCCCGGAAGGTGTTCTGGTTCAGCTTCTGCTTCTTGTAGTCCGTCCGCTTCGCCACCTGCGTCTCCAGGTCGAGCAGGTGCGCGTACGGGTCCCGGTAGTCCGGGGTCGGGTCGGCGGCGATGCGGATGAAGTGCTTCCCGTTGTCCGGCGTGTAGTCGATCTGGTCGCCGTCCATCTGGCGCTTCCAGCCCGCCGGGACGAAGAGGGTGAAGCCGGTGGGGTCGGTGACCTGGGTGTAGCCCTCCGGCGGCGCGGCCTCTTCACCACCACCACCAGCACCACCACCGCCGCCGCCCTGCTGGTCCGGGGCGCTCGTGTTCTTGTCGGAGCCCGCACCCTTCCCGTCTTCCGAGTCACCGGTGAACTTCAGGACGCCGAAGACGGCGCCGCCGCCGACCAGCGCCGCCACGAGCGCGATGGCGGTGGCCCGCTTGACCCAGCCGCCGCCGGCGGCCTCGGGCCCGGGACCGGGCTGCTCGGGCAGGGCCGCCGTGCGCCCTTGGTCCGCTGCGGGGGCCGGGGCCGGGGCGGGAGCGGGCGCCGCCTCGGGCTGCCGCGCCTCCTCCGCGTCCGCGGCGTCGGCGAGTTCCTCCGGAGTCACGGCGCGCGTGGGTACGTACGCCTGCGCCGCCTTGGGCTGGCGGCCCTCCATGGCCTCGATCAGCATCCGCTCGGTCTCCTGCGCCGAGGGCCGCTCCTCGGGGTCCTTGCGCAGCAGGGCGGTGATGACCGGGCCCAGGGCGCCGGCCTGGCGCAGCGCCGGCGGCTCGTCGTTCACGACGGCCTGGAGGCTGGAGATGGGCGAGGTGCGGCGGAAGGGCGAGCGCGCCTCGACCGCCGTGTACAGGGTCGCGCCCAGCGACCACAGGTCGGAGGAGGTGCCGGGGGTGCCGCCGGTGACCCGCTCCGGCGCCAGGTAGTCGATGGAGCCGACGATCTCGCCGGTTCGCGTGATGGAGGAGTCGCCCTCGATCGCGGCGATCCCGAAGTCGGTGAGCAGGACCCGCCCGTCCTTGGCGAGCAGCACGTTGCCGGGCTTGACGTCGCGGTGCAGGACGCCGACCGCGTGCGCCGCGCGCAGCGCGCCCAGGACGTGCAGACCGATCCGGGCCGCCTCGGCGGGCTCGATCCGGCCGGCCGCCTTGGCCGCGTCCGCGAGGGAGGGCCCGTCGATGTACTCCATGACGATCCACGGCCGGTCGTCGTGCTCCAGTACGTCGTGGACCACCACGACCGCCGGGTGCTGGATCCGGGCCGCGGCCCGGGCCTCCTTCTGGGTCCGGGCGTGCAGCACCTCCCGATCGGCCTGGGCCACGTACAGACCCGCCGTCAGTTCCTTGACGGCGACGGTCCTGTGCAGCAGCTCGTCATGCGCGCGCCACACCTTGCCCATGCCGCCGCTGCCGATGGGCTCCACGAGCCGGTACCGGCCTGCGAGCACCGCACCCGCGCCTGTCTGCTGTTCCACGAAACCCCGCCACTCTGTGCACTTCGGGCCAGATTACGGAGCGCTCGGGGCTCCTGGAACCGTGAAGCCTCGGTTCCGGGTGCACTGTGACGCAATCGCCGTACTGAGTCACCGTCAGTCGGCCTCAACCACCCGATTTGTAACTCCCCGTGGCCTTTTCGAAGACCTCGGTGACCTTGCCCTCTCCGTCCTGTGGCCCGGTCACCATGACGACGTGGTAGCTGCCGCCGAGCGCGACGACGAAATTGCGGGCGACGACGCTGCGGCCGTTGCCGTCGATCCAGGTGTACCGGCCGGTGACGCGGAGCTGGTTGCCGACCTTCGTGGTCTTGACGTCGCCGCCGCTGGCCCACGTGGAGGACCGGTACGGGGCCAGCTCCGGCTCCTTGTCCTTCTGGTACGTCGCCGGGTCGGGACTGCCCTCGACCTTGTCCCGGCCGGGGACGACGGTCAGGACGTACTGCCCGTCGGTGTACCTCACCTGCCCGGCCTCGTTCATCCCGCGCCGCTCCCAGCCGCCCGGCACCGCGATCTCGAAGTGCTCGGGGTCCTGTTGGGTGGTGTAGCCGGGCGGGGCGGGGACCGGGGCGGCGGAGGGCTGCCCGGCCGAGGGCTTCGGCGACTCCTTCGGCGACTCCTTCGAGGATCCCGAGGGCGAGGTGGACGGGCCGTGCGTGGGGGGTTTGGCGACGGCGGCGGGCTCCTGTCCGGACGTCCCGGGCAGGAAGAACACGGCGTAGGCGACGGCCCCGGCGAGCAGGACCAGGACGCCGAGGAGCAGGCTCCGGCCGAGGGCGCGGGGCTTGCGGGAGGCGGCGGGATTGCGGTGGCGGCCGTGCAGGTCGCCGCGCCGGCGTACGACGGGCAGCCGCGCGGGGTCCGGCTCCGGCATCGGGAGCGCGGCGTGGCCGCCGTCCGGCTCGGGGGCGGAGCGCACGAGCGAGCGCAGCCAGCCGCGGAGCTCCTCGAAGTCGGGGCGCTCGGTGGGGTC
Source organism: Streptomyces sp. NPDC051582 (assembly GCF_040681715.1). Lineage (NCBI taxonomy): Bacteria > Bacillati > Actinomycetota > Actinomycetes > Kitasatosporales > Streptomycetaceae > Streptomyces > Streptomyces sp. NPDC051582. Next base: position 534,399 of record NZ_JBFAZJ010000001.1, read on the forward strand.
CTGGCGCAGCAGCGACTCCACGATGGGGCGCAGCGGGCCGCACTCCTCGGCGAAGGCCGGGGACTCGGCGCAGACCATGTCGACCAGTTCGGTGACGTTGTCCTCGGGGTACGGGGCGTGCCCCTGGACGGCGCGGTACAGCAGTGCGCCGAGTCCCCAGAGGTCGGTGGCGGGGCCGATGGGCGCGGCCAGCTGCCAGGGCCCGGTGACGGACCCGGCCTGCTCGGGTGCCCACCGCTCGGTGACGGCCCCGACGACGGCCATCCGGGTCAGCCGGGCCCGCTCGGCTCCCAGCCCCCGGAGGCCGCCCCAGCTCGCGTCGGCGCCCTGAGCGGGCGGCGCGGGCGGGGTGGGCGGCGCGGACCGGGTGGGCTCGGGCGCGGACCGACCGGGCTGGATCCGCCCCGGCAGGGGCCGGGCCTGCGGCTGCCCGGGGAGCGGGTACGCGCCCGTGTCCGAGCCGTCGGAGCCGCTCGGCTCGGGCCGGTCGGGCTCGGGCCGGTCGGGCTCGGGCCGGTCGGGCTCGCCGGACGGCAGGTACGAAGCCATGCTCGGGCCCTGCGCGCCGTACGGCCGGGGCGGGCCGGGCAGCACGTACGCGCCCGCGTCCGGGCCTTCGGGCCGCCGCGTCCGGGCCCGGTCGGCCTGAGGCGCCGGCTGTCCGGGCAGGCCCGGGCGGAGGTAGGCCGTCGGGTCGGGGGCTTCGGCCTGGTGGTAGCCCTCGGGCAGGGCGAGTTGGGCGGGCAGCGCGGTGCGCATCGGAGGGTCGGGCCGCGATTCGGGCTCCCGCACCGGCTCCTGTGCCGGGTGCGGCTCTTGTACCGGGTGCGGCTCCTGTACCGACTCCCGCACCGGCTGCGGCTCCTGCCCGGGCTCCGTCGGCTCGGCGGGCGGAAGCGCGGCCTGCCGGCGCGGGGTGGCTCCGTGCCACGGCGCGTTCGCACGGCCGTCGCCGTCCGGTCCCCCGTACGGGTAAGAGTAGCCCTGCGGGAGCTTCGAACCCTGCGGCCTCGGCTCCGGCGCGGGCTCGGAGCCGCTCTTGCGCTGCTCGGTGACGCGCGCGGCGGCCGCCTGCGCCCCCGCCCGGTACGCGGCGATGGCCCCAGCGCGGGCGGCGGCCTTGAGGTCGGGCCGCTCCCCCGGCACCCGGGGGGTGATGTGGTCGGAGTAGCGCGGCCCGGTGTCGTACCCCGGCGCCACGAGCGGCGCGTAACCGCCCGCGCCCGGGCCGCCGTCCACGCCGTCGCCTGCCGACTCGCCCCGTACGGCCAGCCCCGCGCCGGGCTGAGCGGCGGGCCGGGTGCCCCGGCCGCGGCCGTCGCCCGGTGCGTCCGTGTCCGAGTCCGAGTCCCGCCACATCTCGGGCCCCGTGCCCCGACCCGGGTCACCGCCCGGGGCGGCCGTACCCGCGTGCACGGACGGCGCGGGCGGCGCACCGCGCCCCGGCGCCCCGCCGAGGCCGGACTCCGGGCCGGGGGCCGCGCTCCGGCCCGGACCGCCACCGGAACTCGGCCCCGTGGCCCAGCCCTTGGCCGGCGGCGGCGCGTCCCAGGTCTCGGCAGCGGGAAGCGCGGACTCCGCGGGGATCGGGTCGTAGCCGCACAGGGCGTCCTCCGCGGCGCCCGCCGCCAGGCCCGTCAGGACGACCCTGCCGTCATCGCATATCAACACGGTCCGGACCGTGATGTTCCGGTGTGTCCAGCCGTGCGCGTGGAGCACCCGCAACGCGGTCAGCACGTCCGCCGCGACCTCCGCCGCCCGGTACGGGCTCAGCGGTTCATCGGCGATCAGCGCCGCCAGCGGGCGCGCCGGCACCAACTCGCTCACTATCCACAGCGACCCGCCCTCGGCGAACACGTCGAAGACCTGGTCCAGCCGGGGATGGTCCGGCACGGACGCGGCCGCCTGCGCCGCCGCGATCGCCCGGCGCACGGCCGGCAGATCCCCCACCGCCCGGCGCCCGGCCGACACGGCGGGGTGCGGCCCGCCGGCGGCCGACGCGTCCCCGTCCAGCAGCTCGGCGTCCACCACCTCCGGCAACGGCACCTGCCGTACCAGGACTTCCTGCCCGCTGCGCGTGTCGAAGGCCCGGGTCTCGACCAGTTCGTACTCGTCCGACGGCGGAAGCGGCAGACGGTAGCGGTCGGCCAGGATCCGGCCCGCGTAGTCCTCCACTTCGCCTCCCCCGAGTGCCGGGGCGCACGTCCCCCATGGCCCCACTGCCACGATACGTCGCGCAGGGCGCCCGCGTCCCGAGCCTGCGAAGGCTCGTCACCCGACCGTGCCGGGGGCGGAGTTGAAGCGGGGCCGCAGGAGGCGGGGCGGAGGGGCGGCGGGACGGCGGGGCGGAGGAGGAGGGGTCAGCCCAGGGGCTGGAACGTCTGGAACGCCGTGTTGCGCATCGTCGTGCATTCCGGGGCGTCCCACTGGTCCGCCGGACAGCTGATCATGATGGCGTAGCCGTGCTTCGCGTCCACCTTGAAACCGCGGTTGAGCACGCGGACCTTGATGCCCTTCTGTTCCCGCTCGAACTCCCAGTCCGCGACGGTCGGGTAGCCGTTGTACTCCGTCGCGTCGATGCGGATCGTGCGGTAGTTGGTGCTGCCGCTCGCCGTTCCGGCGACGGCCTCGGCCCAGGCGGCGCGGGCGTCGTTGCCGGGGCTGGCGGTGTAGTCGACCTGGATGCGCGGGAAGCCGCCGTCGCGGCTGTATATCGCGCCGGAGTTCTCCCCGGCTATGCCCGTCACCTTGAAGCCCGTCGGCATCGCCATCGAGAAGTGGAACCCGGGGTCCGTCACCTTCGCGTACCCGTCGGGGAGTCCGGCTCCGGGGCTGCCCGGAGAGGAGCCCTGCCCCTGGCTCTGCCCCTGGCCCTGGCTCTGGCCCTGCTGGGCGCCCGGGGACTGCCCCTGACTCGGCTCGCTGCCGGCCCCGCCGTCGGCGTTTCCGGTGCCGGTGCCACCCTTGCCCGAGGTGGCGTTGGTCTCGCCGGTCTTCGGAGAAGAGCCGGGGCTCGGGCTGCCGGACACCGCCGTACCCGGACCGCCCTTGCCCTCTTCCTTCTTCTTGTCCTTCGGGTCGTCACCGCTGAACGCGTACGCGATGAGCGAACCGATCACGGCGAGCGCGACGACCACACCGGCTATCGCCAGGGCGATGGTGCGGCGGGACATGACGTCGGTGAGCGGCGCCGCGACCGGCGAGGGCCTGCTCGGCGCCGGCGCGGGGGCCGGGGACTCGGCCGCCGAGGCCGCCGTGGCCGCCGCGGCCGCCGCGGCGGCGGCCGCGGCCTTGCGGGTCGCCTTCAGCGCCGCGCGGGCCCGGTCGCGCTGCTCGCGCTCCAGCCGTTCGCGCTCCTTCTTCTCCGCCTTCTCAGCGGCCTTCTCCGCGGCCTTCTCGGCGGTGGCCTTGGCCGCGGCCTCCTTGGCGTCGGCGAGCGAGATCTGGCGGGTCTCCTCGACGGCCGGGGCGAGGACGGGGGCGGCCACCGGCTCCGGCGCGTTGACGACGGCGGTGAGCATCACCCGCGCGCGCTCGTCGTCGAGGCGGCGGGCCGGGTCCTTGGCCAGCAGGCCGTAGATGACCTCGGTCAGCGGACCCGCGTTCTTGGGCGGTTCCACCGGCTCGGTCATGACGGCGGTGAGGGTGGCGAGCGCGGAGCCCTTGTCGTACGGGGGCACGCCTTCGACGGCGGCGTACAGCAGTCCGCCGAGGGACCACATGTCGGCGGGAGGGCCGGGCTTCTGGCCGCGGGCGCGCTCCGGGGAGATGTACGAGGGGGCGCCGACGAGCATGCCGGTGGAGGTGACGGAGGGGTCGCCCTCGACCTGGGCGATGCCGAAGTCGGTGAGGACGACGCGGCCGGTGCGCGCGATGAGGACGTTGGAGGGCTTCACGTCCCGGTGCAGGATGCCCTGGCCGTGCGCGGCGCGCAGGACGTCGAGGACGGCGAGGCCGACCTCGGCGGCGCGATGGGGGGTCAGCGGGCCGTTCTCACGGATGAACTCGGCGAGCGAGGGGCCCTCGATGAGCTCCATGACGATCCACGGGCGGCCGTCCTCGTCGACGACGTCGAAGACGGTGACCGCGCCGCCGCTGCGGATCCGCGCAATGGCCTTGGCCTCGCGGAGAGTGCGGGTGATGAGGCGGCGCTTCTCGTCTTCGTCGACGCCGGTGCTGAAGCGGAGTTCCTTGACGGCGACCGTGCGGCCGAGGGTCTCGTCCTCGGCGCGCCAGACGGTGCCCATGCCGCCCTTGCCGAGCACTTCGCGCAGCCGGTAGCGACGCGCGAGCAGCCGGCCCTCGTCGTGTCCGCCCTCGGCGGCCTTGGCGGCGGCGGCCTTGACGGCGGCGGCAACGGCATCGGCCTTCTCGACGACGGGATTGACCGCGCCGGCCTTCTTGTCATCGGCCTTGGCCCCGGCCTCCGGCTCCGCGCCTCGGGAGGCGCCGCCGGCTCTGGCGGCCGCGGGCTTGCCCAGGTCCGGCTTCGCACCCTCGGGCGCACTGCCCTCGGCGGCCTCGGCCGTGGGCCCGGCGTCCTGCGGCTTCGCCGCGGGCGATCCGTCACCGGCCCCGCCGGAAGCGGGCTTACCGCCGGCGGCGGCCCCGGACGCGGGCGTGGGCGTGGCCGGCGCCTTGCCCTTCGGCCGCGCCGGGGAGGCGGACGCGGCCGCGGGCTTGCCCGGATCGGGCTTGCCCAGGTCGGGCTTGCCCGGGGCCGGGTCCGGCTTCGCGTCCTCGGGCGCGGCGTCCCCTGCCGTTTCGCGGGCGGACTTCCCGTCCTCGGCGGCGTCGGCCGCGGGCGACGCGTCGGTGTTCGCAGCCTCCGGCTCCGCCCCGGCCGCGCTCAGGTCCCGCTTCGCCGCAGGCGACTCGGCACGCGTAGCGTCCTGCTTCGCCGCAGGCGACTCGGTGTGCTCCGGCTTCGACATGCGTCCCCTCTGCGATCGTGCCGCCTGCTGCCCCGGGGATCCCCGGTAACCCGCCCCGGCAGAACCCTCATTGTTCCTCACTCCGCAACGGACGGGCGCCCCGGGTCCGCGGTTCCCCCCTCCGCATCCCGGAGTTACAACGGAACGATGTCGGGCGCCCCCAGCCGCGCCGCGTCCGCCGTCTGGTCGTCCGGCTGCCGCTGCGATTCCCGTTCCGCCTGCACCCGCTTCTCGTAGTGTTCCACTTCCTTCTCGATCTGCTGCTTGTCCCACCCGAGAACCGGAGCCATCAGCTCCGCGCACTCCCGCGCCGAACGCGTCCCCCGGTCGAACGTCTCGATCGAGATCCGCGTCCGCCGCGTCAGGACGTCGTCCAGATGCCGGGCCCCCTCGTGCGAAGCCGCGTACACGACCTCTGCCCGCAGGTAGTCGTCCGCACCGCCCAGCGGCTGCCCCAGACCCGGGTCCGCCGCGATCAGGTCCAGCAGTTCGTCCGTCATCGAGCCGTACCGGTTCAACAGGTGCTCCACCCGCACCACATGAAGACCCGTCCGGGCCGCGATCCCGGCCCGCCCGTTCCACAACGCCCGGTACCCCTCCGCCCCCACCAGCGGCACGTCCTCCGTCACGCACTCCGCGACCCGCTGGTCCAGCCCGTGCACCGCCTCGTCGACCGCGTCCTTCGCCATCACCCGGTACGTCGTGTACTTGCCGCCCGCCACCACCACCAGCCCCGGCACGGGATGCGCCACCGTGTGCTCGCGCGAGAGCTTGCTCGTCGCGTCCGACTCGCCGGCCAGCAGCGGCCGCAGGCCCGCGTACACCCCCTGCACGTCGTCCCGGGTCAGCGGCACCGCCAGCACCGAGTTCACGTGCTCCAGCAGGTAGTCGATGTCCGCGCTCGACGCCGCCGGATGCGCCTTGTCCAGGTCCCAGTCCGTGTCCGTCGTGCCCACGATCCAGCTGCGGCCCCACGGGATGACGAACAGCACGGACTTCTCCGTCCGCAGGATCAGCCCGGTCGAGGAGTGGATCCGGTCCTTCGGTACGACCAGATGGATGCCCTTCGACGCCCGGACGTGGAACTGCCCGCGCTCCCCGATCAGCGCCTGCGTGTCGTCCGTCCACACCCCGGTCGCATTCACGATCTGGCGCGCGCGGATCTCGTACTCCCCGCCGCCCTCCACGTCCTGCACGCGCGCCCCGACGACCCGCTCGCCCTCCCGCAGGAATCCGACCACCCTCGCCCGGTTGGCGCACTGCGCCCCGTACGCCGCCGCCGTGCGCACCAGCGTCGCCACGTACCGCGCGTCGTCCATCTGGGCGTCGTAGTACTGCAGCGCCCCCACCAGCGCGTCCTTGCGCAGCGCCGGCGCCACCCGCAGCGCGCGCTTGCGCGACAGGTGCCGGTGCACCGGCAGCCCCCGACCGTGCCCGCTGGAGACCGACATCGCGTCGTACAGCGCGACGCCCGATCCGGCGTAGAACCGCTCCCAGCCCTTGTGCTGGAGCGGATACAGGAACGGCACGGGCTTCACCAGGTGCGGAGCCAGCCGCTCCAGCAGCAGACCGCGCTCCTTCAGGGCCTCCCGCACGAGAGCGAAGTCGAGCATCTCCAGATAGCGCAGGCCCCCGTGGATGAGCTTGCTCGACCGGCTGGAGGTGCCGGACGCCCAGTCCCTGGCCTCCACCAGCCCCGTCGAGAGGCCTCTGGTCGCGGCGTCGAGCGCGGTGCCCGCGCCGACCACGCCCGCGCCCACCACCAGCAGGTCCAGTTCCCGCTCGGCCATCTCGGCGAGCGCCTCTTCGCGCTGGACCGGCCCCAGTGTCGCTGTCCTCACGGCTGCCTCCCGTTGGTGCGGGTCGTCCCTGCTCGGTGCGGGTGACCCCGCTCACATCCCCCGCTCACGATTCTGACCCGCCGCACCGACATCAGCCACCGCCTGTGGACAACACAACAGTGACCATCACCCCGTAATACGACACATCGGTCATATATACGCCTAGTCTGACATCGCGCCAGCTCCACACTCCACCTGCACGGTCCACAGGGCTTGCGCACCCAGCCCCCTCATGCATGTCAGGGAAGGGACGGCACCCCATGCCCGCAGATCTCGCCGTCATCGGACTCGGCCACCTCGGCCTCCCGCTGGCCCAGGCGGCCGTCGCCGCCGGAATCGAGACGGTCGGCTACGACAGCGGTCCGGCGACAGCCGCAGCCACAGGACCCGCCGGAGCCACGGGCCCCACCGGGACCACGGCCACCACCGCCGCCAACGCCACCGACTCCACCCTCACCGCCGCCGAGATCCGCCGCATGTCGGCCGCCGGCTTCCGGATCACCAACAACCCCGCCGAACTCGGCCGGGTCCGCACCGCCGTGATCTGCGCCCCCACCGGCCTCGGCGCCGACCGCGCGCTCGACCTCTCCGCCGTCGGCGAGGCGGGGCGCACGCTCGCCGCCCGGCTGCGCCCGCACACCACCGTCATCCTCGAATCCGCAGCCCACCCGGGCGTCACCGAGGACTACCTGCGACCCATCCTGGAGACCGGCTCCGGACTGCGCGCCGGCCGGGACTTCCACCTCGCCTACTCCCCCAGCCGGCTCGACCCCGGCAACCGGACGCACGGCATCGCCAACACCCCCAAGGTGATCGGCGGCCTCACCCCCGCCTGCACCGAGTCCGCGCACGCCTTCTACGCCCGCCTCACCGAGAAGGTGGTCCGGGCGCGCGGCCTGCGCGAGGCGGAGACGGTCCAGCTCCTCGAAACGAACTACCGCCACGTCAACATCGCCCTCATGAACGAGATGGCGGTGCTCTGCCACGACCTCGGTGTCGACCTCTGGGACGTCATCCGCTGCGCCGAGACCAAGCCGTACGGGTTCCAGGCCTTCCGGCCCGGCCCGGGGGTCGGCGGCCGCAGCGTCCCCCTCGACCCCAACTACCTCCCCCACACCACCCGTACCCCGGGCCACCCCCTGCGCATGGTCGGACTGGCACAGGAGATCAACGGCCGGATGCCCCAGTACGTCATCCAACGCTCCGCCACCCTGCTGAACGAGCACGGGAAATCGGCCCGCGGCGCCCGCGTCCTGCTGCTCGGCGTCACCTACAAGCCGGACCTCGCCGACCAGGAGGGCTCGCCGGCCCGTGAGATCGCCAGCCGCCTGCTCGACCTCGGGGCGCTGGTCAGCTACCACGACCCGTTCGTCGCCGGATGGCGCGTCAGGGACCGGCCGGTGCCGCGTGCGGAATCGCTGTACGAGGCCGCCGCGAACGCCGACCTGACGATCCTGCTCCAGCACCACCGCACCTACGACCTCCAAGGCCTCGCCGTGAAGGCGCAGTTGCTGCTGGACACCCGCGGGGCGAGTCCGGCGGGCGCGGCACACCGGCTCTGACCGGGCCGGACCGCACCGCACCGCGCCCAAAAAACGCTCCAGCGGATGTCGGAGCCGCCTGCTAGCCTGCGGCGACTCTTATCTCGTCCATACGTCCTCGGCGACCTCCGAGGACACGCGTATGCCCGAATCCCTGGGGGGGATCTTCACCTTGAGCCAGCACACCCAGCCGCCCGCGCCCGAGTCCGGCGCACCCGTCGTGGCCCCCGCCGTCCCGTACCCCGCCGAGCCCGCGCGCACCGGCAACCTGGGCCTGGGCATCGCCGCGGCCGTGGTCGCCGCTCTGGTCGCGGCCGCCGCGTACGGCGGGATCATGAACGCGATCGACCGCCAGGTCGGCTACGCGGCGGTCGGCGTCGGTCTGCTGATCGGCTTCGCCGCCGGCAAGGCCGGCGGCAAGAACCCGGTGCTCCCCGTGGTCGGCGTGGTGCTCTCCCTCGGCGCCGTCTACCTCGGCCAGCTGTTCTTCATCGCGCTGGCCCTGGCCGACTACGGCAACGTCGGCCTCGGCGAGGTCCTCGACAAGGCGGGCGTCGGCGGTCTGAACGACATCTGGCAGGAGGGCGCGGACGCGATGGACTACGTCTTCCTCGCCATCGGCGGCTTCGTGGCCTTCGGCGCCGCGAAGAAGGCCAGCGACTGAGGCTCCGACCGGCCGAACGCCGAAGGGCCGGCTCCCCGATCCGGGGAGCCGGCCCTTCGCGTACGTGCGGCGTGCCGCGTACGGCGTGCGGGTCAGCGGCTGTGCTGCGAGTCCGCGATCGTGACCTCGACCCGCTGGAACTCCTTGAGCTCGCTGTAGCCCGTGGTGGCCATCGAGCGGCGCAGGGCGCCGAACAGGTTCATCGAGCCGTCCGGGGTGTGCGACGGGCCGGTGAGGATCTCCTCGGTGGTGCCGACCGTACCCAGGTCGACCTTCTTGCCGCGCGGCACGTCCTCGTGGACGGCCTCCATGCCCCAGTGGTGGCCCTTGCCGGGCGCGTCGGTGGCACGGGCCAGCGGGGAGCCCATCATCACGGCGTCGGCGCCGCAGGCGACGGCCTTGGGGAGGTCGCCGGACCAGCCCACGCCGCCGTCGGCGATGACGTGGACGTAACGGCCGCCGGACTCGTCCATGTAGTCGCGGCGGGCCGCGGCCACGTCCGCGACGGCGGTGGCCATCGGGACCTGGATGCCGAGCACGTTGCGCGTGGTGTGCGCCGCGCCGCCGCCGAAGCCGACCAGGACACCCGCCGCACCGGTGCGCATCAGGTGCAGGGCCGCCGTGTACGTGGCGCAGCCGCCGACGATGACCGGGACGTCGAGCTCGTAGATGAACTGCTTCAGGTTCAGCGGCTCGGCGGCGCCCGAGACGTGCTCCGCCGACACGGTGGTGCCGCGGATCACGAAGATGTCCACGCCCGCGTCGACGACGGCCTTGGAGAACTCGGCGGTGCGCTGCGGGGAGAGCGCGGCGGCGGTGACGACGCCGGAGTCGCGCACCTCCTTGATGCGCTGCCGGATCAGGTCCGCCTGGATCGGGGCGGAGTAGATCTCCTGGAGACGGCGGGTGGCGGCGTCCTCGTCCAGCCCCGTGATCTCGTCGAGCAGCGGCTGCGGGTCCTCGTACCGGGTCCACAGGCCTTCGAGGTTCAGCACGCCGAGGCCGCCGAGCTCGCCGATGCGGATGGCGGTCTGCGGGGAGACGACCGAGTCCATGGGGGCGGCCAGGAACGGGAGCTCGAAGCGGTAGGCGTCGATCTGCCAGGCGATCGAGACCTCCTTCGGGTCCCGCGTACGCCGGCTCGGGACGATGGCGATGTCGTCGAACGCGTACGCCCTGCGGCCGCGCTTGCCGCGCCCGATCTCGATCTCAGTCACGTGTGGTGGCCTTTCCTCTGGGTCTGCCCGTCCAGTATCCCCGAACCCCGGCGCCCCGCGTTCCGGTGCCCGCTGTACGGACGCACGCGCGGGCACGGCGAAGGGGGCGGGTCCGGATGGACCCGCCCCCTTCGGGCGCTGTCGGTTCAGCCCTTGCGGCTGTAGTTCGGCGCTTCGACCGTCATCTGGATGTCGTGCGGGTGGCTCTCCTTGAGCCCCGCCGAGGTGATGCGGACGAAGCGGCCGCGGTCCTGGAGCTCGGGCACCGTGCGGCCGCCGACGTAGAACATCGACTGGCGCAGGCCGCCCACGAGCTGGTGCACGACCGCGGAGAGCGGGCCGCGGTACGGGACCTGGCCCTCGATGCCCTCGGGGATGAGCTTGTCGTCGCCGCCCACGCCCTCCTGGAAGTAGCGGTCCTTGGAGAAGGAGCGCTGGTCGCCGCGGGACTGCATCGCGCCGAGCGAGCCCATGCCGCGGTACGACTTGAACTGCTTGCCGTTGATGAAGAGCAGCTCGCCCGGGGACTCCTCGCAGCCCGCGAGGAGCGAGCCGAGCATCACCGTGTCGGCGCCCGCGACGAGCGCCTTGGCGATGTCGCCGGAGTACTGGAGGCCGCCGTCGCCGATGACCGGGACACCGGCCGCCTTCGCCGCGAGGGAGGCCTCGTAGATGGCGGTGACCTGCGGGACGCCGATGCCGGCGACGACGCGGGTCGTGCAGATGGAGCCCGGGCCGACGCCGACCTTGATGCCGTCGCAGCCGGCGTCGATCAGCGCCTGGGCGCCGTCGCGGGTGGCGACGTTGCCGCCGATGACGTCGACGGAGGAGTTCGACTTGATCTTGGCGACCATGTCGCCGACCAGGCGGGAGTGGCCGTGGGCGGTGTCGACGACGATGAAGTCGGCGCCCGCCTCGATCAGCGCCTGGGCGCGGTCGTACGCGTCGCCGGCGACGCCGACCGCGGCGCCGACCAGGAGGCGGCCGTCCTTGTCCTTGGCGGCGTTCGGGTACTTCTCGGCCTTGACGAAGTCCTTGACCGTGATGAGGCCCTTGAGGATGCCCGCCTCGTCCACCAGCGGCAGCTTCTCGATCTTGTGGCGGCGCAGCAGCTCCATGGCGTCCACACCGGAGATGCCGACCTTGCCCGTGACCAGCGGCATCGGGGTCATGACCTCGCGCACCTGGCGGCTGCGGTCCGACTCGAAGGCCATGTCGCGGTTGGTGACGATGCCGAGCAGCTTGCCGGCGGCATCGGTGACCGGGACGCCGGAGATGCGGAACTTCGCGCACAGCTGGTCCGCTTCGCCCAGCGTCGCGTCCGGGTGCACCGTGATCGGGTCGGTGACCATGCCGGACTCGGAGCGCTTGACCAGGTCGACCTGGTTGGCCTGGTCGGCGATCGACAGGTTGCGGTGCAGTACGCCGACGCCGCCCTGGCGGGCCATCGCGATGGCCATGCGGGCCTCGGTGACCTTGTCCATGGCGGCGGACAGCAGCGGGACGTTCACCCGGACGTTGCGCGAGATGAGGGAGGAGGTGTCGATCGCGTCAGGCGACATGTCCGACGCGCCCGGCAGCAGCAGCACGTCGTCGTAGGTCAGTCCGAGCGTGGCGAATTTGTCGGGCACTCCGTCGGCGGTCATGACACCTTCCCAAATGGTCTTGCTCAGCGCGGATGTCCATGCTAACGGGATCCCGACGCGTCTCATTCCACGACCAAGGTCAAGGAGAAGTTTCGTCTGTTCCTACGAGCCTTGCGGGATCCGGGGCGTCACTGCTCGGCGAGCGCGCGCAGCCGGCTGAGCGCGCGGTGCTGCGCCACCCGCACCGCGCCGGGGGACATCCCGAGCATCTGCCCGGTCTCCTCGGCCGTCAGGCCGACCGCCACCCGCAGCACGAGGAGCTCGCGCTGGTTCTCCGGAAGGTTGGCCAGCAGCTTCTTGGCCCAGGCCGCGTCGCTGCTCAGCAGCGCCCGCTCCTCCGGACCCAGCGAGTCGTCCGGCCGCTCCGGCATCTCGTCGGAGGGCACGGCCGTACTGCCCGGATGCCGCATGGCGGCGCGCTGGAGGTCGGCGACCTTGTGCGCGGCGATGGCGAAGACGAAGGCCTCGAAGGGGCGGCCGGTGTCCCGGTAGCGCGGCAGCGCCATCAGGACGGCGACGCAGACCTCCTGCGCGAGGTCCTCCACGAAGTGGCGGGCGTCGCCGGGGAGCCGCGAGAGCCGCGTTCTGCAGTAGCGGATGGCCAGCGGGTGCACGAAGGCGAGCAGATCGTGCGTCGCCTGCTCGTCGCCCTCGACCGCTCTGCGTACGAGCGCGCTGACGGCCCCGGCGCTGCCGCTCTTGGCGGCGCCGGTGGAGCCTGTGGCCGTGGGTGACCCCTGGGCCTCGTCGTCGCGCATCAATCCATGGTGCCTTGGCGCCGGAGCATTCGCGCCGCCACGGCCCGTGTTGTGCGTCGAAGCGTTATGAGCGGGTGCGCCTGAGCTCGTCACTGCGCCCTCCCCTCCCGCTCGACCGAATAGTCCCCGAGGCCCCATCCCAGAAAATGCGCCACACCTCAAGCATGCGGCATCGCGCGCGAAGCGACACGTTCCCCGATTGTGCCCCGCCCATCCCCGGGTGCGCACCGGGTACGGCGGGACCGGAACGGACGAGAACGCCGCGGGCGGACACCCGGCACGCGAGGGGCCGCGCGGGGGCGGCCGGGGACTGCCGAAGGCGGCCGGGGGCTGCCGGAACCGGAGCGCCGCCGACCGGCCCTCGGAGGGTGCGCGGGACGGCGTGCGCATCGGCACGCGGCCGGGCGTACGAGGGGCCGCCCCGCCCGCCGGTGGCGGACGGGACCGCTCTCAGCGTCCGGCCTGCGGGCTCGCGGTCAGCGGACCAGGCCCCAGCGGAAGCCGAGCGCCACGGCGTGCGCCCGGTCCGAGGCGCCCAGCTTCTTGAACAGCCGGCGGGCGTGCGTCTTGACCGTGTCCTCGGAGAGGAAGAGCTCGCGCCCGATCTCCGCGTTGGACCGGCCGTGGCTCATGCCCTCCAGCACCTGGATCTCGCGCGCGGTGAGCGTGGGCGCGGCGCCCATCTCGGCCGAGCGGAGCCGGCGCGGGGCCAGCCGCCAGGTCGGGTCGGCGAGTGCCTGGGTGACCGTGGCCCGCAGTTCGGCGCGCGAGGCGTCCTTGTGCAGATAGCCCCGGGCGCCGGCGGCGACCGCGAGGGCCACCCCGTCCAGGTCCTCGGCGACCGTCAGCATGATGATGCGGGCGCCCGGATCGGCCGAGAGCAGCCGGCGCACCGTCTCCACACCGCCCAGCCCCGGCATCCGTACATCCATCAGAATCAGGTCGGAGCGGTCGGCACCCCAGCGGCGGAGGACTTCCTCGCCGTTGGCAGCCGTCGTCACACGCTCGACGCCGGGCACGGTGGCAACCGCGCGACGGAGCGCCTCTCGGGCAAGCGGGGAGTCGTCGCAGACGAGGACGGAAGTCATGACCGCCCTCCGCAGCTGCTGATGCGCGTCACCTTGAGCCTCCAGGCTGGTACGTATCGTCACCTGTGCGGTCGATGCTCTCGGACACCTGTCCGGGAACTTCTTCGTTCAACCGCCTTCGCACTCTCAACGATGGTCACTCGAAAGAGTTACGGGTCGGACGGACACCTTCGGCACTCTACGTGAGGAAGCGAATACGACGCGCGTGCCACTCTCCGCGTGTCGTCCATCTGGAGCTATGCCCTATTTGGCGGCTTTTCTTCCGTTTGGCACGTGTCTGAGGCTAGATTCCCAATGAGTCATATTTACATCTACTACGACAGTAGGTGTGGAGACTTGGACCGTATCCGTCTCAGTACCGGCACCAAGAGGACTACCCATGGCAGATTTCTCCCGCCTCCCCGGACCGAACGCCGACCTCTGGGACTGGCAGCTGCTGGCAGCCTGCCGAGGAGTCGACAGCTCCCTCTTCTTCCACCCGGAAGGCGAGCGGGGCGCGGCGAGGAGCGCGCGCGAGGCCTCGGCTAAAGAGGTCTGCATGAGATGCCCGGTGCGCTCCGAATGCGCCGCGCACGCACTGGCCGTCCGCGAGCCCTACGGGGTGTGGGGCGGCCTCACCGAGGACGAGCGAGAAGAGCTGATGGGACGCGCACGCCATCGCCTGATCCCCGCGTCGAGCACGATCGGACCCCTGCCCCCCCACTGACCCGCGGTTCGCCGAAACGTACGAAGGAACGTTTCCCCAACCCTCGCGCGGACCGGCACCGGCCCGGAACGTCACGCGATTGGCCGTACCGCCGTACGGTCAACGCGTGGCGGCCCGCTCCAGCTCGGCCAGGGTCGCCGCCACGGCCGGTACGCGCGCCAGGTCGGGCAGGGTCAGCGCCACGACCTCCCGCTCCACCGCGGGTTCCACGGCCACCGTGCTCACGCCCTTGGCCCGGACCGACTCCACCGCCAGCTCCGGCAGTACGGCGACGCCCAGCCCGGCACCGACCAGGCCGACCACGGCCGGGTAGTCGTCGGTCGCGAAGTCGATGCGCGGGGTGAAGCCCACCTCCTCGCACACCTCCACCAGATGGCGGCGGCAGCGCGGACAGCCCGCGATCCAGGGCTCGTCGGCGAGTTCGGCCATGCCCACCCGCTCCGCCCCCGCCAGCCGGTGCCCTTGCGGAACCAGGCCCACGAGCCGGTCCGTGAGCAGCGGCCGCACCACGAGGTCCTGCCACTCGCCGGCGTCGGCCGGGCCGGCGGCCGCGGGCGAGGCCGAGCCGTACCGGAAGGCCAGCGCCAGATCGCAGTCGCCCTCGCGCAGCATCTCCACGGACCGCGGGGGCTCCGCCTCGACCAGCGAGATCCGGGTACCGGGGTGCTCGGCGCGCATCGCGGCCAGCGCGGTCGGCACCAGCGTCGAACTGCCACTGGGGAAGGACACCAGCCGGACCCGGCCCGCGCGCAGCCCGGCGATGGCCGCGACCTCCTCCTCGGCGGCCGTCAGCCCGGCGAGGATCCCGGCGGCGTGCCGGACCAGGGCCGTACCGGCCTGCGTCAGCCGCATCTCTCGGCCGGCCCGGACGAGCAGCGGGGTGCCCGCGGACTGCTCCAGCGCCTTCATCTGCTGGGAGACGGCGGGCTGGGTGCAGCCGAGCTCGCGGGCGGCGGCGGAGAAGGACCCGGTGCCGGCGACGGCGCGCAGCACCCGGAGATGTCGTGCCTCGATCATCCTCCGAGCATAAGCCCTGCTTTGGGCCCGGTGCGAATACTCTCGTGCTTCTTTGAGGGGGCTCGGCTACCTTGGCTGCATGCCCCCCTCTGCTCCCGGCGCTCCCGGCGCCCCCGCGGCCCCCCTGCGCGTCCTCTCCGTGAACCTCGGCCGGGCGACGGTCGTCGAGCACACCGACGCGGAGGGCGGGCTGACCGGCATCGGCAAGAAGCCCGTCCCCGGCCCGGTCGACGTGTTCGCCCCCGGGCCCAAGGGGACCGGCGCCGGCGGTCTCGCGGGGGACGCGGTCTGCGACCTGCGCCACCACGGCGTGGACCACCAGGCGGTCTACGCCTACGCGCGCGAGGACCTCGACTGGTGGGAGGCCGAGCTGGGCCGGGAACTGCCCGCCGGTCTCTTCGGCGAGAACCTCACCACCTCCGGCATGGACCTGACGGGCGCACGGCTGGGCGAGCGCTGGCGCGTCGGCTCGGGCGGGCTCGTCCTCGAAGTGGCCTCGGCCCGCATCCCGTGCCGCACCTTCCAGGGCGCCCTCGGCGAGCGGGGCTGGGTCAAGCGGTTCACGCAGGCCGCGCGGCCGGGTGCGTACCTGCGCGTGGTCCGGGAGGGTCCGGTCTCCCCCGGCGACCGCGTCGAGATCACGCACCGGCCGGACCACGACGTGACGGTGGAGCTCTGGTTCCGCGCCTTCACCACCGACCGGTCGCTGCTGCCGCGCACGCGGGCGGCGGGCGGGGCGATGGCTCCGCAGTGGCACGAGATGGCCCTGGCCCACGTGGAGAAGTACGGGCGGTAGGGCGGGAGCAGGGGTTTTCGTAGCCGGAAGTAGCGGTTCCGCAGCGGGAAGCGACGGTGCGCGGCGCCGACGATCACGAAGGGGTACCGCCCGGCGGGCTCCCCTTGAGCTGTCGCCGGGGGCGGCTAGGTTGCGCCTATGACGACTGCGTTGATTACGGGATCCACGGCGGGCATCGGCGCCGCATTCGCCCGGCGGCTCGCCGCCCAGGGCCACAACCTCGTACTGGTGGCCCGCGATGCGTCGCGGCTCGGCGAGCAGGCCACCGAACTGCACGACCGGCACGGCATCGAGGCCGAGGTGCTGGTTGCCGACCTGTCCACCGACGAGGGCATCGCCGCCGTGGAGCACCGCCTCGGCGACCGCACGCACCCGGTGGACCTGCTGGTCAACAACGCGGGCTTCGGCAACAAGGGCCGCTACCTCGAAGTCTCCATGGCCGACGAGCTGACCATGCTCAAGGTGCACGTCGAGGCCGTCCTGCGGCTGACCTCGGCGGCCACCGAGTCGATGCGCTCGCGGGGCCGGGGCGGCGTCGTCAACGTGGCCTCGGTGGCGGCGTTCGTACCGCGCGGTACGTACGGGGCGAGCAAGGCCTGGGTCGTGCAGTTCACGCAGGGCGCGGCGCGGGACCTGTCCGGAACGGGCGTACGGCTGATGGCGCTGTGCCCGGGCTTCGTGCGCACCGAGTTCCACCAGCGCGCCGGCATGGGAACGGACAACATCCCCAACTGGATGTGGCTCGACGCGGACAAGCTGGTGGCGGCGGCGCTGGACGACCTGGCGCGCGGCAAGACGGTCTCCGTCCCGGATCCGCGGTACAAGGCGCTGATGGGCGTGGTGAAGCTGACCCCGCGCGGGCTGCTGGGCGGGGTGTCCTCGCGCACGGGCCGCAAGTACGGCCCGCAGTAGCCCGGCGACCACCGGGTGGGGCGGCCTCGAAACCGGCTGAACGGGTGAAATCTCCCTAAACTGGACGTGTCCCCTTCCAGCGCGGGAGTACGCCATGACATTCGTACAGATAGTCGATTACGAGACCAGCAGACCCGAGGCGGTCAACGAGGTCATCGAGCGGTACCTGGAGAAGACGAAGGGCAAGCGCACCGTGTCCCACACCGTGGTGGGCAGGGACCGGGAATCCGAGAACCACTTCGTCGACGTCGTCGAATTCCCGTCGTACGAAGCGGCCATGAAGAACTCTCACCTCCCGGAGACGGACACGATGTTCCAGGAGATGATGGCCCTCTGCGACGGGATGCCCCGGTTCACCAACCTGGACGTCGTGCGCGACGAGCACCTCAACACCCTGCTCGCGAGCCGCATGTTCGAAGAGGTCGCGATGAAGGGCGACATGTCCGTCGTGGACGAGATCTTCGCGACGGACTACCGGGACCACGACATCAGCCGGCCCCAGGCCAAGATCGGCCGCGACGGCATCCGCGAGGACGTGCAGGCCTGGCGCAGCGCCTTCGACTTCGCCTTCACCCTGGACGCGCAGATGGCACAGGAGGACCACGTCACCACGATGTGGACCTTCAGCGGCAAGCACACGGGCGAGTTCATGGGGATCGCCCCGACCGGCAAGGACTGCACGATGACCGGCACCACGGTCTTCCGGTGCGAGGACGGAATGATCAAGGAAGGCTGGTGGCACTACGACGCCATGCGCCTGATGAGGGACCTGGGCGCGATGTAGCCCCGCCCGGCCCACCGCACCGCACCGCACCTACGCAGCTCACCGCACCCGGCCAACGGGGAAGGCCCCGTTCCGCAGATGCGGAACGGGGCCTTCCCGATGTGGGGCGCGATCAGTGGCTGTGGCCGTGACCGTGGCCGTGACCGGCGTCGCCCTCTTCGTCGGCCGGCTTCTCGACGACCAGGGTCTCGGTCGTGAGCAGCAGGGAGGCGATGGAAGCGGCGTTCTCCAGCGCGGAGCGGGTGACCTTGACCGGGTCGATGACGCCGGCCTTGACCAGGTCGCCGTACTCGCCGGTGGCGGCGTTGAAGCCCTGGCCCTTGTCGAGCTCGGCGACCTTCGAGGTGATGACGTAGCCCTCAAGGCCGGCGTTCTCGGCGATCCAGCGCAGCGGCTCGACGGCGGCGCGGCGCACGACCGCGACACCCGTGCCCTCGTCGCCGGACAGACCCAGGTTGCCGTCGAGCACCTTCACGGCGTGGACGAGCGCGGAGCCACCGCCGGAGACGATGCCCTCCTCGACCGCGGCGCGGGTCGCCGAGATGGCGTCCTCAAGGCGGTGCTTCTTCTCCTTGAGCTCCACCTCGGTGGCGGCGCCGACCTTGATGACGCAGACGCCGCCGGCGAGCTTCGCCAGGCGCTCCTGCAGCTTCTCGCGGTCCCAGTCCGAGTCCGTGGACTCGATCTCGGCCTTGATCTGGTTGACGCGGCCGAGGACCTCGTCGGAGCTGCCGGCACCGTCGACGATCGTGGTGTCGTCCTTGGAGATGGTCACGCGGCGCGCGGAACCGAGTACGTCCAGACCGGCCTGGTCGAGCTTGAGGCCGACCTCCTCGGCGATGACGGTGGCACCGGTGAGGGTGGCCATGTCCTGGAGCATCGCCTTGCGGCGGTCACCGAAGCCGGGGGCCTTGACGGCGACCGCGTTGAAGGTGCCGCGGATCTTGTTGACGACGAGGGTGGAGAGCGCCTCGCCCTCGACGTCCTCGGCGATGATCAGCAGCGGCTTCGAGGCGCCGGCCTGGATGACCTTCTCCAGCAGCGGCAGGAGGTCCTGGATGGAGGAGATCTTGCCCTGGTTGATCAGGATGTACGGGTCGTCGAGGACGGCCTCCATACGCTCCTGGTCGGTGACCATGTACGGGGAGAGGTAGCCCTTGTCGAAGGCCATGCCCTCGGTGAACTCCAGCTCCAGGCCGAAGGCGTTGGACTCCTCGACGGTGATGACACCGTCCTTGCCGACCTTGTCCATCGCCTCGGCGATGAGCTCGCCGACCTGCTGGTCCTGCGCGGAGAGCGCGGCCACGGCGGCGATGTCGGACTTGTCCTCGATCGGGCGGGCGGTCGCGAGGAGCTCCTCGGACACGGCCTTGACCGCGGCGTCGATGCCCTTCTTGAGGGCGGCCGGGGAGGCGCCGGCGGCGACGTTGCGCAGACCCTCGCGGACCAGCGCCTGGGCCAGCACGGTGGCGGTGGTGGTGCCGTCACCCGCGATGTCGTTGGTCTTGGTCGCCACCTCCTTCACGAGCTGCGCGCCCAGGTTCTCGTACGGGTCGTCCAGCTCGACCTCGCGAGCGATGGTGACACCGTCGTTGGTGATGGTGGGGGCGCCGAACTTCTTGTCGATGACGACGTTGCGGCCCTTGGGGCCGATCGTCACCTTCACCGTGTCGGCCAGCTTGTTGACGCCGCGCTCGAGGGCGCGACGGGCGTCCTCGTCGAACTTCAGGATCTTCGCCATGGGAGCGGTTCAGCCCTCTCGAAAACTCGGGTTTAACGAACCGCGCCCCTTGCCGCCCGGCAATCAGCGGGGTGACCAGGGGCGCAGCTCAAAGCAATGCTTGGTACTTCGGTGAATTACTTCTCGATGATCGCGAGCACGTCGCGAGCCGAGAGGACGAGGTACTCCTCGCCGCTGTACTTCACTTCGGTGCCGCCGTACTTGCTGTACAGCACGATGTCGCCGACGCTGACGTCCAGCGGGAGACGCTGGCCGTCCTCGAAGCGACCCGGGCCCACGGCGAGGACGACGCCCTCCTGGGGCTTCTCCTTCGCGGTGTCCGGGATGACCAGGCCGGAAGCCGTGGTCTGCTCGGCGTCGAGCGGCTGGACCACGATGCGGTCCTCAAGCGGCTTGATGGCAACCTTGGAGCTGGTGGTCGTCACGATCCGACCTCCCCCTTCGGAGATCTCACGGGGCTAACTGTCTGGGTGGCGACCAGGTGGATCCGTCGTCGCGGGTGCCGGACCTGCCTGTCGCTGTGTTGGCACTCACCGGTGGCGAGTGCCAGGTGCGAGACTATTCCGGCGATTAGCACTCGGTCAAGCGGAGTGCCAACACGCTCCGCCGGGTCGTCCGGATCGGGGGTCCCCCCCGCCGCCCCCGAGACCCCGCCCGGGGGCTGCGCCCCGGGGCCCGGGCGGGACTGCGCCCAAGAGTCCCGGTGGGTGATATGTGACAGTTGGGGGCGTGCGCATTCTCGTGGTCGAAGACGAAGAGGGCCTCGCCGAGTCACTGAGGCGCGGCCTCTCCGCCGACGGGCACTGGGTCGACCTCGCCCACGACGGCCACCGCGGGCTGGACCTCGCCCGCACCGGCTCGTACGACGCCGTCCTGCTCGACCTGATGCTGCCCGGCCTCAGCGGGTACGAGATCTGCGCCCGCCTGCGGGCCGGCGGCGACCCGACTCCCGTCCTCATGCTGACCGCCAAGGACGGCGAGTACGACGAGGCCGAAGGCCTCGACAGCGGCGCCGACGACTACCTCACCAAGCCGTTCTCGTTCGTCGTGCTGGCCGCACGCCTGCGCGCCCTCGCCCGGCGGGCGGCGGCCGACGCCGCCGGCCCCCGCCCCACCCTCCAGGCCGGTGACCTCGTCCTCGACCCCGCAGGCCGCCGCTGCCGCCGCGGCCCGCACGAGATCGAGCTCACCGCCCGCGAGCTCGGCGTCCTCGCCTGCCTCATGGAGCAGCCCGGCCGGGCCGTCGCCAAGCAGGACATCCTGGACGAGGTCTGGGACGCCCCGCACGCCATCGACCCGAACATCGTCGAGGTGTACGTCTCCTCGCTGCGCAAGAAGGTCGACGCCCCCTTCGGCCGCCGCTCGATCCTCACCGTCCACGGCACCGGCTACCGCATGGCCGCCGACGGTGGCTGAAACCAGGACGAGCCCCGGCCCGCTCCGGCGCCGCGCCGCGCTGGCCGCCGCCCTCGCCATGGCCGCCGTGCTCGGCGCCGGCGGGCTGTGGCTGTACACCCTGCTGCGGGCCAACCTCCTCGACAACACCACCGGCCGCACCGAGCTCGCCGCCCGCAAGGTGGCCGCCCAGCTCGACGGCCACGCCTTCCCCGGCGGGCGGCTGCCCGCGCCGGAGGGCGGGGTGGACCTGGTCCTCGTACGGGACGCGCAGGGGCGGACCGTCGCCTCCACCGGGGACCTCGCCGACACCCCCGACCTCGGCGGTCTGCGCCCGCCGCCGCCCACCGCCTCCGGCGAGGACTCCCGCTCCGCCGTCCTGCCGCCCGCGCGCCCCGGCGCGGAACGCCGCGCGGTGGTCGCGGTCGAGGCGCCGGGCGGGCACGAGGTGTACGCCGTCACCGTGCTCGGCGACGTGGACGACGCGACCCGCGCCATCGCCCTCGGCCTGCTCGCCGGCGCGCCCCCGCTGATCGGCTTCGCGGCGGCCCTCGCCCGGTGGGTGACCGGACACGCCCTGCGCCCGGTCACCGCGATCCGCACCGAGCTCGCGGCGGTCACCGCGAGCGAGCTGGACCGCCGTGTTCCGGACCCCGGCGGAGCGGACGAGATCGCCCAGCTGGCCCGGACCGTCAACGACACGCTCGACCGGCTGGAGCGGTCCGACGCCCGGCAGCGGCAGTTCACCGCCGACGCCTCGCACGAACTGCGCAATCCGCTGGCCGCCGTCCGGTCCCGGCTGGAGGTGGCGCTGGCCCAGGGCCGCCCCGACCGGGAGTCGGTGGCGGCCGCGCTGGCCGATACCGAGCGGCTCCAGCGCATCGCCGCGGACCTGCTGCTGCTCGCCCGGCTCGACGGCGGCCCCGTACCGCGGACCGAGCCGGTGGACCTGGCGCTGCTGGCCGCGGAGGACCTGGCCCGGCGCCAGGACCCCCGGGTCCCGGTCCGGCTGGACGCGCGGGCCCCCGTACCGGCGGCCGGGGACCCGGCCCGGCTGGAGCGGGCGCTGGCCAACCTGGTGGACAACGCGCTGCGGCACGCCCGTACGGGGGTCGTCGTACGGGCGGCCACCGAGCCCGCGGACCCCGTGGCCGGCGGCTGGGCGGTGCTGGAGGTCGAGGACGACGGCCCCGGCGTCCCGGCGCCGGACCGCGACCGGGTCTTCGAGCGGTTCGTCCGCCTGGACCCGGACCGGGGGCGCGCGGGCGGCGGCACGGGCCTCGGCCTGGCCATCGTCCGCGAGACGGCCCGGGCGCACGGCGGCGAGGCGCGGGCGCTGGCGCCCCGGGCGGGCGGTGGCTCCGGTGTCCGCTTCGTCCTGCGCGTGCCGGTCGGCGGGCCCCGCGCGCCGACCCGGTCCGCCGGGTCCTGAACGCCCCTTCAGGTCTCTCAGGATTCCTTCAGCGCCCCTCCCCCACCATCGACTGGCATGAGCGCGCACCGGAGGAAGACCAGCCACCCCGCCCGCCGGCCCCGCCGCCGACCCCGTCCCCGCCGCATCGCCCGCACCCTGCTCGTGGCCGTCTGCGCGCTGGCGGTCATGGCCGCCGCCGGCGCCTGGTACGTGTACCGGGACCTCGCCGGCAGCATCGGCAGCTCCAAGGCCCTGGAGGGCGCCGAGAAGTCGAAGTACGGCGACACCAACATCCTGCTGATGGGCCTGGACAGCCGCCGCGACCAGAACGGCGAGGAGCTGCCGGCGGAGGTCCTCGACAAACTGCACGCCGGCAGTTCCGACATCGGCGGCTACAACGCGAACACGCTGATCCTGCTGCACGTACCCGGCGACGGCAGCCGGGCGAAGGCCTTCTCGGTCCCGCGCGACGACTTCGTGGACATCCCGGGTCAGGGCAAGGACAAGATCAAGAAGGCCTACGGGCTGGCGAAGTCCAAGGAGGAGGACCGGCTCTCCGCCCAGGGGGTCAAGGACCGGCGGCAGCTGGAGCGCGAGGGGCGGGAGGCCGGCCGCAAGGCGCAGATCGAGACGGTGCGCAGCTTCCTGGGCGTCCCGGTCGATCACTTCGCCGAACTCAACCTGGCCGGTTTCCACCACCTGGCCGACGCGCTCGGCGGCGTACCGGTGTGCCTGAAGCGGCCGGTGCGGGACACGTACTCGGGCGCCGACTTCCCGGCGGGCCGCCAGATGCTGAACGGGCAGCAGTCCCTGGCCTTCGTACGGCAGCGGCACGGCCTGGCCATGGGCGATCTGGACCGGACGAAGCGGCAGCAGGCCTTCCTGGCGGGGGCCACGCAGAAGCTGAACTCGGCCGGGACCTTCACCGATCCGGTCAAGCTGATGAAGCTGGTCGACGCCGCGAAACAGGACGTCGTGACGGACGCGGGCTGGGACCTGCTGTCGTTCGTGAAGCAGGCGAAGAACCTGTCCGGCGGAAAAGTGGCGTTCACGACACTGCCCGTCGAGCGGTTCGGAAGGAACCATGGAGAGGACATAAACGTCGTAGACGATATGAAGATAAAGCGCCTCATTGCCGAGCAGATCGGACCGGAGGCCTCCGCCTCCGCGTCCGCTCCGAGCCCGGACGCGGGCCCGAGCGACGCGCCGGGGGCGTCACCGGGGGCGTCGGGGGCGTCTTCGGGAGCGCCTTCAGGGGCGGCCTCCAGCCCCTCGACGGGCGCGGGCGGCTCCGCCCCCGCCATCGACGGTGGCGGCATCCCGTGCGTGGACTGAGGCCGCTGACCACGGCCGGCGCACGCCGCCGTACCGAGGCGCTGCTGCTCGTCTTCGTCGTCGCCCTCACCGTCTTCGGGCACGCGAGCGCCGGCCTGGCGATGAACGGCGAGCTGCCCGCCAACCTCACCGGCTTCACGATCAGCATGACGCTGCTGGCGCTGGTGGGGCACTTGGGCGTGCGCCGGTTCGCGGCGTACGCGGATCCGCTGATCTTCCCGATCGCCATGCTGCTGTCGGGGCTGGGGCTGGTGCTGCTGCACCGGCTGGACCAGTCCTACATCGCGCGGTACGGCGGCGACGCGAACGCGCCGGGGCAGCTGCTGTGGACGGTGATCGGCGTGGCCGCCTGCCTCGCGGTGGTGGCGCTGCTGCGCGACCACCGGCTGCTCCAGCGGTTCATCTACATCACGATGGTGGTCGCGCTGGTGCTGCTGATCGCGCCGGCGTTCTTCGGTGCGGACACGTACGGCGCGAAGCGCTGGATCATCCTGTTCGGGTTCTCGCTCCAGCCGGGCGAGTTCGTGAAGATCATGATCGCGATCTTCTTCGCGGGCTACCTGGTCATCCACCGCGATTCGCTCGCCCTGACGGGGCGGAAGTTCCTCGGGATGCGGCTGCCGCCGATGCGCCAGCTCGGGCCGATCATCACGGTGTGGATCGTCTCGCTGCTGGTGCTGGTCTTCGAGCGGGACCTGGGTACGTCGCTGATCTTCTTCGGCGTGTTCGTGGTGATGCTGTACGTCGCCACCGAGCGCACGAGCTGGATCGTGACGGGCCTGCTCATGGCGGGGGTCGGAGCCTTCGTCGTGGGCTCGACGGAGCCGCACGTCAAGGGGCGCGTGGCGGCGTGGCTGGAGCCGCTGTCGTACTACTGGAAGGAGCGGCCGCCGGGGGTCATCTCGGACCAGTCCGCGCAGGCGCTGTTCAGCTTCGGCACCGGCGGCATGTCCGGGACGGGACTGGGGATGGGGCACCCGGAGCTGATCGGCTTCGCGGGGCGCAGCGACTTCATCCTGACCACGGTGGGCGAGGAGCTCGGGCTGGCCGGGGTCATGGCGGTGCTGTTCCTGTACGCGCTGCTGGTCCAGCGGGGGCTGCGGATGGCGCTGGGCGCCCGGGACCCGTTCGGGAAGCTGCTGGCGGTGGGCCTGTCGGCTGCGCTGGCGCTCCAGGTCTTCGTGGTGGCCGGCGGTGTGACGGGCCTGATCCCGCTGACGGGCAAGGCGCTGCCGTTCCTGGCGAAGGGCGGCTCGTCCCTCCTGGCCAACTGGATCATGATCGCCCTCCTCCTCCGCATCAGCGACAGCTCGGAACGCCAACGCGAGGCGGACGCCCAGGGCCCGGCGGAAACGACGATCACTCCGATGGCGGTATCTCCGCACCCCGAGAACGCGCTGCGGGGCGGGGATCCGCGGTAGGCACGGTGGTGGCCGCGGGTTGCGGGAGCATGCACCCGCTTCGATAGTGAAGGGGCTCCGGAGCCGGACGGAAGGTCCGCCGACGGGGCCTCATCGGCCGTCCGGCCGGCCGCGGTGGCGAGAGCCCCAGACCCCCGGACCGCCCTCACCGCCGTGCCCCGCAGCGCCGGGGTGGCACGGCCTCCACCCCACCTCGACGTTCCTCCACGACACTCCGCCCCTGCGGAGTCGAGCACGAGGAGTACCGCGATGCGCAAGAACGCTCGTACACGAAGTCTGCTGAACGCCGCGACGGTCCTCGCGGGAGCGGGAGTCCTGCTGCTGCCCTGCCCCGGCACCGGACAGGCGGCCACACGCGGCGCGCCCGCCGTGATCACCGAGGGCTTCTACCAGCTCGTCAACGACCAGACCGGCAAGTGCGCCACGGTCATCGGCGGCACCAGCGCCGCCAACAGCCTCCCGCTCGTCCAGTTCGACTGCGACTCCCACCCCTCGCGCCGCTGGAACATCACGCACCGGACCGAGGGCGCGTACTGGCTCGTCAACGGGCAGACCGGCAAGTGCGCCACGGTCGCCGGCGGCACCACCACGGCCAACAGCCACCCGCTCGTCCAGTTCGACTGCGACACCCACCCCTCGCGCCGCTGGTACTTCGAGAGCAGGGGCCAGGACGCCTACAGGATCAGCAACGGCCAGACCGGCAAGTGCGCCACGGTCGCCGGCGGCACCACCACGGCCAACAGCCACCCGCTCGTCCAGTTCGACTGCGACACCCACCCCTCGCGCGAGTGGACCCTGCGGCGGGTCGGCTGACGGGCCCGGCCGACGGGCCCCTCAGGACGCGATGCGGCCCCGGCTCCAGCCGTCGGGCGTCAGAGGTAGTCCTCCAGGCGCCCTATCCGGTAGCCCTGTTCCTGGATGCGCTGGAGCATGCGGGTCGTCATCTGGATTTCCGTCGAGCCCTTGAGTTCCGAGGGGCCGCGGAAGTGGGCCAGGATGATGTCGCCCGGTTTGAGGGCGGAGCCCTCGGCGTACTGGAAGTTGTTGATCTGCATCGACACGCGCCACAGGATCACCTGCGAGATGCCGCATTCGGAGGCGGCCTTGAGGGTGTCGTCGTTGTAGTTGCCGTACGGCGGGCGGAAGCGGACCGGCTTGGTGCCGAAGCGCTTCTCCAGGTGCTCCTGCTGGCCGCATATCTCCTTCTTCTGCGCCGCGAAGGGCAGGGTCCGGAGGTTCGGGTGCGTCAGGGTGTGGTTGTTGATCGTGCTGCCGGAGCCGTTGTCGCGGAGCTTCTCGAAGTGTCCGTAGTCCGACGAGGCGATGTCGTGCGTCAGGAACATGCTGATCGGCAGCTTGAGGTCGGCCGCCATCTTCAGGAACTCGGGGTCCTTCTCCGCACCGTCGTCGAAGGTCAGGAAGACGACCTTGTCGGCGGGCGGGACGGGTATTCGGTCCACCACCTTGGCCTTGCCCGGGGCCGCCGGGGCCAGCGCGGGCTTCTGCGCCGGCTTCGGGGCGAATTCCAGGGGGGACTTCAGGCCCCACTTCTTGTAGGCCTCGTCCCCCGGTGCGCCCGACGGGGACGGCGACGCAGTCGTCGTCGGCTGCGTCGCCCGTGGTGTTCCGGTGCCCAGTCTTTCGACCGGGTCCGCGCTGCCCCCGCACCCCGTCAGGGACAGCGCCAGCGCGCCGGCCGCCAGCGTTCCGGCCGTCAACCGGCGCGCGTAGCTCACAAGTAGTCCTCCAGGCGGGCCACGGCGTACCCCTTGTCCGTGACGGTCTTCATGACATGACGGATCATGTCAGGCATGGTCCCCTTCCAGTCCTCCCGCCCTCGGAAATGGGTCAGGATGATGTCCCCGGGGTGGAGGTCGCGGTCCCATTCGCGCCAGTCCATGCGGTTCACGAAGGCCTCCGCGTTCCACAGCGGGACCGCCTTGATGCCGCAGGACTTCGCCGCGCGCAGCGTGTCCTGGTTGTAGTTGCCGTACGGCGGCCGGAACAGCGTCGGCCGCTTGCCGAACTGCTTCTGGATCGTGTCCTGCTGCCCGCAGATCTCCTCGTGCTGCTCCTCGTACGAGAGCGCCGGCATGTAGCGGTGGTTGAGCGTGTGGTTGTTCAGCGAGACGCCGGCGGCCTGCATCTGCTTGAAGTAGGGGTAGTTGTCGCGGACGAGGTAGTCGCTGAGGAACGCCGTGTACGGGATCTTCAGCTCCTGCATCATCTTCAGGAACTCGGGGTCCTTCTCCGCGCCGTCGTCGATCGTCAGGAAGACGACCTTGTCCTCCGTGGGGACGGTGGTGAAGACGGGCGGGAGCTCGTCCTGGCCCTCGACCTCGAACCCCTCGCGGGTGGTGATCTCCGGCTTCGTCTTCGGGGCGGGCGGGGCCGCCAGCGGCGGCTTGGCCAGTTTCCACCGCTTCGCCGCGGCGATCACGGCCTGCTGGGCCGCCTTCTGCTGCTCGGCCGGGTTCGCGACCGCGCCCGCCGCGCCCGCGGGTGCGTCCGCGGCCTTGCCGCCCTTGCGGGCGGGCGCGGTGTCGGCGGCCGAGCCGCATCCCGTTCCGAGGGCGGCGACCAGCAGTGCGGCCAGTGCCACCCCGACGCGGCCGCGCGGACCCGCCGCGGACCGGTGACCATGAAGCGTCTTATGTTCCTTTTGTCCGACTAGCTGCATAGCAGCGCATCCTGGCACCCGCCACGCGCACTTCCGGGACGACACCTCGCACCGGACCGCCACGTTCCTCCGACCGGCCCATACGCACCGCCACCGGCAGGCAGGCGACGAGGGACCGGCGCGGGAGCCGGCGAGGGGACCCGGCAAGGACCCCGACGGGAGAGCCGGCGAGGGAGCCGACAATGGAGGCGTGACCCCCGAAGACTTCGCCGCGCTCCTCACCCCCGAGGGCCGCGCCCTCCTGGACTCCCTCCGCGACCACGACCCCGCCCGGGAACTCGCCGTCGCCACCCGGCTGCGCCGCGAGCACCCCGCGGCGCTGGTCTCCGCAGCGCTCGGGCAGGCCCGGCTGCGGCAGCGCGCGGTGGCGAAGTTCGGCGCCGAGGACGCGTTCCGGATGTACTTCACGCCAGGCGGCGGCGAGATGGCCACCCGCGCCCCGGTGGCCTCGTACCGCGCCGAGCGGCTCGCGGAGCTCGGCGTGCGCAGCGTCGCCGACCTGTGCTGCGGGATCGGCGGCGACGCCCTCGCCCTGGCCCGGATCGGCATCCGCGTCCTGGCCGTGGACCGCGACCCGCTGACCGTCGCCGTCGCCCGCGCCAACGCCGAGGCCCTGGGACTGGCAGAGCTCATCGAGGTCCGCGAGGCGGATGTGACCGACGTCGACACCTCCGGGTACGACGCCGTCTTCCTCGACCCCGCCCGACGCGGGGGCCGCGGCCGCATCTTCGACCCGGAGGGCTACTCGCCGCCGCTGTCGTGGGCCGTCGAGGCCGCCCGTACGGCCGAGTACGCGGCCATCAAGATCGCGCCCGGGATCCCGCACGAGGCCGTGCCCCCGGAGGCCGAGGCCGAGTGGATCTCGGACCAGGGGGACGTGAAGGAGGCGGTGCTGTGGTTCGGGACCGCGCCCGGCACCGTACGCGCCACCCTGCTGCCCGGCCCGCGCACCCTGCACACCGCCGATCCGCTGCCCGATCCCGGGGCCGGGCCGGTCGGCCGCTACCTCTACGAACCCGACGGCGCCGTGATCCGCGCCCACCTCGTCGCCGAGGTCGCCGAGCAGCTGGGCGGCCGGCTCATCGACCCGACCATCGCGTACGTCACCGCCGACGAGCTGCGCGCGACCCCGTACGCCACCGCGTACGAGATCACCGACGTGCTGCCCTTCGGCCTCAAGAAGCTGAAGGCCCTGCTGCGCGAGCGCGGGGTCGGCATCCTGACCGTGAAGAAGCGCGGGTCGGCCGTCGAGCCCGAGGAGCTGCGCAAGAAGGTCAAGCCGCAGGGGCCGCACTCCGCGACCGTCTTCCTCACCCGGGTCGCGGGCGCCCCGTCGATGCTGATCGGCGCGCCCGTCAGCGCGCCGTAGCGCCGCCGCTGCCGCCCCGGAAGGCGCGCACCGCCCACCGGTAGTGCGCGCCGGCCTTGCCGAGGCCCAGCAGGCCGGTGATCCACAGGATCATGCCGAGGCCCA
Source organism: Streptomyces sp. NPDC051582 (assembly GCF_040681715.1). Classification (NCBI taxonomy): domain Bacteria; kingdom Bacillati; phylum Actinomycetota; class Actinomycetes; order Kitasatosporales; family Streptomycetaceae; genus Streptomyces; species Streptomyces sp. NPDC051582. The sequence continues at coordinate 563,763 of NZ_JBFAZJ010000001.1, forward strand.
TGTAGTACGTGACCTCCCCGTACGTGGTGGCGCCCGGACGGGCCGACGCCGCCGACCCGAAGGTCACGTACAGCCCCAGCGCGCCCATCGCGAAGGAGGCCAGCAGCCAGGTCAGGCTCAGCCCGGGGGCGCGGACCCGCGCGTCGGCGGCCGGGTCCCGGTCCGACTCGGCCCAGGCGCACAGCAGCTGGTGGACCAGCCGGTCCCGCCGGGCGCCCCGGGCGAACCAGAACCCCGCCGGGATCAGCACGCCCGCGCCGAGCAGGCCGAAGATCAGGCCGAAGAGGTACGAGAGCGGGTCGCCCGGCGTCTCGAAGGAGATCAGGGCCATCGCCACGAAGGACCAGCCGAGCGCGAAGACGGCGGCGACGGCCCAGAGCAGCAGCAGCCGCCCCAGGCCCAGGCTGCGCCGGCCCAGGTCCTTCAGGAAGCGGGCGCGGTCGGCGCGTACGGCGTTCTCGTCCAGCCAGTCGCGCAAGTGGGCCGGGGGCGGTGGAGGCGGCAGGTCACGACGAGGCATGCTCATGACGATAACGGCAGCGGGCCCGAGTCCCGCTCACGAGTCGCTGGAGCCCGCCCCGTATGTCAGGTTCCGCTGGTCTCCACCGACTCGAACCGCCAGCGGTGCACCGGACGGGTGATCAGATCCGCTGCGGGCTCAGGGAGTTCGGGCAGCAGCGCCGCCACTCCCTCGGCCGCCTCCCACCAGGTGACGACCAACACCCGGTCCTGCGGAGCCCGCAGCAGCTCACGGCGCACGGGCTCGCGCTCCAGCACCTGCGAACGGGCCCACTCCAGCAGCTCGTTGCCCCGGCCGGCGGTGGCGCGGGCCTCCCACATCAGCGCGACGGTGCTCATCAGTAGAGGTTGTCCTTGCTCAACTCGTGCACGTGGTCGTGGTCGTGGGAGTGCGTGTGCGCAGGGGCGGTACCCGGCACGTGCGGGTCCGTCACCGGCAGCGAGGAGTCCGCCGACAGGTCCCAGTCCGAGGCCGGCCTGTTCCGCTTGACCATTTCCGCGCCCAGCGCCGCCACCATCGCGCCGTTGTCCGTACACAGCTTCGGCCGCGGCACCCGCAGGATGATCCCCGCGTCGTCGCAGCGCTCCTGCGCCAGCGAGCGCAGCCGGGAGTTGGCCGCCACACCGCCGCCGATCATCAGGTGGTCCACGCCCTCGTCCTTGCACGCGCGGATCGCCTTGCGGGTCAGCACGTCCACCACGGCCTCCTGGAAGGACGCCGCCACATCGCGCACCGGCACCTCCTCGCCCGCGTTCCGCTTCGCCTCGATCCAGCGGGCGACCGCCGTCTTGAGCCCGGAGAACGAGAAGTCGTACGCCGCGTCGCGCGGCCCCGTCAGCCCGCGCGGGAAGTTGATCGCCTTCGGGTCGCCCTCCCGGGCGAGCCGGTCGATGACCGGGCCGCCGGGGAAGCCCAGCTGCAGCACGCGCGCGATCTTGTCGAAGGCCTCGCCCGCCGCGTCGTCGATGGTCGCGCCCAGCGGCCTTACGTCCGAGGTGATGTCCGGGGCCAGCAGCAGCGAGGAGTGCCCGCCGGACACCAGCAGGGCCATGGTCGGCTCCGGCAGCGGACCGTGCTCCAGCTGGTCCACGCAGATGTGCGAGGCCAGGTGGTTCACGCCGTACAGCGGCTTGCCGAGCGCGTACGCGTACGCCTTCGCGGCGGAGACGCCCACCAGCAGGGCCCCCGCCAGGCCGGGACCCGCCGTGACGGCGATGCCGTCGAGGTCGCGGGCGCTGACCCCGGCCTCCTTCAGGGCGCGCTCGATGGTCGGGACCATCGCCTCCAGGTGCGCCCGTGAGGCCACCTCGGGCACGACGCCGCCGAAGCGGGCGTGCTCGTCCACGCTGGAGGCGATCGCGTCGGCCAGCAGGGTCGTGCCGCGGACCACGCCGACGCCGGTCTCGTCGCAGGAGGTCTCGATGCCGAGGACGAGCGGTTCGTCAGCCATTGCTCTCAGTGCTTTCAGTCGTCGCTTGTGCGGGGTCGGTCAGGCGCATCACGAGGGCGTCCACGTTGCCGGGCTGGTAGTAGCCCCGCCGGAAGCCGATCGGCTCGAAGCCGAAGCGCTCGTAGAGCTTCTGGGCCCGGGTGTTGTCCACCCGTACCTCCAGGAGCACCTCGGCGCACTCGAACGCGGTGGCGGCGCGCAGCAGGTCCGTGAGGAGCCGGGCGCCGAGCCCGGTCCCCCACTGGTCGCGCGCGGCCGCGATGGTCTGTACGTCGGCCAGGTCGCCGGCGGCGGCCAGCCCGGCGTAGCCGACGAGACGGCCGGACGAAGGGTCTTCGGCCACCACGTAGCGGCGGGTGGCGTGCGGACCGCGGGCGTGGGCGAGCTCGGACCAGAACATGCCCGCGGACCAGGCGTCCTCGGGGAACAGCTCGTGCTCCAGCTCCAGCACCGGCCCGATGTCCCACCAGCGCATCTCGCGCAGTACCGCCGTCACTGCCGTCGGTGCCGTCACTGCGGGGTGACCACCTTGTAGTTCTTGGGCACCTGCGCGTCGGGCCGGCGCAGGTAGAGCGGCGTCGGCGCGAGGAACTCGTCCCCGGCCGCCAGCCGTTCCACGGCCAGGGAGGCGAGCGCGGCGGCGCTCTGGTGCTCGGGGGCCCGCGCGTCGGTGAAGACCTGCGGGTACAGCAGCGCGCCCTGGCCCACCGCGGGCACCCCGGCGACCCGCTCGGCGATGTCGGCCGGGCGGTCCACGGCGGGCTCGCCGACGCGGGTGCGCGGGTCCTCGTACCGGGCCCAGTAGACCTCCTTGCGCCGCGCGTCGGTGGCGACGGTGAAGGGGCCCTCGATCCCGGCGGCGCCCGCGGCGTACGCGAGCCCGTCGAGGGTGCACAGGCCGTGCACCGGGATGCCGAGCACGGTGGCGAAGGTGGAGGCCGTGACGAGGCCGACGCGCAGCCCGGTGTAGGGGCCGGGGCCGACGCCGACGACGATGCCGGTGAGGGCGTCGAGCTTGAGCCCGGCCTCGGCGAGGACCTTGTCGACGGAGGGCAGCAGGAGCTCCCCGTGGCGGCGGGCGTCGACCTGGTTCGACTCGGCGAGGACGGACTCGCCGTCGTGCAGGGCGACGGTGACGGCGGGCGTGGCGGTATCTACAGCGAGCAAGAGCACGCGAACAGCCTACGACTCCGGGGGCCCGGCCCCTCGCGGCCGGTCGCGGGGCACCCCGGCTGCTACCTTCGACCCAGGTATCGGCCGAGGCCCGGTCCGGGGCGCGCGCAAGCCCCCGGCAGGCGCATTTCGGCACAGGGGAAGCACGGGAGAGGTGGAGCAAGGTGGCACGCAGCAGCTCGGGAATCGTGGCCGGGCTCACCGTCGCGGCGATCGCCGCGGTCGGCTTCCTCGGTTACCAGGCCTCCGCGACCGCGCCCGCGCACCCCCCGAAGGCTTCGGCCGAGCAGCCCGCGGCCCCCACCCCCGTCCCGTCGGCCCACGCCGCCGATCCGGCGAAGCCGGTGGCCGTGCCGGACGGGTCGGGCACCGGATCGCGCGTCGTGTACTCGGTGGGCCAGAAGCGGGTGTGGCTGGTCGGCGAGAACGCTCAGGAACCGAAGTCGTTCCCGGTCAAGCCCAGTACGGCGCACCCGAAGCCGGGCACGTACCTGGTGAACTCGCGCTCGGGCGCGGTCACCGGCTCGGACGGGGTGCCGATCGAGCACGTCGTACGGTTCGCCACGGCGGACGGGGTCGTGGTCGGGTTCAGCTCCCGGGTGGACGGCCAGGTGCCGGAGCCCGACCAGAGCAAGAAGACCGGCGGCATCCGGATGACGCGGGCGGACGGCGACGCCATGTGGGCCTTCGCGACGATCAACTCGAAGGTCGTCGTCCTCCCCTGACGGGTCCGCCGCGGATTCACCCGCACGGGCCAACGCACACACGCTCTCAGGCCGCCTCGGACTCCGGGGCGGCCTGTTCGCGTACGTCCACCACCTCGGCCCCGGGCCTGAGCGCGGGCTCGCGTGCGGGTGGCGTCGACACGGCGGTGGCGGCCGCGCCCGCGGCGAGCAGCGCCCCCATGGACACGACGGACGGGCGGGGGTCGCGCTGCACTCCTGCTGCGGACATGGCTCCTCCTGGCTTGGGCCGGCCCGTACTTAGGTAAACCTAACCAGCCCTCTGTACCATGTGACCACGCCAGACTCGATCGGCGCAATATCTTGCCGACGAGTTGTCGGTACGTTTTCCGGGACGGCGCCCCGCCGACCGGCTACAGCGCCTCCAGCGCGCCCGGCGCGGACCAGCGCGCCCCGATCCCGCGCACCGACACCTCCCGTACGTCGTCCATGACCTCCTCGTGGCCGACCGCCCGTGCGATCACCACGTGCAGCCGGTCGTCGGAGAGCTCCTCGACCTTGCCGTCGCCCCACTCCACGACGACCACGGACTCGGGCAGCGAGACGTCGAGGTCCAGGTCCTCCATCTCGTCCAGCCCGCCGCCGAGGCGGTACGCGTCCACGTGGACCAGCGCCGGCCCGCCGCTCAGCGAGGGGTGGACCCGGGCGATCACGAAGGTCGGCGAGGTCACGGCTCCCCGTACGCCCAGCCCCTCGCCCAGGCCCCGGGTCAGCGTGGTCTTGCCCGCGCCGAGTTCCCCGGTCAGCAGGACGAGGTCGCCCGGGCGGAGCAGGCCGGCGAGGGTGCGGCCCAGGTCCTGCATGGCCTCGGGCGAGTCGACGGTGATGCGCGCCTCGGCGGCGGCCGCCTCAGCTCCCTGCTGCGGAGTCTGACTGAGCGGTGCTCGCGGCGCTTCCAGCGGTACTTCTTCCATGCCCGCCAACGTTAGTCGCTGCGGGCACGGCGCCGGTGCGCGCCAGCAGGTCGGTGAGCAGCCCGGTCACCGTGTCGGGGTACTCCAGCATCATCAGGTGGCCGGCGGACTCCAGGACCACGAGCTCGGCGGCCGGCAGCGCGTCCTTGATGGCCTGGCTGTGCGCGGCGGGGGTGACCATGTCGCGATCGCCCGCGATGACGGTGACGGGGATGTCGGCGAAGCGCTGGAGGGCTGCGCTCTTGTCGTGGATCTGGAAGGCCGGATAGAACTCGGCGACCACGTCGATCGGGGTGGCCTCGATGAGCCGCTCGGCGAAGCGCGCGACGCCCGGGTCCACCTCGCGGGGGGCGCCGAACGAGTACATCTTGATCATGCCCGCGAAGAGGTCGGCGGTGGCCCGGCGGCCCTTCTCGACGAGCTCCACCTGCGAGCCGAGCGCCTTGAGCACGGGCGGCAGGATCCGGCGCACGGCGCCCATGCCGACCGCCGGCAGTCCGTACGTCACCTGGTCGAGGTGGCCGCTGGAGGTGCCGACCAGGGCCACGCCGACCACCCGGTCGCGGATCAGCTCGGGGAACTGCTCCGCCAGCGCCATGATCGTCATGCCGCCCATCGAGTGGCCCACCAGGACCAGCGGGCCCTCGGGCGCGGCGGCCTCGATGACCGTCCTCAGGTCGCGCCCGAGCTGGTCGATGCTCACCCGCTCGCCGTCGGCCTGGGCGAAGCCGCGCGCGCTGCGGCCGTGGCTGCGCTGGTCCCAGTAGACGGAGCGGACCAGCCCGCGCAGGGCGGAGCGCTGGAAGTGCCAGGAGTCCTGGGCGAGGCAGTAGCCGTGGCAGAACACGACGGTCGGCGCGGCCGCGTCCTTGCGGCGCAGCCGGGTCCGCTTCTTGGGGCCCTCGGGCGGCTCGTCGACCTCGTAGTAGAGCTCGGTGCCGTCCTCGGCGTAGCAGGCGCCCGGGGTCCCGCGCAGGGAGCCGTAGTTGCCGGTGGCGTCGAGCGCGAGGCGCGCCTTGCGGCGCATGCCGCGTCCGACCGTGATCCGTTCGACCGCGACCCCGGCGGCCGCGCCTGCGGCTATCACGCCGATCGCGGCGCCGGCCCACCCCGCCTTGCGCCAGTTCTCGCTCACGCCGTCCACGCCGTCCTCACTCAGCCCTCAGCCGCCCAGGTAGACCCGAGGAACGCGCACCCCGATACGGGTGACGATCTCATAGGCGATCGTGTGCGCCGCTTGAGCCCAGTCCTCGGCCGTGGGCTCGCCGTGCTCGCCCGGGCCGAAGAGGACCGCCTCGTCCCCGGCGCGTACCGGGTCACCGCCCAGGTCGACGACGAACTGGTCCATGGCCACGCGGCCGGCGACACGGCGGATCTTGCCGCCGACCGAGACGGGGCCGGTCCCGGAGGCGTGCCGGGGGATGCCGTCCGCGTACCCGGCGGGGATGAGGGCGAGGTTCGTCTCGGCCTCGGTGACGTAGTGGTGCCCGTAGCTCACCCCGTGGCCGGCGGGCACGGTCTTGACCAGCGCCACGGAGGCCTTGAGGGTCATGGCGGGCCGCAGGCCCAGCTCCCGGGCGGTGCCGAGCTCGGGGGCCGGGGAGACCCCGTAGACGGCCAGGCCGCAGCGCACGAGGTCGAAGTGGCTCTCGGGCAGGCTCAGGGTCGCGGGCGAGTTGGCGATGTGCCGGACCTCGGGCTCCACGCCCTCCTTCTCGGCGTACGCCAGCATGTCGCGGAAGGCCGCCAGCTGGAGCGGGATGGAGGGGTGGCCGGGTTCGTCCGCGCAGGCCAGGTGGGACCAGAGACCGGTGATCTTGACGGTGCCCTCGGCCTGGGCGGCGACGGCCGCGCCCACGAGCTCGACCCAGTCGGCGGGCTGGCAGCCGCCCCGGCCCAGGCCGGTGTCGGCCTTGAGCTGGACCCTGGCGGTGCGGCCGGCGGCGAGCGCGGCCTTGCGCACCTCGTCGAGGGCCCAGATCGCGCTGACCGAGACGTCCAGGTCGGCCTCTACGGCCGCCTGCCAGGGCCCTCCGGGGGTCCACAGCCAGCACAGGACGGGCCCGGTGATCCCGGCGGCGCGCAGGGCGAGCGCCTCCTCGGGAGTGGCGGTTCCGAGCCAGGTGGCACCGGCGTCCTGGGCCGCGCGGGCGCACCGGACGGCGCCGTGGCCGTAGCCGTCCGCCTTGACGACGGCCATCAGCTCGGCCCGGGGTGCCCGTGCGCGCAGGGCGCGTACGTTCGCCCGTACGGCGTCAAGATCGATCTCGGCGTACACGCGCGTCGGTGTCTCGTTCATCGCCCCCAGTCTCTCAGAGCGAGGCCGTGGCCTGTGCGACCGCCGTTCATACGGCGACATATTGGATGATTTTCACCCCTGATGACGTATCAAAGGCGGTGGCCCGCGTGGCCGGTGCCGTGCTGGGCCTCCTCGCGGACGTCGCGCCAGGCCTCCGGGAGGGACTCCGCGATCTGCTGGGCGAGGAGCGGTGCTCCGGCGGCCGCCCGGCGCCCCGCGAGGCCGTGCACGTACGCGCCCACCGACGCGGCGTCCGGCGCCGCCAGGCCCGAGGCGAGCAGGGATCCGGCCAGACCGGACAGCACGTCGCCGCTGCCCGCGGTCGCCAGCCACGGGGTTCCCGTCGGATTGACCCGGACCGGGCCGCCTCCGGGGCGCGCCACCAGCGTCGTCGACCCCTTCAGCAGGGCCGTCGCCCCGTACCGCGCCGCCAGGCCCCGTACGGACGACAGCCGGGCCGCCTCCACCGCCTCCCGGGAGGTACCGAGCAGCGCCGCCGCCTCCCCCGCGTGCGGGGTCAGCAGGGTCTCGGCCGGGCGGGCCCGCAGCACCTGCGGGTCCAGCCCGCGCAGCCCGTCCGCGTCCACCAGCACCGGCACCGGGTCGGCCAGGGCCTCGGCGACCTCCGCCGCCCGGCCCTCGCCGAGCCCCGGACCGACCACCCACGCCTGTACGCGGCCCCGCCCGATCAGCGTCTCCGGGTACCGCGCCAGCACGGCGTCCGCCGCCGGGCCCACGTAGCGCACGGCGCCCGCGCCGCCGCGCAGCGCCCCCGCGACGGCGAGCACCGCCGCGCCCGGGTACTGCGCCGATCCGGCGATGATGCCGACCACGCCCCGCCGGTACTTGTCGCTCGACGCCGCCGGAGCCGGCAGCAGCCGCGCGACGTCGGCGTGCTGGAGGGCCTCGGCATCCGGGTCCGGCAGCGACAGTCCGATGTCCACCATGCGCAGCGCGCCGGTGTGCGAGGCCCCCGGGTCGATGAGCAGCCCCGGCTTGTACGCCCCGAAGGTCACGGTGACATCGGCGCGGACGGCCGCTCCGGCCGCCTCACCGGTGTCCGCGTCCACCCCGCTCGGCAGGTCCACCGCCACCACGGGGGCGCCGGCCGGGATCCGCTCCGCCAGCGCCGCGGCCGCAGGCCGGAGCCCGCCGCGGCCGCCGATGCCGACGATCCCGTCCAGTACGAGGTCGGCCCGGCCCGGGACGGCTTGCGCGAGGCGGCCCCCGGCGGACAGCAGCGCCCGCACCCCGCCCGCGTGCACCCGCTCCGGATCCACCGGTACGGCCGTCACCCCCGCGCCGCGCCGGGCGAGGCGGGCGCCCGCGTACAGGGCGTCGCCGCCGTTGTCCCCGGGCCCGACGAGCAGTACGACGCGCGCCCCGTACACCCGGCCCAGCAGTCCGGCGCAGACGGCGGCCAGCCCGGCCGCCGCCCGCTGCATCAGGGCGCCTTCGGGCAGCCGGGCCATCAGCTCGCGCTCGGCGGCCCGTACGGTCTCCACGCTGTAAGCAGTACGCATGGGACCAGCCTGCCCGAAAAGGCGGCTCAGCCCTCGGCGATCACCACGGCCGAGGCGATGCCCGCGTCATGGCTCAGGGAGATGTGCCAGGACTTCACGCCCAGCGCCACCGCCCTGGCCTCGACCGTCCCCGAGACCCGCACCCGCGGCTGCCCGGTCTCCTCGACGTACACCTCGGCGTCGGTCCACAGCATCCCGCCGGGCGCGCCGAGGGCCTTGGCGAGGGCCTCCTTGGCCGCGAACCGGGCGGCGAGCGAGGCGGTTCCGCGCCGCTCGCCGCTCGGCAGCGTCAACTCGGAGTCGACGAACAGCCGCTGCGCCAGTTGCGGTGTCCGACGGAGCGACTCACCGAACCGCTCGATCTCGGCAACGTCGATTCCCACTCCGATAATCACAGGCGCCCACTCGCTTCGCTCACTCCACCGTCACGGACTTTGCGAGGTTACGGGGCTGGTCCACCTCGTTCCCGCGCGCCGTGGCCAGCTCGCACGCGAAGACCTGCAGCGGCACCGTCGCCACCAGGGGCTGGAGCAGCGTGGGCGTCGCCGGGATCCGGATCAGGTGGTCGGCGTAGGGGACGACCGCGTGGTCCCCCTCCTCCGCGATCACGATGGTCCGCGCCCCGCGCGCCCGGATCTCCTGGATGTTCGACACGATCTTGTCGTGCAGCACGGAACGCCCCCGCGGCGACGGCACGACCACCACCACCGGCAGGTCCTGCTCGATCAGCGCGATCGGGCCGTGCTTGAGCTCGCCCGCCGCGAAGCCCTCGGCGTGCATGTACGCCAGCTCCTTGAGCTTGAGCGCACCCTCCAGCGCCACCGGGTAGCCGACGTGCCGGCCGAGGAAGAGCACCGTGTTCTTGTCCGCGAGCGAGCGAGCCAGCTCCCGGACCGGCTCCATCGTCTCCAGTACGGTGTCCACGGCCCCGGCGATGTCGGACAGTTCGCGGATCACCGCCTCGATCTCGTCGCCCCACTTGGTTCCCCGCACCTGCCCGAGGTACAGCGCGACCAGGTAGCAGGCCACCAGCTGCGTCAGGAACGCCTTGGTCGAGGCGACGGCCACCTCCGGACCGGCGTGCGTGTACAGCACCGCATCCGATTCGCGCGGGATCGTCGACCCGTTCGTATTGCAGATGGCCAGCACCTTGGCCCCCTGTTCGCGCGCGTGCCGCAGCGCCATCAGGGTGTCCATGGTCTCGCCGCTCTGGGAGATCGCGACCACCAGCGTCCGCTGGTCCAGGATCGGGTCGCGGTAGCGGAACTCGCTGGCCAGCTCCGTCTCGCACGGGATGCGGGTCCAGTGCTCGATGGCCAGCTTCGCGATCATGCCCGCGTGGTACGCCGTACCGCACGCCACGATCACGACCTTGTCCACCTCCCTGAGCACCGAGACGGGGATGCGCACCTCGTCCAGGCTCAGCGAGCCGTTCCCGTCGATCCGGCCCAGGAGGGTGTCGGCGACGGCCTTCGGCTGTTCGGCGATCTCCTTGAGCATGAAGTAGTCGTACCCCCCCTTCTCGGCCGCGGAGGCGTCCCAGTCCACGTGGTACGCCCGCACGGACGCGGGCGCACCGGCGAAGTCGGTCACCGTGACCCCGTCGCGGCGCAGCTCGACGACCTGGTCCTGCCCCAGCTCGATCGCGGACCGGGTGTGGGCGATGAACGCGGCCACGTCCGAGGCGAGGAAGTTCTCCCCCTCGCCGACGCCCACCACCAGCGGGGAGTTCCGGCGGGCCCCGACCACCACGTCCGGCGCGTCGGCGTGCACCGCGACCAGGGTGAACGCGCCCTCCAGCCGCCGGCACACCTGCCGCATGGCCTCCGCGAGGTCCCCGCAGGCCTCGAACCGCTCGGCCAGCAGGTGGGCCACGACCTCGGTGTCCGTCTCGGACTCCAGCCGGTGCCCGCGCTCGGCGAGTTCGGCGCGCAGGGCGGCGAAGTTCTCGATGATGCCGTTGTGGACGACGGCGACCCGGCCCGCGTTGTCGAGGTGCGGGTGGGCGTTGACGTCGGTGGGCCCGCCATGGGTCGCCCAGCGGGTGTGCCCGAGACCCGTGGAACCGGCCGGCAGCGGATGCCCGACCAGCTCCTTCTCCAGATTGACCAGTTTTCCGGCCTTCTTGGCGGCGACGAGCCCCCCGTCGGCCAGCACGGCGACGCCCGCCGAGTCGTAGCCGCGGTACTCCAGCCGCTTGAGTCCGGCGATGACCACATCGAGCGCCGACTGCGCTCCCACGTAACCCACAATTCCGCACATACGGCGCAGCGTACGCCGTAGTTGGCCGTCTGACCGGTACCTGAACAAGACGAAACCCCGCCCCGGCGAATGCGCCGGAGCGGGGTTGACGGTCTGTACGGCGGGCTGCCTCAGCCGAGCTTCTTGACCTGGGTGTCGATCAGCGTCTTCGGCAGCTCGGTCGTGCCCGCGAGGCTGATCGAGCTGAAGGTGGCGACCGTGGAGCCCTTGCGGACGACGGTGATCAGGGCCGTGCCCTTGTCGCCGTCGCCCAGGTCGGCGTTGAGGCTCAGGCTCACGGTCTCGTCGCCGGCGGTCACGGCCGGGCCGGGCTTGACGCTCTCGTACTTGGTGGTGTCGCCCTGGGAGGTGGCGCTGAAGCCGCCCGCGCACGCGGTGCCCGCCGCCTTGACGGAGGCGAGCAGCTCCTGCGCGCCCGTGCCGTCGTACGAGAAGAGGCCGGTCATCGTCGTGGTGACACCGAGCGCGTTCTTGATCGCGTCGAGCTTCTCCTCCGTCGAGGCGTTGGCGCCCGGCTCCTTGGGCTTGGCGCTCAGCGCCATGCGGGCCGCGCCGGTCGGCTTGCCGACCTTCTGCATGGCCTGGGCCTGGACCAGGACCTTGCACTCCGCCTTGTCGGTGCTGATCGGCGTCGCGTCGGCCGTGCCCAGCTTGGCGCCCGCCTCGGCCTGGACCATGTAGTCCGGGACCTCCGCCTGCGTCACCAGCAGCGCGCCCAGCTCGGCGTCGGTCTTGCCCTTCGCGGCCGGGGCCGCGGCGGCCGACGAGGACGGGGCGGCGGACGGCTTGGCGTCCGCCTTCTTGTCGTCCGCCTTGTCCGAGCCGCAGGCGGTGGCCAGCAGGGCCAGGGACACCGCGGAAGCGGTCAGGACGGTACGACGGACAAGGGTGCTACGCACGAAAGATCTCCCCCAGAGACACACAACCAAAGAATCGGCGGCACCAGGCAGCAGCCCGGCCGCACCGACCAGCAAATCTACGGGCCCGTTCGATCAATGCCAGACCATTTTCCGCCGTGCGCCGCCGATCGTGATCAGGGCGATACGCTCCGCTCCCGCCACGTGACCGACCCCACCACCCACAACCGCCCCCGAGCCACGACAATGGCCCTGTGATCACTTCGCCGCCACGAAGCACGCCGCCGGAGAACGCGATGGAGCGCCCCGACCGACCCGAGCGACCCCACCGCCGGGCCGAGGTCTCCCCGTACGTCGACCTCACCCGCGACGAGTGGAGCGCGCTGCGCGAGCGGACCCCGCTGCCCCTCACGGCCGAGGAGGTCGAGCGGCTGCGCGGCCTCGGAGACGTCATCGACCTCGACGAGGTCCGGGACGTCTACCTCCCGCTCTCCCGCCTCCTCAACCTCTACGTCGGCGCCACGAGCAATCTCCGCGGCACCCTCAACACCTTCCTCGGCGACGCCGGCAACGGCCACGGCGCGCAGACCGGCACCCCCTTCGTCATAGGCGTCGCCGGCTCCGTCGCGGTCGGCAAGTCCACCGTGGCGCGTCTGCTCCAGGCCCTCCTCGCCCGCTGGCCCGAGCACCCCCGCGTCGAGCTGGTCACCACCGACGGCTTCCTCTACCCCATGAAGGAGCTCCAGCGGCGCGGGCTGACCGCGCGCAAGGGCTTCCCCGAGTCGTACGACCGCCGCGCGCTCACCCGCTTCGTCGCGGACATCAAGGCGGGCAAGGACGAGGTCAGCGCCCCCGTCTACTCGCACCTGATCTACGACATCGTCCCCAACGAGCAGCTCGTCGTACGCCGCCCCGACATCCTGATCGTCGAGGGCCTCAACGTCCTCCAGCCGGCCCTGCCCGGCACGGACGGCCGTACGCGCGTCGCGCTCGCCGACTACTTCGACTTCAGCGTGTACGTGGACGCGCGGCCCGAGGACATCGAGCGCTGGTACCTCAACCGGTTCCGCAAGCTGCGCGAGACCGCCTTCCAGAACCCGTTCTCCTACTTCCGCAAGTACACCCAGGTCTCCGAGGAGGAGGCCATGGAGTACGCGCAGACCATGTGGCGCACGATCAACAAGCCGAACCTCCTGGAGAACGTCGCCCCGACCCGCGGCCGGGCCACGCTCGTCGTCCGCAAGGGCCCCGACCACAAGGTCCAGAAGCTCAGCCTCCGCAAGCTCTGACCGCCGCGCCGCATAGGGTGCGGCCATGCTGCACCTACGGTTGATCACTCCGGCGAACCGGACCGAGGCGGTGGTCAAGGCCATCGAATCGACGGTCGGCACCACCCACCTGGTCGTACTGTCCGGCGCCGCCCGCGAGCCCCGGGGCGACGTGGTGATGTGCGACGTCGCCCGCGAGGCGGGGGACGAGCTGCTGCAGGAGCTCCGGCAGCTGGGCATCGAGGAGGACGGCTCGATCGCCGTCGAGAACATCGACCTGTCGCTGTCCCGGCGCGCCGACGCGGCCGAGGAGGAGGCCCCGGGCGAGGCGGCCGACGCGGTGCTGTGGGAGCAGCTGACCGAGGCCACCCACGAGGAGTCCACCCTCAGCATCACGTACGCCGCGTTCATGATCCTCGCAACGATGATCGCGGCCTGCGGTGTGGTGCTCGACAACGCCATCCTGATCGTGGGCGCGATGGCGGTCGGCCCGGAGTTCGGACCGCTCGCCGGAGTCTGCACCGGCGTGGTGCAGCGGCGACCGCGGCTCGCTCTGCGGTCCCTCGGCGCCCTGCTGATCGGTTTCGCCCTGGCGATCGGCGCCACCACCGTCTTCAGCCTGGGGATGGACGCGATCGGGCAGTTCCACGCGCAGATGCTGGAGCAGCCCCGCCCGAACACCGGCTTCATCTGGCGGCCGGACCCGCTGTCCTTCGTGGTGTCGCTGCTCGCCGGCATGGCGGGCGTGCTGTCCCTGACCTCCGCCAAGTCCGGCGCGCTGGTCGGCGTGGCGATCTCCGTGACCACCGTTCCGGCGGGCGCCAACGCCGCCGTGGCCCTCAGCTACGGGGACTTCGCCCAGATGTGGGGCTCGGCGGAGCAGCTGCTGCTCAACCTGTGCGGCATCATGCTGGCCGGCGTCCTGACCCTGTACGGGCAGAAGGCGCTGTGGCGGACCCAGCGCGGCCGCTGGGTCCGCAGGCCGAAGGCCTGAGCGGACCCGGCCCCGAACGCCGTCGGCCCCGTCCTGCGGTGGATCACCGGAGGACGGGGCCGACGCACGGGAGACGGGGCGGGTCTAGCCGAGCGCCGACTTCACGGCGTCCGCCAGCCGGCCGGCGACCGCGCGCGCCTGCTCGATGTCGGCGGCCTCGACCATCACCCGGACGAGGGGCTCGGTACCCGACGGACGGAGCAGCACCCGCCCGGTGGTGCCGAGCTCCCGCTCGGCGTCGGCGACGGCCGCGGCCAGCTCGCCGGAGGTCGTCACCCGGGACTTGTCCACGTCGGGGACGTTGATCAGCACCTGCGGCAGCCGCCGCATGACGCCCGCGAGCTCGGCGAGCGAGCGGCCCGTGGCCGCGACCCGCGCCGCCAGCATCAGGCCGGTCAGCGTGCCGTCGCCGGTCGTGGCGTGGTCGAGGATGATCACGTGGCCCGACTGCTCGCCGCCGAGCGCGTAGCCGTGCTCCTTCATCGACTCCAGGACGTACCGGTCGCCGACGCCGGTCTGCACGACCGCGATGCCCTCGCCCTCCATGGCCAGCTTGAAGCCGAGGTTGGACATCACCGTGCCGACGACGGTGTTGCCGCGCAGCTGGCCGGCCTCGCGCATGGCCAGGGCCAGCACCGCGAGGATCTGGTCGCCGTCGATCTCCGCGCCGGTGGCGTCGACCGCGAGGCAGCGGTCCGCGTCGCCGTCGTGCGCGATGCCGAAGTCGGCCCCGTGCTCGATCACGGCCTGCTTGAGGAGTTCCAGGTGGGTGGAGCCGCAGCCGTCGTTGATGTTGAGGCCGTCGGGCTCGGCACCGATGGTGATGACCTCGGCGCCCGCCCGGGTGAAGGCCTCGGGCGAGACGCGGGCCGCCGCGCCGTGGGCCTCGTCCAGGACGATCTTGAGGCCTTCGATGCGGTTCGGGAGGACGCCGATGAGGTGGGCGACGTACTTGTCGAAGCCCTCGTCGTAGTCGGAGACGCGGCCGACGCCGGAGCCGGTCGGCCGGTCCCACGGGGCGCCGGTGCGGTGCTCCTCGTAGACGGACTCGATGCGGTCCTCCAGCTCGTCGGCCAGCTTGTGGCCGCCGCGGGCGAAGAACTTGATGCCGTTGTCGGGCATCGCGTTGTGGCTGGCGGAGAGCATCACGCCGAGGTCGGCACCCAGCGCACCGGTGAGATACGCCACCGCCGGGGTGGGCAGCACACCGACGCGCAGGACGTCCACGCCCGCGCTCGCGAGGCCCGCGACGACCGCGGCCTCAAGGAATTCGCCGGACGCGCGCGGGTCGCGGCCGACGACCGCGGTCGCGCGGTGGCCCGCGAAGGTGCCCGCCTCGGCGAGTACGTGGGCAGCTGCCACGGAGAGACCGAGCGCGAGCTCAGCCGTCAGATCCGCGTTGGCGACGCCGCGTACACCGTCCGTCCCGAAGAGTTGTCCCACTGTTGTCCTCCCGAGTTCACACTTCGTTTGTGACCGCTTGTGACATGTATTTGCCGCTTGTGGCGGTAAACGAACCGCCCCGGCAGCACGGAGAGTGCTGCCGGGGCGGTTTGTTGCTGAACAGCAGGCGCAGATTAACGCTTGCTGTACTGCGGAGCCTTACGGGCCTTCTTGAGACCGGCCTTCTTGCGCTCGACCGCACGGTCGTCGCGGGAAAGGAAGCCGGCCTTCTTCAGCGCCGGGCGGTTGTTGTCGACGTCCGCCTCGTTCAGCGCGCGGGCCACGCCGAGGCGCAGGGCGCCGGCCTGGCCGGAGACGCCGCCACCCGAGATGCGGGCGATGATGTCGTAGCGGTTGTCCAGCTCAAGGAGCTTGAACGGCTCGTTGACTTCCTGCTGGTGCACCTTGTTGGGGAAGTAGTCCTCAAGGGTGCGACCGTTGATCTTCCACTTGCCGGTGCCCGGAACGATCCGGACGCGGGCGATGGCGTTCTTGCGACGGCCCAGGCCGGCGGCCGGCTGGGGGTCGCCGAAACGGCCGGCAAGGGACTCGGAGGTGTAGTCGCCCTCGACGACGACCTCAGACTCGGTGGTGTACTCCTCGACGCCCTCGAACTCTTCGACGGGGGTCTCGGCGGTGGTCTCGGCCACGATGCTCCTCAGAATTTTCTACGTCTTAGGGGGTGGCCGGAACTACTGCGCGACCTGGGTGATCTCGAACGGCACCGGCTGCTGGGCAGCGTGCGGGTGCTGGTCGCCCGAGTAGACCTTCAGCTTCGAGAGCATCTGACGGCCCAGGGTGTTCTTGGGGAGCATGCCCTTGATGGCCTTCTCGACGGCCTTCTCCGGGTTGTTCGCCAGGAGGTCGTCGTAGCGCACGGAACGCAGACCGCCCGGGAAACCGGAGTGGCGGTACGCCATCTTCTGGGTCGCCTTGTTGCCGGACAGGTGAACCTTGTCGGCGTTGATGATGACGACGAAGTCGCCCATGTCCATGTGAGGCGCATAGGTCGGCTTGTGCTTGCCCCGCAGAAGGGCAGCGACCTGGGTCGCCAGACGGCCGAGGACAACGTCCTGGGCGTCGATGACGAGCCACTGGCGCGAGATGTCGCCGGGCTTGGGGCTGAACGTACGCACGCGTATGCCTTCGCTTCTTCAGTGGTGGTATCCCAAGGGCGCAAGCCCCCACGGGAAGGTCCTGACAGGGTCACCACGGACGATCACGACAGCCCTCGTTCACATCGGGGACGCAACCCGTGTGAACCGCTGGTCATCGGTCCGGTGGACCGGCGCAAGGCCCTTTCACGTGAGAATGAGAAAGCCAATACGCATAACAAACCAGCAGGATACCCAAGCAGACCCGTACGGGTCAAAACGCGGTCCGCGATGCCGATTCTGCTGGCGTCGCGGCGCACTCCGGTTCGGTCCTGGGTGGGGACCCCGCAGTTGTTACGGGCTCTAGGGTAACCCGGCCGGAGAGCAGTGCACGACGCACCAGCAGGATCGCGAGCCCGCACAGGGTCGCGCAGTCCTTGAACGCACGCCGTTTGTGGGCCAGCTCGGAGGGCCAGGGGACCAGCGCCACCTGGGGCGTCAGGGCCAGCCAGAACCAGGGCGAGCGGGGCATGGAGCCCGGCCGCACCGCCGAGGCCAGCAGCAGCGGGAGCACCACCAGCAGGTAGTGGTCGAAGGACGGCCGCGAGACCAGGAACGCGGCGAGCATCACCATGCAGGCCGTCTCCACGAGCCGCAGCTCTCCCCCGTCCGTGTCCTGCGCCGTACGCCGCCAGCGCGTCCAGGCGGCCCACAGCCCCGCCCCGGCCCCCGCGAAGGCCACCAGCACCGCCACCGGCGCCGGCACCCCCAGCCGGGGCAGCACCGCGATGGGCGAGGCGTCCCAGGGCAGCGCGTACGCGTCCTGCCCCTGGAACAGGAACGGCAGGGTCTTGGTGAAGAACAGCGTCGGGCTGGGCATCATCAGCGCCCCCAGCACCGACATCCCGAGCGGCACGAGCACGGCCGCGGCCAGCCCCCGCCACTGCCGGGCCAGTACGAAGACGAGCCCGATCGGCACCAGCATGGGCTTGCAGGCTATGGCCAGCCCCACCACGAGCCCGGCGGCCGCCCAGGACCGCCGGTGCGCGAGGAGCAGTGCCACCGGCAGCGCCGCGGCCGAGATCGCCGTCCAGTTGCCGATCAGCACGAGGTTCACGTACGGCTTGTAGGCCAGGGCCAGCACCGGGAACCCGACGACCGCGAAGCGCGAGCGCAGCGGCACCGAGAACAGCCGCAGCGCGGCCAGCCACCCGATGCCCAGCAGCCCGGACATCGCGACCGGCAGGCTCCAGCGCAGCGCCCCCGTCGGCAGCAGCGCCTCGGGGACGGCCATCAGGACCGCGCTGGGCAGGTACAGGAAGCGTTTGTCCTCGTACGGAGACCCGCCCGCCAGCAGCGTCTGCGCCGCCTTGACCACGAAGGCGTTGTCGGAGCCCCAGTTCTCCCGCAGGCTCGTGGAGACGCAGACCCCCAGGACCACCGCGAGGGAGAGCAGCTGCCAGGGCCGGGACGCGGGCCGCAGCAGCCAGTCGAGCAACCGGTCGCCGAGGCCCTGCCTCTCCCGCTTCATGAGCCAGATGCCAGGCCACAGGCCCACAACGCCTCCCCCTCACTCCGCCCGAGGGGGCGGTCTCCCCCCTAGCGCTTGCGCTCGACCCTACGTTCGTCCCAAACGGGTTCCTGAGTCTCTCGCACAACACCGTCGGAACCGAAGACCAGGAAACGGTCAAATGTCCGCGCGAACCACCGGTCGTGCGTGACGCAGAGCACAGTGCCCTCGTACGACTCCAGGCCGTCCTGGAGGGCCTCCGCGGACTCCAGGTCCAGGTTGTCCGTCGGCTCGTCCAGCAGCAGCGCCGTGGTGCCCGCCAGCTCCAGCAGCAGGATCTGGAAGCGCGCCTGCTGGCCGCCCGAGAGCCGCTCGAACGGCTGCTCCCCCTGGCGCTCCAGCTCGTACCGGCGCAGGACGGCCATGGCCGGGCCCAGCGGCTTCGCCGCCTCCGTCCACAGGATGTCGACGAGCGTGCGGCCGAACAGCTCGGGGTGGGCGTGCGTCTGCGCGAAGTGACCGGCGACCACCCGGGCGCCCAGCTTGAAATCACCCGTGTGCTTGACGTCCTCGCCGGCCAGCAGCCGCAGGAAGTGGGACTTCCCGGAGCCGTTCGAGCCGAGCACCGCGACGCGCTCGCCGTAGAAGACCTCCAGCGAGAAGGGCTTCATCAGCCCGGTGAGTTCGAGGTTCTCCACGGTCAGCGCGCGCACGCCGGTCCGGCCGCCCTTCAGGCGCATCTTGATGTCCTGCTCGCGCGGCGGCTCCGGCGGCGGGCCGGCCTCCTCGAACTTCTGGAAGCGCGTCTGCATCGCCCGGTAGCGCGAGGCCATGTCGGGGCTGCTCGCCGCCTGGTTGCGCAGCCGCAGGACCAGCGCCCTCAGCCGCGCGTGCTCCTCGTCCCAGCGCCGCTTGAGCTCCTCGAAGCGCGCGAAGCGCTCCTTGCGGGCGTCGTGGTACGTGTCGAAGCCCGAGCCGTGCACCCACACGTCCGTGCCCGTGGGGCTCGGCTCCAGGCTGATGATCTTCTCGGCGGCCCGGGACAGCAGCTCCCGGTCGTGGGACACGAAGAGCACGGTCTTGCGGGTGGCCCCCAGCTGCTCCTCCAGCCACCGCTTGCCCGGGACGTCCAGGTAGTTGTCCGGCTCGTCGAGCAGCAGCACCTCGTCGGGCCCGCGCAGCAGCGCCTCCAGCACGAGCCGCTTCTGCTCACCGCCCGACAGCGTGCGCACCTCGCGGAACTGCGCGGCGTCGTACGGGACGGCCAGCGCGGCCATCGTGCACACGTCCCACAGGGTCTCGGCCTCGTAGCCCTGGACGTCGGCCCAGTCGCTGAGCGCCTGCGCGTACGCCATCTGTGCGGACTCGTCGTCCACCGTCATGATCAGGTGCTCGGCGTGGTCGACGGCCTTCGCGGCCTCGCGGATCCGGGGCTGGGCCACCGAGACCAGCAGGTCCCGCACGGTCGTCTCGTCCCGTACGGAGCCGACGAACTGCGACATCACGCCGAGGCCGCCGCTGACGGTGACCCCGCCGCCGTGCGGCTGGAGCTCGCCGGAGATCAGCTTCAGCAGGGTGGACTTGCCGGCGCCGTTCGCCCCGACCAGGGCGACGACCGAGCCCTCCCCCACGCGGAAGGAGACGTCGGGGAGCAGGACCCGCCCGTCGGGAAGGTAGTACTCCAGGTGGCCGGCTTCGAGATGTCCCATGCGGGGCATTGTCCAGGCCCGGCGCCGATCCGCCCAAACGGATTCCCGCCCCCGCGGTCACGGGCGGCCGGACGCGGCCGCGGGCCCGCCCCGCGGGCGGACGCCGCCACTTCGCGGACACCCCCTAGCAGCAGCCGGCCCCCGGGAGGGTGCGCAGGTTGCGGGCCTCCTTGCTGCGGGCGGCCAGCAGCTCGTCCGCCGGGTAGCCGACCTCCTCCAGCGTGAGCCCGTGCGGCTTCACGACGTGCACCGAGGAGTCCCGTACGGCGGCCCGCAGGACCTTCCCCGGCCAGTCGGTCGGCCGGTGGCCGTCCCCGACGTGCAGCAGGGCGCCGACCAGCGAGCGGACCATGTTGTGGCAGAAGGCGTCGGCGCGCACGGTCGCGGTGACGATCCCGTCCTCGCCCCGCTCCCAGCTCAGCTGCTGGAGGGTGCGGATGGTCGTGGCGCCCTCGCGCTTCTTGCAGTACGCGGCGAAATCGTGCTCGCCGAGCAGCGCGGCGGCGGCCTCGTTCATGGCGTCCACGTCGAGCGGCCACTGGTGCCACAGCACGTGCCCGCGGCGCAGCGGGTCGACGCCGCCCTGGTGGTCGCCGACGCGGTAGGCGTAGCGGCGCCAGACGGCGGAGAACCGCGCGTTGAAGCCCTCGGGGGCCTCGGCCACCTTCCACACCCGTACGTCGTGCGGCAGCCGCCCCGCGAGGCGGCGCAGCAGCTTGTCGTGGTGCTCGGCCCACACCTCGTCGCGCACGTCGAACTGCGCGACCTGCCCGCGCGCGTGCACGCCGGCGTCGGTCCGCCCGGCCACGGTCAGCTCGACCGGGTCCGGCAGCCGCATGACGGTCTGCAGGGCGGACTCCAGCTCGCCCTGGACGGTCCGCAGCACGCGCTGCTTCGCCCAGCCGGAGAAGTCCTTGCCGTCGTACGACAGGTCCAGCCGTACCCGGACGTGCCCGGGCTCCACCTCGTCACTCACGTGACCGATCCTCTCAGAAGCTCAAGAACGGGCGGGAAACGCAGAACGGGCCCGCCCCGGGAAGGGGCGGGCCCGTTCAGAGCCGATCAAGCAAGCTCGATCCCGGAGCGGGATCAGGCCTCCTTGGTCTCCTCGGCGGCGGGAGCCTCGGCCACGGCCTCGGCGTCCTTCGCGGCGCGCTTGGTGGCGGCCTCGGCCTCACCAGTGGCCTGCTGGGCGACCGTGAGGGCCTCGACCAGCTCGATCACGGCCATCGGGGCGTTGTCGCCACGACGGTTGCCGATCTTGGTGATGCGCGTGTAACCACCGGGGCGGTTCTCGTAGCGCGGGGCGATCTCGGTGAACAGCGTGTGCACGATGCTCTTGTCCGTGATCGTCTGCAGCACCAGGCGACGGTTGTGGATGTCGCCCTTCTTGGCCTTGGTGACCAGACGCTCGGCGTAGGGACGCAGGCGGCGGGCCTTGGCCTCGGTGGTGGTGATGCGGCCGTGCTCGAAGAGCGCCTTCGCGAGGTTCGCGAGAAGGTGCTTCTCGTGCGCGGCGGAGCCGCCCAGACGGGCACCCTTTGCGGGACGCGGCATGGTGTTACTCCTTCATATCTGCACCGGCCGTGTCAGGTACCGGTGTCAGTTCCCCCGGAGCGGCTGCCCCGGGAAAGTCTTTCTCAGTACTGCTCGGTCTCGACGAAACCGGCGTCCGCGTCGTCGTCGGCGCCGAAGGCGTCGGCGGCGGCGGTCGGGTCGAATCCGGGCGGGCTGTCCTTGAGGGCCAGGCCCATGCCGGCCAGCTTCGCCTTGACCTCGTCGATCGACTTCGCACCGAAGTTGCGGATGTCGAGCAGGTCGGCCTCGGAGCGGGCGACGAGCTCACCCACGGAGTGGATGCCCTCGCGCTTGAGGCAGTTGTACGACCGAACGGTGAGCTCCAGCTCCTCGATCGGCAGCGCCAGGTCGGCGGCCAGGGCGGCGTCCGTCGGGGACGGGCCCATGTCGATGCCCTCGGCGTCGATGTTGAGCTCGCGCGCCAGACCGAACAGCTCGACCAGGGTCTTGCCCGCGGACGCCATGGCGTCACGGGGGCGCATGGCCTGCTTGGTCTCGACGTCGACGATGAGCTTGTCGAAGTCGGTGCGCTGCTCGACTCGGGTCGCCTCGACCTTGTAGGTGACCTTGAGGACCGGGCTGTAGATGGAGTCGACCGGGATGCGGCCGATCTCCTGGCCCAGCTGCTTGTTCTGGACGGCGGAGACGTAGCCGCGACCGCGCTCGACGGTCAGCTCCATCTCCAGCTTGCCCTTGCCGTTGAGCGTGGCGAGGACGAGGTCCGGGTTGTGCACCTCGACACCGGCCGGGGGCGCGATGTCGGCAGCGGTGACCAGGCCGGGACCCTGCTTGCGCAGGTACATCACGACCGGCTCGTCGTGCTCCGAGGAGACGACCAGCTGCTTGATGTTGAGGATGATGTCGGTGACGTCTTCCTTGACACCGGGCACGGTGGTGAACTCGTGCAGGACGCCGTCCACGCGGATGCTGGTGACAGCGGCACCCGGGATCGAGGACAGGAGCGTGCGGCGCAGCGAGTTGCCGAGGGTGTAGCCGAAGCCCGGCTCCAGCGGCTCGATCACGAACCGCGAGCGGTACTCGTCGACGACCTCTTCGGTCAGCGAAGGACGCTGAGCGATAAGCATGTGTGTTCCTTCAGTCGTGGACGCCCACTATTTGACGCCCGACGGGTAAAGCCAGGTACTGCAAGGGTACGGGCGGCACGTCCCCCCGAAGGGGTTCGTACCGCCCGGACACTCAAAGACGCACAGGTGCGTCCGCTGCGTCAGACGCGGCGGCGCTTCGGCGGGCGGCAGCCGTTGTGCGGGGTGGGGGTGACGTCCTGGATCGAGCCGACCTCAAGGCCGGTGGCCTGGAGGGAGCGGATCGCGGTCTCGCGGCCGGAGCCCGGACCCTTGACGAAGACGTCGACCTTGCGCATGCCGTGCTCCTGCGCGCGACGGGCGGCCGACTCGGCGGCCATCTGCGCGGCGAAGGGGGTGGACTTGCGCGAGCCCTTGAAGCCGACGTGGCCGGCGGAGGCCCAGGAGATCACGTTGCCCGAGGGGTCCGTGATCGAGACGATCGTGTTGTTGAACGTGCTCTTGATGTGGGCGTGCCCGTGAGCGACGTTCTTCTTTTCCTTGCGGCGCACCTTCTTGGCAGCGCCCTGACGACCCTTGGGGGGCATCTAAATCTCCTACGGGAGGTGGTCGGTCCTACAGCGCAAGACCGCTGAACAGGACTACTTCTTGCCCGGCTTCTTCTTACCGGCGATCGCGCGACGCGGGCCCTTGCGGGTACGCGCGTTCGTGCTGGTGCGCTGGCCGTGCACCGGGAGGCCGCGACGGTGGCGGATACCCTGGTAGCACTGGATCTCGATCTTGCGGCGGATGTCGCCCTGGATCTCGCGGCGGAGGTCACCCTCGGTACGGAGGTTGGCGTCCACGTACTCGCGGATCTTGACGAGGTCCTCTTCGGCCAGGTCACGAACGCGGGTGTTCGGGTTCACGCCGGTGGAGGCGAGGATCTCCTTGGACCGGGTGCGCCCGATACCGAAGACGTAGGTGAGTGCGATCTCCACACGCTTTTCGCGCGGGATGTCAACACCGGAAACGCGTGCCATTCAATGGCTCCTGTGTGTTCGGGGGTCTTCCGCAGAACCACTCCCGACCGCCGACCACACCTGATGGGTGGTGGTACGTCCGGGTCCCCGGCCCCCGCCGGAGGTGCCGCCGGCCCCTCTCAGGGCTGGGCGGGCTCTGCGTATTTACGTTTTCTTACGTCGCGCGAAGAACTGCGTAGTGCAGGTCGGTCGGCGTGCGTCAGCCCTGGCGCTGCTTGTGGCGCAGGTTGTCGCAGATGACCATGACCCGACCGTGACGGCGGATCACCTTGCACTTGTCGCAGATCTTCTTGACGCTCGGCTTGACCTTCATGTTGGTGAGGTTCTCCGGGTCAGTGCCACCACCCGCACCGGGACGTGCGCCCAGGCAGGAGTGAGGACAAGATCTACTTGTATCGGTAGACGATCCGGCCACGCGTCAGGTCGTACGGAGACAGCTCCACAACGACCCGGTCATCCGGGAGGATGCGGATGTAGTGCATACGCATCTTGCCGCTGATGTGCGCGAGGACCTTGTGACCGTTCTGCAGTTCCACCTTGAACATCGCGTTCGGGAGGGACTCGATCACGGTGCCCTCGATTTCGATGGCACCTTGCTTCTTGGCCACGCTTCGCCCTTCGAATCGGCTACCTTGATCAGCTCCTCGCCTTCGCATGAGGACATGCGGGTGCAAAGGAGCCGACGAGTCAGTCTACGTCAGGGCACCCAGAAAGACGAATCCGGAAAGTTTGCCCTACAACGTAGATCATTAATCTGTGGGGTCTCCCCAGGGCCGTCAGGCCCGGCGGGACGGATCCGGCGCGGTGGTCACGCCGTACTCCGCCAGCTTGGCCTTGCCGCAGTCCGGGCTCGTCAGGACGATGGGGCCCTCCTCGGTCAGGGCGATGGAGTGCTCCCAGTGCGAGGACCAGGTGCCGTCCGTGGTGATGACCGTCCAGTCGTCCGCCAGGACCTCCGTCTGGGGCGTGCCCAGGGAGACCATGGGCTCGATCGCCAGGCAGACGCCCGGGACCAGCTTGATGCCCTTGCCGCGCTTGCGGGAGACGTAGTTCAGCAGGTGCGGGTCCATGTGCATCTCGGACCCGATGCCGTGGCCGCCGTAGTCCTCGATGATCCCGTACTTGCCCGTCGCCGGACGCGGCTGGCGGCGGATGTAGCCCTCGATCGCCTTGGAGATGTCCACGAGGCGGTTGCCGAGCTTCATCGCGGCGATGCCGGCCCACATCGACTCCTCGGTCACCCGGGAGAGCTCGATCAGCTCCGGAGCGTGCCCCGTGCCCACGAAGGCCGTGTACGCGGCGTCGCCGTGCCAGCCGTCGACGATCGCGCCGGCGTCGATCGAGATGACGTCCCCGTCCTTGAGGACCGTCTTGTCGTCCGGGATGCCGTGGACGACGACCTCGTTGACGGACGTGCAGATCGTCGCGGGGAAGCCGCCGTAGCCGAGGAAGTTCGACTTGGCACCGGCATCCGCGATGACCTTGCGGGCCACCATGTCCAGATCCCGCGTCGTGGCGCCCGGCACGGCCGCCTCACGGGTCGCCGCGTGGATCGCGGCGACGACCAGCCCTGCCTCGCGCATCTTCGCGATCTGCTCGGGGGTCTTGATCTGCACCATGGACGGGGCCTTCCACCTTCGGTTCGGGTCTTCTCAACAGTACGGCCGCGATGCCCTGGGGACATCGCGGCCGTACCTGCACAACAAGGGAAACTACTTCTTGAGCGCGTCCATCGCACGCTGCGTGACGTCCGCGACCTCACCGAGGGCGGGGATGGTCACCAGCAGGCCCTGGGCCTTGTAGTAGTCGATGATCGGCTCGGTCTGCGTGTGGTAGACCTCAAGGCGGTTGCGGACCGTCGCCTCGGAGTCGTCGTCGCGCTGGTAGAGCTCGCCGCCGCAGGTGTCGCAGACGCCCTCCGCCTTCGGCGCCGCGTACACGACGTGGAAGACGTGCGCGGAGTCGTTGCGGCAGATCCGGCGGCCGGCGATGCGCTTGACGACCTCGTCCTCCTCGACCTCCAGGTCGAGGACGGCGTCCAGCTTCATGCTCGCGGTCTGCAGCATCTCGTCCAGCGCCTCGGCCTGCGAGACGTTGCGCGGGAAGCCGTCCAGCAGGAAGCCGTTCACGGCGTCCGGCTGCTCCATCCGGTCCTTGGCCATGCCGATGGTGATCTCGTCGGGAACGAGGTCACCGGCGTCCATGAACGCCTTCGCGCGCTGGCCCAGATCGGTGTTCTGGCTGATGTTGGCGCGGAAGAGGTCGCCCGTGGAGATGTGCGGGATCGACAGGTTCTTCGCAAGGAACGCGGCCTGCGTTCCCTTGCCCGCACCGGGCGGTCCGACGAGGACGATTCGCATCAGCGGAGGAACCCTTCGTAATTGCGCTGCTGGAGCTGGCTCTCGATCTGCTTCACGGTTTCCAGACCCACACCCACGATGATGAGGATGCTCGTCCCGCCGAACGGGAAGTTCTGGTTCGCTCCGAAGCCGGCCAACGCCATCGTCGGCACAAGAGCGATGAGACCCAGGTACAGCGACCCCGGCCAGGTGATCCGGTTGAGCACGTAGCTCAGGTACTCGGCGGTGGGTCGACCGGCACGGATACCCGGGATGAACCCACCATACTTCTTCATGTTGTCTGCAACTTCCTCGGGGTTGAAAGAAATCGCCACGTAGAAGAACGCGAAGAAGACGATCAGGAGGAAGTAGGCCGCGATGTAGTACGGGTGGTCGCCCTTGACGAAGTGCTTCTGGATCCAGACGGCCCAGCCGGCGGTCGAGCCGCTGAACTGCACGATCAGCGCCGGGATGTACAGCAGCGACGAGGCGAAGATGACCGGGATGACACCGGCCTGGTTCACCTTGAGCGGGATGTAGGTCGAGGTGCCCCCGTACGCGCGGCGGCCGATCATGCGCTTCGCGTACTGGACCGGAATCCGACGCTGCGCCTGCTCGACGAAGACCACGAGCGCGACCATGGCCAGGCCGACGAGGATGACCACGCCGAACTCGACCCAGCCGTCGGCGATCTTGCCCTGGAGCTTGATCTGCCACAGGGCGCCGATGAAGCCGGCGGCGATCGAGATGAACATCAGGATCGACATGCCGTTGCCGATGCCGCGGTCGGTCACGAGCTCACCGAGCCACATGACGACACAGGTACCCGCGGTCATGGTGATGACCATGACGATGGTGGTGAAGATCGACCGGTTCGGGACGATCTGGCTGGCGACCTGGCAACCCTGGAACAGGGCACCAGTGCGGGCGGTGGCCACGAGGCCGGTGCCCTGCAGGATCGCGAGTGCGACCGTCAGATAGCGCGTGTACTGAGTGATCTTCGCGGTACCGGACTGACCCTCTTTTTTGAGGTTCTCCAGCTTCGGGATGACCACGGTCAGCAGCTGCAGGATGATGCTCGCCGTGATGTACGGCATGATGCCGAGCGCGAAGATCGTGATCTGCAGCAGCGCACCGCCGCTGAACATGTTGACGAGACCGAAGAGGCTGTTGCTGCTCCCGGCCTGGTCGACACAGATCTGAACGTTCTTGTAGCTCACGCCGGGTACCGGGATGTGGGACCCGAGCCGGAACAGCATGATGATGCCGAGCGTGAAGAGCAGCTTCTTGCGCAGGTCGGGCGTCTTGAACGCCCGGGCGAACGCGGTGAGCACGGTGCCTCCTGCGACCCCCGCGCTACTGCGTCAGAGGTGACGGTCTGAGGGATCGACGAATACGTACAAGCAAAGGTGCAGGCCACCTTACCGGCGACTGTGCCCCCCGTGGAACGACCAACCGGGGATGCCCCATATGTGAGGCATCCCCGGTCGGGTTTTACTCGCTATTTGTCACAAAGTTCGTCTTAGACGAGCTCGGTGACGGTGCCGCCGGCAGCGGCGATCTTCTCCTTGGCGGAGGCGGAGACGGCGTCAACCGAAACCGTCAGCGCCACGGAGATCTCGCCCTGGCCCAGGACCTTGACGAGGCTGTTCTTGCGAACCGCGCCCTTGGCGACCAGGTCGGCCACCGTGACCTCTCCACCCTCGGGGTAGAGAGCGCCGAGCTTGTCCAGGTTGACAACCTGGAACTCGGTGCGGAACGGGTTCTTGAAGCCCTTGAGCTTCGGCAGGCGCATGTGGAGGGGCATCTGCCCACCCTCGAAGCGCTGCGGGATCTGGTAACGGGCCTTCTGGCCCTTCGTACCACGACCGGCCGTCTTACCCTTCGACGCCTCACCACGACCGACACGGGTCTTCGCGGTCTTGGCGCCGGGGGCGGGACGGAGGTTGTGGGCCTTCAGCGGGCTGTTCTCAGCCATGTTAGTCAACCTCCTCAACCGTCACGAGGTGGCGGACGGTGTGCACCATTCCGCGGAACTCGGGGCGGTCCTCCTTGACGACCACGTCGTTCAGGCGCTTGAGCCCGAGCGAACGCAGAGTGTCGCGGTGGTTCTGCTTGCTGCCGATGTACGACTTCGTCTGCGTGATCTTGAGGCGAGCCATTACGCACCCGCCCCGGCACGTGCACGAAGGAGAGCCGCGGGGGCGACGTCTTCGAGGGGCAGACCACGGCGAGCCGCGATCTCCTCGGGACGCTGCAGGCCCTTCAGGGCCTCCACGGTCGCGTGCACGATGTTGATCGCGTTGTCGGAGCCGAGCGACTTCGACAGGATGTCGTGAACGCCGGCGCACTCCAGAACGGCGCGCACCGGGCCACCGGCGATAACACCGGTACCGGGGGAAGCAGGCTTCAGCAGGACAACGCCGGCCGCCTTCTCGCCCTGGATCGGGTGCGGGATGGTGCCCTGGATGCGCGGAACCTTGAAGAAGCTCTTCTTGGCTTCCTCGACACCCTTGGCGATGGCCGCGGGAACTTCCTTGGCCTTGCCGTAACCGACACCTACAGTGCCGTCACCGTCGCCCACCACGACCAGCGCGGTGAAGCTGAAGCGGCGACCACCCTTGACAACCTTGGCGACGCGGTTGATCGCGACAACGCGCTCAACGTAAGCGGTCTTCTCGGCGGCAGGGCCACCGTCGCGACCCTTCCGGTCCCGCCGCTCGCCGCCACCGGCACCGCTTCCGCGGCGCTGGGGTCCAGCCATTGGATTACCTCTCTCTGTTACGTCCGTGAGTCCCGGAACCGGGGCTTAGAACTTCAGCCCGGCTTCGCGGGCGGCGTCAGCCAGAGCGGCAATGCGCCCGGCGTATCGGTTGCCACCGCGGTCGAAGACAACGGTCTCGACGCCGGCAGCCTTCGCACGCTCGGCCACGAGCGCGCCGACGGCCTGGGCCTGGGCGCTCTTGTCGCCTTCGCCACCGCGGATCGAGGTGTCCAGGGTCGACGCGGACGCCAGGGTGTGACCCTGGAGGTCGTCGATGACCTGAGCAACGATGTTGCGGTTCGAACGCGTCACGACGAGGCGCGGACGCTCCGCCGTACCCGACACGTTCTTGCGAATGCGGATGTGGCGGCGAGCCTTGGCAGCGCGCTTGTACGCGTCGCCCTTGGCGATCTTCACACCGTATGCCATGGCTACTTACCAGCCTTTCCGACCTTGCGGCGGATGACCTCGCCGGCGTACTTGACACCCTTGGCCTTGTACGGGTCGGGCTTCCGCAGCTTGCGGATGTTGGCGGCGACCTCGCCGACCTTCTGCTTGTCGATGCCCTCGACCGAGAACTTGGTGGGCGACTCGACCTTGAAGGAGATGCCCTCGGGCGCCTCGATCAGGATCGGGTGGCTGTAACCAAGCTGGAACTCCAGAGCGGAGCCCTTCGCGGCGACGCGGTAACCGACACCGCTGATTTCGAGAGCCTTGACGTAACCCGCGGTCACGCCGGTGATCATGTTCGCCACCAGCGTGCGGGACAGGCCGTGCAGGGCCTTGTTCTGACGCTCGTCGTTGGGGCGGGTGACGTTCAGAACGCCGTCCTCACCCTTGACGATCTCGATCGGCGCGGCAACGGTGTGCGAGAGGAGACCCTTGGGGCCCTTCACCGCGACCGTGCGGCCATCGATGGTGACGTCCACACCGGCGGGAACCTGGATGGGGAGCTTGCCGATTCGCGACATTGCTTTTCCTCCGTTCCCGACTACCAGACGTAGGCGAGGACTTCCCCACCTACGCCCTTCTTGCCTGCCTGCTGGCCGGTCAGGAGACCGTGGGACGTGGAGATGATCGCCACGCCCAGGCCGCCGAGGACCTTCGGCAGGTTGGTGGACTTTGCGTACACGCGCAGACCGGGCTTCGAGATCCGCTTGATGCCCGCGATGGAGCGCTCACGGTTCGGCCCGAACTTCAGCTCAAGGACGAGGTTCTTGCCGACCTCGGCGTCCTCGACCTTCCAGCCGGTGATGAAACCCTCTTGCTTGAGGATCTCCGCGATGTGCGACTTGATCTTGCTGTGCGGCATCACGACGGTGTCGTGGTACGCCGAGTTAGCGTTACGCAGACGGGTCAGCATGTCTGCGATCGGGTCAGTCATGGTCATGAAGTGGCCTTCGGCCTCTCTCGCCGGGGTTTCCTGTATGCGCCATCCCTCTCCCCACTCAGTGGCGGGACGGGTGCGGTGCGGGGACCTACGGCGTAGTAAGTCGTTATGGACGGCGGACGCCCAACCCCACAAGCCTACGGCATGCGGAGCAGGGCACCCACCGACCAGATGCTTACCGAGAGTGCCTGGTACTCCCCAAGTCCTTGCGGACGAGGGCGAATTACCAGGAGCTCTTGGTCACGCCCGGCAGCTCGCCACGGTGAGCCATCTCACGAAGGCAGACGCGGCACAGGCCGAACTTGCGGTACACGGAGTGGGGACGACCGCAGCGCTGGCAGCGGGTGTACGCACGCACACCGAACTTGGGCTTGCGGGCAGCCTTCGCGATGAGAGCCTTCTTCGCCATCTCGCTTACGCCTCCTTGAAGGGGAAGCCGAGGTGACGGAGGAGCGCGCGGCCCTCAGCGTCGTTGGTCGCCGTGGTGACCACGGTGATGTCCATACCCCGGGTACGGTCGATCTTGTCCTGGTCGATCTCGTGGAACATGACCTGCTCCGTGAGACCGAAGGTGTAGTTGCCACGGCCGTCGAACTGCTTCGGCGACAGACCACGGAAGTCACGGATACGCGGCAGCGCGAGCGACAGCGTACGGTCCAGGAACTCCCACATGCGGTCACCACGGAGGGTGACGTGGCAGCCGATCGGCTGACCCTCGCGCAGCTTGAACTGCGCGATGGACTTGCGGGCCTTCGTGACGGCCGGCTTCTGACCGGTGATCGTCGTCAGGTCGCGGATGGCGCCGTCGATCAGCTTGGAGTCGCGGGCGGCGTCGCCCACACCCATGTTGACCACGATCTTCACGAGACCGGGAATCTGCATGACGTTCTCGTACGAGAACTCTTCACGCAGCTTGCCCGCGATGTCCTCGCGGTACTTCGTCTTGAGACGCGGAGTGGTAGCCATCAGATGTCCTCACCCGTCCGCTTGGCAACGCGGATCTTGTTGCCCTCGTCGTCGAAGCGGAAACCGACGCGGGTGACGACCTTCTGGCCGTCCTTCTCCACGACCAGCTGAACGTTGCTGACGTGGATCGGCGCCTCGGTGATCACGATGCCACCGGTCTGCGAGCCACCAGCGGTCTGGCCGGCCTTGGTGTGCTTCTTGACCCGGTTGACACCCTCGACGAGGACGCGGTTCTCAGCGGGGATGGCCTGAATGACCTTGCCCTGCTTGCCCTTGTCCTTACCGGTGATGACCTGGACCAGGTCGCCCTTCTTGATCTTCATGCTTACAGCACCTCCGGCGCGAGCGAGATGATCTTCATGAACTTCTTCTCGCGCAGCTCACGGCCCACCGGGCCGAAGATACGGGTGCCACGAGGGTCGCCGTCGTTCTTGAGAATGACAGCGGCGTTCTCGTCGAAGCGGATGTACGAGCCGTCCTGGCGGCGGCGCTCCTTGACGGTGCGAACGATGACCGCCTTGACGACGTCACCCTTCTTCACGTTGCCACCGGGGATCGCGTCCTTGACGGTGGCGACGATGACGTCACCGATGCCCGCGTAGCGGCGACCGGAACCACCGAGAACACGGATGCAAAGGATTTCCTTGGCACCAGTGTTGTCGGCGATACGCAGTCGCGACTCCTGCTGGATCACGTGTATCTCCTGATTGTCTGCCGGTTCCCGGCGGGGGCCTCGTACTCCGAAGAGCTGTGGCCCCCACCGAGCCTGGCGGAACGAACCTGAGGGAGACCCCTCAGGCCTTGACTATTGGAATTCGCTTGCGCGAAGTTCCTTACTTGGCCTTCTCAAGGATCTCGACGATGCGCCAGCGCTTGCTCGCCGACAGCGGACGCGTCTCCATGATGAGGACGCGGTCGCCGACGCCGGCAGCGTTCTGCTCGTCGTGAGCCTTGAGCTTGTTCGTACGGCGGATGACCTTGCCGTACAGCGCGTGCTTCACGCGGTCCTCGACGGCGACGACGACGGTCTTGTCCATCTTGTCGCTGACGACGAGACCCTCACGGGTCTTGCGGAAACCGCGCTCGTTCGTCTCAGTCACGTTCTTCTCGCTCATCAGGCGCTCTCCACCGTCTCGATACCGAGCTCACGCTCGTGCATCAGGGTGTAGATGCGAGCGATGTCCTTACGGACGGACTTGAGCCGGCCGTTGTTCTCCAGCTGACCCGTGGCCGCCTGGAAGCGGAGCTTGAACAGCTCCTCCTTGGCCTCGCGCAGCTTGCCAACGAGCTCCTCGTTGCCGAGCTCACGCAGCTCGGACGCCTTGGTTCCCGTCGCCATCACGACTCACCTGCCTCGCGCCGAACAATCCGGCACTTCATCGGAAGCTTGTGAGCAGCGCGGGTGAGCGCCTCACGAGCAATCTTCTCGTTCGGGTAGGACAGCTCGAACATGACCCGGCCCGGGTGCACGTTCGCGATCCACCACTCGGGAGAACCCTTACCGGAACCCATGCGGGTCTCGGCCGGCTTCTTCGTCAGCGGACGGTCCGGGTAGATGTTGATCCAGACCTTGCCGCCACGCTTGATGTGGCGGGTCATCGCGATACGAGCCGCCTCGATCTGGCGGTTCGTCACGTAGGCGGGGGTGAGCGCCTGGATGCCGTACTCGCCGAACGAGACCTCAGTACCGCCCTTGGCCATACCGCGGCGCTTCGGGTGGTGCTGCTTGCGGTGCTTGACCCTACGAGGGATCAGCATGTCGGTCAGGCCTCCGTTCCGGTGCTCTCGGCCGGAGCGGCGGCGGGAGCGTCGGCCTTGGGGGCCTCGGCACCAGCAGCCTGCTGCGGCTTGCGGCCACCACGGCCGCCGCGCTCGCCACCACGGCCACCACGGCCGGCGGGACGGTCGCCAGCGCCCTGCGCGCCACGGGCCGGGCGGTTACCCGCACGGGCCGCAGCGTTCTCGGCGCGAACCTCGGCGATGTTCTTGACGTCGCCCTTGTAGATCCAGACCTTCACACCGATACGGCCGAAGGTGGTCTTGGCCTCGAAGAAGCCGTAGTCCACGTTCGCGCGCAGCGTGTGCAGCGGCACACGACCCTCGCGGTAGAACTCGGAGCGGGACATCTCGGCGCCGCCGAGACGGCCGCCACACTGGATCTTGATGCCCTTGGCGCCGGCCTTCATCGTGCCCTGCATGCTCTTGCGCATGGCACGACGGAAGGAGACGCGGGAGGAGAGCTGCTCGGCAACGGCCTGGGCAACCAGCTGAGCGTCGAGCTCGGGGTTCTTGACCTCGAGGATGTTCAGCTGGACCTGCTTGCCCGTGAGCTTTTCGAGGTCACCGCGGATGCGGTCGGCCTCGGCGCCACGGCGGCCGATGACGATGCCCGGACGAGCGGTGTGGATGTCCACACGCACGCGGTCACGGGTGCGCTCGATCTCAACCTTCGAGATGCCGGCGCGCTCCATGCCGGACGTCATCATCCGACGGATGGCGACGTCTTCCTTGACGTAGTCCTTGTACAGCTTGTCGGCGTACCAACGCGACTTGAAGTCGGTGGTGATGCCGAGCCGGAACCCGTGCGGGTTTACCTTCTGGCCCATTACCGGGAACCTTCCTTGCTGCTGACGACCACGGTGATGTGGCTGGTCCGCTTGCGGATCCGGTAGGCACGGCCCTGCGCACGCGGACGGAACCGCTTCAGGGTCGGGCCCTCGTCCACGAACGCCTCGCTGATGACCAGCGTGGAGGCGTCCGGGTGGTTGTAGTTGTGTGCGGCGTTGGCAATGGCGCTGTCCAGCACCTTGCCGACCGGCACGCTCGCGGCCTGCGGGGCGAAACGCAGGACCGCCTGAGCCTCCGTGGCATCCATGCCACGGATAAGGTCCACCACTCGGCGGGCCTTCATGGGCGTGACGCGGATGTACCGCGCCTGGGCCCTGGCTTCCATGGTTGTCCCTTCGGTGTAAGTCATAGTCGTAACCACCCCGCCTTTAGCGGCGCTTCGACTTCCGGTCGTCCTTGACGTGGCCGCGGAAGGTGCGAGTCGGCGAGAACTCGCCGAGCTTGTGGCCGACCATCGACTCGGTGACGAACACCGGGACGTGGGTCTTGCCGTTGTGCACCGCGATGGTGTGACCCAGCATGCTGGGGATGATCATCGAGCGACGGGACCAGGTCTTGATGACGTTCTTGGTGCCGGCTTCGTTCTGGACGTCCACCTTCTTTACGAGGTGGTCGTCGACGAAGGGCCCCTTCTTGAGACTGCGCGGCATCTAAACCCGCTCCTAGCGCTTCTTGTTCGTCTTGCGGCGGCGGACGATGTACTTGCTCGAAGCCTTCTTCGGCGAGCGAGTACGACCCTCCTTCTGACCCCACGGGGAGACCGGGTGGCGACCACCACTGGTCTTGCCCTCACCACCACCGTGCGGGTGGTCAACCGGGTTCATCGCGACACCGCGGACGGAGGGGCGAACGCCCTTCCAGCGCATGCGGCCGGCCTTGCCCCAGTTGATGTTCGACTGCTCGGCGTTGCCGACCTCGCCGACCGTGGCGCGGCAGCGCGCGTCGACGAGACGGATCTCGCCCGACGGCATGCGGAGGTGGGCCATGGTGCCCTCCTTCGCCAGCAGCTGCACGGAGGCACCAGCGGAGCGCGCGAACTTGGCGCCGCCACCGGGACGGAGCTCGATCGCGTGGATCGTGGTACCGACCGGGATGTTGCGGAGCGCAAGGTTGTTGCCGGGCTTGATGTCGGCCGTGGGGCCGTTCTCAATCCGGTCGCCCTGCTTCAGAGCCTTCGGCGCGATGATGTAGCGCTTCTCGCCGTCCGCGTAGTGCAGCAGCGCGATGCGCGCGGTGCGGTTGGGGTCGTACTCGATGTGCGCGACCTTGGCCGGCACGCCGTCCTTGTCGTGACGACGGAAGTCGATCACGCGGTAGGCGCGCTTGTGACCGCCACCCTGGTGGCGAACAGTGATCCGACCGGTGTTGTTACGGCCGCCCTTGCTGTGCAGCGGGCGAACCAGCGACTTCTCCGGCGTGGACCGCGTGATCTCGACAAAGTCGGCGACGCTGGAGCCACGACGGCCCGGGGTCGTCGGCTTGTACTTGCGGATACCCATTTCTCAGTCCTCGTCCGATTCCGGACGACTAGACCTCCGTTAGGAGGCCTGGCCGCCGAAGATGTCGATTCGGTCGCCCTCAGCGAGGGTCACGATGGCGCGCTTGGTGTCAGCGCGCTTGCCGAAACCGGTCTTGGTGCGCTTGCGCTTACCCTGACGGTTGATCGTGTTGACCCCGGTGACCTTGACCCCGAAGACCGCCTCGACGGCCTGCTTGATCTGGGTCTTGTTGGAGCCGGGCGCGACGATGAACGTGTACTTGTTCTCGTCCAGCAGCGCGTAGCTCTTCTCCGAGACAACCGGCTTGATCAGCAGGTCGCGCGGGTCAGTGAAGGTCTTGCTGGTAACGGTCGCCTCAGACATCAGGCGTCGCTCCCTTCGGTCTCATCGGCCTTGGGGCCAGACACGAAGGACTCGAAAGCGGCCTGAGTGAAGACCACGTCGTCAGAGACGATCACGTCGTACGTGTTCAGCTGGCCCGGCTCCAGGATGTGGACCTGGGGCAGGTTGCGGGCGGACAGCCACGCGGCCTCGTCGGCACGCTCGACGACCAGGAGCAGGTTCTTGCGCTCCGAGATCTTGCCGAACAGCGTCTTGGCGGCCTTCGTGGAGGCGGCACCCTCGACCACGCCGGTGACGACGTGGATGCGGGAGTGACGCGCACGGTCCGAGAGGGCACCGCGGAGGGCGGCGGCCTTCATCTTCTTCGGGGTCCGCTGGGAGTAGTCACGCGGCTGCGGGCCGTGGACGACGCCACCGCCGACGAACTGCGGAGCGCGGGTCGAACCCTGACGGGCGCGGCCGGTGCCCTTCTGGCGGTACGGCTTGCGGCCACCACCACGGACTTCGCCACGGCGCTTGGTCTTGTGCGTGCCCTGACGGGCAGCAGCCAGCTGGGCGACAACGACCTGGTGGATCAGCGGAACGCTGGTCTTCGCGTCGAAGATCTCCGCGGGGAGCTCGACGGTACCGGCCTTGTCGCCTGCCGGCGAAAGGATGTCAATGGTGCTCATTACCTCAAGCCCCCTTGGCCGCGGTACGGACCAGGACGAGGCCGCCGTTCGGACCGGGGACTGCGCCCTTGATGAGGAGCAGACCCTTCTCCGCGTCAACCGCGTGGATGGTCAGGTTCTGGGTGGTGACGCGCTCGTTGCCCATACGACCGGCCATGCGCATGCCCTTGAAGACACGCCCAGGGGTGGCGCAGCCACCGATCGAACCGGGGGAGCGGTGCTTGCGCTGCACACCGTGACCGGCGCCGAGGCCCCGGAAGTTGTGCCGCTTCATGACACCGGCGAAGCCCTTGCCCTTGCTGTTGCCCGTGACGTCAACCTTGACGCCGGACTCGAACACCTGGGCGGTGATCTCCTGGCCGAGCGTGTACTCGCTGGCGTCGGAGGTGCGGAGCTCCACCAGGTGGCGGCGCGGGGTCACGTCGGCCTTGGCGAAGTGGCCCTTGAGGGGCTTGTTCACCTTGCGCGGGTCGATCTCGCCGAAGGCGATCTGGACCGACTCGTAGCCGTCGATGTCGTTCGTACGGACCTGGGTAACGACGCAGGGCCCGGCCTTGACAACGGTCACCGGGACGACACGGTTGTTCTCGTCCCAGACCTGGGTCATGCCGAGCTTCTCGCCCAGGACGCCCTTGATCTGCTTTGCCATCTTCTCGACGCCTCTCAGAGCTTGATCTCGATGTCAACGCCGGCCGGAAGGTCCAGGCGCATCAGCGAGTCAACGGTCTTGGGCGTCGGGTCGAGGATGTCGATCAGGCGCTTGTGCGTGCGCATCTCGAAGTGCTCGCGCGAGTCCTTGTACTTGTGCGGCGACTTGATGACGCAGTACACGTTCTTCTCAGTGGGCAGCGGCACCGGGCCTGCGACCGACGCACCAGTGCGGGTCACCGTCTCGACGATCTTCTTCGCCGAGGAGTCGATGACCTCGTGGTCGTAGGCCTTGAGCCGGATGCGGATCTTCTGTCCCGCCATGGCTACTCCGTAGTCCTGTCTGTTGTGGAAACGCTCTGGCCCTCGGTCGGCCGTGGATCTCTCCACTGCTTCTCTCCGACCCACGCGGTCGGGCGTGTCGCACTCCCTCTACAGAAAATTCCCATACGGAAATTCCCTCGTCCAAGGGGGTGCGGTCCCAAGACCGCGGTTCGGGGGAGAAACACCCACCGAGCGCCTGGTAGGCACCGTGCTGACGCTTCCCAGAAGATTCCCGTACGTCCGCCCCATTGCTGCCCCGAAAGGCAGGTGAAGGCGACGAGTACTGTGGGACTCGCTTCCGGTCCTCCCGGCGGGAGGCGCGCAGCATCGGCACTCAGCCGAGCAACTTGAGTAGTCTGCCATACAAGACACGTACTGCGC
This sequence comes from Streptomyces sp. NPDC051582, assembly GCF_040681715.1. Taxonomy (NCBI): domain Bacteria; kingdom Bacillati; phylum Actinomycetota; class Actinomycetes; order Kitasatosporales; family Streptomycetaceae; genus Streptomyces; species Streptomyces sp. NPDC051582. The sequence continues at coordinate 601,117 of NZ_JBFAZJ010000001.1, forward strand.
CAATCGGGCCGAAGAGAATACCCCTCCCCGGTGAGTGGTCAAACCGCGCCACGCGACGGGACGGCCCGGGCCCCGCTTGGGGTCCGCCCGGGCCGTCCCACGGGCCTCAGGTGCGGGACAGGGTCCCGCAGCCCTCCGGCGCACCGGAGTCGATGCCCTTGCTCCGGTCGTACGGGTCCACGGGCGTGCCGGAGGGCGCGGGGCCGGTCCGGGCGTCGTCGGCGAACGTGGGGTGCAGGTAGCCGTCGTACACGTCGCACGCGCTGTTGGCGAGGTTGACGTTGTACTTCTCCAGCCAGAGCTTTCCGGCGGTGGCCTGCCACTTGCGCGGATCGGCGATCGAGAAGGTGATCTCGCGCCGCACGATGGAGCGCACCACCTCGTCGGCGCCCGGCTCCGTCTTCATCAGCGGGTGGACGAAGGTGTAGTCGGCCAGCACGTTGGCCTGGCCGGCCTCCTTGCCGGGCTCCACCCACATCCGGCCGCGGACCTTGACCACGTCGCCCGCGGGCTTCAGCTCGGTCGGCTTGACCCGGGTGAACAGGTGCAGCGGGTCGTTCTCCTTCGTCGGAGCCGTCAGCGTGCCCTCCACGCGGTCCAGCTCTTCCTTGAGCTTCGGGTCGAGCAGTTCCAGCGCCGCCGCGGGCCGCTCCCCGCGCAGGGTCGCCGGGTCCAGGTTGGCCGAGACCAGGAACTGCTTGGCCTTCTCCAGGGCCTCCGCGACCTGGTCCTTGCTCATGCCGCCGACGGCCTGCGCCTCCGGGAGCTCGATCCCGGCCGCCCCGTCGGCCCACTGCTGGGCCGGGGAGCCCTTGAAGGGCTCCTTGAGGGTCGGCCGGTCCGGGTCGATGGCCGAGGGCGGGGCGCTGGGCCGCGCGGTCTCGGCAGGCAGCGGCTCACGGACCTTCTCCTCGCGCTCGGCCTTTCCGGTGACCCGGTCGATGACCAGCTCCGGGCGTACGGCGATCAGCGCGAGGGCGGCGATGAAGACGATCGCCGCCGCGGCCTTGAGCCGCCGCCTGCCCCTCCCCCGCCCCTGCATCTCCTGCCAGGCCGGACCGGTGCGCCAGCCGGGCGGCTCGGCGGACTCGGCACGCAGCCGCGCGGTGACCATGCGCGCCCGGGCGGAGGGCTCCTGCGGGGCCTCGCCCGCGCCCGCCCGCGCCTGCTCCATGAACCGGGTCCACTCCTCGTCGGAGACCGCCGGTCTGTCGTCGTCGTGGTTGTCGTTGTTGGTGGTGTTGTTGTTCGCCATGTCCCGCCCCTGAAAGGTCACGGGCCCCCAGGACCGCGTCCTGGAGGCCCGCCGAAACGTTGCTGCTACTTGCTGAAGTAGCCCGTGATGTCCGCGATCAGGTCCACGGTGCCCTGGTTGTTGAAGAAGCTGACCTTCCCGTCGACCACCGGGACGACCACCAGGTTCGGGATCGTCTGGCCGGGGGTGAAGTTCAGGTTCGAGGCGCTCGTACGCGTCGTACCGCTCGGGTAGACCGACACGAAGCTCGGCTCCGTCGGGTTGGTCGCCGTCACGTTCAGGACCACCGCGGTCACGCCCGTCGCCGGAATGCCGTTCGTACCGGCCACCGGCAGCGTCACGACACCGCCCGCACCGACCTTGCCCTGCGGCACGCCCAGGCCCGCACGGGTGTCCATCAGCCGCTTCGGACCGATGTTCGTGTGCGAGGCGCCGTCACCGGCCGAGGTGAAGTAACCCGTGACGTCCGCGATCAGGTCCACGGTGCCCTGGTTGTTGAAGAAGCTGACCTTCCCGTCCACGACCGGGACGACCACCAGGTTCGGGATGGTCAGGCCGGGGGTGAAGTTCAGGTTCGAAGCGCTCGTACGCGTCGTACCGCTCGGGTAGACCGACACGAAGCTCGGCTCCGTCGGGTTGGTCGCCGTCACGTTCAGGACCACCGCGGTCACGCCCGTCGCCGGGATGCCGTTCGTACCGGCCACCGGCAGCGTCACGACACCGCCCGCACCGACCTTGCCCTGCGGCACGCCCAGGCCCGCACGGGTGTCCATCAGCCGCTTCGGACCGATGTTCGTGTGCGTCGCGCCGTCACCGGCCGAGGTGAAGTAACCCGTGACGTCCGCAATCAGGTCCACGGTGCCCTGGTTGTTGAAGAAGCTGACCTTCCCGTCGACCATCGGGACGACCACCAGGTTGGGGATCGTCTGGCCGGGGGTGAAGTTCAGGTTCGAAGCGCTCGTACGCGTCGTACCGCTGGGGAACACGGACACGTAGCTCGGCTCGGTGGGGCCGGTCGCGGTCACGTTCAGGACCACGGCGGTCACACCGGCGGCCGGTATGCCGTTCGTACCGGCCACCGGCAGCGTCACGGTGCCGCCCGCACCGACCTTCGCCTGCGGAACGCCGCCGAGGCCCGAGCGCGTGTCCATCAGGCGCTTCGGGGTGACCGGGGTGAACTTCGCCGGCTTCACCTCCGAGACGACCTTGACGGGCAGGGTGGTGGAGGTCTTGCCGTTGACCGCGTTCGCCTTCACCTGGACCTCGTGGGTGCCGCTGGTGACGATCGAGGTCGCCGTACGGGCCGTGCCGGAGGCCGTGGCCGCCGGGACGCCGTCGACGAGGACCTCGAACGAACCGATGCGGTCACTGGCGGTGCTGGTCGACCAGCCGACGGTCAGGACGCCGTCGGACGTGGCGTCGACCCCCGGCTGGACCGGGACGCCGTTGACGGTGCCCACCTTCAGCTGCGCGGCGGGGCCGGAGGCGCGCAGGGACCCGAGCTGGGCGTAGAGCTGGTTGCCCGGGCACTCGGTGTTGAAGCCGTCGCGGTGACCCGACAGCGTCTTGAACTGGTACTGCTTGCCGACCTCGAACGCGGTGCCGAAGAAGTTGGTCTGCGTGGCGCCGGCGGTCAGCGTGGTCGTGCCGTTCATGTCGCCGTCGTACTGGCCCAGCTTGTAGGCCGCGATGCGGGAGACGGCGTCCTGGGCGGCCGCCGAGGCGCCGCCCGCGTTGTAGTCACCGAGGACGGCGATGCCCTCCGTGTCGGTGTTCCAGCCGAACGTGTGCGCGCCGATGATGGCCTGGTCGATGCCGCCCTGGCGGCCCTCGAAGATCGTGCCGCACTTGTCGACGAGGAAGTTGTAGCCGAGGTCGCGCCAGCCGTTGGTCTGCACGTGGTAGACGTGGATGCCGCGGACGATCGCCGCCGACTGCGAGCAGTCGTACGGCTGGGTGTCGGCGGTGTGGTGGACGAAGACCGCCTTGATCTTGCCGCTGGTCTGGTACAGCGGTCCCTCGTTGTTCAGGGACTCGTCGGCGCCCCACGCCGCGCGCGAGACCACGGCCGGCTGGGGTGCGGTGGAAGCCGGTCCCGGGTCGATCGTGGTGGCGGCCGAGGCGGCCGGGGCCGCCTGGAGGGCGGCGGTCCGCGCTGCGCCGCCCTTCTGGGCGGCGTTCTTCTTCTGACCGCCCTGCTTCGCCTGGGCGGCCGAGCCGCCCGGGTCCACCAGGTTCAGCTCCAGCCCGGCGGGCAGTGCGCCGCCGCCGCTGATGCGCACCTCGGCGCCGTTCGACGCGCCGACCCAGACGGGCTCGGTCGAGCCGTGCGCGCCGGGCCGTACGCCGTCCATCCCGGGCTTCACCGGGTCGAGGGCGATCCACTTCGACCACGCGCCGGTCTCGGCGTCGCGGGAGCGGGCCTCGATGGTGCCCTTCAGCTCGGCCGCGGGGTCCGTCCAGGACACGCCCAGCAGACCGAAGGGCTGCGTTTCCTGCCGGGAGAGCACGGCCTCGCCGGCGCCCTTGGGCTGGAGGGCCAGCTTGTGCAGCTCGCCCTCGACCGGTCCGGTCTCCTTGGCGTCGGCGCTGTACGCCTTCGCCGCTCCCTCACCCCCCGGGGCGGCCGTCAGTTCGGCTCCCCCGGCCATTCCCTGGATGCCCAGCACCGCTGCGGCACCGAGCGCGGCCGCCAGAGCGGTACCGCGCACACGACTCAGTCTCACTTGTGTTCCCCACCCCTGTGGCTCGTGCGCCATCTGACACGACTGTCGGGGCGGATGCTACTGGTCGGTTGTGACAATCCGTGCAGGGGGGGGCACCCCGGCCGTCCGGGCGACCCGACCGCGTCACCGCTTCTGGGCGTCCTGCTCCTTGTGCGCCGCTTGCTTGCGGGCCAGGCGGTCGGCTTCGGCGTCGCGCTCGATGTCCGCCCGCGAGCGCACGCGCTTGGGCGCCTCCATCCCGCAGACGGCGGGCCAGTCGTCGGCCACGATGCCGGCGCACCAGATGAAGTTCTGGATGGGACCGGGCTTCCAGTCGTCCTTCTCGATGTCCCAGCAGGTCGCGCGGGGCGAGAAGCGCGGGCAGCTGCCGTCCCGCTCCTTGATGACGTGGGCGCGGTACGCGTCGATGCCCATCGAGTCGACGTCGGACGAGGGCATGTACCGGTTGACCGACCAGGACGCGCCCATGGTCGCGAACAGGGCCACCACGCACACCATGCCGGCGGCGAGCTGGCGGACCACCCGCTGCGGAACGACCCGGGCGAGCCCGGCCCCGGGAACCGAACCGGAACCCGAACCGGAGGCGGAAGCGGAACCGCTCGGGCGGAATGTGCGCTCGATCCACCCGGAGCCCCGGTTGACCGCGGCCATCATGCCGAGCACGGCCAGGATCATCAGGCAGTACATGATGATCCACGTGGTGCGCGGGTAGAGCTGGACGGCCTTGTCCTGGGCCATGTGCCCGGCGAACCAGAACCGGGCGAGCCAGGCGCCGGCCAGGACCGCCGCCGCCGTGCGCACCATGATGTTGCGCATCCCGAGGCCGAGGCCGAGCCCCACCCCGAACAGCAGCAGCAGGGCGAACCCGCTCTGACCCGCCATCTCCCCGGCCACCGGCCAGGTCTGGTAGGTGAGGGTGCCGGACCGGTCCGAGACCCAGCCGAGCACGTACCCGGGGTCCGCGTAGACGGCGAGGAAGGCGTAGCGGTCGGGGTTGTCCGCGCCCAGCCGGGCCATCTGGTAGAGCAGCGGTGCGCCGACGACGCCGGCCGACAGCAGCGTGACCCCTATGTACAGGGCCGCCTTCTTGACGGTGGCCGCGCCCTGGCGCCACGGGAAGAAGAACAGCGCGGCCACGAGCGCACCCGGCGCGGCCCAGACGTACCAGCCGGAGTACCAGAGGAACAGCGCGCCGAAGGTCACGCCGAGGACGAGCCCGCGCACCATCAGGTGCCGCGTGCCGCGCCGGCCCGCCAGGCGCATCTCGCGCAGCCAGTAACCGAGCAGCGGCAGCAGCACGATCATGACGATGTGGCTGTACGGGCGGATTGGGTCGAGGAAGAGCACCGCGGCCGGCACCGCGATCAGCAGCGCCCAGAAGGGACGCAGCAGCAGCCGCCAGGCCAGGTAGGCCATCGGACCGGCCACGGCGGTGAAGAAGATCTGGAGGTCGTGCAGGGCGAAGCCGGTCTCGCCGCGGCCGTTGTAGCGGACCTTGGCCCAGAGGGCCATCAGGGCCGGGAAGGCGGGCGGGTAGATGCCCGACATCCCCTCGTGGTGCAGGAACGAGTTGGCCATGTCGATCAGGACGCCCGGGTCGCCCTCCTGGCCGCCGAGCGGATGGGGCGTGCCGTGCAGCGCGACGACGATGCCGCCCGCGATCACTCCGGTGGCCAGGCCCGCCAGGGCGGCGCAGACCATGCGCTTGACCAGCTGGTGGCGCCGGGCCGCACCCCGGTGGGCGGTGTAGAGCAGCAGACCGAGCAGCGGCAGGCCGATGAGCGCGGCGTACGTCTGCAGCGTGGCGAGGCCGCTGACCTGGCCGAGGCGCACGATCGGGTTCACGTCGACACGCCGGCTCAGCAGCATGTAGCCCAGGGCCGCCGTGAGGCTGACGACACCCTCCGCGACCGCGAGCACCCGCCGCCGAGACGTCCAGGGACGGCGGGCCGCCGAAGAGGACGGGACCGCTCCGGCGTCCGGGGTCCCGGTACCGGAGCGGCTGTGCGCCGTGCCGGACGTTCCGACGACCTCGGGGGCCAGGTGTGTCATCTCAGTCCAATTCCATCGCGGGTGTCACCGCGGTGCGCGGGGCGGTGCCCGTCGGCCGCTGTCTGGGGTGCTCCGGGGTCAGTCGGCGCGCTGACCGGCGGTGAATGCGTGCTTGGCGAGCGTACGGAGCCCCTCGCGGTGGCCGCGGAGCAGCGCGCCGGGGAGCATCGTGAGGGCGTGCAAGCGGGAGGCGCTGTGGAAGCGGGCCGCGCGCGCGGCCTTGGGCCAGCCGCGGGCGTCCATCCGGGCGGCCACCGCGGAGAAGTACCGCTCGGCCTCGGTGAAGCGGGTGCCGGAGAAGGCCTGTACCGAGGATTCGCTGACCGCGTGGCGGCGGTACTGGAACACGGTGGTGGACTCGTCGATCACCATCTGCTCGCCGCGTTCGAGGAGGTCGACCACCAGGGCCAGGTCCTGGATGACCGAGTACTCGTCGCGGAAGTTGACCCCGCGCAGGGCCTCGCCGCGCCATGCGATCGACGGGAAGTACAGCCAGTTCCCGCGCAGCACGCTGGTCGCCAGCTCCTCGCCGCCCATCAGGCGGCCTCCCTTGACCTGCGGTGCGTACAGCCGCCGCTTGGTCTGGTCGGCCAGCCCGTACGCGACCTGCCCGGTGCCGTCGATGACCTCGACGCCGGGCTGGACCATGCCGATGCCCGGGTTGTCGGCTATGAGAGCGCGGACGGTCTCCAGGTAGTGCGGGTGCAGCAGGTCGTCGCAGCCCATGATGACGACGTGGTCGGCCTCGGAGAGCCGCACGCACTTCTGGAAGTTCTTGGTGATGCCGAGGTTCTGCTCGTTGCGGGTGTAGTGCACCCGCTCGTCGCCGAGGGCCTCGAACCAGCCCGGGACGTCCGGCTCCTTGCCGTCGTCGATGACGACGAGGCGGAAGTCGCGGTCCGTCTGGGCCAGGACGCTGCGGACGGCGTCCTGCATCAGCTGCACGTCCCCGTAGTAGGGGAGCATGAAGTCGAAGGTCACCACGGGACGTCAGGCCTTCACGGAGTCGGAGTCGGCGGGCTCGGGCTTCGGCTCGACGTCGACCTCGACCTCGACCTTGACCTCGGCCACGACGGCGGGGCCCGCGCCCAGGCGCGCGTCGTTGTGACGACTTCCCTCGGCCAGGGCCACCGTGCGGGCCAGGTCCGTGAGCTTCTTCTCCAACGAGCGGAAGCGCAGGAAGGTGTTGAGGGTCAGGAAGCCCATCGCCAGCACCATGACGTACAGCACGAGGTCCGTACCGCGGCCGACGCCGAGCTGGTGCGCCACCCACGTCACGTCCGTGGGGCGGAGCACCGCGTACACGTTGACGATGACGAACACGGAGAACGCGATGCGCTTCCAGGCGCGGTTCTTCGCCTGGCCCCACGTCCGTATGAACATGAGGGCCATCGACACCGAGCCCGCGATGAGCAGCAGCTGGATCCAGAAGTACTTCATCAGCGGCTTCGCTCCCGCATCGTGATGTCAAAGATGATGTTGACGCCGTTGATCAGGGACTGACCCTTGGCGCGCGAGTACTCGGTGTAGAGGATGTCCACCGGGACCTCGGTGACGCGCAGGCCGGACCCGGCCAGGAAGCCGACGATCTCCGACGCGTGCGCCATGCCGTTCATGGTGATGTTCAGCTGCTCGGCGGCCTTGCGGCTGAGCACGCGCAGCCCGTTGTGCGAGTCGGTGAGCTTCAGCTTGCGGGCGGTCGGGCTGACCGACGCGGCCGTGCGCAGCACGACCCGCTTGATCCACGGCACTTGGCCGTTCTGCTCGATGAAGCGCGAGCCGAGGACCACGTCGGCCTCGTCGTCGCGCAGCACCCGGACCATCTTCTCGACGTCGGGCGTCTGGTGCTGGCCGTCCGCGTCGAACGTCGCGAAGTACCGGGCGCCGGGCTGCGAGAGGGCGTACTTGAGGCCGGTCTGGAGGGCGGCGCCCTGGCCGAGGTTGACGGGGTGGCGCACCAGGTGGGCGCCGGTCGTCGCGATGTGCTCGGCCGAGTTGTCGGAGCTGCCGTCGTCGACGACGACTATGTTCGGGAAGGTCTTGCGCGCTCCCTCGACCACATCGGCGATCACCTGGCCCTCGTTGTAGGCCGGGATGACCAGCCAGACGTCGTCGTATTGGGACACGGTAGCTCCAGCGGAATGTGGCACGTGCGCGTGCGCGGTGATCGGTGGGACGTCGGAACGGGAAGCCGGCATGGTCACTCTCCGACCGCTCCGGCGCCCAGTGGGCTTGCGGCGACCTTGTGCCCGGGTCCTTCGGTCGCTCCCGGAGCCGCTCCGGGGAACCTCAGCCTCAGCACCGCCAGCATACCGAGCACGGTGGCGAGGGATCCGAGAGCGTAGGCCAGGATGACGCGCAGGGCCACTTCGCCCGGTGCGAAGGTGACGCCGATCAGGACGACGGTGCCGGCGGCCCAGCAGAGCAGTTGCAGGTTGTGCCGCTTGAATACCATCAGCGCCTGACCGAGGACCATCGCGAACATGTACGCAACGGTGCCGGCGGACAAAAGGAAGAAGTCGAGACAGCCCAGTACGGGCTTGGCGTCGAACAGCACCGTGATCAGCCACGGGCCGAGCACGGTCGCGGGCACCCCGCCCAGCAGTCCGAGCGCCCCGACGACCACGCCGATCCGGCGCAGCATCGCGGAGAACGCCGCCCGGTCGCCGGCGGTGTAGGCGGCCGTCAGCCCACCGAGCAGCGAGGCCTGGAGGGAGCCGAAGACGAACAGCGGTACCCGGGCCAGGACCAGCGCGTTCAGCAGCGCGCCGATCAGCACGCTGTCGGTGGGGGCGAGCAGCTTCGTGCTCATCACCGCGGCGTTGACGACGACCTGGGACAGCAGGGTCGAGCAGATCAGCAGGCCGAGTCCGGCGGTCAGTTCCCGCCAGGCGATCTCCTCGCCGGGCTCCACGGCGCGCAGCAGCGTCGGCAGGGTGACCAGCGTCGCGGCGATCGGAGCGACGGCCAGGACCAGGCTGAAGGCGAGCGCCGAGTGCAGTCCGGCGACAGCGCAGCCGAAGGCGAGGGCGATGCGCAGCCCGCCGTCGACGGCGAGTTGCGTACCGTACGCGCCGAACCGGCCGAGGCCGGCCAGCACCCCGCGGGTCAGGTAGCAGACGGCCATGCCGGTGAACGCGCCGCCGAGGGCCGCCACCAGGCCGCGGTCGCCGCGGAACAGCAGGTCCGCGATCGGGCCCGCGCCCAGCGCGAGGACGAGCAGCGTCGCGCCGAGGATGCCGGAGGTCAGCAGCGTGGCCCGGCGCAGCACGGGGGCCGCGCCCTGACCGTGCACCACGCGGGCGGCGACGATCCGGGTGAGCTCCTGCTCGATGGGGAAGAAGATGCCGAGGCCCAGCGCCATGACGATGGTCCACAGCACCGAGACGTTGGCCATGGCGTCCGTGGACAGGCTGTGGCCGGCCACGCCCAGGTGGACGTACGAGGCCGCACCGAGCACGACAGTGCCGCCGGCCACCGCGACGGTGCCCGGCGGCAGCGCCGCGGTGAGCCTGCTCAGCAGGGACTTCATCCCGTACTGCCCTTCGCCGCGCCGTCCCCGGCGTGCTTCCCGGCGGCCGCGGCCAGCGTGCTGAACGCGGGGGTGGCCAGGGCCTGGGCCAGCTGCTCGCGCCAGTCGGCGAGCGGGGCCAGGCCCGCCCCCTCGTCCCAGGCGTCGTGGCCGAGCACGCTGAACGCGGGGCGGGCGGCCGGGCGGACGAACGCGGCGGAGGTGGTCGGCCGGATCCGCTCGGGGTCGAGACCGCTCAGCCGGTACGTCTCGCGGGCGAGCCCCATCCAGGTGGTGCGGCCGCTCGCGGTGCCGTGGTAGATCCCGCCCATCGCCCAGCCCTTGAGCGCGGCCAGGCCGAGCTCGACGAGCCGGCGGGCCAGCGCGCGGGACCAGGTGGGCTGGCCGTGCTGGTCGTCGACGACGTCGAGGGTCTCGCGCTGGGCGGCCAGCTTGAGCATGGTGGCGACGAAGTTCGGACCGTGCTCGCCGTACAGCCAGGCGGTGCGGACGATGTAGCCGTCCTGCGGAAGCAGTTCGGCCACGGCCTGCTCGCCGGCCAGCTTGGAGCGCCCGTACGCGTTGAGCGGGCCGGTCGCGGCGTCCTCGCGGTACGGCTCCGTGGCGTCGCCGGGGAGCACGTAGTCGGTGGAGACGTGCAGCAGGCGTATGTGCGCGTCGGCGCAGGCCTCGGCCAGGACGCGCACACCGGTGCCGTTGACGGCGGTCGCGGCGTCCTCGGCGGTCTCGGCGCCGTCCACGTCGGTCCAGGCGGCGCAGTTCACGACCACGGTGACGCCCTCGACCGCCGCGCGGACCGCGGCCGGGTCGGTGATGTCGAGGTCGGCTCGGCGCAGGCCCACGGCCTCGATGCCGGCGGACTTCAGCTCGGCCAGGACGTCCTGGCCGAGCATTCCGGCGGCACCGGTGACGAGCCAGCGCCCGGCGATCGCGTTGGTGCTCACTTCTGCAGGGCCGCCTTCACCTTGAGCGGCTCCCACCAGGCGCGGTTCTCGCGGTACCACTCGATGGTGGCCTTGATGCCGTCCTCGAAGGTGACCTGCGGGGCGTAACCCAGCTCCGAGCCGATCTTGCTGATGTCGATGGAGTAGCGGAGGTCGTGGCCCTTGCGGTCCTCGACCTGCTCGACCATCTCCCAGCCCAGGCCCGCGGCCTCCAGCAGGACGCCGGTGAGCTCCTTGTTGGTGAGCTCGGTGCCGCCGCCGATGTTGTAGACCTCGCCGGCGCGGCCCTTTCGCATCGCCAGGTCGATGCCGCGGCAGTGGTCGGAGACGTGCAGCCAGTCGCGGACGTTGCCGCCGTTGCCGTACAGCGGGACCTTCTTGCCGTCCATCAGGTTGGAGACGAACAGCGGGATGACCTTCTCCGGGAACTGGTAGTGCCCGTAGTTGTTGGAGCAGCGCGTGACGACGACGTCCATGCCGTGCGTCCGGGCGTAGGCCAGGGCCAGCAGGTCGGACGAGGCCTTGGAGGCGGAGTACGGGGAGTTAGGCACCAGCGGCCACTCCTCGGTCCAGGAGCCCTCGGTGATCGAGCCGTACACCTCGTCGGTGGAGATGTGGACGAAGCGGCCGACGCCGTGCTTGCGGGCGGCGTCGAGCAGCACCTGGGTGCCCACGACGTTGGTCATCACGAACGGGCCGGCGCCCGCGATCGAGCGGTCCACGTGGGACTCGGCGGCGAAGTGCACCACCACGTCGTGCCCGGGCATCACCTGGTCGACGGCCTCGGCGTCGCAGATGTCGCCCTTGACGAACTTGTAACCGGGGAGGTCGGCGACCGGGGCGAGGTTGGCCTCGACGCCCGAGTAGGTCAGCTTGTCGAAGACCGTGATCTGGGCCGATGCGTCTGCACCGAGCTGCTGGCGGACGAATTCTGAACCGATGAAGCCGGCGCCGCCGGTCACAAGGATGCGCATAATACGAAGAGTCTAGCCGCTCGTACACCACCCGCCGGGCCCGGGCCGCGGCGCCCCCCGCGCTCTCGCATAGGGTTGTGCCCATGCGTGGAATTCTCTTGGCCGGTGGCACCGGATCCCGACTCTGGCCGCTGACCCGGGCAGTCTCGAAGCAGCTGCTCCCCGTCTTCGACAAGCCGATGATCTACTACCCGCTCTCCACCCTGGTCATGGCCGGAATCAGCGAGATTCTCGTCATCACCACGCCGGAGGACCGTGCGCAGTTCGAGCGACTGCTCGGCGACGGCTCCCAGTTCGGCATCCGGCTGGAGTACGCGGTCCAGGAGCGTCCCGAGGGCATCGCCCAGGCGTTCGTGCTCGGCGCCGACTTCATCGGCGACGAATCCGTCGCCCTGATCCTCGGCGACAACATCTTCCACGGCAGCGGCCTCGGCACGCGCCTGGCGGAGCACACCGACTCCAAGGGCGGCCGGGTCTTCGCGTACCCGGTGGCCGATCCGACCGCCTACGGCGTGGTCGAGTTCGACGAGAACGGCCAGGCCATCTCCATCGAGGAGAAGCCGGTCAAGCCCAAGTCCCGCTACGCGGTGCCCGGTCTGTACTTCTACGACAACCGCGTCGTGGAGATAGCCCGGAACCTGAAGCCCAGCGCGCGCGGCGAACTGGAGATCACCGCGGTCAACGACGCGTACCTCCAGGCCGGTGAGCTGAATGTCACCATTCTCGACCGCGGCACCGCCTGGCTGGACACCGGGACCTTCGTCTCCATGGTCCAGGCCTCGGAGTTCGTCCGCGTGATCGAGGAGCGCCAGGGCTTCAAGATCGGTTGCATCGAGGAGGCGGCCTGGCGGGCCGGCCTCATCGACTCCGCGCAGCTGCGCGAACTGGCCCAGCCGCTGCTCAAGAGCGGCTACGGCGACTACCTGATCGCCCTGCTCGACGAGGAGTCCTCCCGGTGAAGTTCCGCCAGCTCTCCATGGAGGGCGCGTACGAGATCACCCCGCAGCTGCACGGCGACCCGCGCGGCCTGTTCACCGAGTGGTACCGCTTCGACAAGCTGTCGGAGGTCGTCGGGCACCCGCTGAACCTGGCGCAGGCGAACCTCTCGGTGTCCTCGCGCGGCGTGGTCCGCGGCATCCACTTCGCCGACGTCCCGCGCGGCCAGGCCAAGTACGTCACCTGCGTGCGCGGCGCCGTGCTCGACGTCATCGTGGACCTGCGGGTCGGCTCCCCGACCTTCGGCCGGTGGGAGGGTGTCCGCCTGGACGACGTCGACCGCCGCGCGGTCTACATCCCGGAGGGCATGGGCCACGGGTTCTGCGCGCTGAGCGACGACGCCACGCTGTCGTACCTCTGCTCGGAGACGTACAACCCGACCGGCGAGCACTCGGTCCACCCGCTCGACGCGGACCTGGGCATCGAGTGGCCGGCGGACGTCCCGCTGCTGTCCGCCCGCGACGAGGCCGCGCCGACGCTGGCCGAGGCGATCGAGTCGGGCCTGCTGCCGGACCACGCCGCGTGCAAGGAGTTCACCGAGTCCCTGCGCGTGACCGGCTGACGGCTCCCCGCAGGGCACGAGAGAGGGCCGCACCCCGTGATCGGGGGTGCGGCCCTCTTCCGTACGCGGATGCGGTCCGTGCCCGCCCGTACGACGAAGGGCCCCTTCCCCGCCGCCGAAGCGGTGGGGAAGGGGCCCTCCCGTCAAACATGGTGCCCGTTCGCACGAGCTACCAGGTCAGAACACGAATTACTTCGTGATCTTGATGACCTGGCCGGCGCCGACCGTACGACCACCCTCACGGATGGCGAACTTCAGGCCCTCCTCCATGGCGACCGGCTGGATCAGCGCGACCGTCATCTCGGTGTTGTCGCCCGGCATGACCATCTCCGTGCCGGCCGGCAGGGTGACGACACCCGTGACGTCCGTGGTACGGAAGTAGAACTGCGGGCGGTAGTTGTTGAAGAACGGGGTGTGACGGCCACCCTCGTCCTTCGACAGGATGTAGGCCTGGGCCTCGAACTCGGTGTGCGGGGTGACCGAACCGGGCTTGATGATGACCTGGCCGCGCTCGACGTCCTCGCGCTTGATGCCACGGAGGAGCAGACCGACGTTCTCACCGGCCTGGCCCTCGTCGAGCAGCTTGCGGAACATCTCGATGCCGGTGACCGTGGTGGTGGTCTTGGCTTCCTTGATGCCGATGATGTCCACGGTCTCGTTGACCTTCAGGACACCACGCTCGATGCGGCCGGTGACGACCGTACCGCGACCGGTGATCGTGAAGACGTCCTCGACGGGCATGAGGAACGGCTTCTCGGTGTCACGCGGCGGGGTCGGGATGGCCTCGTCGACGGCGGACATGAGGCCGAGGAGCTTCTCGCCCCACTCCTTGTCGCCCTCAAGCGCCTTCAGCGCGGAGACGCGGACGACCGGCAGGTCGTCGCCCGGGAACTCGTACTCGGAGAGCAGCTCACGGACCTCAAGCTCGACGAGCTCCAGGATCTCCTCGTCGTCCACCATGTCGGCCTTGTTCAGGGCGACGACGATGTACGGAACGCCGACCTGGCGGGCCAGGAGCACGTGCTCCTTGGTCTGCGGCATCGGGCCGTCGGTGGCGGCGACCACGAGGATGGCGCCGTCCATCTGCGCGGCACCCGTGATCATGTTCTTGATGTAGTCAGCGTGACCCGGGCAGTCGACGTGGGCGTAGTGACGCGCCTCGGTCTGGTACTCGACGTGCGCGATGGAGATGGTGATACCGCGCTGGCGCTCCTCGGGAGCCTTGTCGATCTGGTCGAAGGCCGAGGCCTCGTTCAGGTCCGGGTACGCGTCGTGCAGCACCTTGGTAATGGCGGCCGTGAGGGTCGTCTTACCGTGGTCAATGTGACCGATGGTGCCGATGTTGACGTGCGGCTTAGTCCGCTCGAACTTCGCCTTCGCCACGGGGTCCTCCTGGAGAGTGGTTCTGTACGCCTTACTCATCGGCGCCAGGTGATCTTTGCTGGAAAGCCGGCCCCTCCGGGGCAACGGAGGGTTACTCCTGTTGCCCCAGAGGCTCCGGTGACAAGCCTAAAGCGTGTACTCGGAAGAGTTACTCGCCCTTGGCCTTCGCGATGATCTCCTCGGCGACGTTCCGGGGAACCTCGGCGTAGGAGTCGAACTGCATCGAGTAGCTGGCGCGACCCGAGGTCTTGCTGCGGAGGTCTCCGACGTAGCCGAACATCTCCGAAAGGGGCACGAGGCCCTTCACGACACGAGCACCGTGACGCTCCTCCATGGCCTGGATCTGGCCACGGCGGGAGTTGATGTCACCGATGACGTCACCCATGTAGTCCTCAGGGGTGGTGACCTCGACGGCCATCATCGGCTCCATGAGCACGGGGGACGCCTTGCGCGCGGCCTCCTTGAAGGCCTGCGAACCGGCGATCTTGAACGCGAGCTCGGAGGAGTCGACCTCGTGGTAGCCACCGTCGAGAAGCGTGACGCGGACGCCCGTCATCTCGTAGCCGGCCAGGATGCCGAACTGCATGGCCTCCTGCGCACCGGCGTCGACCGAAGGGATGTACTCCTTCGGCACGCGGCCACCGGTGACCTTGTTCACGAACTCGTACGCCGGACCGTCGGCCTCGGTGATCGGCTCGATCGCGATCTGCACCTTGGCGAACTGACCGGTACCACCGGTCTGCTTCTTGTGGGTGTAGTCGTGACGCTCCACGGTCCCGCGGATGGTCTCGCGGTAGGCGACCTGCGGCTTGCCGACGTTGGCCTCGACCTTGAACTCGCGCTTCATACGGTCGACCAGCACCTCAAGGTGCAGCTCGCCCATACCGCCGAGGATGGTCTGGCCCGTCTCCTCGTCCGAGTGGACGTGGAAGGAGGGGTCCTCCTCCGCCAGGCGCTGGATGGCGACACCCAGCTTCTCCTGGTCGCCCTTGGACTTGGGCTCGATGGCGACCTGGATGACCGGAGCCGGGAAGTCCATGGACTCCAGGATCACGGGCTGCTTGTCGTCACACAGCGTCTCACCGGTGGTGGTCTGCTTCAGGCCCATGACGGCGACGATGTCACCGGCGCCCACCGCGGCGATCTCTTCACGCTTGTTGGCGTGCATGCGGTAGATCTTGCCGATGCGCTCCTTCTTGCCCTTGACGGAGTTCAGCACCGAGGTGCCGGCCTCCAGGCGGCCCGAGTAAACCCGGACGAAGGTGAGCTTGCCGAGGTGCGGGTCGCTCATGATCTTGAACGCCAGCGCCGCGAGGGGCTCCTCGTCGGACGGCTTGCGCTTCACGACCACCTCGGCGTCGCGGACGTCGTGGCCCTCGATGGCCTCGATGTCCAGCGGCGACGGCAGGTAGCGGACGACGGCGTCGAGCAGGGGCTGAACGCCCTTGTTCTTGAACGCCGTGCCACAGAACACCGCGGTGATCGTGGGCTCGCCCTTGCCCTTGCCGGAGTTCAGGATGATCCGACGGACGGCGGCGTGCAGCTGCTCCACGGACGGCTCGTCGCCGTTCAGGAAGAGCTCCATGATCTCGTCGTCGTTCTCGGCGACGGTCTCGACCAGCTTGCCGCGCCACTCTTCAGCAGCCTCGGTGTGCGTGGCCGGGATGTCGACGATGTCGTACATCTCGCCCTTGGTCGCCTCGGCGGACCAGACGAACGCCTTCATGGTGACCAGGTCGACAACGCCCTGGAAGTCCATCTCGGCACCGATGGGGAGCTGCATCACGATCGGAACCGCACCGAGGCGGTCCTTGATCATGTCGACACAGCGGTGGAACTCGGCACCGGTGCGGTCGAGCTTGTTGACGAAGCAGATGCGCGGCACGCCGTAACGGTCGGCCTGACGCCACACCGTCTCCGACTGCGGCTCCACACCGGCGACACCGTCGAACACGGTGACGGCACCGTCGAGGACGCGGAGCGAACGCTCCACCTCGACCGTGAAGTCCACGTGACCCGGGGTGTCGATGATGTTGATGGTGTGGTCGACGTCTTCGAGCGGCCAGTGGCAGGTCGTCGCGGCAGACGTGATCGTGATGCCGCGCTCCTGCTCCTGCTCCATCCAGTCCATCGTGGCAGCGCCGTCGTGGACTTCACCGATCTTGTAAGACACACCGGTGTAGAACAGGATGCGCTCGGTGGTGGTCGTCTTGCCCGCGTCGATGTGAGCCATGATGCCGATGTTGCGCACCTTGGCCAGGTCAAGCGAAGTGGTAGCCATATCGGCTCAGTCTTCTCTCGGTCTCGATGTGGGTTGGGACTACCAGCGGTAGTGCGCGAAGGCCTTGTTGGACTCGGCCATCTTGTGCGTGTCCTCGCGCTTCTTGACGGCAGCGCCAAGACCGTTGGAGGCGTCGAGCAGCTCGTTCATGAGGCGCTCGGTCATGGTCTTCTCACGACGGGCGCGGGAGTAACCCACGAGCCAGCGGAGGGCCAGGGTCGACTGGCGACCCGGCTTGACCTCGACGGGGACCTGGTAGGTCGCGCCACCGACACGGCGGGACTTGACCTCAAGCGACGGCTTGACGTTCTCCAGCGCGCGCTTCAGCGTGATGACCGGGTCGTTGCCGGTCTTCTCGCGGAGGCCTTCCATGGCGCCGTAAACGATGCGCTCGGCGGTGGAGCGCTTGCCGTTCAGGAGGATCTTGTTGATGAGCGACGTCACCAGAGGAGATGCGTAGACCGGGTCGATGATGACCGGGCGCTTCGGGGCGGGGCCCTTACGAGGCATTCTTACTTCTCCTTCTTGGCGCCGTAGCGGCTGCGGGCCTGCTTGCGGTTCTTGACAGCCTGGGTGTCAAGCGCACCGCGGATGATCTTGTAACGAACACCCGGCAGGTCCTTCACACGGCCACCACGCACGAGCACGATCGAGTGCTCCTGCAGGTTGTGTCCCTCACCCGGAATGTAAGCGGTGACCTCGATGCCGGAGGTCAGACGCACACGCGCGACCTTACGGAGCGCCGAGTTCGGCTTCTTCGGGGTGGTCGTGAACACACGCGTGCAGACACCACGACGCTGGGGCGAAGCCTCAAGCGCGGGGGTCTTCGTCTTCTCGACCTTGTCCTGCCGGCCCTTCCGGACCAGCTGCTGGATCGTAGGCACTACTTCTCCGGTTTCTGTGTGCCGTGTAGTGAAGCTAACCTGGAACTTTGCCGACCCACGCGGTCGGGTGTGTCGGATCCGGCGGGACTCCGCGCAAGCACGGAAACGCATGGATCGCGGTGGCTGATCCGGCTCTCATGCGGTTGATGGACACGCACAGGAGCCCAGGCACACCCCAGGCACAAGGTCTGAGCGTACCCACCGCATCCCATCCGGTCAAAACAAAGGCCCGCGCGGGACCGCCGCGAGATCGCCGCCGGTCATGCGCCGCTTGGGCGAGAGCCCCGTGTGGCCCTCCCGACTCGCGCATGTGGTAAAGGCGTGCTAAGGGGAGCGGGACGAGGCGGTCTCCCCCGCGAACTAAACTGCCTCCGCATCCACTGGATTCGTCCCGAAACGGAACGGGCGTCCACGGGTCTCCAGGCATGCACGGGCATCCACGGCATCCACAAGCACTCAGGGAGCGGGACATTGGGGACGGTCACCTCGGAGACGACGGCGACGGACCGTTCACTCGTCCCGGCACCCCGCCGCGGACCGCTGCGGCTCCCCCGCGTACCCGCCCGCCTGCGCGGCGGCCTGTACGGACCCCTCCTGGCGTTCCTGATCACCTCGGCCGCGTTCTGCTCGGCCTGGGCCGCCCGGGGCACGTTCCCCTTCGGCGACACCGGCCGGGCCATCAACGACCAGGCCAACCAGTACGTGCCCTTCCACCGCGCGCTCTGGGACCTCGTCCACGGGCAGGCCGCCGGCGACGTGCTCTTCACCTGGCGCGGCGGCTTCGGCCAGCAGTTCCTGTCCGACTACTACACGTACCTCGGCAACCCGTTCTCCTGGCTGGCCGTCCTGGTCCCGCGCGCCCACGTCGACCTCGCCGTCTTCGCGATCACCCCCGTCACGATGGGCGCGGCCGCCGCCGTCATGACGGTCTACCTCGGCAAGCTGCACCCCGGCCCGTGGTGGCAGCGCGGGGTCCTCGGCGCCTGCTACGGGCTGTGCGGGTGGGCGCTCAGCGACGCCTCGTACATCCCGATGTGGCTGTGGGGCCTGGTCGCGCTGCCCCTGCTCGGCATCGCCGTCGAGTGGTGCCTGGAGGAGCGCCGCTGGCCGGGGGTGGCCCTGTTCGTCGCGCTCGCCTGGTTCGGCAACTTCTACACCGCGATGATGGCCACGATGGCCGCCTGCGTGCTGCTCGCCATCCGCCTGATCACCCGGGACATGACCGGCCGGCAGCGGCTGCGCGCCGTGTGGCGGGCCGCGACGGCCGCCGGGACCGGAATCCTGCTGACGCTGCCGCTGCTGCTGCCGTCCTTCCTCTCCAGCGGCTCCGCGCAGCCCACCCGGGCCGGGGCCTTCGAGCCGGTACGGATCGAGCTGTTCCTGGCCGGGATGCTCCCGGCCACGCACCTGTGGGGCGGCCGGCCGCGGCTGTACGTGGCCTCGCTGGGCCTGATCCTCGCCGGATCGTTCCTGTTCAACGCCGCCATCGCACGCCGCACCCGCCTCGTGTGGGCGGCGGCGACGCTGCTCGTCGCGGCCTCGTTCCAGTTCCCGCCGACCCAGTACGTGTGGCACGGGCTGGCGGTGCCGAACGGCAACCCGTACCGCGAGGCCTTCGTCTTCAGCGGCATGGTGGTGGTCCTGGCCTGGCTGGCCCTGGCCCACCGCCCGCGCCCGCTGCACGTGACATCGGCGGCCGCCCTGCTGGTGGCGGCCACCTTCGTACTGCGCCACGCCAACGACTTCGGCGGCTGGACCTGGCCGGCGGTGCTGGTCGGCGGGGGCGTCTCGCTGCTGGCCCTCGTCCTCCTCTCGCTGGGCGAGAAGCGGCGGTACCTGATCCCGGTGGCCGCGGTCCTCATGATCGGCGTGGTCTTCGCGGAGTCCACGGTGGCGGCCGCGAACGCGGACTCCCGCCGCGGCCGCGAACGCTGGGCGAAGCCGGTCGCCACCTCGAACAAGTCGATCGGCGCACACTTCGACGCCGTCCGGCAGGTGGACGGCTGGCCCGCGTACCGGACCGACTCCGGCGCGCCGCAGAGCGCGTACAACGACGCCCTGGCGCTGCGCGCGGAGGGCCCGCAGTACTACAGCAGCTACCTGCCGGAGGCCACGTACCGGGCCCTGGAGCCCCTCGGCTACGGCTTCAAGAACGACGGCCGCACCTTCTTCGGCGCCGACAGCCCGGTGCTCGACGCGATCTTCTCGATCGGCGCCCGGGTCAGCCCGGGGGCCGCCCCGGGCAGCTGGACGTCCACCCGCTTCACGGCCCCTCCCCTGGTGACCGTCCGCACCGGGCCCTACGCCTCCCCCAACGCGGCGGACAGCGTCTACGCCCGCCAGGAGAACGTCCTCGGCGCCACGGTGTACCAGGTCCCGGAGACGACGCGCGGGGGCACCGCCACGGAGCAGACGTACGCGGCCCGGTGCGCCCCCGGCTCCGAGGCGTACTGGTTCTCCCCCGAGCTCTACGGCACCCTCACCCACGGCGGCACGTCCCGCCCCCTGGAAGACCGCATGACGGGCGTGATCAAGCTGGGCAAGGTCCCCGCGGACGGCGAGGTGGCGGTGTCGATCCGTACGGGGACCAAGGACGCGACGGCGGGCGACCACCCCGTCGGGTGCCTGGACCGCGCCGCCCTGGACGGGGCGGTCGCCTCCCTGAAGTCCACGGGTGCCACGAAGGTCACCGCGGGCGGCCACTCCATCGAGGCCACCCTCCCGAAGGGCGCCACGGGCACCGCGGTCTTCGCGATGACCGACGTCCCGGGCTGGCGGTGCTCGGCCCCGGCCAGGAGCTTCCACGGCCTGGTCGCCCTGGACATCCCCGCGGGCACCGACGAGGTCTCCTGCACCTTCACCCCGAAGGGCCTCACCCCGGGCCTGGCCGCAGCCGCCCTCTCCCTCCTGACCCTCACCGCAGTAACAACCGCCGCCTTCCGCCGGCGGCGACGCGCCTGACGGCATCCCCCGGAACCCCGGGGGATCGCCCCGGGCCCCGGACGCGAAGAAGCCCCCCGCCGCTCCTCTCGGAGCGGCGGGGGGCTTCGTTCATACGAGCTGTCAGCCGTTGTACGGGCCGTAGTCGTAGTCCTCCAGCGGGACTGCCTGGCCGGAGCCGGTGCCGAAGGGCGAGTAGTCGATGTCGTCGTAGCCGACGGCCGAGTACATCGCGGCCTTCGCTTCCTCGGTGGGCTCGACCCGGATGTTGCGGTAGCGGGCGAGGCCCGTACCGGCCGGGATGAGCTTACCGATGATGACGTTCTCCTTGAGGCCGATGAGGCTGTCGGACTTGGCGTTGATCGCCGCATCCGTCAGGACTCGGGTCGTCTCCTGGAAGGAGGCGGCCGACAGCCAGGATTCCGTCGCCAGCGAGGCCTTGGTGATACCCATCAGCTGCGGACGGCCGGAGGCGGGGTGACCGCCCTCGGTGACCACACGACGGTTCTCGGTCTCGAACTTCGAGCGCTCGACGAGCTCGCCCGGCAGGAGCTCCGCGTCGCCGGACTCGATGATCGTCACGCGGCGCAGCATCTGCCGGATGATGATCTCGATGTGCTTGTCGTGGATCGACACGCCCTGCGAGTTGTAGACCTTCTGGACTTCGCCGACCAGGTGGACCTGGACGGCACGCTGGCCGAGGATGCGCAGCACGTCGTGCGGGTTGGTGGCACCCGCGGTGAGCTTCTGGCCCACCTCGACGTGGTCGCCCTCGTGCACGATGACCTTGGCGCGCTTCGAGATCGGGAACGCCGTCTCGTCGCTGCCGTCGTCGGGCGTGATGACGATCTTCTTCGTCTTCTCGGTCTCCTCGATCCGCACGCGGCCGGCGGCCTCGGAGATCGGGGCGACACCCTTCGGGGTACGGGCCTCGAAGAGCTCGACGACACGCGGCAGACCCTGCGTGATGTCGTCACCGGCCACACCACCGGTGTGGAAGGTACGCATCGTCAGCTGGGTGCCGGGCTCACCGATGGACTGGGCGGCGATGATGCCGACCGCCTCACCGATGTCGACCAGCTTGCCGGTGGCGAGCGAGCGTCCGTAGCAGAAGGCACAGGTGCCGACCGCGGACTCACAGGTCAGGACCGAGCGGGTCTTGACCTCCTCGACGCCGTTGGCGACCAGGGCGTCGATCAGGACGTCACCGAGGTCGACGTTGGCCGGCGCGATGACCTTGCCGTCGATGACGACGTCCTCGGCCAGCATGCGGGCGTAGACGGACGTCTCGACGTCGTCGGCCTTGCGCAGCACGCCGTCCTCGCCGCGGACGGCGATCTTCAGCTTCAGGCCGCGCTCGGTGCCGCAGTCCTCCTCGCGGATGATCACGTCCTGCGAGACGTCCACCAGACGACGGGTCAGGTAACCCGAGTCGGCGGTACGCAGGGCGGTGTCCGCCAGACCCTTACGGGCACCGTGCGTGGAGATGAAGTACTCCAGAACGGTGAGGCCCTCACGGAAGGACGCCTTGATCGGACGCGGGATGGTCTCGTTCTTCGCGTTCGACACCAGACCACGCATACCGGCGATCTGTCGCATCTGCATCATGTTTCCTCGGGCACCCGAGTCAACCATCATGAAGATGGGGTTCGTCTTGGGGAAGTTCGCGTTCATCGCCTCGGCAACCTCGTTGGTCGCCTTGGTCCAGATCGCGATGAGCTCCTGCGTGCGCTCGTCCTTGGTGATCAGACCGCGCTCGTACTGCTTCTGGACCTTCTCGTCCATCGCCTCGTAGCCCGCGACGATGGCCTTCTTGGCCTCGGGCACGACGACGTCGGAGATGGCCACGGTGACGCCCGAACGGGTCGCCCAGTGGAAGCCGGCCGCCTTCAGGTTGTCGAGCGTCGCCGCCACGATGACCTTGGGGTAGCGCTCCGCCAGGTCGTTGACGATCTCGGAGAGCTGCTTCTTGCCCACCGAGTAGTCGACGAACGGGTAGTCCTCGGGCAGCAGCTCGTTGAAGAGCGCACGGCCCAGCGAGGTCTTCAGACGGAAGCTGTCGCCCGGCTGGAACTCCTGCTCGCCCTCTTCGGCGACCGGCGCCACCCAGCCGCGCGGCGGGATGGTGCCCACCGGGAAGCGGATGTCGACGGACGACTGCAGCGCGAGCTCGCCGGCGTCGAACGCCATGATCGCCTCGGCCGTGGAGCCGAACGCGCGACCCTCGCCCTTGGTGTCACGGAGCTCACCGTCGGTGGTCAGGAAGAACAGACCGAGGACCATGTCCTGGGTCGGCATCGTGACCGGACGGCCGTCGGCCGGCTTGAGGATGTTGTTCGAGGACAGCATCAGGATGCGGGCCTCGGCCTGCGCCTCCGCGGAGAGCGGCAGGTGCACGGCCATCTGGTCACCGTCGAAGTCCGCGTTGAACGCGGTGCAGACGAGCGGGTGGATCTGGATGGCCTTGCCTTCGACCAGCTGGGGCTCGAAGGCCTGGATGCCGAGGCGGTGCAGCGTGGGCGCACGGTTCAGCAGAACCGGGTGCTCGGCGATGACCTCTTCGAGCACGTCGTACACGACCGTGCGGCCGCGCTCGACCATGCGCTTCGCCGACTTGATGTTCTGCGCGTGGTTCAGGTCGACCAGGCGCTTCATCACGAACGGCTTGAAGAGCTCCAGCGCCATGGCCTTGGGCAGACCACACTGGTGCAGCTTCAGCTGCGGACCGACGACGATCACGGAACGCGCGGAGTAGTCCACGCGCTTGCCGAGGAGGTTCTGACGGAATCGACCCTGCTTGCCCTTGAGCATGTCGCTCAGGGACTTCAGCGGACGGTTGCCGGGACCGGTCACCGGACGACCACGACGACCGTTGTCGAAGAGGGCGTCCACGGCCTCCTGAAGCATGCGCTTCTCGTTGTTCACGATGATCTCGGGAGCACCGAGGTCGAGGAGACGCTTCAGACGGTTGTTGCGGTTGATCACGCGGCGGTACAGGTCGTTCAGGTCGGAGGTCGCGAAGCGGCCACCGTCCAGCTGCACCATCGGACGCAGGTCCGGCGGGATCACCGGCACGCAGTCCAGAACCATGCCCTTGGGCTTGTTGCTGGTCTGCAGGAACGCGGAGACGACCTTGAGGCGCTTGAGCGCACGGGTCTTCTTCTGGCCCTTGCCGGTACGGATGATCTCGCGGAGGCGCTCGGCCTCCTCGTCGAGGTCGAAGGACTCCAGGCGCTTCTGCAGCGCGGCGGCGCCCATGCAACCGTCGAAGTACGTGCCGAAGCGGTCGCGCAGCTCGCGGTAGAGCAGCTCGTCGCCCTCAAGGTCCTGGACCTTGAGGTTCTTGAAGCGCGCCCAGACCTCGTCGAGGCGGTCGATCTCGCGCTGGGCGCGGTCACGGAGCTGCTTCATCTCGCGCTCGGCGCCTTCGCGCACCTTGCGGCGCACGTCGGCCTTCGCGCCCTCGGCCTCAAGCTCGGCCAGGTCGGTCTCAAGCTTCTTGGCACGGCCTTCGAGGTCCGCGTCACGGCGGTTCTCGATCTGCTGGCGCTCGACGGAGACGTGGGCCTCCAGCGACGGGAGGTCGCGGGTGCGGCGCTCGTCGTCCACGAACGTGATCATGTACGCGGCGAAGTAGATGACCTTCTCAAGGTCCTTCGGCGCGAGGTCCAGCAGGTAGCCCAGACGCGACGGGACGCCCTTGAAGTACCAGATGTGGGTGACGGGAGCGGCAAGCTCGATGTGGCCCATCCGCTCACGACGCACCTTGGCGCGCGTGACCTCGACGCCACAGCGCTCACAGATGATGCCCTTGAAGCGGACACGCTTGTACTTGCCGCAGTAGCACTCCCAGTCCCGGGTCGGACCGAAGATCTTCTCGCAGAAGAGTCCGTCCTTCTCGGGCTTGAGGGTGCGGTAGTTGATGGTCTCCGGCTTCTTGACCTCGCCGTGCGACCAGGTTCGGATGTCGTCCGCGGTGGCAAGGCCGATCCGCAGCTCGTCGAAGAAGTTGACGTCGAGCACTGTGCGTCAATCCCTCTTTCGGGGTCGAGTCTCAATCATGGTCTGAACGGTCCCGGGGATGACGGGGGGCTCTTGAGCGAGCCCCCCGTCAGGCCCGTCAGACCTCTTCGACGCTGCTCGGCTCACGCCGGGACAGGTCGATACCGAGCTCCTCCGCCGCGCGGAAGACGTCCTCGTCGGTGTCGCGCATCTCGATGGACATGCCGTCCGAGGACAGCACCTCCACGTTGAGGCAGAGCGACTGCATTTCCTTGATGAGCACCTTGAAGGACTCGGGAATGCCCGGCTCGGGGATGTTCTCGCCCTTGACGATGGCCTCGTAGACCTTCACGCGGCCGGTGACGTCATCGGACTTGATGGTCAGCAGCTCCTGGAGGGCGTAAGCGGCGCCATAAGCCTCAAGCGCCCACACCTCCATCTCACCGAAGCGCTGGCCACCGAACTGCGCCTTACCACCCAGCGGCTGCTGCGTGATCATCGAGTACGGACCGGTCGACCGGGCGTGGAGCTTGTCGTCGACCAGGTGGTGGAGCTTGAGGATGTACATGTACCCGATCGAGATCGGGTCCGGGAACGGCTCGCCGGAGCGGCCGTCGAACAGACGCGCCTTGCCGGACGGCAGGACCAGACGGTCACCGTCGCGGTTCGGGATGGTGTGCTCGAACAGGCCGGCGAGCTCGTCCTCACGGGCACCGTCGAACACCGGGGTGGCGACGTTGGTACCGGGCTCGACGCGGTCGGCCCCGATGACCTTCAGACGCTCGGCCCACTCCTCGCCGAGCCCGGAGACGTCCCAGCCGCGGCTGGCGAGCCAGCCGAGGTGGATCTCCAGGACCTGTCCCGGGTTCATTCGGGACGGGACACCCAGCGGGTTCAGGATGATGTCGACCGGCGTGCCGTCCTCAAGGAAGGGCATGTCCTCGATCGGAAGGATCTTGGAGATGACACCCTTGTTGCCGTGGCGGCCGGCGAGCTTGTCACCGTCGGTGATCTTGCGCTTCTGGGCGACGTAGACGCGGACCAGCTGGTTCACGCCCGGAGGAAGCTCGTCGCCCTCCTCGCGGTCGAAGACGCGGACACCGATGACCTTGCCGATCTCACCGTGAGGGACCTTGAGCGAGGTGTCACGCACCTCGCGGGCCTTCTCACCGAAGATCGCGCGGAGCAGGCGCTCCTCGGGGGTCAGCTCGGTCTCGCCCTTGGGCGTGACCTTGCCGACGAGGATGTCGCCGGCGACGACGTCCGCACCGATGCGGATGATGCCGCGCTCGTCGAGGTCGGCGAGGACCTCCTCGGAGACGTTCGGGATGTCCCGGGTGATCTCCTCGGGGCCCAGCTTGGTGTCACGGGCGTCGACCTCGTGCTCCTCGATGTGGATCGAGGAGAGGACGTCGTCCTGCACGAGGCGCTGCGACAGGATGATCGCGTCCTCGTAGTTGTGGCCTTCCCACGGCATGAACGCGACGAGCAGGTTCTTGCCGAGGGCCATTTCGCCCTCTTCGGTGGCCGGGCCGTCGGCGAGGACCTGGGCCTCGACGATCCGGTCGCCCTCGTTGACGATGACCTTCTGGTTGACCGAGGTGCCCTGGTTCGAGCGGGAGAACTTGGCGACGCGGTACGTGGTGTACGTGCCGTCGTCGTTGGCGACGGTGATGTAGTCGGCCGAGACCTCCTGGACGACACCGTCCTTCTCCGCCTTGATCGAGTCGCCGGCGTCGACCGCACAGCGGTACTCCATGCCGGTGCCGACGAGCGGGGCCTCCGCCTTGATGAGCGGAACGGCCTGGCGCATCATGTTCGCGCCCATGAGGGCACGGTTGGCGTCGTCGTGCTCCAGGAAGGGGATCATCGCGGTCGCGACGGACACCATCTGGCGCGGGGAGACGTCCATGTAGTCGACGTCGTCGCCGGCGATGTAGTCGATCTCGCCGCCACGACGGCGCACCAGGACGCGGTTCTCGGTGAAGCGCATGTCCTCGGACAGGCCGGCGTTGGCCTGGGCGATGACGAAGCGGTCTTCCTCGTCCGCGGTCAGGTAGTCGACCTCGTCGGTGACGACGCCCTCGACGACCTTGCGGTACGGGGTCTCCACGAAGCCGAACGCGTTGACGCGGCCGTAGGAGGCGAGCGAGCCGATCAGACCGATGTTCGGGCCTTCAGGGGTCTCGATCGGGCACATGCGGCCGTAGTGCGACGGGTGCACGTCACGGACCTCGAAGCCGGCCCGCTCACGGGACAGACCACCGGGACCCAGAGCCGAGAGACGACGCTTGTGCGTCAGACCCGACAGCGGGTTGTTCTGGTCCATGAACTGCGACAGCTGGCTGGTGCCGAAGAACTCCTTGATGGAGGCGACGACCGGCCGGATGTTGATCAGGGTCTGCGGCGTGATCGCCTCGACGTCCTGGGTGGTCATCCGCTCGCGGACGACGCGCTCCATACGAGCCAGACCCGTGCGGACCTGGTTCTGGATGAGCTCGCCGACGTTGCGCAGACGACGGTTGCCGAAGTGGTCGATGTCGTCGGTCTCGACGACGATCGAACGGCCCGACTCACCGGTGGTCTCGGTCTCGCCCGCGTGGAGCTTCACGAGGTACTTGATGGTCGCGATGATGTCGTCGGTGGTGAGCACACCGGCGTCCAGCGGCTCATCCGCGCCGAGCTTCTTGTTCACCTTGTAGCGGCCGACCTTGGCGAGGTCGTAGCGCTTCGGGTTGAAGTAGAGGTTCTCAAGCAGCGTCTGAGCGGCCTCGCGGGTCGGCGGTTCGCCCGGACGCAGCTTGCGGTAGATGTCGAGCAGCGCGTCGTCCTGGCCCTGGGTGTGGTCCTTCTCCAGGGTGGCGCGCATGGACTCGTACTCGCCGAACTCCTCAAGGATCTGCTCGGTGGTCCAGCCGAGAGCCTTCAGGAGGACGGTGACGGACTGCTTGCGCTTGCGGTCGATGCGGACACCGACCATGTCGCGCTTGTCGATCTCCATCTCAAGCCAGGCACCCCGGGACGGGATGATCTTGGCGGCGAAGATGTCCTTGTCGGACGTCTTGTCGATGGAGGAGTCGAAGTAGACACCGGGGGAACGGACGAGCTGCGACACCACGACACGCTCGGTGCCGTTGATGACGAAGGTGCCCTTGTTGGTCATGAGCGGGAAGTCGCCCATGAAGACCGTCTGAGACTTGATCTCTCCGGTCTCGTTGTTCGTGAACTCGGCAGTGACGAACAGCGGCGCCGCGAACGTGAAGTCGCGGTCCTTGCACTCGTCGACGGAGTTCTTCGCCGGCTCGAAACGGTGGTCGCGGAAGGTCAGCGACATCGACCCGGAGAAGTCCTCGATCGGCGAGATCTCCTCGAAGATCTCTTCCAGACCGGACTTGGTGGGGACGTCCTGTCCACTCTCAAGCGCCGACTCGACGCGAGACTTCCAGGCGGCGTTCCCGAGCAGCCAGTCAAAGCTCTCGGTCTGCAGCGCCAGGAGGTTCGGAACCTCAAGAGGCTCCTTGATCTTTGCAAAGGAGATGCGCAGCGGGGCGGTGCTGGCACCGGTGTTCGTATTGGTCGAGGCGTTGCGCGAGGCGGCCAAGAGGGGGTCCTTCCGAGGGCTCGGACTCACTACGCGCGTACCGGTCCCAGCTGACACAGAAGACGGCCCGCCTGATTCGATCAAAAAGACCTGGTCAGGGCGTATCAATCAAGTGTGCTCTAGCGTGGGCATGCCCCTGGCGACGGGCAGGGGGCAGCTAACAGGCAGCGCAAAGGGTCAGTGTAGCCACTCGGCTCACTGATGTCCAGACCAGGTCTCCGGAAACCGGCAACAGGCCTTCCCCATGTCGTTTAAACAAACCCTGCGACCCTGCGAAACTGCGGCCAACACGCGGCTCTCGTGGCTCTCGCACACAGAGCGCGTATCAGTACTGCCCTCTTCGTAGTCGATCCATGCCTCGGATCACCGATCCGTGCAAGCGATCTCGGACCGATCCGATCGATCCCACGACGGGACTGAGAATTGCGCGCCGCGTCCCGTTCGTCAAGGCCCCCTGCTCCGTGCGGATCAGCTCAGGACCCGGCCGCGGGGCAACGATGATCACCCTACTCCCCAACGAGACCAGGGCAAGTCAGGCACTGCGGGTACGCCAAAGGGCGACCACCCTTACGGGTGATCGCCCTTTGGTTGGGGCCCAGGAGGGCCCCAGAGGTGTTACTTGACCTCGACAGCCGCGCCGGCACCCTTGAGGGCCTCGGCAGCCTTGTCAGCGGCCTCCTTGGCGACCTTCTCAAGGACGGGCTTCGGGGCGCCGTCCACGAGGTCCTTGGCCTCCTTGAGGCCCAGGGAGGTCAGCTCGCGCACGACCTTGATGACCTGGATCTTCTTGTCGCCGGCGCCGGTGAGGATGACGTCGAACTCGTCCTGCTCCTCAGCAGCCTCGGCAACGGCGCCCGGGCCGGCCGGACCGGCAACGGCGACGGCCGCGGCGGCGGTGACGTCGAACTTCTCCTCGAAGGCCTTCACGAACTCAGAGAGCTCGATGAGGGTCATCTCCTCGAACTGGGCGAGGAGGTCGTCCTGAGAGAGCTTCGCCATGATGGGCGATCCTTCCACTAATTCGGCAGGTGCCGGATGTATATAGAGGCGGGCGTAACGGCCCGCTACGACCCACGCACTAGGCGGCGTGGATCAATGCGCGAGCCGAATTACTCGGCACCGCCCTGCTCGGCGAGCTTGACGCGAAGCGCTTCCGCGGTGCGGACGAACTTCGACGGCAGCGCCTGGAAGAGCGAGGCAGCCTGAGACTGCTTGCCCTTGAACGCGCCGGCCAGCTTGCTGAGCAGAACCTCGCGGGACTCAAGGTCCGCAAGCTTCTTGATCTCATCGGCGGTGAGCGCCTTGCCATCAAGGACACCCGCCTTGATGATGAGGTTCGGGTTGTCCTTGGCGAAGTCACGCAGGCTCTTCGCCGACTCCACCGGGTCACCGGTGATGAAGGCGACCGCGGTCGGACCAGCGAAGTGCTCGTCCAGCGCGGTGATCCCGGCCTGGTTGGCCGCAATCTTGGTCAGCGTGTTCTTCACCACGGCGTACTGGGCGTTCTCACCGAGAGAGCGACGCAGCGTCTTGAGCTGCGCGACGGTGAGACCCCGGTACTCGGTCAGCACGGCGGCGTTCGAGCTCTGGAACGCGTCCTTGAGCTCGGCTACCGCGGCAGCCTTGTTGGGCGTCGGCATAGTGCGTTCGCCTCCTTCCGGGTGATGAGGACCGCTCAGAAGGGGCTGACATACGAAACGCCCCGGCGCAGGCGCCAGGGCGTAGCTCAACCGAAATGAAATTCCGGGAACAATCCAAGGTCACCTGCGCAGGACGTCCGCAATTGGCGGATCCTTCGGCCGCCGCACCCTCACGGGCACGACAACGACCAGCGGTCTTTGGCTTCTCCGGAAGAGTACGTGAACCGGCCGAGCCAAGGCAAATCGCCTCGGGAGCGCCCGGCATCCCCGGGCGCTCCCACCGATTCAGGAGCCGCCGAGACCGCCGAGCCCCGCGTCCTTCAGGGTCTGGTCGGCGCCCTTCAGCGTCTCGTCGACGCCCTTGAGCTTGTCGTCGATGCCCTTCATCACCTCGTCGAAGTCGGCCACCTGGTCGGCGGGCGGCGCGGTGACCGCAGCCGTCGTGCCGAATCCGGAGAACTTCGCCGAGACCTTCGTCGTGCCGTCCTTGGTGCCCTGCGCCGAATCGACGCGGACGGGGTAGCCGTCCTTGCCGATCCACAGGTCCACGTCCAGGCTCGTGTACTCCTTCAGCGCCTCGTGGAGGTACTGCCGGTTCGCCGTCTCCATCACCTTCGTGGACTCGTCCGCCGCGAGCAGGTCGGCGTTGGTGAGGGAGGCCTTGAAGTGCCTGGCCTCCCCGCCGTCGATCTGCTCGGCGGCGACCAGCGTCAGCTTCTGCTGGCCCAGGAGCACGGCGAGGTAGTCGGCCGGGTCGTCGTTGAACCGGGAGCGGGGCTTGCCGTCCTTGTTCAGGTTCATCTTCATCCAGGACTTGCCCTCCAGGGGCTTGTCCGAGTGGGTGTAGATGACGTCGCCGATCATGACCTGGTTGGCGCCGTCGCCCTTGGCGTCGATGCCGGTGGCCGACGGGTACCAGCCCTTCGTGCCCGTGAGCTGTTCGGCCTTGCCGCTGCTCGACGTCACGGTCATCTCGTACGTGGCGGACTTGGCGGCCGCGGTCTTCGTGTAGGACGCTTTCACCGCGTCCGCCGGCGTCTCGGCCTTGGTCTTGGCCTCCGCCTTGCCGTCGGCCGTCCCCGCGGCCTTGTCGGTCCCGCAGGCGGTCAGGCCGCCCACGAGCAGTGCGGCCCCCGCCGCGGCGATCGCGGCCCGGGTCAGTGCAGCCGTGTTCATCGGTTCTCCCCCATGGATGGTTCTGCCGGTGTTGCGTTCGGCCTCGCGGCCGGTCGGTCTCAGGTCCCGGACCCGGCCCCGCCGGCGCCCGTGGCGCCCAGCTCCTTGAGCTTCGCGAAGACGTCGACCGTCTCGTTCTCGGGCGGGGTCCGGACGGTCACCGTCGTGGCGTAGTCGGAGTAGTGGGCGTCCAGGTCGAGGTTTCCCTCGGGCGTGCCGATCGCGACCTTCAGGCGGGCCGGGTAGCCGTCCTTGTTCACCCAGACGTCCATGTCGTAGCCCTTGATGCCGGCCTTCTTCATGGCTTCGGTGAGCTTCGCGCGGTCGGCCTCCGGCAGCGCCTGGGAGCCCCCGTTCGCGGCGAGCATCTCCTCGAAGGTCAGGGTGCCCTTGTAGTGCTGGGCGTCGGCGCCCTCGACGTTCTCGGAGCCGACGAGCTTCACGTTCGGCGAGGCCAGCAGCAGGGCGAGCTGCTTGGCGGGGTCCTGGTTCTGCTCCGCCCCGCCCAGGCTGCCCATGCCGCCCATGCCGCCGAGCTGGTTCAGCGCCGCGGCGTCTCCGGCGGCCTCCGCGGCGGCCTTCACGTCGATCTTCATCCAGCGCTTGCCGTCCATGGCCGCCGAGGACAGCGGAGAGCCGGCCGGCACCTCCATGTACATGACGTCGTTCGACACGATCGTGTGCATGGAGTCGACGCCGGAGGCGCCGAGCCCGCCCTTCACGGTGATGTCCATGACCTGCGGGTCCCACCCCTGCACGCCCGTCATCTCGACGCTCTCACCGCCGCCGCCGGACATCTTCATGGTCATGCGCACCTTGGCCGACTTGGCGGCCGAGGTCTTCTTGTAGGCCGCGGTGAGGGCCTCGGTGGCCGAACCGCCCGCCGCGGGCGCGGAGGGCTGCGCGGAGGGCGCGCCCGCGGCCTTGCCGGAGCCGTCCTTCTTGTCGGTGTCGCACGCGGTGGCCCCGCCCGCGAGCAGTACGGCGGCCAGCATCGCGCCGGCGGCCTTCCTCCGGTACGCGCGGTGTGCGGCGCGGTATGCAGACATAGAGATCCCCACCCCTGTGTGAACGTTCGCTTCGAAGCCGACCCTACGTTCCCCCGCCCGGCCCTGGCGCGCCGGTTACCGTCCGGTTCGGGACATGTGTTCCGAAACACGGAAAACGGGCCCCTCGCCACCCTGTGAAGGGGGCGAGGGGCCCGTTTCAGCCACTCAGGTGAGCCGGGGGCTCAGCGGAGCTCAGACAGCGGCCGGGTCTTCCTCGACGAGGAGGTTCCGGGTGCGGTTCGAGTCCAGCTGGATGCCGGGGCCCATCGTGGTGCTCAGGGCGGCCTTCTTGACGTAGCGGCCCTTCGCGGCGGACGGCTTCAGACGAAGGATCTCGTCCAGGGCCGCACCGTAGTTCTCGACCAGCTGCTCATCGGTGAAGGAGACCTTGCCGATGATGAAGTGCAGGTTCGAGTGCTTGTCGACACGGAACTCGATCTTGCCACCCTTGATCTCGGTGACAGCCTTGGCAACGTCCATGGTGACGGTGCCGGTCTTCGGGTTCGGCATCAGGCCACGGGGACCGAGCACGCGGCCGAGGCGGCCGACCTTGCCCATGAGGTCCGGAGTGGCGACAACCGCGTCGAACTCGTTCAGGCGGTTGCCCTTGGCGATCTCGTTGATCAGCTCGTCATCGCCGACGATGTCGGCGCCGGCGGCTTCCGCGGCCGCAGCACGGTCACCGGTCGCGAAGACCAGGACCCGGGCGGTCTTGCCGGTGCCGTGCGGGAGGTTCACGGTGCCACGGACCATCTGGTCGGCCTTGCGCGGGTCGACACCCAGGCGGAAGGCGACCTCGACGGTGCTGTCGAACTTGGTCGCGGAGGTCTCCTTGGCGAGACGGACGGCTTCGAGCGGGGCGTACAGCTTGTCCCGGTCGACCTTGGCGTCCGCAGCGCGGAGAGTCTTGCTGCGCTTCACTTCTGCTCCTGTTTTTCGGCTTCAGGCATGGAGTCGTGGTGCGGACCAGCGCTTGGCCCTACCACTGGTGGTGCTGGGGGTGGCTGGATCAGCCTTCGACCGTGACGCCCATCGAGCGCGCGGTGCCGGCGATGATCTTCATCGCGGCGTCGACGTCGTTGGCGTTGAGGTCGGGCATCTTCAGCTCGGCGATCTCGCGGACCTGGGCGCCGGTGAGCTTGGCGACCTTGGTCTTGTGGGGCTCGCCGGAGCCCTTCTCGATGCCCGCGGCCTTCAGGATGAGGCGCGCGGCCGGCGGAGTCTTCGTGATGAAGGTGAAGGAGCGGTCGTCGTAGACCGTGATCTCCACCGGCACGACCATGCCACGCTGCGACTCGGTCGCGGCGTTGTAGGCCTTGCAGAACTCCATGATGTTGACGCCGTGCTGACCGAGCGCGGGGCCGACCGGCGGAGCCGGGTTGGCCGCACCGGCCTTGATCTGGAGCTTGATAAGCCCCGTGACCTTCTTCTTCTTGGGAGGCATTGCTCTCTCCGGGTCCTAGTGAGAGTTTTTCGCCGCCAATCCGGTCATCCGGATGGAGGCATACCGCACCACGATAACGGGTATCGGAGCGGGGCTAAAAACCGAGCAGGTCAGACCGCCCTTCAGGGGGCTGTCTGACCTGTCCGGAAGCGTTGGCTCAGAAGATCGTCAGTTCTTCTGGATCTGGTCGAAGCTGAGCTCGACCGGGGTCTCGCGACCGAAGATCTCGACGAGGCCCTTGACCTTCTTCGAGTCCGGGTTGATCTCGTTGATGGTCGCCTGCAGCGTCGCGAACGGACCGTCGGTGACGGTGACCGAGTCGCCGACCTCGAAGTCCAGGACCTCGATGGTGCGCTTGACCGCGGGGGCCGGCAGACCGGCGTCCTCGGCGGCCTGCTTGGCGGCCTTCTCCTGCGCCTCCGGGGCGAGCATCTTGACGATCTCGTCCAGCGTCAGCGGGTACGGGTCGTACGCGTTGCCGACGAAGCCGGTGACACCGGGGGTGTTGCGGACGACGCCCCAGGACTCGTTCGTCAGATCCATGCGGACCAGAACGTAACCGGGCAGCTTGTTCTGCCGGACGTTCTTGCGCTCGCCGTTCTTGATCTGGACGATCTCTTCCTCGGGCACCTCGGCCTGGTAGATGAACTCCTCGACGTTCAGCGAGACGGCGCGCTGCTCCAGGTTGGCCTTCACGCGCTTCTCGTAGCCCGCGTAGGTGTGGATCACGTACCACTCGCCGGGCAGGAGGCGCAGCTCGTCGCGCAGGGCCTGGATCGGGTCGACGGGCTCGGCGTCGGCGGCCTCCTCGGCCTCCTCCGCGTCCTCGTCGGCCTCGGGGGCGTCCTCGGCCTCGACGGCCTCGGGGGCGTCCTCGTCGGAGTCCTCGTCCTCGCCGGCCTCTGCGTCGTCCGCGACCTCGTCAGCCTCGTCCTCGACGTGGAGCGCGGCCTCTTCGGCGGCGACACCGGCCTCGGCGTCGGCCAGCTCGGCCTCGTCCGGGTCCACAGCGTCTGCCGCCTCGACGATGTCGAGCGCGTCCTCGACGGACTCGACGGAGTCGGGGCTCGCGTTCAGGTTCGGGTCAGACACGGTGGCTGCTTCTTCCTGGATACAAAAGGTGGTCGAACATGCGAAAACGGGCGGCACCCATCAAGGCGCCGCCCTCCGCGGGGATCAGCCGAAGACGAACTTGATGGCTTCCTGGAACCCATAGTCAATCACGGTCACCAGACCGATCATGATGACGACGAAGACAATCACCACGGTGGTGTACGTCGTGAGCTGATTGCGCGTCGGCCAGACGACCTTGCGGAGTTCCGCGATGATCTGGCGGTAGAACAGCGCGAGCCGACCCAGAGGACCCTTCTTCCCGCGCTTGCCGCCCTTGCGGGCCTTCTTCTCGCGGGTGTCGTCCTCGGCGTCAGGCATGTCGATGGAGCCCAGGGCGTCCGTCACGTCTCTCACCTGAATCCGGGTCGTGGCCGTAGCCGCGCCCGGTTGCGCCGCACGGCGTTGCATCGAAGTACGTACCTGCGCACACGTCCGAGAAGGAGTGTGGAGCAGGGCCGGAGGGACTCGAACCCCCAACCGCTGGTTTTGGAGACCAGTGCTCTACCAATTGAGCTACGACCCTTTGTTGCGTCCCCCAACCTACCGCATCCAGTCGGGTGCACGGAGTGCTCACGCTCTGGAGTGACCGGCAGGGGCCAACGACAGGTGAGTGTACGTGGTCCTGGACCTGACGTCGAACAGAGCACATTCCCGACTGGTCCGTCCGATGACTGAAACGGCGTGCGGGGCTTCTGAGGCGTCTGGGACGATTGGCCTCATGACCTCTGAAACGCCTTCCGCCGAGCGCCGCGTCTCCGCCCGTATCGGCGCCATTTCCGAGTCCGCCACCCTTGCCGTGGACGCCAAGGCCAAGGCCCTCAAGGCCGCCGGGCGCCCGGTGATCGGCTTCGGCGCCGGCGAGCCCGACTTCCCGACGCCCGACTACATCGTCGAGGCCGCGGTCGAGGCCTGCCGCAACCCCAAGTACCACCGCTACACGCCGGCCGGCGGCCTGCCCGAGCTCAAGACCGCGATCGCCGCGAAGACGCTGCGCGACTCGGGCTACGAGGTGGACGCTTCGCAGGTCCTGGTGACCAACGGCGGCAAGCAGGCGATCTACGAGGCGTTCGCGGCCATCCTGGACCCGGGTGACGAGGTCATCGTCCCGGCTCCCTACTGGACCACCTACCCCGAGTCGATCCGCCTCGCCGGCGGTGTCCCGGTCGAGGTCGTCGCCGACGAGACCACCGGCTACCGCGTCTCCGTCGAGCAGCTCGAAGCCGCCCGCACCGAGCGCACCAAGGTCGTCCTGTTCGTCTCCCCGTCGAACCCGACCGGCGCCGTGTACTCCGAGGCCGACGCGGAGGCCATCGGCCGCTGGGCCGCCGACAAGGGCCTGTGGGTCCTGACCGACGAGATCTACGAGCACCTCGTCTACGGCGAGGCCAAGTTCGTCTCCCTGCCGGCGATCGTCCCCGAGCTCGCCGACAAGTGCATCATCGTCAACGGCGTGGCCAAGACGTACGCCATGACCGGCTGGCGCGTGGGCTGGATCATCGGCCCCAAGGACGTGGTCAAGGCCGCGACCAACCTGCAGTCGCACGCCACCTCCAACGTCTCCAACGTGGCCCAGGTCGCGGCGCTCGCCGCCGTCTCCGGCAACCTGGACGCCGTCCACGAGATGCGCACGGCCTTCGACCGCCGCCGCCAGCTGATCGTGCGGATGCTGAACGAGATCGACGGCGTGTTCTGCCCGACCCCCGAGGGCGCGTTCTACGCGTACCCGTCGGTCAAGGAGCTCCTGGGCAAGGAGATCCGCGGCAAGCGCCCGCAGACCTCCGTCGAGCTGGCCGCGCTGATCCTGGACGAGGCCGAGGTCGCGGTCGTTCCCGGCGAGGCCTTCGGCACCCCCGGCTACCTGCGCCTGTCGTACGCCCTGGGCGACGCGGACCTGGTCGAGGGCGTGTCCCGCATCCAGAAGCTGCTGGCCGAGGCCAAGGCCTGAGCCGCCGCTCCGCGAACGCCGGTGGGGCGGTACCCGTACGGGTACCGCCCCACCGGCGTTTTTACGTTCGAGCAAGGTCCCGTTCAGGGAATCGGGCTGCCGAACGGGTGACAAGTGCGGCAGGATCACCGGATGGAGCACGTACGCGATCTCACGCTTCTGCCGAAAGCCCACCTCCACCTGCACTTCACCGGGTCGATGCGCCCCTCGACCCTCCTGGAGCTCGCCGACAAGTACGGCGTGCGCCTCCCCGACGCCCTGACCGCCGGCGAGCCGCCCAGGCTCCGCGCCACGGACGAACGCGGCTGGTTCCGCTTCCAGCGGCTCTACGACGCCGCCCGCTCCTGCCTGCGCGAGCCCGAGGACATCCGCCGACTGGTCCGCGAGGCCGCCGAGGAGGACGTACGGGACGGCAGCGGCTGGCTGGAGATCCAGGTGGACCCCACCTCCTACGCCCCCCTGCTCGGCGGCATGATCCCGGCCGTCGAGATCATCCTGGACGCCGTCGAGGCCGCCTCGCGCGAGACCGGACTCGGCATGCGGGTGCTGATCGCCGCCAACCGCATGAAGCACCCCCTCGACGCCCGCACCCTGGCCCGCCTCGCCGTCCGCTACGCCGACCGCGGCATCGTCGGATTCGGGCTCTCCAACGACGAGCGCCGCGGCATGGCCCGCGATTTCGACCGGGCCTTCGCCATCGCCCGCGAGGGCGGGCTGCTCGCGGCCCCGCACGGCGGCGAACTCGGCGGTCCCGCCTCCGTCCGCGACTGCCTGGACGATCTGCACGCCTCCCGCATCGGCCACGGAGTGCGGGCCGCCGAGGACCCCCGGCTGCTGAAGCGGCTCGCGGACCGGCAGATCACCTGCGAGGTCTGCCCGGCGTCGAACGTCGCCCTCGGGGTCTACGAGCGGCCCGAGGACGTCCCGCTGCGCACGCTCTTCGAGGCCGGGGTGCCGATGGCGCTGGGCGCGGACGACCCGCTGCTGTTCGGGTCCCGGCTGGCGGCCCAGTACGAGATCGCCCGCCGCCACCACGCGTTCACGGACGCGGAGCTCGCCGAGCTGGCCCGGCAGTCGGTGCGCGCAAGCGCCGCGCCCGGCGAGGTGCAGGACAAGCTGCTGGCCGGGATCGACCACTGGCTGGCCACCTGAGGGGGCCGGCGGGACTCACCGCGTGAGCCGCAGGTCGCCCTCCCAGCAGTCGGCCCGGACCCGGTCCCCGTCGGTGAAGCCGATCTCCAGCTGCGTGCGCCCGGTCCGCGGCGCCGCGAACTCGGCCACGGTCGCCACCGTGTCGCCGAGGTGCCGCAGGAAGGGGTGGTCGCCGAGGTCCTCACCGACCTCGATGCGGCCCCACTCCCCCATGTCGTACGGCTCGTGCGGCGGGGCGCATTCGACGATGAGGCACCCGTCGGACCCGGTGCTGATCCTGGTGGACTCGCCCTCGCTGTCGATCAGCCAGACGTCGAGCGGCGCCTCGGAGCGTTCGCCCTCGCAGACGTGCCAGGACGCGACGATCCTGCTGATCGTGCGTCCCACCAGGCGGGTGGGGTCCGTACCGGCCCCGTGCAGTGGACAGAGCATGGCGGCCGGGACTCCTCAGATGCTGACGCCGACCGTCACCGGCTCGTTGACCAGGGTGACGCCGAAGGCCGCGTGGACGCCCGCGACGACCTCGCGGGCCAGGGCGAGGAGGTCCTCGGTGGTGGCCTGGCCGCGGTTGGTCAGCGCGAGGGTGTGCTTGGTGGAGATGCGGGCGGGGCCCGTGCCGTAGCCCTTGGTGAAGCCGGCCTTGTCGATCAGCCAGGCCGCGCTGGTCTTCGTACGGCCTTCGCCGGCGGGGTACGCGGGCGGGGCGGCCTCGGCGCCGAGCCGGTCCTGGACGCGGGCGAGGAAGGCGGCGTACGCCTCGTCGCTCAGGATCGGGTTGTGGAAGAAGGAGCCGGCCGACCAGGTGTCGTGGTCGGCGGGGTCGAGGACCATGCCCTTGCCGGCGCGCAGCCGCAGTACGGTCTCGCGGGCGCGGGCCGCCGGGACCCGGTCGCCGGCCTCGACGCCCAGGGCGCGGGCGGTCTCGGGGTACTTGATCGGCGCGGACAGCCCGCCCGCGTCCTCCAGGGCGAAGCGGACGCGCAGGACGACGTAGCGGCCGGGCTGGTCCTTGAAGGTGCTGTTGCGGTAGCGGAAGGCGCACTCGGCGGTGGTGAGGGTGACCGTCTCGCCGGTGGTGCGGTCGTACGCGACGACCTCGGTGATGGTGTCGCGGACCTCCTGGCCGTACGCCCCGACGTTCTGGATGGGGGTGGCACCGGCGGAGCCGGGGATTCCGGCGAGGCACTCGATGCCGGCCAGACCCGCCTCGACGCTGCGCGCGACGGCGTCGCTCCAGTTCTCGCCCGCGGCGAGCTCCAGCCGCGTGCCTTCGAGGTGGAAGCCGGTGGTCGCGATGCGCAGGGCGGTGCCCTCGAAGCCGCGGTCGCCGATGACCAGGTTGCTGCCTCCGCCGATGACGAGGAGCGGGGTGCCGCTCCCGTCCGCGGTGCGGACGGCTTCGACCACCTCGGCGTCGGTGGTCGCGGTGACCAGACGGGTGGCGGGGCCACCGAGGCGGAAGGTGGTCAGGGGGGCGAGGGGGGCGTCGTGGAGTTCCTGCACGTGCACAAGAGTACGGTCCGTACCCCTCGCATCCCTGCGGGGCCACGGACCGTACGTCTCGTCGCATGTCACGCCGTACGTTGCGGGCGGGCGGCCTCCTCGGCGAGCCGGTGCTCGGCTTCGGCCCAGGTGATGGGGAGGGCGGAGGCCGGGACGGTCCAGAAGGTGAAGGTCGACTCCCGCATGAACGCGGCGGCGGCCCGGGAGCTGGAGCGGTGCGGCTCGCTGCGGGCGAAGCGGTGGAGCGCGCCCGGGTCCTCCCAGGCGGAGAGGGTGAGGAAGGTCCGGTCGAGGATCCGGGCGCGCAGGGCGACGCCGTGGGCGCCGGGGGCCTTGCGGATCTGGTTGATGATGCCGGGCGCCTTGAGGAAGAACCTGACGGCGCCGAGCAGGGTCTCGGTCTCGAAGCGGGAGGCCATGACGTGGACCTCGGCGTCGGGAGCGGGCGGGGTGGGCGTGAACCAGGGGATGTCGGGCATGGTGTGCGCTCCTTGGTCGAGCCGTTCCGGGGAAGGGAGGGGAGGGGGCGGGCGGTCAGCCGGTCGCGGAGACCTTGGCGGAGGTCGCGTACCCGGTGCCGGAGGCGTTCCCGGAGGCGTTCCCGGAGGTGTTCCCGGAGGTGTTCCCGGCGGCGACGGGCTCGGGGGTCGCGAGGCTGCGCTTGGCCGGGACCAGCAGGGCGAAGGCGGCCGCCACGGCCACCCCGGCCGCGCCGATCCACAGTGCGGGCACGGTCCCGTCGGTGAAGGCCTGCGGGGACTCGTAGCCGCCCTGGGCGGAGAAGACCGAGGCCAGGACCGCGACGCCGAGGGCGCCGCCGACCTCGCGCAGCGCGTTGTTGGCGCCGGAGGCCTTGCCCGTGTCGGCGGGGGACACGGTGGACATCAGGATGTTGGAGGCGGGGGCGAAGTAGAGGCCCATGCCGATGCCGCTGAGGATCAGCGCCGGGAGCTGGGCGGCGTACGAGACGTCGGTGCTCAGGATCATCGCGAACCAGCCGAGGCCGAGGGCCTGCAGCGCGAGCCCGGCGGCGACGACGGGGCGGCCGCCGATTCGGTCGGAGAGGATGCCCGCGATCGGGGCGACGACCAGCGGCATGGCGGTCCAGGGGAGCATGCGCACACCGGCCTCGGTGGGCGAGTAGCCGGCGACGCCCTGGAAGAACTGGCTGAGCAGGAAGATCGAGCCGAACATGCCCAGGTACATCAGGAGGCTGGCCATGTTGATCCCCAGGAAGCCCCGGTTCAGGAAGAGGCGCATGGGCAGCATGGGGTTCGCGTTGCGGAAGCCGTGGACGACGAACGCGCCGACGAGCGCGGTGCCGGCGATCAGGCCGGTGAGCACGGGGCCGCTGGTCCAGCCGTGGGCGTTGGCGTTGACGAGGCCGTAGACGATGCCGAAGAGGCCGCCGCTGATGAGGAGCGTTCCCGGGACGTCGAGCCGGGCGTTCGGGGCGGTGGACTCGGACAGCTTCAGGCGGGCGAGCGGGATCAGGGCCAGCCCGATCGGGACGTTCAGCCAGAAGATCCACTGCCAGGAGATGTGCTCGGTGAGGGTGCCGCCGACGAGCGGGCCGCTGGCGACGGCGAGGCCGCTGACGGCGCTGAAGATACCGAGGGCCATGCCGCGGCGGGCGGGCGGGACGGCGGCGG
Organism: Streptomyces sp. NPDC051582; assembly: GCF_040681715.1. NCBI lineage: Bacteria > Bacillati > Actinomycetota > Actinomycetes > Kitasatosporales > Streptomycetaceae > Streptomyces > Streptomyces sp. NPDC051582. The sequence goes on from NZ_JBFAZJ010000001.1 coordinate 641,923, forward strand.
TGAGCAGGGTGAGGGTGAGCGGCATCATGACCGCGGCGCCGACGCCCTGGACGGCGCGGGCGGCGATGAGCTCGTTGATGCCAGGCGAGAGGGCGGCGACGGCCGAGGCGCCGGTGAACACCACGAGGCCGGCCATGAAGAGCCGCCGCCGCCCGAAGCGGTCGCCGAGGGCCGCGCCGAACATGAGGAGGACGGCGAAGGTGAGCGTGTACGCGTTCACCGTCCACTCCAGGTCCTCCAGCGCGCCGCCGAGATCCCCCCGGATGGCGGGGAGGGCGGTGGTGACGACGAGGTTGTCGAGGGCGGCCATGAAGCCGGCGACGGAGGTGAGGACGAGCGCCCAGACGGCGGGGCCGCGCAGCGCGGTGTCCCGGGTGCCTTCGGCGCCTTCGGCTTCGTGCGTGGAGTTCACGATTTTCCCCTGAAGGTGATGACAAGCGTTGTTAGTTATCACTGACTAACTTTTGCGCCCATGAGAACGCGCGCGCGGGCCGGCGGACCGGGTCCGCCGGGAGCTCACTCCCCCGGCCGACCGTCCCGGCCCTGGACGCGGGCGGCGGGATACAGCGCCCCCCAGACCCGGTGCCCGGGCGGGAAGCCCATGGCGGCCAGGTTGTTGATCAGCATTCCGAAGGCCATGAAGGTCGTGGTCTCGTTCGCGTCCCCGCCGAGGGGGATGTGAACGGCGTCCCAGAGCTCCATCCAGCCCTTGCGCACGAGCTCGCCGAGCTCGTGGTCGCCGGCCGCTTCGGCGGCGGCGACGGTGACGTACATCTGGAGCTGCATCTGCAGCTTGTCGGGATCCTCGGTGATGAGCCGGGCGTACGCGTTCGCCATGGCGTGCATGGCCTCTTCGCCCTCCAGCCCCTCGGCCGCCCCGGCGAGCACCTCGCGGGTCTCCTGGAGGCAGCGATCGGCGGCGGCGAGGAAGATGGCCGGCTTGTTGGGGAAGAGCCGGAACAGGTACGGCTGCGAGACGCCGACCCGCTTGGCGATCGCCTCGGTGGAGGTCCCGTGGAAGCCGCCGCGGGCGAACTCGTGCACCGCCGCGCGGATGACGCTCTCGCGCCGCTCGTCCGCACTCATCCTTGCCATGGATACGAAGTTAGTACTCAATCACTAACTTGGCAAGCCCCTTGCTCCCGCGCGGCGCAGCGCGCCCGGACACCCGTGTGACGCGCGTCATACCCGAGCCGTGTCACGAACGGGAGGCCTGCTCGCATCTGGTGGTCGTCAACAGCGAGTGGAGAAGGGCGAGAGCGATGAGCGCACAGCCGAAGAACACACGGCAGGCGGACGCGGACGTGGACGTGGACGTGGACGGAGTCGACAGCGGGACCGGCACCCACCGCGTCGTGGTCCTGGGGGCGGGGTACGCGGGGATGTCCGCGGCCGTCCAGCTCGGGGCCCGGGTCGGACGGCGCCAGGACGTGCGGGTGACCCTGGTGAACGCGCAGGAACGGTTCACCGAGCGGCTGCGGCTCCACATGACGGCGACCGGGCAGCAGCTCGCCGAGCTGAGCATCCCGGAGCTGCTGGAGGGGACGGGCGCGGGATTCGTCCGCGGCTGGGTGACGGCGGTGGACGCGGACGCGAGGACGGTCCGCATCGACGACGACCGGGTCCTGCACTACGACACGCTGGTCTACGGGCTGGGCAGCGTGGCCGACCTCGCGGCGGTGCCGGGGGTGGAGGAACACGCGTACACCCTGAACAGCGCCGAGGACGCGGCGCTCCTGGCCGACCGGCTGGAGCGACTCGCCAGCGCCAGCGCCAGCGGCAGCGGCAGCGGCAGCGGCAGCGGCAGCGGCAGCGGCAGCGGCAGCGGCAGCGGCAGCGGCAGCGGGACCGTGGTCGTCGTCGGGAGCGGGCTGACCGGCGTCGAGTCCGCCGCGGAGATCGCCGAGCGCCACCCCGGGCTCAACGTCGTCCTGCTGGGGCGGGAGGAACCCGGCGCCGCCATGACCCCGAAGGCCGGGGCGTACCTGCGGGCCGCGCTCGGCCGCCTGGGCGTGGCCGTGCGCAGCGGGGTCGAGGTGGTGGAGGTGCTCCCCGGCACGGTCGCGCTGGCCGGGGGCGAGCGAATCCCCGCCGACGCGGTCCTGTGGACCAGCGGTACGCGGGTGTCGCCACTGGCGGCCGCCGCGGGACTGGACGTCGACGAGCGCGGCCGCGTCCTCACCGACGCCGCGCTGCGGTCGCTGTCGCACCCGCAGGTGTACGCGGTGGGCGACGCGGCGGCGATCCGGCAGGGCTACGGCGTCATGCACGGCACCTGCCAGGGCGGCATGCCGACGGGCGTGCACGCCGCGGTGTCGATCGTCCGCACCCTGAAGGGCAAGGAGCCCCGGCCGTTCCGCTTCGGCTACTACCACACGCCGGTCAGCCTGGGGCGCAACGACGCGGTGGTGCAGTTCACCCGGCCCGACGACAGTCCGCGGCGTATTCATCTGACCGGCCGTACGGCGGCCCGGTACAAAGAGGTGGTGAGCGCTGCACCCTGGCCGACGTACGGCCGCATGAAGAAGATGCCCGCCTCGGGAGCCGTCTGGCCGCGTGGTGGCCGCTTCACCCGGAACGGGGCACTCCGGTGACCGGTGCCGATCCGTCCACGGACCTCGACCAACAGGTGTTCCACCGGCACCGGAACCTGCTGTTCACGGTGGCCTATCGCATCCTGGGCACGGCGGCCGACGCGGAGGACGCGGTCCAGGACACCTGGATCAAGTGGTCGGCGGCCGACCGCTCACAGGTGGCCGACCCCAAGGCGTACCTGGCGCGGATCGTGTCGAACGAGGCGCTGGCGCGGCTGCGGTCCACCCGCCACCAGCGCGAGACCTACGTCGGACCGTGGCTCCCGGAGCCCATCCTCACCACGGGCGACACCGCCGAGACCGTCATGGACGCCGAATCGGTGTCCATGGCCGTGCTCGTCGTACTGGAGACGCTCAGCCCGCTGGAGCGCGCGGTGTTCGTGCTGAAGGAGGTCTTCGACTTCAGCCACGCCGAGATCGCGGAGGCGCTGGAGCGCTCCGAGGCGGCGGTGCGCCAAGCCGCTCACCGGGCCCGCGAGCACGTACAGGCGCGGCGGCCGCGCTTCACCGCCGACCGGTCCCGCCAGCGCGAGGTCACGGAGCGGTTCTTCGCCGCCACGACCGGCGGCGACGTCAACGCGCTGATGGAAGTCCTGTCCCCGGACGTGACCCTGTGGACCGACGGCGGCGGCAAGGTCCGCCAGGCCATGCGGCCGGTCCTGGGCGCGCAGACGGTGGCCTCCTGGTTCGCCGCCATGGGCAGCGTCACCTACCAGGGCGTCGCCCCCGCCGACATGAGGGCCGAGCTGGTCGAGATCAACGGCGGCCCGGGCCTGCTGTTCAGCGCACCGGACCGCGTGATCTCCACGGTCACCTTCGACTTCGATGCCGACGGGCGGATCACCACGATCCACAACGTCGCCAACCCGGACAAGCTCCGGGCCGTCACCGGGGGCACCGCCCACGGCATCGGCACGCGCTGAGCCGGGCGCCGAGCGGGATCCTCCCCGCCCGGCGCCCGGCTCGGTGCTCGGCGCCCGGTACGCAGCGCGCCGGACTCAGGCCAGGGTCACCAGGGCCCGGGACATGCCCAGGACCTTCTGCCCCGCGCTCATCGCCGTCAGGTCCACGCGTACGCGGTTGTCGTCCAGCTTCGCCGCGACCTTGGCCGTGACCTCGATCAGCGCACCCGCCTCGTCGTTGGGCACGACGACCGGCTTGGTGAAGCGGACCCCGTACTCGACGACCGCACCCGGGTCGCCGGCCCAGTCGGTGACCACGCGGATCGCCTCGGCCATGGTGAACATGCCGTGCGCGATCACGTCCGGCAGTCCGACCTCCAGGGCGAACTTCTCGTTCCAGTGGATGGGGTTGAAGTCGCCCGAGGCGCCCGCGTAGCGCACCAGCGTGGCGCGCGTCACGGGGAAGGAGGCCGACGGCAGCTCGGTGCCGACCTCGACGTCGGCGTACTTGATCTGCGCGGTCATCTCAGGCCTCCTCGGGGGCGCGGGACACGAGCTTCGTCCACGCCGTCACCACGTGCTCGCCGGTCTCGTCGTGGACCTCGCCGCGGATGTCGATGATGTCGTTGCCCGCCATCGACTTCACGGCCTCGATCGTGGAGGTCACCGACAGCCGGTCACCGGCACGCACGGGCCGCGAGTACGCGAACTTCTGGTCGCCGTGCACGACGCGGCTGTAGTCCAGGCCCAGCTGCGGGTCCTCGACGACCTGGCCGGCGGCCGCAAATGTGATCGCGAACACGAAAGTCGGCGGAGCGATCACGTCCAGGTGGCCGAACGCCTTGGCGGCATCGGGGTCGGTGTAGACGGGATTCGCGTCCCCCACCGCCACCGCGAATTCGCGGATCTTCTCCCGGCCGACCTCGTACGGATCGGTGGGCGGGTAGCTCCGCCCCACGAAGGACTGGTCGAGCGCCATGGCTCCCTACCTCCTGTTGGAAAAAGTCGGTCACATGAGGAAAACGATCAGAGACCGGCGATCACGGAAACGACACGAGGCCGCCCCCCAAAGAAGGGGACGACCTCATGACGGTGCCTGTATTCGAGACTTCGCTGGGGTCAGCGGGTCTCGCGGTGCGCGGTGTGCGAGTTGCAGCGCGGGCAGTGCTTCTTCATCTCCATGCGGTCCGGGTTGTTACGCCGGTTCTTCTTGGTGATGTAGTTCCGCTCCTTGCACTCCACGCAGGCCAGCGTGATCTTCGGGCGGACGTCGGTGGCAGCCACGTGAGTGCTCCTTGACGGACTATGGGACGGATGAACGCATAAAAGAGTAGCCGATCGGGAGACCGACCCCGCAATCGGCTACTGTTGGTAGCGGCGACCGGACTTGAACCGGTGACACAGCGATTATGAGCCGCTTGCTCTACCGACTGAGCTACGCCGCTTTGATGTGATCAGTCCCCACCCGAGGGTGGGGAACCTCTCTCACCAGAGCCCCAATGCGGAATCGAACCGCAGACCTTCTCCTTACCATGGAGACGCTCTACCGACTGAGCTATTGGGGCGAGCGATGAAGACATTACACGGTTGCCCGCCCATCGCCCAAATCCTTTGCGGGGACTGGCCTCCGAGGGGGCGGCCAAGGCTTTCCCGATCAAGCTCCGAGCACCGCCGAGGCCCTTTTCGGGGCAGAATGTGGCCGGGCTCACATTCCCGGCGGCCCCGCGAGACGCTCCGAGCCCCCCTGCCGCGGCGCGCTCGGGCACCACACCGGTACGACTATTTCGCTCTTCCCCGAAGCGGGGAGCCCCGCGCCCTAGGCTCTGAGCACGCTGCGTGATCTTGGGCCGCGGGCCGCGGCCACTCGGCCCAGGAACCGCCCGAGCCACCGCAGGAGCGCGATGTCCGACAGCCAGCCGCAGCAGCCGTCCCCCTTCCCGCCGGGCGGCCGTGGTGAGGGCGGCGGCCAAGGGCCCCGGCGCCCGCCCGGCAACGCGAACGCGGCCGCCGCCGAGTCCACCACCCTCCTGCTCTGCGGAGCCCGCCTCACGGACGGCCGTACGGTCGACGTCCGGCTCGGCGGCGGTCGGATCCAGGCCGTCGGCACCGCGGGCAGCCTGCCCTCCCCCGCGCTCGCCCGCGTCGACCTCGGCGGCTACCTGCTGCTCCCCGCCCCCGCCGAGCCGCACGCCCACGGGGACACCGCCCTGACCGCCGACGGCGAGGGGCCCGTCTCGTACGGCACCGACGAGGTGCAGCGCCGGGCCACCGAGGCCGCGCTGCTCCAGCTCGGACACGGCGCCACGGCCGTCCGCTCCCACGTCCGGATCGGCGACGTGCACGGCCTCGGCCCCATGGAGGCCGTGCTCCAGGCCCGCCGCTCGCTGCGCGGGCTCACCGACCTGACCACCGTCGCCGTGCCCCGCCTCCTCACCGGCCTGGCCGGCGCCGACGGGCTCGCCATGCTGCGCGACGCCGTCAAGATGGGCGCCTCCGTCATCGGCGGCTGCCCGGACCTGGATCCCGACCCGACGGGCTTCCTCGAAGCCGTCCTGGAACTCGCCGCCGAGCACGGCTGCCCCGTGGACCTGCACACGGACGGTGACGATCCCGGCCGGCTGGCCCGGCTCGCCGCGATGGCCGGCGGGCTGCGCCCGGGGGTGACGATCGGCCCCTGCGGCGGCCTCTCGCGCCTCCCGCTGGACGTGGCGCACCGGGCCGCCGACCAGCTGGCCGCGGCCGGCGTACGGGTCACCTGCCTGCCCCAGGGCGACTGCGCGGCCCTGGAGCGGCGCGGCCTGCGCACGGCGCCCGTACGGCTGCTGCGCGCCGCCGGGGTCCGGGTCGCGGCCGGCAGCGGGGCGGTGCGGGACGCCGGGAACCCGGTCGGCCGCGGCGACCCGCTGGAGGCCGCCTTCCTGCTCGCCTCCCAGGGCGGGCTGCGGGCGCCGGAGGCCTACGCGTCGGTCAGCGGGGCCGCCCGGGAGGCCATGGGCCTGCCGGAGGTCCGGGTGGAGGCCGGGTTCCCGGCGGAGCTGCTGGCCGTGCGGGGGGACCGGATCGCGGGGGTGCTGTCCCTGGCGTACAGCCGGATCGTGATCCACCGCGGCCGGGTGGTGGCCCGGACGAGTGCCGTACGGGAGTACTGCGACTCGGCGGTCGCGGTGGCCCTGGACCTGCCCCGGCAGGGCCGTGCGGAGCCCGGCCCCTGATCGCCCGGCGACCCGGCGGCGGGGGGTTTCGCGGGCGGCGGCGCCCGGCTCGTCGTACGGTCGGGGCATGCGCATCGTCATCGCGGGTGGACACGGTCAGATCGCGCTGCGGCTGGAGCAACTGCTCGCCGCGCGCGGATACGGGGTCGCGGGCATCATCCGCGATCCGGAGCAGGGCGACGACCTGCGGGACGCGGGCGCCGAACCGGTGCTCTGCGACCTGGAATCGGCTTCGGTCGACCATGTGGCGGGCATTCTTCAGGGCGCGGACGTCGCGGTGTTCGCGGCCGGCGCGGGTCCCGGCAGCGGCGTGGCGCGCAAGGATTCCGTGGACCGGGGCGCGGCGGTGCTGTTCGCGGACGCGGCCGAACGGGCGGGGGTGCGGCGCTTCCTGATGGTCTCTTCGATGGGAGCGGACGCGCACCACGGGGGCGACGAGGTCTTCGACGTCTACCTGCGGGCGAAGGGCGAGGCGGACGACCACGTACGCACCCGGCTGGGCCTGGAGTGGACGGTGCTGCGGCCCGGGTCGCTGACCGACGACCCAGGGAGCGGGCAGGTGCGGCTGGAGGCGCGGACGGGCCGCGGGGCGGTGCCGCGCGACGACGTGGCCGCCGTGCTGGCGGAGCTGGTCGAAACCCCGGCGACGGCCGGCCTGACGCTGGAGCTGGTGGAGGGATCGACCCCCGTCGCGGTGGCCGTCAAGGCCGTCGCGGGCAACTGAGGCCGCCGGGGGCTCCTCCGCGTTGACGGGCTCTCAGAACTCGGCGGTCACCTTGTCGTCGGAACGCCCGACGGAGTCCTGCTGGTACTGGTCCTCGTAGGCCTGCCGGATCCGCTCGATGCGCGCGCTGCGCTCCTCGGCCTCCTTCTCCGGGTAGAGGAGCACCACCTCGTAGGAGGTCTCGCGGATGACCTTCCCGGCCCGCTGCCACTGGCCGTGCCCGTCCAGGACGGTGAGCCCCTCGGGGAAGGCGGGGGTGATCTCCCGGTCCAGGAAGCCCATGAACTCCTGTTCGGCGACGGGGGTCCGGCCGCCGGGGCGCTCGGTGCCGAAGTAGAGCGTGGTCTCCTGGTAGGGCTCGCCCACGTGGCTGTGCAGTGCCGCCCCGACGAGGGCCGGGATCCCGGCTCCGAGGAGGGCGAGCAGCACGCCGCCGCCGACCCTCCCGCGCGTGTCAGAAATGAAGTTCACGTCCGGAGAACGAACACGCGACCCGGACGATACGGGCACCGGTGCGGGGGCGTACGAGAAGACCCCCGCCGCTGCGTTTCCGCAGTAACGGGGGTCTCACATCGCGTGGCGGCGCCAGGGTTCGAACCTGGGTAGGCTGAGCCGGCAGATTTACAGTCTGCTCCCTTTGGCCACTCGGGCACACCGCCATGATCGCTGCCATTTTTCCGCCTCTCGGCGGCGCTCCCTGGCAACGACGTAAACGATACCTGATGCTCGGGGGTGCTTCGCCACTGGATTGATCAGCGCCGGGACCGGGCGCGGGGGCCTGGGGGTGTCCGGTGGATCAGGCCCGGTCCCGGGTCTGATCCACCGGACACCCCCTAGGCTTTGCCGAGCGGGCCGGGGATGTCCGGCCGCGCCCTCCGGGGCAATGACAGCCGACTTCAAGGAGCCACAGCACATGGCCGACTCCAGTTTCGACATCGTCTCGAAGGTCGAGCGGCAGGAGGTCGACAACGCCCTCAACCAGGCCGCCAAGGAACTCTCGCAGCGCTACGACTTCAAGGGCACCGGCGCCACCATCGCCTGGTCCGGCGAGAAGATCCTGATGGAGGCGAACTCCGAGGAGCGCGTCAAGGCCGTCCTCGACGTGTTCGAGACCAAGCTGGTCAAGCGCGGCATCTCGCTGAAGGCGCTCGACGCCGGCGAGCCGCAGCTGTCCGGCAAGGAGTACAAGATCTTCGCCTCGATCGAGGAGGGCATCTCCCAGGAGAACGCCAAGAAGGTCGCCAAGATCATCCGGGACGAGGGCCCGAAGGGCGTCAAGGCCCAGGTCCAGGGCGAGGAGCTGCGCGTCAGCTCCAAGAGCCGTGACGACCTGCAGGCCATCCAGGCGCTGCTCAAGGGCAAGGACCTCGACTTCGCGATCCAGTTCGTGAACTACCGCTGATCGACTGATCTGACCTGCACGGACGTGGCTGGGCAGACCTTGCGGGGCACAGCGGGGGCACATCGCCGAGCACAGCTTCGACGACGGCCCTCGTTGTGCCCTCCTCGTCCGGCCTCGGGTGCGTGTACGCGTCGGGCGCGATCGACGGTCAGCGGGGCGTGAGGAGGCAGAACTCGTTGCCTTCCGGGTCGGCCAGAACCGTCCAGTGGATCGCGGACCGGTCCAGATCGGGGTCGGTGGCGCCCAGGGCGCGCAGTCGGGCCGCCTCTGCGGCCAGGTCGTCACCGGGGTAGGGGCAGACGTCGAGGTGGACGCGGTTCCACCCGCTCTTGGTGTCGGGAGTGCGCAGGAACTCCAGGTAGGGTCCGACGCCCTTGGCGGAGCGCAGGGCCGCACGCTCGTCGGTGACCTCGTGCACGGTCCAGTCCGTCGCCTCGCCCCAGAACCGGGCCATGCCCCGCGGGTCGGTGCAGTCGACCACCACCGCGGCGACCGGCCCGGTGTCCTGGTAGATCGGACGGGGCTCCAGGACACAGAACTCGTTGCCTTCCGGATCGGCCATGACCGTCCACGGGACGTCGCCCTGCCCCACGTCGGCGAGCGTCGCGCCGAGCTCCTCCAGGCGTGCGACCAGCTCCGCCTGATGGGCGGTCGAGGTGGTGGCCAGGTCGAGGTGCACGCGGTTCTTGACCGTCTTGGGTTCCGGGCGGGCGACGATGTCGATGCACACGGCCACCGGGTCCGGGTAGGCGAAGCCCACGGGTTCGAGGTTGGTCACGCCGGGGCCCTCGCTGTCGACCCCCCAACCGAGCGCCGCCGCCCAGAACCGGCCGAGCGCGAGGTCGTCGTGGGCCTTCATGTTGATCTGCACCAGTCGTGTCGCCATGCCGAAGATCTTAGAAGCCGGGGGCCGCGCCCTCTTCGGGGGCGTGCGGATCATGTGCCCGGCGTGCGCGGCGCATGCGCCTCACCAGCCCCCAATGAGCACTTGGGCAACCGTGCCCGCGCCCGCCAACCTGGCGGTATTCATCGCCGCGGGACAGGGGAGGTTCACGGATGTCTGGAGTCGGAACGTTTCGCGAAGACTTCGGGGCCTCCGTCGTGGTCGCGCTCGTCGCACTGCCGCTCTGCGTGGGGGTCGCCGTCGCCTCCGGCGTCCCCGCGGAGCTGGGGATCGTGACCGGGGTGGTGGGCGGGCTGGTCACCGGCTGGTTCCGGGGGAGCTCGCTCCAGGTGAGCGGGCCGGCCGCCGGGCTCACCGTGCTCGTCTACGAAGCGGTGCACACGCACGGGGCCCGCGCGCTGGGGGTCCTGGTCCTGGCCGCCGGGGTGCTCCAGCTGTGCATGGGGGCGCTGCGGCTCGGGCGGTGGTTCCGGGCGATCTCCGTCGCCGTCGTGCACGGGATGCTCGCCGGGATCGGGCTCGTACTGATCGCCGGGCAGCTGTACGCCCTGGGCGGCGTACCGGCTCCCGGCGCCACCCTGGAGAAGCTGGCCGCGGTCCCGGCGCTCGCCGCGGAGGCGAACTGGGCGGCCGTGGCGCTCGGGGCCGGGACCATCGCGATCCTCGTGGCCTGGCGCCGGATGCCGGCCCGGCTGCGGCTCGTACCGGGCGCGCTGGTCGGGGTCGCGGCCGCCACCGCCGCGTCGGTGATGCTCGGGCTGCCCGTCGACAAGGTGACCGTGACCGGGGTGCTGGGGGCCATCGCCCCGCCCGGCTGGGCGGACTTCGGGCTGCTGGCCTCCGCCGGGGCCCTCGGCACCGTGGCCGCCCTGGCGCTGATCGCCTCCGCCGAAACCCTGTTCAGCGCGGCCGCCGTCGACCGGATGCACGACGGGCCGCGGACCCACTACGACCGGGAGCTCATGGCCCAGGGCGTCGGCAACACCGTCTGCGGGCTGCTCGGGGCGCTGCCGATGACCGCCGTGATCGTGCGCAGCGCCGCCAACGTGGAGGCCGGGGCCCGCACCCGGGCCTCCCGGGTCATGCACGGCGGCTGGCTGCTGCTGTTCGCCGTGGCGCTCCCCCAGCTGCTGCAGATCGTGCCGCTCGCCGCGCTGGCCGGGGTGCTGCTGCACGCCGGCTGGAAGCTGCTGCCGGCCCGGGCCGTCGCCGGCCTGTGGCGGACGCACCGGGGCGAGGCGGTGGTGCTGGTGACGACGGCCGCCGCGGTCGTGGCCACCAACCTCTTCGAGGGCGTGCTCATCGGACTGGGGATGGCCGTGGTCAAGGCGGCCTGGGAGACCTCCCACGTGCACATCGAGGAGGTCTGGGAGGGCGGCGAGCTCCACGTCCAGGTGCTGGGGAGCGCCAGCTTCCTGCGACTGCCGAAGCTGCTGGACGAGCTGGACGCCCTGCCGGCCGGGCACCCCGTACGGCTCGACCTGAGCGGGCTGCGCCACCTCGACCACGCCTGCCTGACGGCCCTCCACGGCTGGGAGCAGACCCGGACGCCACTGACCGGCCGCGAAGGCGTCATCTAGGGCGGTTACCCTCCGCCGCGTGGACAACGAGCTGAAGCGCACGCTGGGGGTGGCCGACGCCGTCGTCGTCGGACTGGGCGCCATGGTCGGGGCGGGCATCTTCGCCGCCCTCGCCCCGGCGGCGGGCGCGGCGGGGCCGACGGGCGGCGCGCTGCTCGCGGCCCTGGCGGTGGCGGCCCTGATCGCCTACTGCAACGCGCATTCCTCGGCGCGGCTGGCCGCCCGGTATCCGGCCTCCGGGGGGACCTACGTGTACGGGCGGGAGCGGCTCGGCCCGTTCTGGGGATATCTGGCGGGCTGGGGCTTCGTCATCGGCAAGACCGCCTCGTGCGCGGCGATGGCGCTCACCGCGGGGGCGTACGTGTGGCCCGGGCAGCAGCGTGCCGTGGCCGTCGCGGCGGTGGTGGCGCTCACCGCCGCGAGCTACGGCGGCGTGCAGAAGTCCGCCCGGATCGCCCGGGTGATCGTGGCGGCGGTACTGGCCGTGCTGGCCGGGGTCGTGGTGGTGTGCCTGACGTCCGGCGCGGCGGACGCCGGACGGCTCGGCGGCCCGGCCGGGGCCGGTGCCGGCGGTCTGTTGCAGGCGGCCGGGCTGCTGTTCTTCGCCTTCGCGGGGTACGCCCGGATCACCACCCTGGGCGAGGAGGTGCGTGATCCGCAGCGCACGATCCCGCGGGCGGTGCCCCTGGCCCTGGGGATCGCCCTGCTCGTCTACGCCGCGGTGGCGGTCGCCGCGCTGTCGGTGCTGGGCGCCGGGGCCCTGGCGGCTTCGCCGGCCCCGCTGGCCGATGCCGTACGGGCGGCGGGGGTGCCCGGACTGACCCCCGTGGTCCGGGTCGGGGCGGCCCTGGCCGCGCTGGGCTCGCTGCTGGCCCTGGTGCTCGGGGTGTCGCGGACCACCCTGGCGATGGCCCGGGACGGCCATCTCCCCCGCGCCCTGGCCGCCGTACATCCCCGGCACCGGGCGCCGCACCATGCGGAGCTCGCCGTGGGTGCGGTGGTCGCGGTGCTCGCGGCGACCACCGATCTGCGGGGCGCGATCGGCTTCTCGTCCTTCGGGGTGCTGGCCTATTACGCGATCGCGAACGCTTCCGCGTGGACGCTCGGTTCAGGTGTCAAGGGCCGGGCCGTGGCAGCCGTCGGGCTGTCCGGCTGTGTCGTACTGGCCTGCGCACTGCCGGCCGCCTCGGCGCTGGCGGGGGCGGCGGTACTGGCACTGGGCGCGGCCGCCCACGGGGTGCGCGGCCGGCTCAGATCCGGGATCTGAACTCCGCCCAGGGGGCCATCTCCAGGCCCGCGTCCTGCGAGTCGTCGCAGAACCAGGCGGTGCCGTCGAGCCAGCCGCGCAGCCAGTCGGCGAGGGCGGGCGAGTCGGCGTACCAGGCGAGGTCGGGATCTCCCGGATTCGGCTCGAACAGCAGGACCCGGGCCGTATCGGAGCGGCAGTCCACGCACCCCAGCATCGCGCAGCCGTAGTCGGTTATCGGCAGGACGCCCTCGGGCCAGCCCCAGTCCGAGGCGCGCATCGCGGTGTACTGCGCGACGGCCGCCTCCAGGGGGAGCAGCCCGTACTCCGGGCCGAACCCGCCGTCCGCTATCCGGGTGTGGAGACCGGCCAGGAGCGGGGGCAGGGCGAAGCCGAGCACGCCCTCGGCCCGGCGCACCGCGTCCTGGTCCGCGGGGGCGGGCAGGCGCCCGGGCACCAAGGTCCCGCCCTCGGGCCCGAAGCCGCTCACATGTCGGGCGACTTGCTCCAGCAACTGCTCGGTCTCGTCCATGCACCCATCGTGACCCACCCCACTGACAATCACCCCGACCTGCGACGACGCCTTCGGATTCGCCGTCAGCTCCCCTGCTGCCCGGGGGACTTGCCGCAGTCATCGCGCGCCGAGTCGTACCCGATGAAGTACGTGGGCCGGCGCTGCACCGCGGTGTAGATCCGGCCGATGTACTCGCCGAGCAGCCCCACGCAGATCAGCTGCACTCCGCCCAGGAACAGCATGGCGACGAACAGCGAGCTCCAGCCGGGCACGGTCTTGCCGAGCAGGAAGACCACCAGCGTCCAGGCGATCATCACGAAGCAGGTGACGAAGCTGACGACGCCGAGCCAGGTCGCCAGCCGCAGCGGCGCGGCCGAGAAGTTGGTGATGCCGTCCACGGCGAGGCGGATCATCTTGCTCAGCGGGTACTTGGTCTCGCCCGCCACCCGCTCGCCCCGGCGGTAGGTCACCTGCCCGCTCGGGAAGCCGAGCCACGGCACCAGCAGCCGGTAGACCTGGTGCTGGTCCGGCAGGGACTTGAGGGCCTCCACCGCCTCGCGGCTGAGCAGCCGGAAGTCCCCGGCCTGCGCGGGCACCTGCTTGCCGACCATGCGGCGCATCAGCCAGTAGTACGCGGCGGCGGTGCGGCGCTTGAAGCCGGTGTCGGTGCTGCGGTCGGAGCGGACGCCGTAGACGATGTCGAGGTTCTCGGACCGGGCCAGGTCCAGCATCTCCGGTATTTTCTCCGGCGGGTCCTGGAGGTCGGCGTCGATGCTGGCCACGTACGCCCCGACCGAGCTGTGCAGTCCGGCGCGCAGGGCGGCCTGGTGGCCGGAGTTGCCGCGCAGCCGGACGATGCGCAGCTCGGGCCAGTCCGTACGGAACTTCTCCAGGAGTTCGGGGGTCCGGTCGGTGCTCCCGTCGTCGACGGCGAGCACCTCGTACGGGACGCCGGTGTCGTCGAGCACCGGGCGCAGCCGGCCCACCAGGGCGGGAAGGGCCTCTTCCTCGTTGTACATCGGCACGATGACCGAGAGGGTCGTGGCCGTGCTCGCAGCCGACACTGGTTCTGCCGCCTACCGGGACGCGAACGGCGCGTCGGTCGGGACGATCTCACGGCCCAGCGGGAGCAGGGACAGCGGGACCATCTTGAAGTTGGCGATGCCGAACGGGATGCCGATGATCGTCACGCACAGGGCGATGCCGGTGACGATGTGGCCGAGGGCCAGCCACCAGCCCGCGAGGACCAGCCACAGGACGTTGCCGATGCAGGATCCCGCGCCCGCGTCGTGGCGCTCGACCGTGGTGTAGCCGAAGGGCCAGAGGGCGTACAGGGCGATGCGGAAGGCGGCGATGCCGAACGGGATCCCGATGATCGTGATGCACAGGATCACGCCCGCCAGGCAGTAGCCCAGGAACAGCCAGACGCCGCTGAGGACGAGCCAAATGATGTTGAGGATGGTCTTCATCGGCTACGTCCTGCCATCTGTTCGAGCCGGGCGATGCGCTCGGCCATCGGAGGGTGCGTCGAGAACATCTTAGAAAGGCCCTGGCCCGGGCGGAAAGGGTTGGCGATCATCATGTGGCTCGCGGTCTCCAGCCTGGGCTCGGGGGGCAGCGGGAGCTGCTTGACGCCCGCGTCCAGCTTGCGCAGGGCGCTGGCCAGGGCGAGCGGGTCGCCGGTGAGCTGGGCGCCGGACGCGTCCGCCTCGTACTCGCGCGAGCGGCTGATCGCCAGCTGGATCACGGAGGCCGCCAGCGGGCCCAGGATCATGATCAGCAGCATGCCGAGGATGCCGGGCCCCTCCTCGTCGTTGGACCGGCCGACCGGGATCAGCCAGGCGAAGTTCACCAGGAACATGATGACGGAGGCCAGGGCTCCGGCGACGGACGAGATCAGGATGTCGCGGTTGTAGACGTGGCTCAGCTCGTGGCCGATCACCCCGCGCAGCTCGCGCTCGTCGAGGATGCGCAGGATGCCCTCGGTGCAGCAGACCGCGGCGTTGCGCGGATTGCGGCCGGTGGCGAATGCGTTCGGCGCCTCGGTCGGCGAGATGTAGAGCCGCGGCATGGGCTGGCGCGCGGACGTGGAGAGCTCGCGCACCATGCGGTAGAGCTGCGGGGCCTCGAACTCGCTGACGGGGCGGGCGCGCATCGCGCGTAGAGCCAGCTTGTCGCTGTTCCAGTACGCGTACGCGTTCGTCCCGAGGGCGATGAGGACGGCGATGATCAGGCCGCCCCGCCCGAAGAAACTGCCGATGACGATGATGAGTGCGGACAGCCCGCCGAGGAGTACGGCGGTCTTCAGCCCGTTGTGCCGGCGGTGCACGGTACGCCCTCCAAATGGTGCGGCAGGGGAGCCCCGTCCTGGTTCTGAGGGTCTACGGTCCAGTGGACCCTCCCTCATCGCTCAACGCGAGGTGAGGGCGTCTGGTTCCCGGGGCGCGGCGGGCCCGCCGCCCGGGAGGCCGGGGCGGCGGGCCCGTGGCGGGCGCTGGGCCGTACGGGTCATGGCGTACGGGTGTGCCGGTGCGGGCCCCTCGTGCGGGCGGCCCCCGGTACCGCGGGGGCTACAGCGGGCTACAGCGGGCTACAGCGGGAACAGGCTGCCCGACGCGAAGCGCAGGACCAGCTGCGGGGCGCCCGAGAGCACCACCGCGACGACGGCCGTGACCGCGATCGCGACGCTGACCGGCCACGGGGCCTTCGTACGGACGCCTTCGGCGGGGGCCTGCGGGGCGCGGAAGAGCAGCGCCGTCCAGCGCAGGTAGTAGTACAGGGCGATGACGACGTTGACCGCCATGACCACGGCCAGCCAGCCCAGGCCCGCGTCGACCGCGGAGCGGAAGACGGTGACCTTGGCGAAGAGGCCGATGAGGCCCGGCGGCAGACCGGCCAGGCACAGCAGGAAGAACGCCAGCGCGAGGGCGGCCGCCGGGCGCTGCGCGTACAGGCCGCGGTAGTCGCTGATCCGGTTCTGCGGCTTCGTCCGGGCGACCAGGGCGGCCACGGCGAAGGCGCCGAGGTTCACTGCGCCGTACATGAGGGCGTACGCGACGGTGGAGCCGATCTGGTCGCGCCCGGAGTACGCGGCGGCGGCGATCGGGACGAGCAGGTAGCCGGCCTGGCCGACGGAGGACCAGGCGAGGAGCCGGACCGCGCTGTTCGGCCGGTCCGCGTGCTGGCGCACGGCTGCGGAGTTGCCGAGCGTCATGGTGAGCGCGGCGAGGACGGCGAGGGCCGGGCCCCAGACGTCGGAGTACGCCGGGAAGGCGATCACCGTGACGAGGATGAGGCCGGTGAAGCCGACGGCCTTGCCGATCACGGACAGGTAGCCCGCGATGGGCAGCGGCGCGCCGACGTAGGTGTCCGGGACCCAGAAGTGGAAGGGGACGGCGGCGGTCTTGAAGGCGAAGCCGACGAGGGTGAGCGCGACGCCGGCCATGGCGAGGGTGTCGAGCTGCCCGGGGACGTCTTCGAGCCGGTCGGCGACCTGGGTGAGGTGCAGGGAGCCGGTGGCGGCGTAGACGAAGCTGACGCCCATCAGCGACACGGCGGTCGCGGTGACCGACGAGAGGAAGAATTTGAGGGCCGCCTCGGAGGAGAGGCGGTCTCCGCGGCGCATGCCGACGAGGGCGAAGGCGGGCAGCGAGGCCACTTCGAGGGCGACGATCAGGGTGGCGAGGTCGCGGGAGGCGGGCAGCAGGGCGGCTCCGGCGGCGGAGGACAGCAGCAGGAACCAGTACTCGCCGGCCGGCATGCGCGCGTCGCGGACCGCGGTGACCGACAGCAGGGCCGTGACCAGGGCGCCGGCCAGCACCAGGAACTGGATGACGAGCGCGAAGTGGTCGGCGGTGTAGCTGCACGCCCCGGGGTCGGTGGCGAGGCAGAAGGTGGCGCGGTCGCCGGCGCGCAGCGGGATCAGGGTGGCGGTCGCCGCGGCGAGGCCGGCGACGGAGAGCCAGCCGAGCAGCGGCTTGCGGCGCTGCGGTACGAAGAGGTCGGCGACCAGGACGACCAGGGCGACGGCGGCGGGCAGGACCACCGGGGTGATCGCGAGCCAGTCGACGCTCTGGACGAGGCTCGCGGCCGTGGTGTGCGGGGCCGTCATGGCCGTCATGCGTTGCCTCCTGCGAGGAGCTTCTGGACGGCCGGGTCGGTGAGGCCGAGGAGGACGGCGGGCCACAGGCCGGCGAGGACGGTGAGGGCCACGAGCGGGGTCCAGGCGGCGAACTCGTAGCGCTGGATGTCGGCGAGTTCGAGGGCCGGCCCGGACGCGGTTGCGGGCGCGGGCTCCGGCCGGGCCTTGGGGTCGCCCATGCAGACGCGCCGTACGACGGTCAGCAGGTAGGCGGCCGTGAGCAGGGTGCCGAAGGCGCCGAAGGCCATGTACGTGAGGAAGGCGGGCCGGGAGAGGCCCTGCGCCGGCTCGAACGCGCCGAACAGGGCCAGCATCTCGCCCCAGAAGCCGGCCAGGCCGGGCAGGCCCAGCGAGGCGACGGCGGCGAAGGCGAGGAAGGCGCCGAGGCGGGGGGCGCGGCCGTAGAGGGCGGCGCCGGTGGCTCCGGCGAGGGTGTCGAGGTCGGCGGTGCCGTAGCGGTCCTTGAGGGCGCCGACCAGGAAGAAGAGGAGGCCGGTGATCAGGCCGTGGGCGATGTTCGCGAACAGTGCGCCGTTGACTCCGGTGGGGGTCATGGAGGCGATGCCGAGGAGGACGAAGCCCATGTGGCCGACTGAGGAGTACGCGATGAGGCGCTTGAGGTCGCCCTTGTTGCCCTTGCGGGCGAGCCAGAGGCAGGCGAGCGACCCGTAGACGATGCCGACGGCGGCGAAGGCGCCCAGGTACGGGGCGAAGGTCGCCATGCCGTCGGGGGTGGCCGGCAGCAGGATGCGGACGAACCCGTAGGTGCCCATCTTGAGCAGGACGCCCGCCAGCAGGACGGAGCCCACGGTGGGCGCGGCCGTGTGGGCGTCGGGCAGCCAGCTGTGCAGCGGCCACATCGGGGTCTTCACGGCGAGGCCGATTCCGATGGCGAGGACGGCCAGGAGCTGGGTGGTGTGGGTCAGTTCGCGGCCGTTGTCGGAGGCGAGTGCCACCATGTCGAAGGTGCCGCTGTTCAGTCCGATGAGCAGCAGTCCGAGGAGCATGACCACGGAGCCGAGGAGGGTGTAGAGGATGAACTTCCAGGCGGCGGCCTGCCGCTGAGCGCCGCCCCAGCGGGCGATGAGGAAGTACATCGGGATGAGGACCATCTCGAAGGCGAGGAAGAACAGCAGCAGGTCGAGGACGGCGAAGGTCGCGAGGGTGCCGGATTCGAGGACGAGCAGCAGGGCGACGAAGGCCTTCGGGGAGGGGCCTTCGGGGAGCTTGAAGTAGCTGTAGAGCGCGCAGAGGAAGAACAGCAGCGCGGTCATCAGGAGGAGGGGGAGCGAGATGCCGTCGACGCCGAGGTGGATCCGGACGTTCAGCGCCTGGATCCAGCTGATGTCCGTGGTCGCCTGGAAGCGGGCCGGGGCGTCGTGGTCGAAGCCCAGCGCGAGGGCGATGGCCGCGGCGAGGATCACGCCGGTCACGGTCACGCCGTGGCGCAGCACGGCCTGTTCGGGGCTCTTGCCCTTGAGTCCGGGCGGGGCCGGCAGGAAGGCCGCGAGGGCGCCGAGGAGCGGTGCGGCCACGACGAACGCCAGAAGGAACTGCATCACGGACGGGCTGATATCAATCACGGCTGACTCACGGCTCACGATCCGGCGTTGACGTTGGCGAGGACGGCGGTGGCGATCGCCAGGACCACGGCGCCGGCGAGCAGGGCGCTCAGGTAGCTCTGCACGTTGCCGGTCTGGGCCCGGCGTACGAGAGCGCCGAGCAGCCGGGGGCCGGCGCCCGCGCCGCTGACGTACGTGTCCACGACCTCGCGGTCGAGGAAGCGGACGAGGCTCGCGGCGGCGCGGACGGGTCGGACGAACAGCCGGTCGTAGACGGCGTCGAGGTGGAAGCCGGCGGCCGCGTGGCGGTGCAGGGGGCCGAGCAGCGCCCGGCCGGGGTCGGCGGCGGGGCCGGCCGGGACGGCGGGGTGCTCGTGGGTGACCTCGGCGACCTCGGGCGTCTCGGCGGCGGATTCGGCGGCGGCGGTGGCCGCGGACACCGTGGCGGCGACGGCGGCGGGCTGTTCGGCAGCGGCGATGGTGGCGCCGGGGGCGGGTGCTGCCGTGGCGGGAGCCGCGGCGGCCTTCGCGGCGGCCCGCTGCCACAGGGCGTACGTCAGGACCGCGCCGACGGCGGCGGCTCCGGTGCCGAGCACGGAGGTGACCGGTGTCGGGGTGAGCCCGTTGCCGTCGAACCAGTCGGCGATCGGGCCGGCGGCGAGGCCGAGTCCGAGGGACGGGATCGCGAGCAGCCACAGCACGCCGGTCATGGCGACGGGCTCCTTGCCGTGGTCGGGGGCGGCCGCGCCCCGGCCGCGGAAGGCCATCAGCCACAGCCGGGCGGCGTAGGCGGCGGTGAGCAGGGCGGTCAGTACGCCCGCGACGAGGACGAGCCAGCCGGCGGCGCTGGGAGCGGCCTCCGTGTGCCCGCCGGCGGCGTGCTCGGCGGCGACGAGGACGGCTTCCTTGGAGAAGAAGCCGGCGAAGGGCGGGATCGCGGCGAGCGCGAGCAGCGCGATCGTCATGGTCCAGAAGGCGTCGGGGATGCGCTTGGCCAGGCCGTCCATGCGGGACATGGCGGCCAGGGAGTTCGTCCCGGCGGCGTGGATGATCACGCCCGCGCCGAGGAACAGGAGCGCCTTGAAGGCGCCGTGGGACAGCAGGTGGAACACGGCGGCGCCGCGGTCGCCGACGGCCAGGGCCCCGGTCATGTAGCCGAGCTGGCCGATCGTGGAGTAGGCGAGCACGCGCTTGATGTCGTCCTGGGCCAGGGCGGCGAGGCCGGAGCCGACCATCGTGACGGCCGCCATGACGGCCATGACCACCATCGCGGCCTGCGAGGCCTCGAAGACCGGGAGGAGGCGGGCGACGAAGTAGACACCGGCGGCGACCATCGTCGCGGCGTGGATCAGCGCGGACACCGGGGTGGGGCCCGCCATGGCGTCGGGGAGCCAGGTGTGCAGCGGGAACTGCGCGGACTTGCCCGCGACTCCGGCGAGCAGCAGCAGCGCGATCAGCGTCGGGTGGTCGAGCCCGCCCGCGGCGACGGTGCCCAGGATCTTGGTGATCCGGAAGGAGCCGGCGTCGGTGGCGAGCGCGAACAGGCCGATCAGGAAGGGGACGTCGCCCAGCTTGGTGACGAGGAAGGCCTTGAGGGAGGCGGATCGGGCCGCCTCGGTCTCCCAGTAGTGGCCGACGAGGAAGTACGAACAGATGCCCATGACCTCCCAGCCGACCAGCAGCACCATCAGGTCGCCGGAGTAGACGACGAGCAGCATGGCGGAGGTGAACAGCGAGACCAGAGCGGCGTACGAGGGGTAGCGCGGGTCCTCGCGGAGGTACGCGGTGGAGTAGAGCTGTACGCAGGTGGCGACGACGCCGACCAGCACGGCGACCAGGACGGCGAATCCGTCCAGGTAGAGCGCGAGGTCGATCGGCACCGAGCCGGTCGGGGTCAGCTGCGTCGAGGCGACGATCGGCTTGCCACCGCCCTGGCGGACGGCGACGACCACGGCCAGTACGGCGGAGGCCAGGGCCGGCAGCACCGCGAGGGGCCGGACGAACCCGGGGGCGCTGCGGCCGAGCAGCAGTCCCGCCACCGCGCCCAGGAAGGGCAGGAGCGGGACGAGGACGGCGAGGGTCGTGGTGCTCACGCGGTGACCTCGCTCTGGTGGTTCGGGGCGGGCTGGCCGTTCGGGGCGATCCGGGCGTTCACCGCGGGCTCGTGGCCTTCCGCGGTGTCGCGCAGCCGGTCGACGTCCGAGGTGCCGCGGTTGCGGTACACCATCAGCACGATCGCCAGGCCGATGCCGATCTCGGCGGCGGCGATGGCGATGGTGAAGAGCGTGAGGGCCTGGCCGGCGTGCAGGGCGTCGCGCAGCCAGACGTCGAAGGCCACCAGGTTGAGGTTGACGGCGTTGAGCATCAGCTCGACGGACATCAGGACCAGGATGGCGTTGCGGCGGGCGAGCACTCCGTACAGGCCCGTGCAGAAGAGGAGCGCCGCGAGCACGGCGGGGTAGGCGAGGTGCATCAGCGCTGCTGCCCCTTCGTGTTGTCTTCGGGCCCATCGGCGGCTTCCCTGCGGGAGAGCACGATGGCGCCGATCAGGGCCGCGAGGAGGAGGACGGAGAGCGCTTCGAAGGGCAGCACCCAGTGCTGGAAGAGGATCTCGCCGGAGACCTTCGTCGAGCCCTGGACGGGTCCGTCGAGGTCGATCCACGTGGTGCGGAAGGCATCGACGACGACCCACACGAGGGACGCGGCGGCCACGACGGCGACGCCGAGGGCGACCCAGCGGTTGTGGGAATCGGCGTCCGGGGAGCGGCCGATGGGGGCCTTGGTCAGCATCAGCCCGAAGAGGAGGAGGACGACCACGGAGCCGAGGTAGATCAGGACCTGGACCCAGGCGATGAACTCGGCGGTCAGCAGCAGGTACTCGACGGCGATGCCGCCGAGGGCGACGACCAGCCAGAGGGCGGCGTGCACGAGCTGCTTGGTGGTGACGGTGACGACGGCCGCGCCGAGGGTGGCGAGGCCGACGAGGAGGAACGCGATCTCGACGCCGGTCGGGGAGAGGAACCCGTGACCCGTCGCCGCGGCGGCCAGGGCGGTGGCCGCGGGGGTCAGGTCGCTCACGCGTCTGCCTCCGGGGTGGTGGGGGTGTCGGTCTCGGGCGTCGTGGGGGCGGCGGCCTCGGCGGCCGCTGCTGCCGCTGCCGCCGCCGCCGCGGCGGCGGCGGCTTCGGCCTTCTCCACCGCCTTGCGGGCCGCGGCGATCTCCTTGGGCTCCTCCGCGGCCGGGTCCAGGGCGGGCGGGGCCGGGACGGTCCACATCCACTCGCGCAGCTTGTCGCGCTCGTGGGTGAGTTCGAGGATGTCCGTCTCCGCGTACTCGAACTCCGGCGACCAGAAGAGGGCGTCGAAGGGGCACACCTCGATGCAGATGCCGCAGTACATGCAGAGGGAGAAGTCGATGGCGAAGCGGTCGAGGACGTTGCGGCTGCGCTCGCGGCCGCCGGGGGCGGCGGCCGGGACCGTCTCCTTGTGGGAGTCGATGTAGATGCACCAGTCGGGGCACTCGCGGGCGCACAGCATGCAGACCGTGCAGTTCTCCTCGAACAGGCCGATGACCCCGCGGGTGCGGGGCGGGAGCTCGGGCTGCACTTCGGGGTACTGGGCGGTGTGCGCGCGCTTCGTCATCGTGCGCAGGGTGACGGCGAGGCCCTTGGCGAGGCCGGATCCGGGGATGGGCATCAGCTGATCGCCACCTTCACGATGCCGGTGAGCGCGATCTGGGCGAGCGCGAGCGGGATGAGTACGGTCCAGGCGAGCTTCTGGAGCTGGTCCTCGCGAAGTCGCGGGTAGCTGACGCGCAGCCAGATCACGACGAAGGCGAGGACGGCCGTCTTGAGCAGGGTCCAGACCCAGCCGTCGGCGATCGGGCCGTGCCAGCCGCCGAGGAAGAGGACGGTGGTGAGGGCGCAGAGGACGACGATGCCGGCGTACTCGGCGAGCAGGAACAGCGCGAAGCGCAGGCCGGTGTACTCGGTGTAGGCGCCGAAGATGATCTCGGAGTCGGCGACGGGCATGTCGAAGGGCGGCCGCTGGAGTTCGGCGAGGCCGGCCGTGAAGAAGACGAGCGCGCCGGTGATCTGCCAGGGGAGCCACCACCACTGGAAGGCGCCGACGATGCCGGGGAGGGACACCGTCCCGGCGGCCATGGCGACGGAGGCGGCGGCGAGCAGCATGGGGAGCTCGTAGGCGAGGAGCTGGGCGGCGGTGCGCAGGCCTCCGAGGAGGGAGAACTTGTTCGCCGAGGCCCAGCCGGCCATGAGGCTGCCGAGGACGCCGACGCCCATGACGGCGAGGACGAAGAACAGCCCGGCGTCGATCACCTGGCCGACGGCACCCTCTCCCGGTCCGATGGGGATGGCGACGAGGACGAGGAGGTACGGGAGCAGGGCGACGGCGGGGGCGAGCTGGAAGATCCGGCGGTCGGCGCCCGCCGGGACGACGTCTTCCTTCTGCGCGAACTTCACGCCGTCGGCGACGAGCTGGGCCCAGCCGTGGAAGCCGCCGGCGTACATGGGGCCGAGGCGGCCCTGCATGTGGGCCATGACCTTGTGCTCGGTCTGCCCGACGACGAGCGGGAGCACGAGGAACACGGCGAAGACGACGATGAGTCGCAGCGCGACGTCGAGGACGTCGTTCACGCGTCGCCTCCGTTGGTGTCGGATTCGGATTCGGCGGGGCCCGCGCCGGGATCCGCGCCGGGGGCGGGATCCGGTTCGGCGTCGGGCCTGGGGGCGGCCCCGGGCTCGGCCGCGGGTGCGGGTGCGGACTCGGGCTCGGCCGCGGGTGCGGGTGCGGACTCGGGCTCGGGCTCGGCCGCGGGTGCGGGTGCGGGTGCGGGCGTGGGTGCGGGCGTGGGTTCCGGTTCCGCGAAGGCGGGCTGGGCGTTGTGCCAGGGGGCGTCCGCGCTGCGGGGGGCGGGGCGCCTGCCCGGCGCCACCGTGCGGCCTCGGATCGCCTGGCTCGCGGCCGCGTCGCCCTGCCCGCCCTCGGCTTCCGGCTCGGCCGGGGTGACGGCCTGGCCGGCCGGACCGTCCGATGCGGAGCGGGTACGGCGGGCCGGGCGCGGGGCGTCGGCCTGCGGGGCGGCCTCGGGGGCGGCGGGCGTCGCTTCGGATGCCGCCGAGGGGGTCGCCTGGCTCGCCGAGCCTTCCGAGACCGAGCGGGTACGGCGGGCCGGGCGCGGGGGCGCGGCCTCGGCGCCGGGCTCCGCCGGGGTGGCCGCCTGGCTCGCCGAGCCTTCCGAGACCGAGCGGGTACGGCGGGCCGGGCGCGCGGGCGCGGCCTCGGCGCCGGGCTCCGCCGGGGTGGCCGCCTGGCTCGCCGAGCCCTCCGCCACCGAACGGGTACGGCGGGCCGGGCGGGCGGGGGCTTCGGCTCCTGCAGTGCCTGTGGCTCCTGCGGCCGCCGCGCGGGCGCCTCGGGCGGGGCGGGCCGGGGCCGGCGGGAGCTGGCCCTTCATGGGGCCCCAGTCGTTGGGGTCCGGAACGCCCGGCGGGAGCATCTGGCGGCGCTTGGGGGCGGCCGGGTCATGGGCCTCGCCCGGCTCCTTGGCTCCCGGCCACGCCTTCGCGACGCGCGCGGCCAGGACGAAGTCCTTCCGCAGCGGGTGGCCTTCGAAGTTCTCCGGGAGGAGGAGGGGGACCAGATGCGGGTGGTCCGTGAAGACCACGCCGAACATCTCGTGCGTCTCCCGCTCGTGCCATTCCGCGCCCGCGTAGATCGCGACCGCGGAGGGCAGGGAAGGCGCCGAGTGCGGGACCGTCGTACGGAGCAGCAGGCGGCGTACGCGGTGGTTCTCCAGGGACACGACGTGCGCGCAGACGCGGAAACCCGTTCCCGGCTCGTCCACCGCGCTCAGCCAGTCGAAGTACGTGCAGCCCAGCTTGTCCCGGGCGATCTCCAGCGAGGGGATCCAGCTCCCGGCCGGCACGTCCACCGTCAGCACGTCGTAGGAGTGGTCGGCCAGCGCCTCCGCGCCGAAGATCGTCGCCGCCGCGTCCGGGAGGGAGTCGTAGAGGTTCACGCGTCGGCCCCCGGGGCGGGCGGCGGGGTGATCAGACCGCTCGTGAGCTGGGCGGTCGACGGCCCGGTCGCGTAGCGGTCCGCCAGCGACTCCCTGGCGATCTTCTCCTGGAGCTTGAGGATGCCCTGGAGCAGCGCCTCCGGGCGCGGCGGGCAGCCGGGGACGTAGACGTCGACCGGGATGATCTGGTCGACGCCCTTGGTCACCGAGTACGAGTCCCAGTAGGGCCCGCCGCAGTTGGAGCAGGCACCGAAGGAGATGACGTACTTCGGCTCCGGCATCTGCTCGTACAGCCGCTTCACGGCCGGCGCCATCTTGTCCGTCACCGTGCCCGAGACGATCATCAGGTCCGCCTGGCGCGGGCCCGGCGCGAACGGGATGACGCCGAGGCGGATGAAGTCGTGCCGGGCCATCGACGCGGCGATGAACTCGATCGCGCAGCAGGCGAGGCCGAAGTTGAAGACCCACAGGCTGTAGCGGCGGCCCCAGTTCAGGACCACCTTCATGGGCTCGGGCGCGAGGCGGGAGAGGACTCCCAGGCGCTTGGGCTCCGGGAGCAGCTGGGGCTCGGCCGGCGTCGCGGCCGGTGTCACGTCCATTCGAGGACGCCCTTCTTGTACGCGTAGAGCAGGCCGACGGCCAGGAAGCCCAGGAAGACGAACATCTCCACGAGCGTGGTGGCGCCGTAGCCGGTGTCGGCGAACACCGTCGCCCACGGGAAGAGGAAGATCGAGTCGACGGCGAAGATGACGTAGAGGAACGCGTAGACGTAGTAGCGGACCTGGGTGTGCGCCCAGCCCTCGCCGACGGGGTCCACGCCGCACTCGTACGTCAGCAGCTTCTCGGGGGTCGGGACGACGGGTCTCAGCAGGCGGCCCGCGCCGAACGCGACGGCCACGAAGAGCACACCGAGGACGGCCAGCAGGCCGACGACCGAATAACTCCGGAAATAGTCCGCCGCGAGCACGGTTACGGTCGATACCGTCGGGTCGGGCACGTCCGTTCCTCGCTCCTTGGCCACTGTCGATGATCTGGTACGGACGGGAGTCTAGGGCCTGGTCCACACAGGGTGGGGTTATCCCCCGTTTACAGCCGCCCGGCTGCCCCATGGCAGCGGCGGACCGGGATTTGGCAGGCTGGGCCGCATGACCGCGCCCATTCAAGCCTCCCACCCCGGTCCCGACAACGACCGGCCGCCGCCCGTACGCCCCGCTCTGGGGGCCGCGGCGTGGAAAGAGACCGTCCATCTGCTGGGCAATCTGCCGCTCGCGCTCGTCGGTTTCGTCTACACGGTGACCATGGTGGCGACCGCGGGCGGCCTGTCCGTGACCGCGATCGGGCTGCCGCTGCTCGCGGTCGGCCTGTTCGGATCCCGCCAGCTGGGACGGCTGGAACGGGCGCGGGCGCGCGTGCTGCTGGGCGTACGGGTGGAGGAGCCGAGCCCGCTGCCCGGGCCGCGGCGGGCCGGCGGGTTCTTCCCCTGGCTGTGGGCGGGCGTGAAGGACCCCGTGGGCTGGCGGACCGTGCTGTACGGGCTGGTCCGGCTGCCGTGGGGGGTGCTGACCTTCACGGTGGCGCTGATCGGGCTGCTGGTGCTGTGGCCGGTGCTGCCGTACGTGGTGCGGTGGCTGTCGAACGTGGACCGGCTGATGGTGCGGGGGCTGCTGTCGCCCTCGGACGAGCTGGAGCGGCGCATCGCGGAGCTGGAGTCCGACCGGGGAGTGGTCGTGGACACGGCGGCGGCCGACATGCGGCGCATCGAGCGGGATCTGCACGACGGGGCCCAGGCCCGCCTGGTGGCGCTGGCGATGGGGCTGGGCCTGGCGAAGGAGAAGCTGCTGGAGGATCCGGACGCGGCGGCGGTGATGGTCGACGAGGCGCACGGGGAAGTGAAGCTGGCGCTCCAGGAACTGCGGGACCTGGCGCGGGGGATCCATCCGGCGGTGCTGACGGACCGGGGGCTGGACGCGGCGCTGTCGGCGGTGGCTTCGCGGTGCGTGGTGCCGGTGAAGGTGGCGGTGGACCTGGAGGAGCGGCCGGTGGCCGCGATCGAGGGGATCGCGTACTTCACGGTGTCGGAGCTGCTGCAGAACGTGAGCAAGCACGCGGGAGCCCGGGTGGCGAGCGTGGAGGTCTGGCGGGGCGCCGGGGCCTCTCCCGCGTCGGCCCGGCTGCTGATCCGGGTTTCGGACGACGGGCGGGGCGGGGCCGATGTGGGGGGCGGGTCGGGGCTGGCCGGGCTGGCGGAGCGGCTGCGGGCCGTGGACGGGGTGTTCGTGGTCGACTCCCCCGAGGGCCGCGGGACGGTCGTGACGGCGGAGCTGCCGTGGCGCGGGCGCGGCTGAGCCGCCGGCTTCGGCCTGTGATCGGGGCCCCGTCCGGGGTGGGTGCGGGCGGGGGTCCCGTCGTTCTGCCGGGGGCCGGGGGCCGGGATCCGACCGCGGTCCAGGCGGGCTGGACCGGGGGGTGGTGGGGTTATCCCCACCATGGGGACGCCTACCCGCCCGATGGTTTCCCGAGCGGCCGGGCGGGAGGGTGGGGGTTGTCATGGGAGATGCGGGAAGGGCGGGCCGGGTCATGGGTTTCGGGCGAGCGTTGCGGGCTCCCGTCGAGGGGCGGACCTGGCGGGAATTCGGTTATCTCCTGCTCGGGCTGCCGCTGAGCGTTCTCTACTTCTCGCTCGCGATCACCGGTGTCAGCCTCGGCGCCGGGCTGCTCGTCACCTTCCTCGGGATCCCGGTGCTCGCCGGGGTGCTCGCGATGTGCCGGGGGTTCGGGCGCGTCGAGCGGGGCCGGGCACGGGCCATGCTCGGCTTGGACATCGCCGAGCCGGCGCCCGTCCGGGCGCGGAAGCGGGGGGCGCTCGCCGCCATGGGAGCCCTGCTCAAGAGCGGCACCGCCTGGCGGCACGTCCTGTACTCCGTGATCCACCTCCCCTGGGCCGTCTTCGCCTTCACCCTGGCACTGGTGTTCTGGGCGTACGGGTGGGCGTTCCTCCTGTACCCCGTCTGGTTCTGGGTCTTCCCGGCCTACACGGACATGCCCGGGCTCCAGCTCTTCCAGAACGACGACTACACCTTCTACCTCGACTCCCCCGCCGAGATCGCCCTCGCCTGCCTGGTCGGACTGGCCTTCACCCTGGCCACGCCCTGGGTGGTGCGGGCCCTGACCACCGTCGACCGCGTCCTCGTCGCCGGGCTGCTCGGCCCCTCGCGCCTCGACGACCGCGTCAGCGAGCTGGAGTCCGACCGCGGGGTCGTCGTGGACACGGCCGCCGCCGACCTGCGCCGCATCGAGCGCGACCTGCACGACGGGGCCCAGGCCCGCCTGGTGGCTCTGGCCATGGATCTCGGTCTGGCGAAGGAGAAGCTGGCCGAGGACCCCCAGGCCGCCGCCCGGATGGTGGACGAGGCGCACGGAGAGGTGAAGGTCGCACTCCAGGAACTGCGCGACCTGGCCCGCGGGATCCACCCGGCCGTGCTGACCGACCGCGGTCTGGACGCGGCGCTGTCCTCGGTGGCCTCCCGCTGCGCGGTGCCCGTCCGGGTGTCCGCGGATCTGCCGGACCGGCCCGCGGCCGCGATCGAGGGGATCGCGTACTTCACCGTCTCCGAGCTGCTCCAGAACATCAGCAAGCACTCCGGGGCCCGTACGGCGAGCGTGGACGTGTGGAAGTCCGGGGACCGGCTCCTGATCCAGGTCGTGGACGACGGCCGCGGCGGTGCGCGCAGCGACGGATCCGGCACCGGGCTGGCCGGTCTCGCCGAGCGGCTGGACGCCGTGGACGGGGTGCTGGTCGTGGATTCCCCGGCCGGTGACGGCACCACCGTCACCGCCGAGCTCCCCTGGCGTTCCCGGTAGTCCCGTCCGCGGCTCCCGCGTCCGCCTCATTCGATGATCCCTACTCGCCTCCATCCGGCCCCCGGGCTGGGATGCTTGGCTGCGTCAGGTACATCGGACGACGTGGACTCGGGAGCTGCTGGACGTGGAAGACAGGGTGCGGGTGGTCATCGCCGAGGATTCAGTGCTGCTGCGTGAGGGCCTGACCCGGCTGCTGACCGACCGGGGGCATGACGTCGTGGCCGGCGTCGGGGACGCGGAAGCCCTGATCAAGACGGTGGCGGAGCTGGCCGCAGAGGATGCGCTGCCGGACGTGGTGGTGGCCGACGTACGGATGCCGCCGACCCACACCGACGAGGGCGTACGGGCCGCCGTGCGGCTGCGGCGCGAGCATCCCGGGATAGGCGTGCTCGTGCTGTCGCAGTACGTGGAGGAGCAGTACGCCACCGAACTGCTGGCCGGTTCCAGTACCGGGGTGGGGTATCTGCTCAAGGACCGGGTGGCCGACGTGCGCGAGTTCCTGGACGCCGTCGTACGCGTGGCCCGGGGCGGGACCGCCCTGGACCCGGAGGTGGTCGCGCAGCTGCTCGGCCGCAGCCGGAAGCAGGACGTGCTGGCGGGGCTGACCCCGCGCGAGCGCGAGGTGCTGGGCCTGATGGCCGAGGGGCGGACCAATTCGGCCGTGGCCAAGCAGCTCGTGGTCAGCGACGGGGCGGTGGAGAAGCACGTCAGCAACATCTTCATGAAGCTCGGGCTGTCGCCCAGCGACGGGGACCACCGGCGAGTTCTGGCCGTTCTCACCTACCTGCGGTCTTGATCGACAGATCCGGGGCATTGATCAAAACCTTGATCAACTGACACTCTGTCAGGTGTGGCGTTCCCTCACCCGGCCGCACGGGGCTCGCACTATTTCTGCACGGCACGAAATCTCGGAATCTCTCGGAATCCCGTGGACCGGCGCAATCCCACGGGATTCTCTCGACAGACCGCCGCGGACGACGGTCCAGAATACGAGCGTCCCCCAGGAAGGCCGTCCCTGCCGACGTAGGGTTGACCTTGGGAACGGGAACGCCACGCCTCGAAGGAGGTCCAGTTCAGTGACCAGCCAGGTCAGTAGTCCAGCCGAGCAGGCCGACGGGGCCGAAGGTGCCGTAGTCGGCGAACAGCGGACCCCCCCGGCTCCGGGGGGCAAGGAAGTACGCCGTCTGGACCGGGTGATCATCCGCTTCGCGGGTGACTCGGGTGACGGCATGCAGCTCACCGGCGACCGCTTCACCTCGGAGACGGCCTCCTTCGGGAACGACCTCTCCACGCTGCCGAACTTCCCGGCCGAGATCCGCGCCCCCGCCGGCACCCTGCCGGGCGTTTCGTCATTCCAGTTGCATTTCGCCGATCACGACATCCTGACGCCGGGCGACGCCCCGAACGTACTGGTGGCCATGAATCCGGCGGCGCTGAAGGCGAACATCGCGGACGTTCCGCGCGGCGCCGAGATCATCATCAATACCGATGAATTCACGAAGCGCCCGATGGCGAAGGTGGGATACGAGACCTCGCCCCTGGAAGACGGTTCGCTGGGCGCCTACAACATCCACCAGGTGCCGCTGACCACGCTGACCGTCGAGGCGCTGAAGGACTTCGGGCTCTCCCGCAAGGAGGCCGAGCGCAGCAAGAACATGTTCGCGCTGGGGCTGCTGAGCTGGATGTACCACCGGCCCACCGAGGGCACGGAGACCTTCCTGCGGCAGAAGTTCGCGAAGAAGCCGAACATCGCCGAGGCGAACGTGGCCGCCTTCCGGGCCGGCTGGAACTTCGGCGAGACCACCGAGGACTTCGCCGTCTCGTACGAGGTGGCCCCGGCGACCCGCGCCTTCCCGACGGGCACCTACCGCAACATCTCCGGGAACCTGGCCCTGTCGTACGGCCTGATCACGGCGAGCCGGCAGGCCGATCTGCCGCTCTACCTGGGCTCCTACCCGATCACCCCGGCCTCGGACATCCTGCACGAGCTGAGCCGGCACAAGAACTTCGGCGTACGGACCTTCCAGGCCGAGGACGAGATCGCCGGCATCGGCGCGGCCCTCGGCGCGGCCTTCGGCGGCGCGCTCGGCGTGACCACCACCTCGGGCCCCGGCGTTGCCCTGAAGTCGGAAACGATCGGGCTCGCGGTCTCCCTGGAGCTGCCGCTGCTGATCGTGGACATCCA